>JAZRFV010000025.1:0-3690 GCA_045643825.1 Candidatus Scatosoma sp.
TATAAGGATTGATAAAATGCGCGAAGAATATATCGATTTAATGGAGAAAACGCTTGCCGCATACGCGGACGAGCATATTTTCCATTATTTCAACAAGGTGCAAAAGGACGGATTGACGGAGCATGGTTTTCCACGTTTAACCGCAAATATCGGCATTTTGATTGCAAATGGCAGGCGAATTGATTTGTTGCCGATTTTTCTAAAAATGATGGAATATTGTTGTAAAACGATACCAAAGGTGCGGGCGGCAAACGATTTTTCGGTGCGTGAAATGATTTCTTGCATTACGGAGCTGGAAAAAAGCAAAGCCGTAGCTTATGACGATATTGCTTATTGGAAAAACTGCCTTTCGTCAATTGAACCTAATAAATGTTACTCGGTATTTGCGACTTCTCCGACGGACAAGCCTAATAACTGGGCATTGTTTACCTGCGTTAGCGAATATTTTAGACAATCTAAAGGACTTTGCTGTTCCGACGATTTTATCGACCTGCAAATTGCTTCGCAGTTGCAACGTTTTGATGAAAATGGTATGTATAAGGATAATGATAACACGCTTGAAGATATTCATCATCCTATTGCGTACGACCTTGTTTCCCGTATGCTGTTTTCGTTGTTGTTGGATGCTGGGTATCAAGGAAAATACTTGGATAAAATAGATAAAATTTTACAAAAAGCGGGTCTTTTTACGTTAAATATGCAATCCGCAATAGGGGAAATGGCTTTTGGCGGTAGAAGTAATCAGTTTTTACATAACGAAGCCGGCCTTGCGGCTATTTTTGAATATGAAGCAAAACGTTACCAAAGGAAAGGGGATATGCTTTTGGCTGGTAGGTTCAAAGCGGCTGCGTTAAGTGCGGCTCAATGTATCGCTTCGTGGTTATCCAAGACTCCCATTTCGCATATAAAAAATCGTTTTTCGGTTGATAAACATTTTGGTTGTGAACCGTATGCATATTTTGACAAGTATATGACAACAACTGCATCGTTTATTTATGCGGCATACTTATTTTGCGATAATGCGATTATGCCGTTAAACGCGGACGAAGAAGGGATGGTTTGGTCTACGTCAAAGCATTTTCACAAAACGTTTGTAAAATGCGCGGGGTATTCGTTAGAGTTTGATACAAATGCTGATCATAATTATGATGCAAATGGGTTAGGTCGAATTCATAAGGCGGGTGCATCGGGGGCAATTTGCCTTTCCACGCCATTTGCCAAAACGCCGAATTATAAGACGAATGGTTATGAAAACAAATCCAGCTTTTCCATTTGCCCTGCGATAAAAAATGCGCAAGGGGAATGGCTTTACGCTTCGGACGGCGCCGTTGTCTACACTTTGACCTTTGAAAACACAAAGGAAAATATGGCGCAGGTAGGCTTTACTTGTAAATTCGCGGATGGAAGAAAAGTGGAATTTATATGTACGATAGATGAAAAAGGCGTTCTTGTGTGCGTAAATGGCGAAAAAGAGCAAGAAATAGGGATTTGCCTACCGATTTTTATGTTTGATGGTGAAAAACACGCAAAAATGACTGAAGCAGCAGGAAAAATCCTTGTAGCGTATAACGGTTGGATTTGTGAATACCAGGCGGAAGATATACAAAATTTAAACGTAGACGTTGTAAACCGCAACGGGGCATACAAATGTTATCTCGCTCACGGAATGGGGGAAACGGCTGTGCGGATTAAAATATATCCGTGTGTATAAGGTAAGGAGAAAATATGAAAGATATATTTAGTTTAAAGGGTAAAGTGGCGCTTGTAACTGGTGGGGCATACGGTATTGGCTTTGCGATTGCGGAAGCTCTTGCAAATGCAGGCACAAAAATTGCATTTAATTGTCGCAAGCAGGAGCATTTGGATACGGCGATGGCAGAATATCAGCAACGTGGTATTCAGGCAAAGGGCTATATTTGTGACGTTACGGACGAACAAGCGGTTCAAACGCTCGTGTCGCAAATTGAGCAGGAAATCGGCGTGATTGATATTCTTGTCAACAATGCAGGGATTATCAAGCGTATCCCTATGCACGAAATGAGCGTTTCCGAGTTTCGTGAAGTAATTGACGTGGATTTGACTGCACAATTTATTTGTGCAAAGGCGGTTATTCCTGCCATGATGAAAAAAGGCGGGGGTAAAATCATCAACGTTTGTTCTATGATGAGCGAACTTGGCAGGGAGACGGTATCGGCGTATGCGGCAGCAAAAGGCGGTTTGAAGATGCTGACGAAAAATATTGCCAGCGAATACGGTGCATATAACATTCAGTGTAATGGTATTGGGCCTGGGTATATCGCAACGCCGCAAACTGCACCTTTAAGAGAAATGCAACCCGACGGCTCTCGTCATCCATTCGACAGCTTTATCATCGCCAAAACGCCTGCAGGTAGATGGGGAAATCCCGAAGACTTGGCAGGTCCAGCCGTATTCCTTGCCAGTGAAGCTTCTAACTTTGTCAACGGGCATATTTTGTACGTGGACGGCGGTATTTTGGCCTATATCGGCAAGCAACCCAAATGATAAAGGGGGGGAGAGATGAAAGCGCAGGAAATCATCGAGAATAATAAGACTTTTATTGATGAAACGTTTGAAAAACTTGACAAAAAGCTGTCACATACGGCGGTAAAAAGCCGTTATAAAAAACCTTACACAACCCAAAATGGGCAACACCACGATAAAAGAGGCTATATCGAATGGTGGGCGAATGGTTTTTGGGGTGGATTGATGTGGCTTATGTATAATGCGACGGGCAATCAAGCTTATCGCATTACAGCCGAACAAAATGAAGAATATTTAGACGCCGCCCTTCAAGACGTGGAAAAACTGCACCATGACGTAGGCTTTATGTGGTATTTGACCAGTGGCGCAAACTATCGCTTAACAGGGAACGCAAAGTCAAAAAATCGTGCGCTCCTTGCGGCGATGATTTTTGCTAGCCGTTATAACGTTGACGGGGGATATATCCGTTCGTGGAATGGCGATACAAACGGTTGGACGATTATCGACTGTATGATGAACTTGCCCTTATTGTATTGGGCAAGTAAGGAAATCGGGGACGAGCGTTTTAAGAAAATTGCCATGCGACATGCGGATATGAGCATACGAGACCACGTCCGTGCGGATGGTATGGTAAATCACATCGTTGCGCATGCTATTGATAGGGCAGATGTCGTGTTAGACGTATTTGCTGGGCAAGGGTATTCAAGCTCGTCTTGTTGGTCACGCGGATGTGCTTGGGCATTGTATGGTTTTACGCTCTCTTATATACATACCAAAGAGCAAAGATATTTAGATACGGCAAGTAAGGTAGCAAATTGCTTTATTTGTGAAGCGGAAAAAACGGGTTGGCTACCCAGGCTGGATTTTTGTCAACCGCAGCAACCGCTTTATTACGATTCAACGGCAGGTGCAATTGCTGCCTGTGGGTTGATCGAGCTTGCAAAGCTTGTTGATGATGAAGAAGGGGTAAAGTTTCTTTCTGCTGCATTGAATATTCTAAAAGCAATGGAACAACAGTGGTGCAATTGGGGAACGAATGAAGATTCTATTCTACAAATGGGCAGTGAAGCTTATACGCATGGTATTCATATGCCGATTATATATGGGGATATGTTTTTTACGGAAGCGATTTTGAAATTGAAAGGAATTGACTTCTTGATTTGGTAAAGAACAATAAAAAGGCTACAA
>JAZRFV010000026.1:0-1512 GCA_045643825.1 Candidatus Scatosoma sp.
TTTCCCTGCAACGTCAATCAAAGGGTAAACGTTACCAAACGCCTGTAAACCACCGATGGTCGACATAATCAACATATAGAACAACATCGACGTCGTCATGGGGATGGTAATGAAAAAGAGTTTTTGGAAGTAGTTTGCGCCGTCCAAATCCGCCGATTCGTACATTTCCGTCGGAACGTTTTTCATTTGCGCCAACCACATAATGGTACTGCCGCCCAACGAGAATAAACTGATAAACAACAGCGTGGGAAGTACCGTTTCCTTTGCTTCATAGAAGGTATACGGATTCATACCTGCCCACTCGAAAATCATATTAAGGTAACCGCCCTTTACCGCCGTAATATCCTTCCAAAGAAGGGTGCCGGCTACGCCGGGAATTAATACAGGCAGGTAGTATACCACGCGGAAAATCTTAACCCCTTTCGTCTGTTGATTGAGAAACAACGCCAACATATACGACCCAACGATACCGATCAAAATATTTAAAATCGAATAACGGAAAGTTACGTACAAAGCATACATAACCGATTCGAACGTACCGCCGTTTTCCCCTTTCGTGAAAATCTTTTCAAAGTTTTGCAAACCGAAGTTCGAAAGCTGTTCAGACGGATCACGCGCGTAGGGATTATAATCATGGAAGGCGTAATTCAGCGAAGTCAACATCGGCACAATGGTAAAGCCCACGATACCGATAATAACCGGTATCATGTACAATATCCCTGCGTAGTCATACCACAGCTGCTTCCAAAAGGAACGGATCCTTGGTGTTTTTTGTGAATTTACTTTTGCCATAAAAAACCTTAATTATTATTTACCTAAAAGGTGCGTGTTAGGATTTTGGTTGTTGAAGTTCTTTTGCGTCTTAGTAATCAATTCAGACAACGAACCTTCGTTGTAGGTTTCCATCTGGAAGTTTGCAAAGAAGGTGTACATCGTATTTCTCATGATCATTCTCTTTTCGGGCTTGAAGATGTTGTAGGTCTTCTGTTGAAGTTCGCCACCTGCAACCCAAGCATCGTGGTCCATAGAACCAAGCGCCGCTACCTTTCTCCATTCGCCGTCGTCATAAAGGCTCTTCAATACAGGGATATTAAGACCCGTCTTACCAGCCGCTTCTTGACCTTCTTCGGTGATGATGAACTTGATGAAATCCCAGCTCAAATCATTGTAGCTCTTGTAAACGCCGTTTACTTCCATACCCTTGCCATCCCAAATGTTGGAGATTGCATAACCAGAGTCACCTGCCGCGATGTTTTCTACGGGGAACTGAATGGTTTCCAAATAGGTATCGCCATACGAACCTCTAAAGGTATTGCTGTAACCCAAGACAACAGGTCTCGAACATACGGACATCAACAAGTTACCGCTGGAGAATTGAACACCGCCGTTGGTGGTCATCATGTGTTTCTTGCATGCATCATTAGGGAACAATGCATTGTGCATTGCTTCCAACTGGGTTGCATAATTGGCAAGATTCAAAGAAACTTCGCCACCATTTACCGTCATAAGCTC
>JAZRFV010000027.1:0-20036 GCA_045643825.1 Candidatus Scatosoma sp.
TCTTCGTGAAGGAAACTTGGCGTTCTTCCGCCGTAGTGTTTTCTTCTGGATAAATGAAGGAATCACTTACCGTACAAATGCACAATGCCTTCTTACCAGCGCGCGCCGCATTGCAATAAAGCGCAGCGGACTCCATTTCTACGCCAAGCACACCCATCTTCGCCCATTGCATACCCGAATCAGCATCATCGTAGAACATATCCGAGGACAAAATGTTACCCACACGATAGTTTACACCGATTTTTTCACATTCTTCCGCCGCGCGACGAACCAAGTTGAAATCCGCAATCGGACAGAACGTACCAGGCAGGTTGTATTGCGAAGCGTAGTTACCGTTGGTACAAGCGCCCATAGCAACCAAAATATCACGCACGTGCAAATCTGCCGAGAAGGAACCGCAGGAGCCTACACGGATAATCGACTCTACCCCGTAGAAGTTAAATAACTCGTATGAATAAATACCGATAGAGGGTTGTCCCATACCAGAAGCCATAACGGATACGCGCTTGCCTTTATAATAGCCCGTGTAACCTTGTACGCCACGTACGTTGTTTACGAGTACAGCATTTTCCAAATAATTTTCAGCGATAAATTTTGCACGCAAGGGATCGCCGGGCATCAAAACTGTCTTTGCGAAATCACCGACCTTTGCAGAAATATGAGGGGTAGGAACTGCCATAATTTTTCTCCTTTAACTTTAAAAATAAACTTTACTGCCGTAAAACGGCGAATCGTTAATAACCTTTACCTTCTACGCCTTGTACAGCCTTTACAACGCGACTGGTTCCAAGTCGGGATGCACCGGCATCCAAGAAATCCTGTGCGTCTTGCAAACCGGAAATACCACCCGCCGCCTTTACAAGCACCTCCGCACCTACGTTTGCACGCATCAATTTTACGTCTTCAAGCGTTGCGCCTGCCGTAGAGAAACCCGTAGAAGTTTTGATGTAATCCGCGCCTGCATCCGTCACGATTTTGCACATACGAAGCTTTTCATCTTCCGTCAAAAGACAGGTTTCAATGATAACCTTCAAGATTTTTTCGCCACATGCCGCTTTGATTTTTTTAATTTCATCGCATACCTGCCCATCGCATCCTTGCTTTAACATACCAATATTAATCACCATATCAATTTCGTCAGCGCCCTTTGCGATGGCATCCTGCGTTTCAAAAACCTTTACCTCGGTGGTGTTATAACCGTTGGGGAAGCCGATAACCGTACAAATTTGTAATTTGTCCCCTACATATTCCTTTGCCTGTTTTACGTAGCTGGGAGGGATACAAACGGAAGCAGTTTCGTACTTCATACCGTCGTCACAAATCTTCTTAATTTGTTCCCACGTTGCCGTTTGCCCAAGCAAGGTATGGTCGCATTTGGATAAAATATTTTTAACGTCCAACATAATTTTACTCCATTTTACAAATTTTCTTTTCATTATACCCCCTTTCCGTGTTTTTGTCAAGGGGGAAACGCATTTTTCTTTGCTTTTTGGCATATTTTCCCTTTTTTACACACCCTCCTATGCAAAATATCGATTACCGGCCAATCATGCTCAATTTTTTCCTCATAAAAAATTACATTTTTTCTATTTTTCCTTGATAATTTGTTTGCTTTTTGTCGAAAATTGTGTTATGCTTGTGCTGTATGAATATGTGTGCGGCGTGCACGTCGCACACGCGTATAGGAGTTTCTATGTCCGTTTCACTTCAAAAAGCCAATTTTTGGAAGCGCATTTCCGCATTTATGTTTGACATCATCGTCACCATAATGCTAACCATGGGATTTGCGACCGTTATCAACGTTTTTTGCGATTACGACCAAAAAGCGGCGGACTTGAGCGCCTATTATGTCCAATACGAAGAAACTTACGGGATTGACTTTGATATCAGCGAAGAAGCTTACACCCAACTCTCCCCCGAACAAAAAGCGATTTACAACGATGCCAACCTTGCAATGCAAAAGGACCAGGGTTTCCAAGACGCATCTATGACTATTTTTAAGTTAACGCTTTTGATGTACGGTGGCGGCGCGTTGGCGGCATACGTCGTGTGGTATTTTGTCATCCCTTTATTTTTTGGCTACGGTCGAACAATGGGCAAGAAAATATTCGGATTGGCGGTTATTCGTACCAACTGCGTAAAGGTGACTGCGCCTGTGTTGTTTATCCGTACCGCCATCGGTATGTTTGCCATTGAAACGATGCTCCCCTTATCCCTTTTAATCATGATTTGGTTCAATATGATGGGTATTGTCGGGTTGATTACCATTGGCCTTTTGGTAATTTTACAGATTTGGGTGTTGATTTCCTCGCCCAACAACGCATCTATCCACGATTTACTCACCGATACGGTAGTTGTCGAATATATTAGTCAGCAAATCTTCGATACGCAAGAGGATTTGATGCATTTCGTGCAAGAAGAGCACGCTAAAGCTGTTGAAAATGCGGAGTACGACCGCTTTCAAAATAATCAAATGAAACAATTATAACATACAATTAGGAGGTTATATGAAAGTAGAATTGCAAAATTTGACCAAAATCTTCCCGAGTCGTAACAAAAAGTCGGGCGAAGAGGTCGTTGCGGTTAACAATTTCACCTTTACCATCCCCGATGGCAAATTGGTAGGGCTTCTTGGCCCTTCCGGCTGCGGGAAAAGTACCACGCTGTACATGATCAGCGGCTTGCAACAGCCTTCCGCAGGTAAAATCTTCTTCGGCGAAGAAGACGTTACGGAATTGGCACCTGAAAACCGCGGTATCGGTTTGGTATTCCAAAACTATGCACTTTACCCTCACATGACTGTAAAGCAGAACATCATGTTCCCCTTGCAGAACTTGAAGGGTGCGGACAAGCTCACGAAAGAGCAAATGCTTGAACGTGCATTCGAAGCGGCAAGATTGGTACAAATCGACGAATTGATGGACAGAAAGCCCAGCGAATTGTCGGGTGGTCAGCAACAACGTGTTGCAATTGCGCGTGCACTTGTTAAAATGCCCCGCGTACTGCTTTTGGACGAACCTCTTTCTAACCTTGACGCACGTCTTCGTTTGCAAACGCGTGAAGAAATTAGACGTATCCAAAAGGAAACGGGTATCACCACCGTATTCGTTACGCACGACCAAGAAGAAGCAATGAGTATCTCTGACATGATCGTTGTAATGAAATTGGGTGTTGTTCAGCAGGTTGGTAAACCTCAAGAAATCTACGACAACCCCACCAATCTTTTCGTTGCAAAATTCTTGGGCACCCCTCCTATCAACGTATTCCAAGGCCGCGTAGAAAACAAAAAGCTCTACATTGGCGAAGAAGCCGTACTTACCGTGAACGGTGTTGAAGACCGCGAGGTTATCGTGGCAATCCGTCCCGAAGGCTTCATTGTGAATGAAAACGGCGCATTCTCGTGCAACCTTTCCAACGTAGAGGTTATGGGCCGTGACGTAAGCATCGTATCGAACCACGAAGCTTCTATGAATCCCCTCGTTCGTTCGATTGTAGACGCTGATAACAAAATTGACCTTTCGGCAGAGAAAGTACGTTTCGATTTGAAACCCCATAAGACCTTTATCTTTGACGCAGAAACGGAAGAACGCATCCCTTTTGAGGTGTAAAATATGAATAAGATTTCTAATTTTCTTCATACCGTTTTCGTGGAAGCGGTATGGCAAACCTTTTGTGTAAATTGGGTTTGGAAGACGTTCTTCGTCGCTTGGATTTATCAGGCGTTTTGGAAGGATTTTATCGTCAACAAACTCCACTACGACAGATGGAAGGGTTGGATTTATTTGTTGCCCGTATTGGTATTGATTGCAGTCTTCACGATTTGGCCCATTTTTAACACCGTACGTATCGCATTCTTGAACGGATACAGCAACCTTGGTGAAATCGGCGGTGAAAAATATTCGTTTGGTATTCAAAACTTCGTTGACGTTGTAAAATACGACACCGAATTTGCAACCGCAATGAAAAATACAATCTTGCTTTGCGTATTGACGGTACCTCTTTCTACGGCAATCGCCCTTTTGATTTCGGTATGCTTGAACGCAATTAAACCCTTGCAAAAATTCTTGCAAACCATCTTCTTCCTGCCTTACGTAACCAACTCGTTGGCGATCGGTATGGTATTCGCGGTAATGTTCGACGTTATCGGCCTCCGTCTTGGTACGAGAAACCCTTACGTAGAAACCGCAGGTATCATCAACACTCTTCTTGGTTACCTTGGTATGGGACCTATCAACTGGATTGATACCGGCTCCACCTACGCAGCTAAATTGACCGTTATGGTTATATATATTGTCTGGAATGCATTGCCCTTCAAAATTCTCGTACTTTTGGGCGGTTTGCAAAGCATTAATAAGCAATATTACGACGCAGCAAGAATCGACGGCGCTTCGAGAGTACGCATTTTCTTCCGCGTAACAGTACCCCTTTTGTCCCCCATGATTGCATACGTAGTTATTACAGGTTTCATTGGTGGGTTCAAGGAATACACCAGCGTAGTAGGTATCTTCGGCGATAAGATGGGCCCCGTTGGTCAGGTAGGTAGCATGCAAACCATGGTAGGTTTGATTTATAAAGCACTTGAAACCGATAAAGCAGGCCGTGCGAGTGCGGCAGCCCTTATCTTGTTTGCCCTTATCTTCGTCGTAACGATGATCAACTTGCGTGTAAGCAAGAAAAAGACACACTATTAAGGAGGTTAAGATCGTGGAAAACATGAACAACGAAACGTTTGACGAAACCGATACCTTAATCACCGAAAAAGTTGAAGAAATGGCAGAAGACGTAGTGGAAGTAATTCCTGAAGAAACCGATATCTTGGCGCAAGCAGTAATGCGTGAAAGAAATATGCAAAAGGTAACCGCCCAACAACGCGTTATGAAAATTTTGGTGCAAACAGGCTTATACCTTTTCCTCGGCATTATGGCGCTTATCGTTTTATTCCCCTTCTACTGGATGATTATCTCCTCCTTGAAGACTTTGGACGAATACGAGCTTCGTAACCCTACCTTCTTCCCTCATGAATTCTACTTCCAAAACTATGCAAACGCATTCTCGAAAGCAAGCATGGGCAGATTGTTCTTAAACACCCTCTACGTAGGTGTTGTATCTACCCTTTTGTCCTTGGTTATCACCATCCTTGCCGCGTTCGCATTCTCGAGATTGGAATTCAAGGGTAAAAATGCTTTGTTCGCATTCTTACTCGCGACGATGATGATCCCTGGTGAACTTTTCACCATCACCAACTATATCACAGTAAACCGTTTGAATTGGATGAACACCTATACGGTATTGATCGTTCCCTTCCTTGTCAGCGTCTTCTATATATATTTATTGAAGCAAAACTTCCAACAAATCCCCAACGAATTGTATTTGGCTGCGAAGATTGACGGTACGAACGACTTTAAATACCTTTGCAAGGTAATGATTCCTTTGGCCCTTCCTACCATTATCTCCATCACCATTTTGAAGATGATGGGCTCGTGGAACAGCTATATGTGGCCCAAGCTCGTTGCAAACGATGATTTGCATAAATTGATCACCAACGGCTTGCGCGAAATGGATTTCTCGGAGGACGGCAACCAAGGTCGTGTTGACTACCCTCGTCAGATGGCGGCGGTAACGATGGTATCCATCCCCTTGTTCCTCGTATTTGTATTCCTTCGTAAATATATTATGAAGGGCGTATCCAGAAGCGGTATTAAGGGCTAATCCCCTACTATTAAAATCAAAAATCATATTAAGGAGAACAATATCTATGAACAAAATTGCAAAGAAAATCATTGCATTTGCGTCCCTCTTGACGTTGTCCACTACTGCAGTTGCTTGCCGTGGTAACGGCGGCGGCCTCGGTGGTCTTGGCGGCGAAGGTGGCGGTCTTGGCGGTGGTCTTGGCGGCGGTGGCTCTGAAGGCGGCGTTGTATTAGAGGACGGTTTCTGGGCAAAGCTCGCTGAAAACTCGGTTGGTGGCGGCAGCACAAGCGGTAAGGTAGATTACGAAGGCGACGTACAAATCAACGGCAATCCTACGGCAGCTGTTGCATACGATGGTAGCGCGGTTACCGTAACCTTCTACCACACGATGGGCCAAAAACTTCAAGAAGTATTGAATGCTTGGATCCCTGTATTCAATCAACAATATCCCAACATCACGATCGAACACAAGCAACAAGGTAGCTACGATGACCTTCGTAAGCAAATTACGACGGAATTGAACGGTGGCAACGCACCTTCCATGGCATACTGCTACCCTGACCACGTTGCTCTTTACAACAAATCGAGAGCAGTTGCTACGTTGGACGACTTTATCGCAAGTGAAACGATGGGCCTTGGCCAAGCTGGTGCAAACGAATTCGTTCGTGGTTACTACGAAGAAGGTCGCGCTTATGGTGACGGCAAGATGTACACCCTTCCCTACTCGAAGTCGACGGAAGTTTTGTACTACAACAAGACGTTCTTTGAAGCAAATGGTTTAGAAGTTCCTACCACTTGGGACGAAATGGAAGTTGTTATGGACCAAATCCTTGCAATCGATCCTTACGCAGTTCCTCTTGGTTATGACTCCGAAGCAAACTGGTTCATCACGATGTGCGAACAGTTGAACACCCCTTACACGACGACTGAAACCGGTAAGAGATTCGCTTATAACGTAAGCACCAACCAAGAATTTGTTGGTCGTTTGAGAGAATGGTATCAAAATGGTTGGGTAACCACCGAAGAAATCTACGGTGCATACACGTCCGACCTCTTCACCCAAACGGATCCGAAAGCGGCAAAATCCTATATGTGTATCGGTTCCTCCGCAGGTGCCTCCTATCAATGCCCCGATCCTTACACCAATGAAAACGGTCAGGTTGCATACCCCTTCGAAGTAGGCGTTGCAATGCCTCCCCAGGTAAATCCTGATGTTCCCAAGGTTATTTCCCAAGGTCCTTCCCTTTGCATGTTCAAGAAGAGTGCACAGGAAATGGCTGCAACCTGGCTCTTCATGAAGTTCCTTACGACCACCCCTGGTTTGCAGGCAAACTTCTCCGCAACCTCCGGTTACGCACCCGTAATCAAAGGCCTTGCTGATAAGCACGCAGGCTACGCTGAAACGTTGGCAACCGCTGATGGTAACGCAAACCTTCAGGCAACCTGTATTAAGCAATGTTTGGCACAAGAAAATGCAATGTTCGTATCCCCTGCATTCGTAGGTTCCTCCGGTGCACGTGAAGAAGTTGGTATCTTGATCCAAAACTGCTTCGTAAACGCTCCTGCAAACGGTCAATCTGCGGCTGATTTCATCAAAGAACAGTTCAAGGCAAGCGTAGACAAGCTTAACTACGAATACGGCGCATAAAAAAATCCTTTTTTAAGGAAACAAACTGTATGAAAAAATCTATTTTATCTTTAGTATTAACGTGCTTTTGCGCGTTTGGTTTGGTAGCAAGTGCTCGCAGCGTTGCTTCTACGGAAGTAACGCCTGCGGCGGCAGCTGAAACGGTAGAAGTTATCGACTACGCAGCACAGCCCACCCTGAACCTTAACGGCAACTCGCAAACCTTTGAAGTAACGGTAAAAACCTTCGTAGACGGCGATACCACCCACTTCAACGTTCCTAACGTAGCAGGCGCGGAAAAATTTGCAAACGGCGTATTGAAGGCAAGATATGCGGCGGTAAACACCCCCGAATCTACGGGTAAATTGGAAGAATGGGGTAAAAAAGCCTCCAGATTCACCCGTGAAAAACTTTCCAGCGCAACCTCTATCATTGTAGAATCGGAAGATGAAGCCTTCACCCCTGACTCCACTGGTGACAGATATATTTCTTGGGTATGGTACAAAGCCCCCGGCGCAACCACCTACCGCAACCTCAACCTTGAATTGTTGCAGGAAGGCCTTGGTCGTGGCTCGAGCGCGCTTAACAGCCGTTACGGTGAATTGGCATCCGCGGCAATTGCACAAGCAAACGCCTTGGAATTGCACGTATACGGCCCTAAAGGTCAGGACCCCGACTTCTACTACGGCGAATCTATTGAGATTGACCTTAAGGAACTTCGTTTAAACATCAGCAAATACGAAGGCAAACGTGTTGCATTTGAAGGTATCGTTTCCTATTACGTAAACCAAGGCGTTTATGTAGAAAGCTTTGACGAAGAACTTCAGATGTATTTCGGTATCTACGTATACTACGGTTTCACCTCGATTTCTTCGCAAGGTATAAGCGTATTGGGTATCGGTAACAAGGTACGTGTTACGGGTGTTGTACAATACTACGAAGCAGGTGGTTCTTACCAGCTCTCCGACTTGAAATACAACCCCTATATTCCTTCCGCTGACGATATCCGCTTGATTGAAAAAGGCTATTCTGCGGCAAACGTAGAGCTCACGCCCAACGAATTCAACAAGAAAATCAACGTAGAAATCACCAACGAGACGGTTGATCCCGAAACGGGTGACGTTACCATGTCCACCACGACGAAGTTGATGCCCTATGCAGAACTTGCGATGAACACCTCCATCTCGATGAAAGGTCTTTACGTAAAAGAAGTTCACACCACCGACAACGGCGGTAACAACGACGGCGCAATGACCTTGACCTGCGAATCGAAGGGACAAACCGTAAAGGTTCGTACCATCGTTTTGAAGGATTCGGCTGGTAATGTCGCAACGGAAGATATGTTGCTTGGTAAAACCATCGACGTAAAGGGCGTTATCGACACCTTCAGCGGTGAATACCAAATCAAAATCATTTCCTTGGCGGGCATCCTCGTAGAAGGCGAACCCTTGTTCCCTCCCGTTGTACAGCCTACCCCTCCTGCAACGGATTCCTCCTCGGACGTAACGTCGGAGGTCCCTGAAAATCCCGGTTCCGGAACCATTACTTACCCTGAAGTAGATTCCACCCCTAAAAAGGATAAGGATTCTAAAAAAGACAAGGGCTGTAAGAGTGTTCTTGCGGTATCCGCAATTTTGCCTATGATGGCGGTTGCATGTGTGTTGTTTAAAAAACGTGAAAATTAATTAAAAAATTATATATAAGGAGAAAAAACTTATGAAGAAACTCATCCCCAGCCTTCTTGCGATGTTGTTGTGCTTCGGTGTAGCTACCGGTTGTAAGGACAAGAAAGGTTCCTCTTCTGAACCTACGACCTCTTCCGTAGAAACCACCCCTGAAAGCTCGTCTCAAGAATCTACCCCCGAGGCTTCGTCCCCCGAGAGTTCGGATCCCGAAACCCCTGCTCCCGAAACGCCCTCTGCTCATCCCCACGAAACGGACTTGGCTGACGTTAAGGATTACCTCCAAGGTATCGTTAACGAAATGACGTTGGAAACGCGTAAAGAATTTACCGTTATCAACAGCTACTCCTTCTTCGGCGAAACCGCAAAGTATGATATCGCTTGGTCGGTTAACGTAGCAGGCGTTACCGTTGTTGAAGGTGAAACCGAAGACACCATCGTTATCAGCGAATTGGAAGAAGACACCCCCTTCGTTTTGACGGCAACCATCACCGATCCCGAAGGCTGCCATACGACGACGGCTACCTTCGACGGTATCGCTTTGAAAGCATTGAGCCTTATCCCTACGATGATCACGGAAAAACCCGCTGAAAACACGGCATACAAGCTCTATGTTTACCAGAGCACCTTGGCACAAGACCTTTACTTCACGGGTTATGATAAGGCAGCTACCTACTACTTCGGTACGACCCAGAACTATGAAGAAGGCGTTGACGTATACGCTGAATACATTCAAGGTACCGACAACTTCTACTTGACCTTCACCTACGAAGGCGTTAAGAAGTACATCGGTATTCAATTGAGTGCTGACGGTGCACACGATAACATCGTTGCTACCACCGAACCTGTATCCTACTTCTTCTGGAATGCAACCCTTCAAACCGTATGTACGCACCTTGACGTAAACAAGAAGGGCGAAGCTTCCGACTACTACATGGGTAACTACAGCGACAAGACCACCATTAGCATGTCCATGACCTCCTATGCAGGCGGTGCTGGTAACAACGTTGGTGGCTTGGTAACGATGGTTGACAAGAACCAATTCACCCCTGCTGTTAAGGTAGAAACCGAAAAAGAAAAGCTTTCCATCAAGACGGACTTCACGGGTGCTGATACCGTAGAGCTTCCTACCGCTGGTATGAACTATTCGGAAGTTGCAATCGCTTGGGAAGTTGTAAGCGGTGACGTTACGATCGCTAACAACGTACTTACCATCGCTAACCCTTCCGCTGAAGCTACGGCTGTTGTAAAGGCAACCATCACCTGCGGTGACGTTACCGATACGAAGGAATTCACCCTTACCTTGAAACCTGGTTCTGCACTTCCTGCAGATGGCTCGACCTTGACGATTGCTGAAGTTCTTGCTTTGGTATACGAAGGCGATACGACCAACAAATATTACGTTACGGGTACGGTTACGGAAGTATACAATACCCAATATGGTAATATGTACATCAAAGACGATGCTGGCAACACGTTGACCGTTTATGGTACATACAGTGCTGATGGTAGCACAAGATTTGACTCTATGGATCCTTCCGCTCAACCCAAGGCTGGCGACACCGTTAAATTCTACTCCATCCTTTCTTCCTACAATGGTAAGAACCAATTGAAGAACGCTTGGATTATCGAAGTTACCCCTGGTGAAGGCGGTGGCGAAGATGTAGGCGGCGGCGAAGATGTTGGTGGCGGCGATGATACGCAAGAAATTGTAAAAGCTACTGGCGATTCCTTCACCATCGAATCTTATGCAACGGCTAACGGCTGGGCAAATAGCACCTGCTATGAAACCATCGAACACGAAAACTACACGATAACCGTTTCCGCTACCCCTGTTGGCGACTATGGTCAAAACTCTGGTAAATATTACACCAGCGGTCAAACCTGGAGAATGTACCAAACGGAAGCAGCTACCTTCACCATCACGGCAGCTGAAGGCAAAACCATCGCAACCGTTAAGTTTACCTATGTAATCAAAAACACGGGTATCCTTACGTTCAATGGGGCTAACTATGATTCCGATGCAGTTATCACCGTAAATGCAGCAACCGCTACGTTCGGCGTAGGTCAAACGGGTACTGTTACGAATGGTAACATCCAAATCACTGCAATCGAAGTTATTTTTGCAGCTGAAGGCGGCGAAATCGATCCCCCCGCACACGAACAAAACTTCGTAGAAGGCAAGTGCGAATGTGGCGAAGAAGATCCTAACTATGTTGCTCCTTCCGCTCCTACGCAAGAAGAAATCGTAGAAATGGCTTATGCCCTTGAAAAAAATGCGGCTCTTCCTGGTACGTATACCTTGACGGGTACGATTATCTCTATCCCTACCGAATACAGCTCTCAATTCAGCAACGTAACCGTTGTTATCGTTATCAATGATTTGCTTGCTAGACCCATCGAATGCTATCGTTTGAAGGGTAACGGCGCTGATACCATCGCTATTGGTGATACGATTACCGTTTCTGGTACGCTTAAAAATTACAACGGCAAGGTTGAATTCGACCAAGGCTGTACGATTGATGCAATCGTTGAAGATGCAGTAGTTCCCGCATCTGTTGTGCTTGCAATCGAAAAAGAAGCTTTGAACGTTGACCTTGGCACCTTCACGGAAGCAGCTACGGTTACCGCAAGCTTCGTTCCCACCTTTGATGGCGTTGTAGTTACCTGGACCTCTTCCAGCGAATATGTTGCCATCGATGGCAACGTAATTAGCTTCACGATTCCTGAAAGCGGCGCTGTAGAAGTTGAAGTTACGGCAACCATCACCTACAATGGTGAAACCACGACGAAGGTATTCCCTGCAATCGTTAAGAAAGTAGAAGCTGGCGCTGTATCCGAAAACCTTGCAACCTTCACCCTTGGTACCGATAAAACCGTTTCGGCTCACACCGACAACAATACTGCTACTACGACCTATACTGAAACCGTTGGCGCTTACAAATTGAGCATCACGAACGGTGTGAAGATGTATAACAACTGCTTCGACAAAACTGGTAAAGCTGGTATTAAATTCGGTACTGGTTCCGCTACAGGTTCTTGCCAATTTATCGTTCCTGACGATGTAAATAAGGTTGTTATTTATGTAGCAAAATATAAAGCCAACACCACTAAAATGTCCTTCAATGGTACGACTTATACTTTGAGTAAAGCATCCGACAATGGCGAATATGAAGCAATCGAAGTAGATACCTCCGTTACCAAAACGGTTACAATCGCTACGGTTAGCGGTGGCATTCGTGCAATGATGACCGAAATCCAATTCTGGTCCTAATCTAAGAATTTGATTGCGAATTCTAATTAGTTCGACTAATTAAAAAACTGAACCGTCCCCTTTCGGGGGCGGGTCTTTTATTCTCTTATCATAAGCCTTTCAATATCGTTTGACTTATTTCCCCTAAAATGCTATACTGTATTTATGAATACTTCTTTAGATAAACTTAAGAAAACTTTTGCAACAATTTTTGCACTCCTTATCGGTTGCACCGCTATTGCTTGCGACCGTAACGATAGCTCCGTAGAAAGCAATTCTTCCACGGAACAATCCTCCACCATCACCGAGGAAAGCGAAAGCCCTGCTGACAGCGAGGATAGTCAGGACAGCCAAGACAGTCAAACGCCCCCTTCCAGCGAGGAAGAAGGCGGTAACGATGGTGACGGTGACGGCGGTGAGGTTGAAGATGAACGCACCGAGGAAGAAGAACAGGCTTTTCAAGAGGCTGGGCGTATTATGGATATGGCGTATGCTTTGTCCACGGGTGCGAGCCTTGACGGGACCTATACCCTTACGGGCGTTGTGAACTATATCGATATCGATTACACATCCTCCAAGGGTGTTTGCCTTTACATGAACGTGAAGGAACCTAAAAACCGTGAGCTCTACTGCTACCAATTGAAAGGTGCAGGTGCTGATCTTATTGATTCGGGTGACACCATTACCGTTTCGGGTACCATCAAGAATTACAAGGGCATGATTGAATTTGACAAGAATTGCAGCCTTGTATCCTATACCCTTGCAAACGGCACGCAAGGCGACACCCCTAGCGACAGCGAAGATCCTTACAAGAATGTAAGCGAAACGGAATTCTACGCAAACTACACCGTGGCAACGAGCAACGAGGATGCGTATTACCGTAGCCAACACGGGTTTATGTCGGGGACCTTGACCGTACCTGATCAAGCGCCCACCATTTCCCCCTACCGTCCCAAAGTAGGTACCGCCTACGTGCGTAACAATGAAATGCGTTACGAGGAAGACGGCAAGGCATACGTGGTGACCGATGCCTACGGCAACGAGGCATTTACCGTATATAAGGATGGTGCATACATCACTCTTGAAGAGGTTGCGGCGTACGTATACGCCTTTGGTACTTACCCGAAAAATCAATCCACCTCGAAGAATGCCACGCCCAGCAGTAGCATGTGGGGGGAATACTTACGTTTGAACCACACCAGTTTCTCGGGTGATACCTCTCGTTATCCTTACGAACCGAAGCTCCCCAACATCAGCGGTTGCGGTGGAAACCTCAACTACTATGAAATGGATATCGGCACGACGGGGACGGATTGCGATCCTTCTTATACGGCGGAGCTGTACAACGATGGTTACAATATCGTTCGTGGTGCGGCACGTATCGTGTACGGCAAGAGGGATTTGAACGACAACGGTATTTGGGAACAGGGTGAATTCCACGTCTTCTATACCTATAACCATTACAACGATTTCCAAGAATATCTCAACTACGAAGGTGGTTGGGGGGAAATGTTCGGTAATATCACGGGTGGCGGTACGATTTCGAGCAAGTACGATTACGCACCCACCGATTACGTACCCGTGTCCTTTGGTGTTTTGTCCACCGCCCCTGCTGTGTTGAGCAGTAGAGCGTTGGCAAACCGTTATTTTGGCCTTTAATCAAACAACAAATAGAAAAGCAGGTCTTTCCTCGGGAAAAACCTGCTTTTGTGTTTTTGGGCTATTTTTGGCGCTTTAATTTATCATTGTTGAGGCACAACGGCGTAGAAAAGTAAATCCTCTTCGCCCATATTGATCAAACAATGGGTACTGCCCTTGGGACAGTAGTGACAATCGCCTACGGAAAGCCTCTCTTCCTTGCCATCGCAAATGGATTTGCCTGTGCCCGACAAAATGAAGATAATTTCCGCACTCGTTTCATGGGTGTGCGTTCCCACCGACGAGCCTTTGGCGAGACGGCCACGTAAAATTTTGTTTTGTCCGTCTGTGTATAACTTTGCACACAAAGCTCCGTCACCGCCATAAAATGCTGTTAATTCCTTTTCTTCCATTTCATTGAATTTTATCTGCATTTTCTTGTCCTCTTACTTTAATTTTAAGCCGTCAGAAAAGGCTTTACCGACCTTTTCACCGATGGTGTAATATTCCCTCACGCCACTTGCATAGCACAAGGGATTTATCTTCTTCACGTCAATCTGACCGTTTTCATCGAGCACCGATTCGTCCACGGAGACGTTTACCACGTCACCGATGCAAATCTCCATCTCGGTGTCGTAGCTGACGAGCTTGCATTCGAGTACAAGCGGTAAATTTTCAATGATAGGTGCGTTGACAAAGGCACTTTTCGTGATTTTCCAACCCGTTTTTTCGAGTTTGTTCGGTTCGCTATTTCCCGAAACCAAGCCCACGAAGTCAGCTGCCATATAGTTTTTCGCATCGGCAATCCCCACCGTGAATGCCTGGGTTTTTAAGAGGTTTTTCACCGTTTTACGGCTGGCACTCAACGACAACGCTACCTGTGCGGTGTCGCAGGGCATACCCCAAGCCGCATTCATTGCGTTGGGCGTACCATCCTCGTCGTACGTGCCTATAATCAACACGGGCAACGGATAAATCGATGCCTTGGGTTTTAAATTCTTTCTCATAGTTTTTCCTCGCTTTTCACAATAAGGACGGCTGTTACGCCGTCCTTTGCATTTTTACATATTCAAATACGCAATCGCGTTGCGGTAGCAAATGTCCTTTACTACCTCACCGACAAAGGCTTCGTCCGTCGTCATTTCGCCGTTTTCCATCATCGTGCCGAAGTAGTTGCACAAAATTCTACGGAAATAGTGATGGCGGGGATAGGAAAGCAAGGAACGGCTGTCCGTCAACATGCCCACGAAGGCACCGATATGCCCCGTAGCCGTCAAATCCTCAAGGTGCTTTTCCATACCTACCTTGTTATCCAAGAACCACCAAGCGGGACCGTATTGTACCTTGCCCTTCGCTTCACTGCTTTGGAAACAGCCAATCAAGGTCATAATCTCCGTATTCATCTTGGGGTTGAGGTTGAAAACAATCGTCTTGGGCAAGGAGTTTTCGTTGTTCAAACGGTCGAACAAGCGGGACATATTCTTAATACTATTGTCGTCGGAAATGCTATCATAACCCGTATCCAAGCCTAATTTTTCAAGCATTACGCTGTTGTTGTTACGCATTGCACCGATATGCAATTCCGTCGCGATGCCGTATTTTGCGTATAATTTGAACAGGAAATAGGTCAAGTAGCCTTTGAATACCTCCGTTTCTTCCACCGTAGGCGTTGTACCTGCGAGAGCTTTTTGGAATACGGCATTCGCCTCGTCCTTACTCGTCACGGTGTAAACCTTTTCAAGCGCAATATCGCTTGCGGTCGTACCAACCTTGATAAATTCCTGCAAGCGGGTTTCAATCGCTTTTTCAAGATCGTCCATATTGGCAACCGTACCCGTCAACGCCTCCAACTGACCGATAAAGCCCTTGTATCCCTTTGCATCCACGTTCATGATTTTGTCCGCACGGAAGGCAGGGATTACCTTGAATTTATAGCCCTTTTCAGCAATCTTGGGGAAGGTGGAAAGGTCGTCAAAGATCTCGTTGGTCGTGAAAATGTGGGTTACGTTGGATTGTTCAATCAGCTTTTGCGGAGTGATTTTGTTGAGAGCAATGTAATCGTTGCACCAATCCCAAATCAAGGGTGCATTTTGTTCGTTGATCTCGATTTCGCAGTTGAAAAACTCCTTCAACTCCACCTGCGACCAATGGTAAAGGGGGTTGCCAAACGCCGTGCCGAGCGTTTTACAGTAGGCAAGGAACTTTTCCTTATGGCTCTTATCACCCGTGATATACGCCTCGTCCACGCCGAAATTACGCATCAAACGCCATTTGTAATGGTCGCCTACAAGCCAAATTTCAAACACGTCGTTGAATTGCTCGTTCGCCAAGATTTGTTTTTCGGGCAAATGGCAATGATAGTCGAAAATCGGCATATCCTTTGCATAGTTAAAGTACAATTTTTCCGCCGTTTTGTTTGTCAATAAAAAGTTTTCTTTGATATAGCTCATAACGTTACTCCTGTTTTATAGAATGCGATTTCTCGTACGTCCTCGCTCTTGCATGTATATTCGCCGTTGATGGTTTGAAGGAGAAGGTTGAACAAGCCGTCCTCGTCCATACCATAAGCGTTAAAGTCGATCCAACCGTTTTTAAAGGCGGAAATGTTATTGTTCGTGCCGATCTTCATCGTCGGTACAAACGTCGAAAAAGGTGTGCCTCTACCCGTGGTAAACAGTACGATTTGGCAACCACTTGCGGCAAGGGCCGTTGCGGCGATTAAATCGTTGCCAGGAGCGTTCAACGCGGACACGCCCCCTTCCTTTACAAGTTCGCCGTAGTCTAAAACATCTACAATCTCGCTCGAACCCGCCTTTTCAATACAGCCCAAGGACTTCTCTTCCAAGGTGGTAATACCGCCCTTTTTATTGCCAGGCGAGGGGTTTTCATACACGGGGAAACCTTGTGTTATATAATATGCCTTGAAGTCCTCAATCATTTTTTTGTATTTCTCGAATACCTGTGCATTTTTACACTTATTCATAAGAAGCTGTTCCGCGCCGAACATCTCGGGGACTTCCGTCAAGATTGCGCTGCCGCCTGCCCCTACCGTTCTATCGGTGATTTTGCCAACCAAGGGATTTGCAGTCAAGCCCGAATAACCGTCGCTACCGCCACATTTTAACCCGATACACAGCTCGGAAAAGTCCACCGCTTCACGCTGTAAGGTCTTTGCTTTCTCCGCAAAGCCCTTCAAAATTTCCATACCATACGCATGCTCGTCCTCTACGTCCTGCGTGTTGAAGTATGCGATATTCTCTCTTTCATACGGTGCAAGATATTCCTTAATCCCGTCCATACCGTTGTTTTCACAGCCCAAGCCTACGAACAAAACGAAGCTCGCGTTGGGGTTTAAGGCGATTGCACACAGCAATTTTTTGATATTTTCGTTGTCCGCACCAAGTTGAGAGCAACCAAACTGATGGGTGAGGGCGAAGATACCGTCAATCGTACCCGAAACAAGGCTTTGCGCTTCCTTTGCAAGGCGCATACATACGTTGTTTACACAGCCTACCGTGGGGATGATGTAGATTTCATTTCGGATGCCTGCACGACCTTTTTGACGCTTAAAGCCTTGGAAGGTTTGCGTGGTTTTATTGGGGATTGCAGCGTTAAACTCGTACCTGTATGCCACGTTTTCGTCCAAATGGGATTTTACATTGTGCGTATGCACCCATTCGCCCTTGTTAATTTTTTGGGTGGCTCTACCGATGATTTCGCCGTATTTCACGACGTATTCGCCTTCGGGAATATCCGTCAAGGCAAACTTATGCCCAGCAGGGATACCGTCCATACCCTCCAACGAAACGCCTACATTGTCTTTCTCATTGATAATTACGTTGCTCATTGTTTACTCCTCTTCAGGCTTATAATAGATATCCGTACCGATAAAGCCTACCTGTGCAAAATCCTTGGGATTTTTACGGATGATATAGTCGATATAGCTCTCGATCATACGAGCAGCGAGGACATACCCCGTCGGTGTCATATGCCCAAGCCAAAAGGTTTCGGAAAACGCCTTATCCTGCTTGGGTGCATACTCGAACATGTCCAACAAATAGGTGCGGTTGAAAACCGTCGTCAAGCCTTGCAATAAATCTCGCACTTCCTTATACTTTTGCGTGCGAATGTCCTCACTTTTACCGTTTTGAGGGGGCGAAACTAAGAAAATCTTTGCACGGGGCTGCAATTCCTTGATACGCTGAATAATTTGCGCGTAGTAACCGATAAAGGTTTTTGCATTGTTACGATAATCGGAGGTGTCAATATCTTGCATAGAGCCAAGCTCGAATTTCCCTTTTAAATGCTTCGTGACGTCGTTCACACCGAGGGCAATAATATACGCCTGCGCAAGCTTATCCTTATCCCAAAAGCCTTTGTTGTCGGCAAACACCTCCATATAGGTCTTCGCCGTCATACCGCCTTGGGAAAAGTTGTATACCTTGCTACCGCAAGATCTGCCGATAAATTGCCCCCAAGAATACTCGTAAAAGTCGTGATAATGTCTTGTGCCGTCCTCATTTAACGATTCAAACTCGCCCGAAGCGAGGCTGTCGCCGATGCAGGCAATCGTACGGAAAATGGTGCAAAAACCACCGTCCGTAACGATTCTATCGAGCGGTTTTTCATTTTCACCGACGCTCATATACTCGTAAATGTTCATAACGCCCCCTTAAATCAGGCATTCCCCTGCTTTGATTTTTGCAATATTTTCTTCAACAGCCGCCTTAAAGCCCTCATACGCCGTTAAATCTTCACCCCAAACGCTGATATCGGACATAAAATCCGCCACCGAGCCGCCGTTTGCGAAGAATTCGAGGTAAGGCAAATCGTCCTTGAACGCCACTTCACCGCTCGGCAAGCAAGCCACGAAGCCGTCCGCCGTTTGCTTTAAGGTGGAATAAAGCGCCATCAAATAGGAAAAGCCCACCGTAAGCTTGGGTGCGATTGCACCGTGATCAGCATAATAATCCTTGAAGGAGGGCAAAACTCTTGCACGCCATTTGGAAATGGAGTTCAAGGAAATGCTAATCAACTGATGGTTCAAGAAAGGATTAAGGAAGCGATCCTTTACGCTGTTTGCGAACACCGTCGTTGCAGCGATGTCGTTGGAAACGTAAGGGTTGATTTCTTCCTTTAATGTATTTTCCACGAAGGCGGATAATTTTTCATCCACCATACAATCGTACACCGTTACCGCACCAAGCATAAGCCCTGCGGGAACGAGGTTGGTGTGGCTACCGTTCAAAACACGCACCTTGCGTTTTTTGTAATAGCCGATATTGTCCGTCAAAACGACCTCGATATTGTGGAAGCCTTCCTTGATATAGTCGGCGATTGCGCCCTTCTTTTCTACCGCCCAAAGCCCGAACGGTTCGCCAACGGACATCAAATCATCCGTTTCACCAATCAATTCCGTCAAGTGTGCCTTGGTTTTTTCATCACGAGGATAACCCGATACGATACGGTCTACAAGGGTGTTGCAGTAGAAATTTTCCGCGTCGTTCCACGCCTTAAAGCCTGCGGGCAAGGACCACAGCTCGATATATTTATCGACACATTTTTTAAGCTCGTCCGCGTTATTGTCAATCAATTCCACGGGCATAAGATATACACCGCTTAAACCCGCATTGTAGCGTTCAAGTAAAAATTTCGTCAGCTTCGCAGGATACGTAATGCCGTCGAAACCGTCCATCTTGTCCTGTGCGTTAAAGCAAATGCCTGCCTCCGTCGTGTTGGAAACGATAATCTTCAAATCGGGATCCTTTGCAAGAGCATAATACGCCGTATCATCTGCAAAGGGATCGATTACCTGCGATAAGGAGTCAATACCGTATACGTTTTCTACCGCCTCGCCGTTTTCCATACCGCGAAGGATAATATGATACTTATTATTTTGCTTTTCAAAACGTTCAAGGGTGCCGAAGGTGATGGGCTTTACGATGTTTACCTCGTACATGCCCCCTTCATTTTTGTTTAAATGGTCAAAATACGCATCTACGAAGGTACGCAAGAAATTGCCTTCACCATATTGTAAAATCTTTACCATAGCCATTACCTGCCTTTTTATTAGTTTCCTCTATATTATAGCACGAATTTACTTGACTTTCAATATAAAAAATGATAATATTTTGATAAATTACAT
>JAZRFV010000028.1:0-20676 GCA_045643825.1 Candidatus Scatosoma sp.
GGGCACGACGTTTCGTTAAAAAACGAAGTTACGCTGCAAGAGCGTATGCATTTCTATCTGCATTTAAATTTAGGTGGAATGTTTTATCGTAGGCACTCCGTCTACGGTATGCTTATCCTTTCGCTCACCGGCAATCGAATCCGGGGCACCCCCATATAGGGTAAAATTAAGTTGTTGCTTTATTATACACAAACTTTGCCGTCTTGTAAACACTTTTTCCCGGCTTTTTTCATTTTCTTATGGTAAAAATCTCGCCAAGGTGGGAAATAATGCCCGTTTTGGCAACTTTTTTACGCTCAAATATTGACTTTTGCCTTCAATTTCTATATAATAGAGGGGAAATTAGCACACAAAAGGAGCTTATGATGAAACAAAAGAAAAGAAAGACAATTGCGTTGATTGCACACGATAACAAAAAAGCGGAAATCGTGAATTGGGCATTGAAAAACAAGGCGACCTTGGAAAAATACGATCTTTGCGGTACGGGTACGACGGCGAAGTTAATCTCGGAGGCGACCGATCTTACCGTGAAACGTTACCTTTCTGGCCCTATGGGCGGCGACCTGCAAATTGGTGCAAAGGTGGCGGAGCATAAGGTGGATATCGTGATTTTCTTCTGGGATCCCCTGGAATCTCAACCCCACGATCCTGACGTGAAGGCACTCCTTCGTATCGCCGTTGTGTACGATATTCCCATCGCGACCAACCGCGCGACTGCGGACTACGTAATCCATTCTACCTTTATTGAAAGTTAAATTTATAGGTGTAAAAAATGATTGTAAAGCAGTATATTAAGGAATTTGAGAAGCTCGGTTTTGGTATGTTCGTGCATTTTGGTGCATATAGCCAAATCGGGAAAGGGGAGTGGGTGAAGGAAGTTCATCGCATCCCCGACGAGGAATATTTTAAGGCGGTGGAGACCTTTAACCCCGACAAGGCTTGGGCGAAGGAGCTTGTTTCGACGGCAAAGGCTGCGGGGTGTAAATACATCACCTTGACAACCCGTCACCACGATGGGTTCTCCTTATTCGACACCTGCGGTTTGAACGAATATGATGCGCCCCACACCTGCGGTAGGGACGTGGTGCGTGAGTTCGTGGACGAGTGTAACGCACAGGGTATCATTCCCTTCTTCTACCATACTCTTTTGGATTGGTGGCATAAGGATTTTAATACCGATTTTAAGGCATACCTCGTTTATTTGCGTGCCAGCGTGGAAATTTTGTGTAAAAATTACGGCAAAATCGGTGGTATTTGGTTTGACGGTATGTGGAGTAAACCGAACGAAGATTGGGAGGAGGATGCTCTTTACGGGCTTATCCGTAGCTATCAACCCGAGACCATGATCATCAACAACACGGGGCTCAGTGCCCGTGGTGAGTTGGGACATATCGAGCTTGACTCCGTAACCTTTGAAAGAGGCAGACCTGGCGAAATCAACATGGAAGGGGCACCCAAGTACGTAGCGAGTGAAATGTGTCAAACAATGAACGAGCATTGGGGGTACGCGGCGAACGACTTCCGCTATAAATCGTTAGAGTCCTTGATTGAGGATTTTTGTGTATGTAGAAGGTTTGGTGCGAACTTCCTTTTGAACCTTGGCCCCAAGGGGGACGGCTTGCTTCGTCCTTTGGATAAGGCACTCTTGGAGGAGGTTGGCCGTTGGGCAAAAATGCACGAGGAAGCGTTGTATCTTGCCCGTCCTTGCGGTATCACGGAAACGAGCAAGCCAAAGGATTTCGTGTTGGAGTGTGACGGTGCGTATTACTTGTTCTGTCATCAGCTGCCTATGTGCGCAAGCATCGACGTGCAGTTGAAGGAGGATGCAAACTTCGTAGACACCTTTGCGTTCGACAAGAAAATCAAATCGATTACTTGGTTGGACGATCCCACCTCGTCCGTGCGTTTCACCGAGAATGGTGATGGCACGGTAACGGTGCAAAGTGAAGCCTACAAGTACGGCACACACTTGGTTGTGCGTGTTGCAAAAATCATCGTAGAGTAAAATGTGCATACCAGGTATGCGTTGAAATGAAAAAAGCACCCGTTTGGGTGCTTTTTTGTATCGTTTTTACCGTTTATTCCTCGTATTCGAAGCAGGGGATGGGCTTTAACTTGAACTCGTTCATTATGTGCAAACGGTCAATCTTCGCCTTCACCGTTTCGTCTTCGCATACGCCCGTACGGATGTATTTATCCAAGGCGGCGTAGGTGAAACCAAGGTTGTCTTCGTCCGTTCGATCGGTCAAGCCGTCGGAGGGGACCTTTTCCACCAAGTTGGTGGGCAAGCCCAGGTAGAAGCCAATCGCCTTTACCTCTTGCACGGTCAATTTGCCCAAAGGTGAAAAATCGCCTGCCGCATCGCCGTAGCGAGTGGAATAGCCTACCCAATCCTCGGACAGGTTGCAGGTATTTGCCACACGCCCGTTGTTCGATTGTGAAAGGGCGTAAAGGGTGGACATACGGATACGAGGGGGAAGATTTACACGGGTTTGGCGGGTGATTTCCACACCGCTTTCTTGCAGGGCTTCCAACACCCCGTCCACCGCTTTTTTGATATTGCAAACGTAAAAGGGGATACCCAGGTATTCGACGAGCTGTTTCGAGCAGTCAATATCAGGCTGTTCGCCGTTGGGCATTAACACACCGATAACACGATCTTTGCCGAGTGCTTCCTTGCACAATGCGGCAACCACGCTCGAATCCTTACCGCCTGAAATACCGATGACGGCATTGCAGCCCTTACCGTTTTGTTCAAACCAATCGCGGATCCATTGTACGGCTTCCTTCGTCGCTTTTTCTACGTTAAACATATAAACCTCACTTTCCATGCCTTAAATCCCAAAGAGTAAGTCGCCATAGGTGGGCATGGGCCAGCAATCCGCCGCCACCAAGCCTTCTAACGAATCCGCCGCTTTGCGGAGCTTTTCCATTACGGGGAGGACTTTGTCACGATAGTACACCGACAGCTTCTTCGCACCGTCGATTTTTTTCGTGCCTGCCAACGCCTTTTCCAAGGCCTGCGTTTGCTTGTGTGCCTCTGCCGTGCATACGGAAATTTTTTCTAACATATCCGTTTCGTAGGAGCAATCGAGTAGGGGGCTGACCGCCTTTTTAGAAAGAACGGTTGCGGAAAGCTGCTGACTGTAACGGCTGACCGCAGGAAGAATTTCCTTCTTCGCCATATCGGCCATCGTCTTTGCCTCGATATTGACGAGGTTGCAGTAGCTTTGAAGCAAAATTTCGAGACGGGAGTGCATTTCACGTTCGGTATATACCTTATGCGAGGTGAAAAGCTCCACGTTTTTATCCGCAACGAAATAGGGAAGGGCATCGGGGGTTTTTGCAAGGTTGAGCAAACCACGGCGTTTCGCCTCCGCAAGCCAAGCATCGTCGTAGCCATTGCCGTTGAAGATGATACGCTTGTGATTGGTAAATACACGCTTGATTAAATCATGCAGGTCGTTTTCAAAATCGTTACCTGCCTCCAATTCGTCGGCGAACTGTTTCAAGATTTCCGCAACAGCGGTATTCAACATAATGTTGGGATCGGATACGGACGCGGACGAGCCGAGCATACGGAACTCGAATTTGTTTCCCGTGAAAGCAAACGGCGAGGTACGATTGCGGTCGGTGGTATCCTTGGGGAATTTCGGCATGGTATGTACGCCGACACGGAGCAATTCCTTTTCCTTCTTGTCGTAGGGGGTATCCGTTTCGATGGATTCTAAAATCTCCGTCAGCTCCGCACCCAAGAAAATGGAAACGACCGCAGGGGGAGCTTCGTGTGCACCCAAACGATGATCGTTGCCTGCCGTGGCAACCGATACGCGGAGCAAATCCTGATAATCGTCCACCGCCTTGATAACGGCACAAAGGAACAAAAGGAATTGTGCATTTTCCGCAGGCGTATCACCAGGCTCTAACAGGTTTACACCCGTGTTGGTGGAAATCGACCAGTTGTTGTGCTTACCGCTGCCGTTTACACCCTTGAAGGGCTTTTCGTGGAGCAAGCACACCATACCGTGATTTTTTGCGATTTTTTGCATAATTTCCATCGTCAGCTGGTTATGATCCGCCGCGATGTTGGTGGTGGCGAAGATGGGGGCAAGCTCGTGTTGAGCAGGTGCCGCCTCGTTATGCTCGGTTTTCGCCAAAACGCCGAGTTTCCAAAGCTCCTCGTTCAAATCGTTCATGAACGCCTGAACGCGGGGCTTGATTACACCGTAGTAATGCCCTTCCAGCTCCTGACTCTTCGGAGGCTCTGCGCCAAAGAGGGTACGACCCGTGTATACGAGGTCCTTACGCTTTGTGAAAAGATCTTTGTCAATGAGGAAATATTCCTGCTCGGGGCCGACCGTCGTTTTTACGGAGGTAACGTCCTCGTTACCGAACAACTTCAACACGCGCATTGCTTGGCGGTTGATGGCCTCCATAGAACGGAGCAGGGGAGTTTTTTTGTCAAGTGCATCGCCGCCGTAGGAACAGAACGCCGTGGGGATGCAAAGCACTTTGTCTTTAATGAATGCATAGGAGGTGGCATCCCAAGCGGTGTAGCCACGTGCCTCGAAGGTTGCACGCAAACCGCCCGAAGGGAAGGAGGAGGCATCCGTTTCACCACGAACAAGCTCTTTACCCGAAAACTCCATAATCACCTTGCCGTCCTTTGCAGGGGAGATGAAGCTGTCGTGCTTTTCAGCGGTGATGCCCGTCATAGGCTGGAACCAATGGGTGTAATGGGTTGCCCCGTGGGAAATTGCCCAATCCTTCATCGCGGCGGCAACGGCGTTTGCAACGGAAAGATTGAGGCTTCTACCGTCCTTGACCGTGCGCTTTAAGGTGTTGTAAACGTCCTCGGAAAGCACGCTTTTCATTACGCTGTCGTCGAATACCATACAACCGAAATAATCGGAAATCAGCTTCATAGGTTATACTCCTTTGTAAGTTGGAAAATATCTTCGCAATTTTATTATACATTATTATTTTGTGGTTTGTCAACGTTTTGCGTAGGCGTTTTTATTTAAGATAAATAAAAAAGGTGGACGGAAAGCAATGAGAATGAAGTTTTTAAAAATATTTTTTGAAAGCTGTGTAAAAACGCTTGCATTTTTTAAAAAAATACAGTAATATATATAAGCACTTTGCGAAAAGTGACCTATATGCAGAGATGTCTGAGTGGTTTAAGGAGCACGATTGGAAATCGTGTGTACGCCTGAAACGTACCGGAGGTTCAAATCCTCTTCTCTGCGCCAAACAAAAAACACACCTATCGAGGTGTGTTTTTTTGTTTCGATACAGTAGAAATTGAAGAGGATTTAAGGGACGAGTTACCCGTAAAAAGGCATTGCTAATGCCTTTTAGGGACGAGATGAGCAAACGCATCAGCCACGCGTTTGCGGTGACCGAACGCAAGGCAAACATTACCTTGCGTGAGAAAGCCGTTTTGCATTTCATTATAAACTATACGCACGTTTTTCTTATTTTTTAAAATTAGTTTCAAACAGTTGTTATTTTTATGAAAGCTTGCTATAATAGGTATTGTAATTTTTACCAAGGGGGAAGCAATATGAAAAAATTGATAAAGCTTGCACTGATTGTGGGTGTTATCGTACTTGGGGTAAAGCTGATTGACGCAAATCGTGGTAACGGTGCCGCTATGGTGGGGATTGTTGCTTGCGGTGGTTTATTGATTTGGCTGTTTGGGAAATCGAATAAGGGCAAAGCAAGATCGGGCGGCGGTTATTCCTCGGGCGGTAGCTCGTCGGTGGGTAGATCGGAGGATTGGTACAAGTTGTATGATATCGCCCGTATTTATTCGGGTTATCAAAACCTGCGTGATTATGCGAAGGTGGAGTTCGTCGTAAGCTTGGACGATTACAACACCTTTACGATTGATGCATATTTGGATTTGAGTGATTGTGATTCGGATGTGAATATGAACGATATCCGCAGCTCCTTGCGGTATGCGGCACAACAATTGCAAAAGAATATTTTGGCGGATGCTCGTTCCGCTACGAATGCAAACGTAACCGTACAGATGGGGCGTGTGGAATAACAATTTTATAAAGCGTAAAAGTAACGGCGTGTGGAGTTTTCCACACGCCGTTCAATTTTTGTAAGCGTTTAATTGGGCTTATAGCAGTTGCAGGCTACGCCGCTTGGTAAGAAGCCCGTGTCGGAGCATTTTGCACAGGTGAATTGGGGAAGAAGCTGCGCTTCGTCAATGCCAAGTCCTTCCAAAATGCTACGTCTTTCACGGAGTAACGCCGCTTTTTGTTCGGTCAAAGCAGGCAGGTTCTTCGGTTCGAACACTTCCGCCTTTGCAAGGGCGATTTCCATCTTGGAAAGCTCGGTGGTCAGCTGTTTAAAGCGTTCGTTTTTGTTCGCCTTTGCGATAAATTTATCCGCACGGGATTGTGCCTTTTCACGAAGGGCGGCATAGTATCTTTCACGGTCCGTTTTGGCGTTTACAGCCTCAATCATCGGGTTGACAAAAGTACGGGAATTTTGCGTTGAACTCGTACCTGCCCCCGTCGTTTTGTTTTCGGGGATGTCTTTCACCGCGTACACGCCTGCCTGTTTCCAGTCGGATAAAATCTTGTTCATATAGGGGATAGGGTTGGCACTTGACGAGCTGCGTTTTGCCGCTTCCAGCACCATTTCCTCATTAAAGCCCCACTCCTTCCAGGTGGCAACGAGCGAGAGGTTGGTGGCGTTGTTTCTAACCGCTCCGCACACCTCACGAAGCTTTGTAAACAGCTTCAAATCGTTGTTCTTTTCCTTCAAGAAGGATTTCACCGCATCCTTCGATACGATGCCGTCCGTGAACAGCTTTTTCACCAAATCGTGCATGGAGTTAAAATCCCCACGCTCCGTACGCATACAAAGAAGGGCGATGTCGAGAAGGGAGCTTTCCTCAAAGCCGTAGGTGAACCATTTTTCCACGTATTCGTCCACATAGGGGGCGGGGTTTTGCACTTTCGTGCCCAGTTTACGCCCGATACGGAAGGTGAGGTTGACGAGGGCTTCTCGTTCGGTGAGGTAACGCTCGATTTCCGCCGTATCCGTTTTGCCTTTTTCCGCAAGCTCGGTAAGGGTGATATCCAAGGTAAGCGTTGTGCCTCGTTTGAGCTTTTTCGCCGCCGCAAGTACGCCGTCCTTGGCGAAACCGAGGGTTTCCGTCCACTTGGCATACAAGGTGTAATCGCTTTCGTCCGGGGTGCGTTGATACCCACCCATAGCCGTGAATACCGCCTGCAAATCCCCTTCGTGGGCGTTGTAGTTAGACAGCTCTTTTTCCACCTGTTCGTAGGTGGTGAAGCCTGCACGGATTAATTTTTTCGCCTTGTTGAAAATGTAAGAAGGGGAGATGTTTTCACCCTGCTTGTTGATGCAATATTCCACAATCAAAAGGAGTGCCTGCGGTTGCAGGGTATTTTCCTCGAGGAAGTGCATATATTTGACATAGTCGTTTGCGGAAACGAATTTGCCCACCTTTTGCAATTTGCGTTGCAATTCCTTGTTGAAATCGGCATACTGTTCGTAGCGGATTTTCTTCGGACGGCCGACGGCGGTACGAACGGGGAGGTATTGCACGGTGAAAGGATCTCGGGCGAGAATTTCCACAAGGTCGTAATCTTCCCAAAACGCAAACGCCTGACGGATGTCTTCTTCGGTGGTTTTTAACACCTCTGCCATCGAGGAAACGCTGAACTCCGTTTCGCGATTTTCACACAAATATAAGCCGTAAAGATATACTTTTACGGCAAAACCGTCCGCTTCGGGAAGGTATTTGGTGATGAACTTGTTGTCGACAATGGTATAACCATTGTCTAAATCTTTAGAAAAAGTGCAAAATGCCATAAGTTTTTCCTCGGAAATTTACGCTTTTATTTAAAAGTTCCTTGATTTCTTCAAAGAAATAGTGTATAATACAATAGAATAGGTAGAATTTTGCCCTGCCGAGGCGAGGGTAAAACCTATTATACCTTTTTTAAACGGCAAAAGCAAGGTGTTTTGAATTCTTTTTTTGAAAAAATCGAAAAAAGTATCATGAAAAAATTTCCTTCTACCGAAAACGGGCAGGTTAAACGAAGAAATGATTGTTAGCGCGGTATCCTTATGGAAACACTACAATTTAAAATCCGCTTTGCGTGAAAGCGCTTGGGGGGACGAGGTAAAGGACGGCAGAGCCTACGCTCACGTGAGCTATTACGGTCACGAGGCAAAGGACGGCACCGTCCGTGTTTACGCGCGCTTCGGTAAACCTGCGGACGAGGGGGTACACCCTGCAATCCTACTCCTACCCGATGCAGGCGAAACCTACGACGAGGAGTTGATGAATTATTTCATCGACAAGGGTTACGCGGTGTTAATGCCCGACTATTCGGGGAAAATGAGTACGGACGCGGATGGGGTTATGCGTACCATTTACCCTGCCTCGCTCGCTTACGGCAATTACGAGCAGGCACAGGGTTTGTACGATTTTACAGGCATAGCGGCGGATAAGACGACGTGGTTCGAGTGGACGTACGTTGCCCTTACCTCCGTGAAATATTTAAAAAACCGCAAGGACGTCGGTGCAATCGGTGTGGTAGGCGTGAAAAAGGGCGGTGATATCGCTTGGCAAACCATGCTTTCCCCTGACGTTGTCTGCGGCGTGCCTATCAATGCGGCGGGGTGGTATTCCTTCCTGAATATCTCGAAGTTCGGGCCGCAAACGAAGGGCGCATACAATATGTCCAACGACCAACACCGTTATATTGCGGCGGTGGAGGCACAATCGTACGCTCCGTACGTGAAATGCCCCGTCTTAATGCTTTGTGCATTGCGTGACGGCGGGTTTGACTGTGACAGAGCCTACGACACCTATTTGCGTATCGGCAACAAGGACGGCAACGCCCTTGTGTATTCCCCCGACAGCGGGGCTTGTATCGGACCGAATGCGTTGCTGGATATGGACTTATTCCTGGAAAAGAATTTGAAGGGTAGACAAATCTACCTGCCCGAGGGGTTGAACGTTACCCTGCATGAGGACGGTGAGGAATTGGAAATCCTCGTAGAAGGCGATAAAGAAGGGCTTTTAGAGGAAGCAGGTATTTTCTACGCCGAGGCGGACGTAAAAACCCGTTCTACCTACCGTGAATGGCGTTGTATCCACAAGGTGGCAGGGCGCACGGTGAAGAATGGTAAATTTAGCTATCGCGTGAAGCCGTTCGGCGGTGCAACCGCGGTATTTGTGTACGCGTACGCGAAATATATAAATGGTTTCCGTGTAATGTCGAGGATCGCCTCGAAAAAGCGTGAATGTGTAAACGTGAACGCAATTAAGGGACGGAAATTGTTCTCGGGACAAGAAATGGATTGTTTCAGCGTGGCAGAGAATAAGGATTATTCTATCGGCGGAATTTTCTTGGAAAGCGATGCTGTACCGAAAATGTCGGTGGGCTACGGTGGTATCCAAGGCGCGTATTCGGTAGGCGGTATCCGTACCTATAAAATTAGTTCCCCTCACTACGTACCCGATGAAAATGCGTTGTTGAAATTTGACGTGTACAGCAAGGAAACGCAAACCTTGCGTATCACGGTGGAAACGGCGGAGCTGAATACGGAGGACGAACGCTACGTTTACGATATTGAGGTAAATGGCGGCGGTAAGTGGAAGCGTATGATTTTGCGTGCCGCTGATTTTAAAGGAACGAAGGGTGGTAGACCCTTGCAAAACTTCAACGTGGGCAGCGCTTTGGTGTTTGACTGTGCGGGGGAAGAGCAGGAGTTTGCCATAACAAATATTTTGTGGTTGTAAACACATATATGCATCGCATTTCGGCGTTGTCGCTCGGTCACGTACTACTTGTACGCTCTCTCGCTTCGCCTTGAACTGCTCGCATCTCTGTGTTTACGACGAGGTGAGTACCGTATCGAAGGGCGTTGGCGCTCGGTCACGTACTACTTGTACGCTCCCTCACTTCACTATTGTGAAACTTCACTTTCGCAAAGCGAAAAATTCACTAATTTGGGTTTTTATGGAAAAAGATTTTAAGGAAAATGAATTATACCAATACCCTGTCGGCACACCCCGTGAAGGCGGATATTTTGGCATGTGTATATTCGTCCTGATCGTGATGTTTTTCGCTCTGTTTTTCCGCGTATGGTGGACGGAAAACTACGGCGGTGTCGTCGTAGACGGGTCGTCTATGTACAAAACGCTCAACAATGGTGAAAAACTGCTGATGCGTTACGTCGACGACGGCGAAGGAATCGAGCGTGGCGACGTGATTGTTGTGTACGTTGGGGATTATGAAGAATGTAAGGGGATTACTGGCGGATATCTTATCAAACGCCTGATTGCAATCGAGGGCGATAAGGTAAAATGTACGGATGGGCAAATCTACATTTGTTATGCAGGTACAACCGAGTACGTGGCGTTAGACGAGCCGTACGCCTTTTATACAAGCAAAACCACCTACGATTTCCAAGACCAGGAATACGTAGTAGGAGAAGGAGAAATTTTCTTCCTCGGCGACAATAGAAACAACAGCTGTGACAGTCGTTATAAGGAATTCAGCGGTTCTCACCTTCAAGGGAAACTGTACAAAGCGACCGACGTATACGGTGTCGTACCCGAATGGGCGATAACGCATAGCGACACCTTGAAAAAAATCTTTTTTAGAAATTAAGGCTTCGTCGAATTTTTACGGCATAGCCTAAATATAAACCATACGATAAAATAAAAAATTCGTTTTTTAATGGAGGAAAAACATTATGAAAATTCGTATTACTTCTGACAGCACTTGCGATCTTAATCACTTAATTGCGGAAAGAGATATCGGCATCATGGCATTGCAGGTAAACCTCGGTGCGGAGGCATTCCGCGACGGCGTGGATATTACCCCTGAAAAAATCTTCAACTTTGTTGCAGAAACGGGTACTCTTCCCAAGACCGCTGCTCCCAGCATTGGCGAATATGAAGAATTCTTCGCAAAGGAATTGGAAGGGTATGATGCAATCGTACACCTTAGCATTTCCTCGAAGGCATCCGGTTCGCACAACTTCGCAAAGAGTGCAGCGGAAAGCTTTAACGGTAAAGTATACGTGGTAGACAGTAAGGCGCTGTCCTCCGGTCAGGGCTTGCTTGTATTGAAGGCTTGCGATATGCGTGACGAAGGCAAAACGGCGGAAGAAATCGTTGCTTGCTTGGAAGAAATGCGTGAACGCATCAACACCTCTTTCGTGCCTGATAACCTCGACTACTTGCACAAAGGCGGCCGTGTTTCCGGTATGGTAAAGACGGTTGCCGGTATGTTCAAAATTCACCCTCAAATCTTGATGGATGACGGTCAGCTTGTACCTGGTAAGAAGTATAAGGGTAAAATGAGCGTTTTGATTAAGCAATACGTGGACGATTTAAAGGAATTGTACCCCAACTACGACAAGAGCCGTTGCTTTATCACCCATTCCTCCGCGGATCGCGAGCTTGTAGATGCAGCTACGGCAAAGGTAAAGGAAGCGTTCGAATTTGATGAAATCATCGAAACGGTAGCAGGCTCCATTATTACCAGCCATTGCGGTAAGGGTACCCTTGGCGTACTCTTTGTGTACAATAAATAATTTCAACTAAAAGTTATAAAAGGTTTATACAGCCCCGTTTTTTACGGGGCGTATAAGCGTAAAAAGGAGAGAGGATATGACCTCGGTATATTGCGACGCCGATTATTTGGCGGTGTATAAGCAAAAACAGAAAATTTTCGGTGTGTTTTGGGCGGTGACTTTGGCGTACTTTGCGTTTTGTATCGCTTGGTTGATATATTTCATTTCCCTGCCCTATGCCGATCCTATGCAGCTATTACCCAAGGCGTGTGTGTTCGTTGCCAGCGTGTTATACGTTGTATTTTCCTTCCCGTACCTTGCCATCAAGGGCAGCCGTGTCCGTCGGTATTTCAGATTGATGTCTTACCTTTCAGACGGGTTGAAGAATGAGGAAAAAAACTATTTCTACACCTTTAAAGAAAAGATTTTGCAAAAGGACAACATCGACGTTTCGGGCTGTGTATTTGAAACCTGGAGCAAGAAAAAACAGGAATGGCTTGATCGTGAAGCGTATTGGGACAGCGAAAAACCGTTGCCGGAGTTTGAAAGCGGTGACTACGTAAAATACATCGTACAAAGCAACATTATCGTGCAGTACGAAATTTTAGAAAAGCACGCTTTGGAATTTGAAGTCGTAGATGAAGACGAAGAGGACGAGGAAGACGATTTTCGTCCCGAAACCGAAGAAGAAACCGAAGAAAAGGGGGAATAAACTATGAGAGCAGTCGTAACCGTAACGGGCAAGGATAACAAGGGTATCATTGCAAAGGTTAGTGCGTTTTTGGCGGAAAAGGGCGTTAATATCGAAGATATATCCCAGACGATTATGTCGGAATATTTCGCCATGATTATGGTGGTAGATTTAACCGAAGCGAAACAGGAACTGTCTGTTTTGGCGGCGGAATGCTCGGAAATGGGTAAAAAGATTGGTATGGCAATTTATATGCAGCACGAAGATATCTTCAACGCGATGCACAGCATCTGACGGATTTTATCGAAACGGAGAAGGATATGTTTACGAATAAGGACGTATTAGACACCATTGCAATGGTGGAAAAGGAGCATTTGGACATCCGTACGATTACGATGGGGATTTCCCTTTTGACCTGTATCCGCGATACGGCGGAGGAAACGGCGATAAAGGTATACGATTTGGTTTGTAAAAAAGCAGAAAATATCGTAAAAACGGCGAGCGATTTGTCGGGTGAATACGGTATCCCCATTGTTAATAAGCGTGTATCCGTTACCCCCGTCAGCCTTTTGACGGCGGCATTCCCGGAAAAATCCCCCCTGATTGGACAGGCGCTGGATAAGGCGGCGGAAACCTTGGGGATTGATTTCCTCGGCGGATATTCTGCATTGGTGCATAAATCGACGGCGGATTACGAACGGGTGTTCATTAACACCATTCCCGAGGTGCTTGCTACGACGAAACGCCTTTGCGCTTCCGTCAACGTAGGCTCGACTAAATCGGGCATTAACATGGAAGCGGTGCGTATGCTTGGCGAAGTGTTCAAGCGTGCGGCTGAACTGACGAAGGAGCAAGACGGTATCGGTGCGGCGAAGCTGGTTGCCTTCTGCAATGCGGTGGAGGACAATCCCTTCATGGCAGGTGCCTTCCACGGCGTTGGTGAAGCGGACACGGTGGTAAACGTGGGCGTTTCGGGACCTGGCGTTGTAAAGCATGCGTTGGAACAAATCCCCGAGGCGGATTTGACCGAGGCGGCGGAAATGATTAAACGCACGGCGTTTAAAATCACTCGTGCAGGACAGCTGGTGGCAAAAGAAGCGGCAAAACGCTTAAATGCACAGTTCGGTATCGTAGATTTATCCCTTGCGCCTACCCCTGCAATTGGGGATTCGGTTGCGCAAATTTTAGAAGAGCTTGGTATTGAAACGGTAGGCGGTCATGGTACGACGGCGGCACTTGCGATGCTCAACGATGCGGTGAAAAAGGGTGGCGTAATGGCATCCTCGCGCGTTGGTGGGCTGTCGGGCGCATTCATACCCGTATCGGAGGATATCGGTATGATCCGCGCGGCGGAGGCAGGAAAAATCACCTTGGATAAGCTGGAGGCGATGACCTGCGTATGTAGTGTTGGCTTGGATATGATTGCGATCCCTGGTGATACGCCTGCAACGACGATTTCGGCGATGATTGCGGACGAAGCGGCGATTGGTATGATCAATAACAAGACGACGGCGGTGCGTATTATCCCTGCCATCGGCAAGAAAGTGGGCGGTCAGGTGAACTTTGGCGGTCTTTTGGGCCGTGCTCCCATTATGCCTGTGCATGATTGCGATTCCTCGCGTTTGATTATGCGTGGGGGGAATATTCCTGCACCTATTCATAGCTTTAAGAACTAACCAAGATAATCTTGGAGCGAATAAGGTGTCTTATCGTTCGTGTTTGCAGGGAGCATTGTGCATTCACGAACGATTAATAACTTATAACAACGAAAATAATTTTAAGGATAATATATATGGAAAGAAAAGACCTTTTACAAGAACAACAATGGCAAACCACCGACATTTTCCCCACCGACGAAGCTTGGGAAGCGGAATTTAAGGCGGTAGAATCCGAATACGGCAATTACGATTTCTCCGTATTCAAGGGCAAGCTCGGTGACAAGGAAACCCTCTTGAAATGTTTCCGCCTTATCGACGAACTCTCCCGTAGAATTGAAATGCTTTACCTCTACGCTCACCTTCGTCACGACGAGGATATGCGTGTATCCAAATACACCTCCGCTAATGCGCAAATGGGTGCGTTGATTTCGAAAATCTTTGCACAAATCGCTTTTGTAGAGCCCGAATTGACCAAGCTCGACGACAGCGTTTTGCAGGGCTTCATTGCGGATCCTGACTTTGCGGAATACGAATACAAGCTTCGTAAAACGGCGGCTTCGAAGGCACACGTTTTGAGTGAAGCGGAAGAAAAGCTCCTCACCCTCGGCGGTGATGTTATGCGTGGGTTCCAAGGCGTATTCTCTATGCTCAACAACGCAAACCTCAACCCTCCCAAGGCAACCTTGAACGGGGAAGAGGTACAGATGAGTCACGGTCTTTACGGCGTTGCACTCCGTGATTCGGATGCGGCTGTTCGTAAGGAATGGTTTGAAAAATACTACGATGCGTTTATCAAGCTCATCGATTCGATTACGCAAACCTATTACCACAACGTAAAGAAGGACGTATTCTATAAGACGGTACGCAATTACGAAAGCTGTATGGCGATGGCGATGGCTGGCGAAGACGTACAACCTATCGTGTATGAAAACCTTATCAAGGCCGTACATGGTGCATTGCCTACCTTGCACGAATATATTTCCCTTCGTAAGGAAGTAACGGGCTTGACGGAACAACACATGTACGATATCTACATTCCTTTGGTGGAAAATGCGGACATCAAGCTTCCCTTCGACGAAGCATACGAGTTGGTTATCGAAGGCCTTGCTCCTTTGGGTAAGGATTATCAGGCGCTCCTTAAAAAGGGTAAGGACGAGCGTTGGATTGACGTATGTGAAACGGAAGGCAAACGCAGTGGTGCGTACTCCTCGGGTGTTTACGATACTCACCCTTACGTATTGCTCAACTACCAAGAAACGACCAACGATATCTTCACCGTTGCACACGAAATGGGCCACGCTCTTCACACCTATAAATCCAACGAAACGCAACCCTACGCAAAGGCGGATTACACCATCTTCCTTGCGGAAATTGCAAGTACCGTAAACGAAGTGCTTCTCTTAAAGCACCTTTACAAGAAAACGGAAGATAAAAACCTTAAGAAATATTTGTTGAACTACTACATGGATATGATCCGTGGTACCCTTTTCCGTCAATCGCACTTTGCGGAATTTGAACAAATTGCACACGCGAAAGCGGAAGCAGGCGAGCCTTTGACCAAGGAAAGCCTTTGCGGTTTGTACTACGATCTCAACAAAGCTTACTACGGTGAGGGTATCATTCACGACGAGCAAATCGCATACGAATGGGCGCGTATCCCTCACTTCTATACCTCCTTCTACGTGTATAAATACGCGACGGGTATCACCTCCGCTATTTCCATTGTGAAGCGTATTTTGACGGAAGGCCAACCCGCTGTGGACGACTACTTCAAGTTCCTTTCCTCGGGCGGTTGCACCGATCCCGTGACCATTTTGAAGGGCGCAGGTGTAGATTTGACGACGGACGCACCCTTCAATGCGGCGATGGAAGAATTTAAAAACACCTTGGAAGAATTCAAGTCTTTGTTGTAATTTTACGAAAAAACAAGGGGGCAGGTATGCGTTGAAATGCATACTTGCCCATAAAAGGAAGAAAATATGGCAAACGAAATCAATACCATGCCCTATAACCGTGATGCGGAGATGGCCCTCCTTGGCTGTCTTTTGATTGATACCGATATCGCGGGCGAATTGGTGGACAAACTGACGGAAGACGATTTTTATCAGGAATCGCACAAGTATATCCTGCGTGCTATGCGTAGGGCGTTTAACAACCGTAAACCCATCGACCTCGTTACCGTTTCGGACGAGTTGGAGAGTGAAAGCACCTTGGAAAAGGCAGGCGGTATCGCATATCTTACCGAGCTTACGCAAATCACGCCCTCGGCGGCAAACTACAAATCCTATTACGACATTATCAGCCGTGACAGCACCAACCGTAAGCTGATTCGTGCATCGAGAAAGATTATCGAAACCTCGATGAAAGGCACGGACGAGTTGGCTTCGCTCGCTTTTGCGGAAAAGTGCATCTATGATATTTCTCAACAGTCGGAGCGTTCAGAATTGCTCCGTATGGACGAAGGGGATATCATCGGTGAGGTTTTGCATAAGTTTGAACAGTTGCAGGCGAATCCCGACTCCTTCAGGGGCGTTCCTACGGGGTATAAGCGTTTGGACAAGATGACGCACGGCTTGAAAGCGGGCGCGCTGATCGTTATCGCGGCTCGTCCTGGTATGGGTAAAACCTCGCTTGCGATGAACCTTGTAGAAAACGCATCCTTACGTGCAGGAAAAACCTGTGCGGTATTTTCCCTCGAAATGCCTCGTGGCGAAATCGTGGAAAGATTGATTTGCTCCTACGCCAACGTGAGTATGCAAAAGGCACAGGATGGTAATTTGGGTGCAAAAGAGTGGAAGAAGCTGATGCTTGCAGGCGATCAGCTGAAAAAGAGTAAAATCCACATTGACGACTCGCCGAGAATTACGCCTGGTGAAATTTTGTCGAAATGCCGTCGTTTGAAGAGCTCGGGCGATGGGCTTGACCTTATCATGATCGACTATATCCAGCTTATGTCGGGTGGTGATTCGTCGATCGCAGGTAGTGAAAATAGACAACAAGAAATCGCATCCATTACGCGTGACTTGAAGATTATGGCAAAAGAGCTTGGCGTTCCCGTTATCGCCTTGTCGCAGTTGAAGCGTATTCAATCGAAAGAACCTCAACTTTCCGACCTTCGTGAATCGGGTGCAATCGAGCAAGACGCCGACATCGTTATGTTTATCAACCGTCCTGAAGTTATTGCAACGCAGGAAGAGTTGGCTTCGGGTAAGATTGTCAAAGGTGCGGCAGAATTGATTATCGCCAAGCACAGAGGCGGTGAACAAGGGCGTGTTGCCTTGAAGTTTATCGGCGAATGCACGAAGTTTGTGGACGTTGACGACCAAAACCGTGAGGACGAACCGCCTGATTTCAGCGCGCGCGCACAGGAATATATGGAAGAGGATGAGGAGTACGAAGCTCCCGAGGATGATTATATGCCTCCCGAACCACCTCCGATGAGGGGTAGCAAGGGCTTACAGTCCATTTCCGACGACGAAATCCCCTTCGAGTGATAAACAACGTATATGCGGCGCAATACGGCGTTGCAGATGTGCTTTTCTCGGTCACGTACGTCCTTGTACGCTCCCGTCGAAAATGCTCCTGCGCCTTGTCTTGCTTGCATCTACCTTGTTTATGGTAACAGCCTACACCATTGGAGTGTGATATGAAAACTGAAATAAAAGCCATCACCTCCGACAGCTTGGAGGAGGCGAAAAAGATTATATTTGACGGCGGCGTAGTAGGTATGCCGACGGAAACGGTGTACGGTTTGGGCGGTAACGCCTTCAACGACGATGCGGTGAAACGCATTTTCGAGGTGAAGGGCAGACCGAACGACAATCCCTTGATTGCCCACGTACATACCGACTACGATTTAAGTAAAATTATCGATTACGATCCGCCTTATGCCAAGGTATTGCGTGAAGCGTTTTTACCTGGGCCCTTAACGCTGGTGTATCCTTCCACGGATAAGGTCAGCCCGTACGTGTCTTGCGGTTTAAGCACTTTGGCGGTGCGTATTCCCTCCCACAAGGGGGCACAGGCGTTTTTGAAGGCGGGGGATATCCCCATCGTCGCACCGAGTGCCAACCTTTCCAAACACGTCAGCCCTACCTCGGCAAACCACGTTTTTGAGGATTTTGACGGCAAAATTCCCTTGATTTTGGACGGCGGAGAGAGTGAGGGCGGTATCGAGAGTACCGTTTGCGACGTAACGGGTGAAATCCCCGTGGTTCTCCGTCCCGGCCTTATCACCCGTGAACAAATTGCGGCGGTGGTGGGGGCTTGTGGCGAATACACCCCCGATTTTACCAAGGAAAAGAAGGTGAAAAGCCCCGGGCTTTTGTACAAGCATTATTCCCCTCGCTGTGAAACGGCGTTGTATGCTTTTGACCGTATAAACGAAGCGACGGACTGTATTAAGACGGCGGTTGCGGAAGGAAAAAAGGTAGCGGTGCTGTGTGAAAATGCGGCGGCGGAGCATTTTAACGGTGTAACCGTCCTCAACCTTGGGGCAACGGAAACGCAAATGGCAAACCGTTTGTACAATCTACTCCGTGAGGCGGAAAAGCTGTGCGACCTTCTGATTGCCATCGAGCCGACCAAACAAGACGGCGTGATGGTAGGGGTTATGAACCGCTTGAAAAAGGCGTGCGTATCGGTGGATATCGCACATTAAACACAAAAGCAAGGGGGCAGGTACGAGATGAGCAACGTAAAATTGAAAAAAATCGTATTCGTTTGCACGGGCAATACCTGTCGTTCCCCTATGGCGGAGTATCTTTTGAAGCAGGCGTTGAAAAAGGCAAAGCTCCGTGGTTTTAAGGTTTGTTCGGCTGGGATAAGTGCAACGAAGGGTGATGAAATGAACCCGAAATCGGTGCAGGTCTTGACGGAACGTAAAATCGCCCTTGGGAAGTTCGCTGCCACCCCAGTGAGCGATAAATTGTTAAAGGAAGCGTTTGCATTTGTATGTATGACGGAACGCCACGCCGATTATCTTATGGATATGCGGTGGAACGTGTTGCGAAAAACGGGTGCGGAGAACATTGAAAACAACGTGTACTCGTTTGAACAGCTCGCAGGCTATTCCGTGCCCGATCCATACGGTAAGGATATCGAGGCATATCGATACGTATTTGAGCTGTTAGAGGGGGGCATGTCCGAGGTGATTGAAAAACTCAACCTCAAAGCACACGCCTTACCCACGCCTCCGAAACCCACCACGGCAGGGAAACGGGGCAGACTGAAAAAAGAAACGACGGTTGAACAATTGACCATTGAAATATAAGGAGTAAGAATTATGAAAATTGCAGTAGCGTGTGATCACGGTGGCTTGAACCTTAAAAAGGCGGTAATCGCATATATTGAGAAATGCGGACATACAGCGGTGGATTTTGGTACGGACAGTACGGCTTCGTGCGATTATCCCGATTTTGCTGTGCTTGCGGCGGAAGCGGTGGCAAGTGGCGAATGTGAAAGAGGCATCGTGGTATGCTCCTCGGGGATCGGTGTGTCGATTGTTGCGAACAAAGTGCCTGGTATCCGTTGTGCACATTGCCACGACGTGTACTGTGCAAAATATACCCGTTTCCACAACGATGCAAATATGATTGCCTTTGGTGAAAAGGTGGTTGGCGTAGGTCTTATGGAAGAGATGGTAAACGCCTTCTTGACCTGCGAATACGAGGGTGGCGAACGTCACGATAGACGTATTGCAAAGATTACCGCAATCGAGAAAAAATACAACAAATAAACCGTAAACGCATACCTGGTATGCGGTAAGAGAGAAAAAATGAAGAAAATTATCGCCATCGGCGGGGGAGAACTCCGCGAAAGAACGACGTTGAAGATTGACGAATATATCGTAAAGCTTGCCAAAGAACACGCAGGGGAAAACCGCCCTTACGCATTGTTTATCCCTACGGCGAGCCACGATTTTATGCCCTATTACAACACCTTCCACAAGGTGTATACGGGGGTGTTTAACGTGAAAACGGACGTTGCCTTGACGGTGTTTAAAGAACCCGACATGGAAAAGATAAAGGCGAAATTCGACAAAGCGGACGTTATCTACGTAGGCGGTGGCGACACCGTGTTTATGATGGAGGAATGGAAGAAGAGTGGCCTCTTACCCTTGATCAAGGAAGCATACGAAAGAGGGGTTATCCTTGCAGGGCTGTCCGCAGGGGCAATTTGTTGGTTTTCGGATATCTATACCGACTCTCAAATGGTCAATGGGGAAGGCGTAGAGAAGTATTCGATGTATAAGGGGTTAGGCTGGCTGGAAGGCAAAATTTCTCCGCACTACGGGGCAAGAATGCTTGACTTTGACAAAATAGTGTGTTATAATGGCGACTGTGCTTACGGGGTAGAAGATAACGCGGCGTTGGTGATAGAAGACGGAAAAGTTTTAGGCAGCGTTGTGAGTGGCGGAAAAGCCTGGTATATCAACTGTAAGGACAACACTATACAAAAGAGTGAAATCGAACCGATAGGGGTTTGATTTCGGTAAAAGCGGACGTGGCGAAATTGGCAGACGCGCAGGTTTCAGGTTCCTGTGGGTAACACCGTGTGGGTTCAAATCCCTTCGTCCGCACCAAAAAATAGGCGATACCCTTTTGGGTGTCGCCTATTTTTCGATACGCACGAAAACGAAGGGATTTGAGGGTGGGAGCCGTTTTGCGGGAGCAAAACGCTTTGCCTTACGGCAGTTGGATAATGACAAACTTGACGGCAAAGGCGGCAATTGATAAT
>JAZRFV010000029.1:0-24214 GCA_045643825.1 Candidatus Scatosoma sp.
TGGTTATCATTGGTACGGGCGATTTGTATATGCAGTCCCGTGAAAGTAAGCGTATCCGCCGTAAAAGAGGGGATATGTTTACCGCACCCGAGGTGGGGGATTTCGTCGTACACGAAACCCACGGTATCGGTAAAGCGGTGGGGATGCAAAAGATTGAAACGACGGACGGCACGAAGGAATACGTTGCCGTTGAGTATAAGGACGGCGCAAAGCTGTACGTCCCTGCGGAGTGTATGGACGTGCTGTCGAAATACGTCGGTGCGGAAAATCCTACCTTAAGTAAAATTGGTGGGGCGGACTTTGAGAGAGTAAAGGCACGTGTGCAAGCCTCGTTGAAAAAGCTTGCATTCGATTTAAAACAATTATACGCCGAAAGGGCGGAAACACAAGGCTATGCCTTCCCCCCTAACGACGTGTTTATGCAGGAATTTGAGGATGCCTTCCCGCATCCCTTGACGGTGGATCAGGCAAGCTCCGTTGTGGAAATCAAGATGGATATGTGTTCGCCCAAGGTGATGGATAGGCTCCTTTGCGGCGACGTTGGTTTTGGTAAGACGGAGGTGGCGTTCCGCGCTATTTACCTTTGCATTTTGGCGGGCAAGCAGGCGGCTTTGATGTGTCCGAGTACGGTTTTGTGCAGTCAGCATTTCAACACCGCAGTGGCTCGCTTTGCGGAGTTTGGCGTGCGTGTTGCTTGTTTAAACCGCTTTAATACCCCCAAGGAAACGGCAAACGTTTTGCGTGGCTTGGAGGAAGGTACGGTAGACCTTGTGATCGGGACCCACCGTTTGTTGTCGGCGGATGTGAAATTTAAAGATTTGGGTTTGCTCGTTTTGGACGAAGAGCAACGCTTTGGGGTGGAACATAAGGAAAAAATTAAGCATTTGCGTAAGAATATCGACTGTCTTACGATGACGGCTACGCCCATCCCTCGAACTCTGCATATGTCCTTGTCTGGGATACGTGATATTTCCACCATTCAAACACCCCCGTCCGTGCGTTTGCCTGTGCAAACCTACGTTGTGGAGGAAACGGAAACGCTTATTCGCGACGCCTGCATTCGAGAACTTTCTCGTGGCGGTCAGGTGTTTATTTTGTACAACAAGGTGGAGAGTATTTTCACCTTTGCTTCGCAAGTGCAACGGATTTTACCCGAGGCAAAGCTCTCGGTGGTGCACGGTAGAATGGAAAAAAACGTGCTTGAAAATGCGGTTTTGAACTTTTACAGCGGTCAATCGGACGTCTTGATTACGACGACGATTATTGAAAACGGTATCGACCTTCCCAACGCCAATACCATTATCGTGGTAGATAGCGACAGGCTGGGTATTTCGCAGCTTTATCAGCTGAAAGGCAGGGTTGGTAGAGGTACTCGTTTGGCTCATGCATACTTTACTTTCAAGGCGGAAAAGGTAATGTCTGACAACGCCTCTGCACGCTTGAAGGCGATTATGGAATTTACCGAGCTTGGCTCTGGGTACAAGCTTGCAATGCGAGATTTAGAGATTCGTGGCGCAGGCAACGTACTCGGTGCGGAACAGCACGGGCACATGGGTAAGGTCGGGTATGAATTGTACTCGAAACTTCTCAAGGAAGAATTGACGGGCGAAACGCAGTCCGTGGTGGATTTGGATATTCGTGCCAACGCCTATATCAACGAGAAGTATATCGAATCGTCGGCGGGTAGATTGGACGCGTATAAGCAAATTGCAGAGATTAACACCGTTGCGGATTATAAGCGAGTGTACAACTCCTTGCTTGATATGTACGGCGAACTTCCAAAGGCGGTGAAAAACCTGTTGGTGATTGCGGTTTTGAAAAGTTACGCCGCAAAATTCCACGTCAAAAAGATTACCCTTATCAAGGGTGTGGGTGCACTCGAATTCCCTTCGCTGGAGGCGTTGGGGGATAAGCGAATCCTTGCGGCAATGGATAAATATCAGGGCAGGGTGCGCTTGAATATGTCGGAAGCGCCTGTGATAGAGTTCTTTGCAAGGCGCGAGGCGGCGGAATTGATGGCGGAAATGACAAAATTTTTAAAATTTGCATTAACTTTTCAGTAGTTTCGCTATAAAAACGTTTGCACTTTCTTTAAAAATAAGGTATAATGTAGCTTGACGATATAATGCATAAGGAAAAATGCTTGTTTTTTGCGTTTTTCGTGCGTGAGAGAATATCGGCAATGAAGGATAAAAAATCGGAGCGATTTTATGAACAACAAACACACTTTTAAAAAAGCAGCGGCATTATTTTTGGGGCTTGCACTCTCGGTAGGTGCAACGGGTTGTGGTTTTATCACGACGGACAACCAAAAAGATCTTGAACAAACGGTAGCAACGGTTGACATCAGCTCGAAACTTGCAAAAACCGAACAATACAAGGACGTTGCAGGGGCAGTAAAAAATATCGTTAAAATGATGTCTACGGACGTTTTGAAACGTGACTTGGTTTCCTACTATTTGAGCACGGGTTACACCTACGTTGAACAGTATGGTTACACCTACGAAGATACGTTCAATATGTTGTTGGACGGTCTCGTAAGCAGAGAAATCATTATTCAACAGGCAATCGCTTATTACTTGAAGGCAAAAGGCGCAACGGAAGCCGCTTGTAAGGCGTTTATTGAAGCGGAATTGAACGCAACGACGGACGCAAAGACCAAGGAGCTCTTGGAGGACCATAAAGAAGTACTCGTTTTGAAGTATTTCCTTTCCATCGATGATGCTGAACAAACGGAATACAACAAGGGTGTTTACAGCTTGAAGAAATCCTTGAATGATTCGTTGGATTCGATGGAAGCTTCCTATATCACCGAAGAAACGGAAGAACACGAGCATGAAGAAGCTCGTACCCTTCCTACGGGCGTAGATACGGAAAAGGAAGACTATTTCACGACGAACTACGAAATCTACACCGGCCGTAACGCGGCAGGTGCTTGCGGTGAATATGAAACGGTAGAAGGTTCGACGGTTACCACGCGTCAAAAAGCGTACAACGCATTCTTGACCAACCTTCAATCGTACAGCCTTATTAACGTAGATGAAAAGAACGGTAAGGTTGAAGATACCCGTGACATCACGAAGCTTCACTACTACTATGTAGAGCTTTCTTCTATCCTTGGTCAAAGCCTTATCAACAAGTATTTCAAATCCTTGGAGGCTGAGGTAGGCGTTAAGGTTGACAATGCGTATATGACGGCGAAGTACAATGAAATGTACGAACAGCAGGAACACGATTACGCAAATGATAACGGTGCGTTCTCGACGGCTTTGGATGGCGCAGCGGAAGGCAACTATATGCTTTACGGTTTGGAAGGCTACGGTTTCGTTTCCAGTATCCTTATTCCTTTCTCTACTGCTCAAAATATCCAATACAAGCAGGCACAAGGTAGAGGTTTGACGGAAAACGAACTCTTCAAGGTAAGAAACTCCATTGCAAAAGACATCAAGGCGAAAGACCTTCGTGACAGCTGGATTACCGAAGACGAACACACCAACTATTCCTATGTAAGAGAAGATGGTAAAACCTACTTCTTCGAGGATAACCTTTCCGCTAACTCGAAATATGAACAGCTCAAGCACTACGCAGGTAACTATGCGTACAACGAAAACGAATTGAGCATTGATCAGTTTATTACCACCTTCGAAAACTACATCGTTGAACAATCGGGTGCAACCATTGAAAACCAGTGGACGAACGAAAACTTCTACACGACGACCAACTTCAAGACGACTGACGGTAGCAAGATTGATTACAGCAATTTCACCTACTATACTGGTAACGTGAAGTTCACCGAAGACGTAGAAGCAACCGACTTCCTTAATAGAGAGAGCCAGCAATACAAAGCATTGTCCGCTGTAAATGAATTGTTGTTCGCATACAGCACCGACCCTGGTTCCTTGAACAGCTACATGGGTTATGCAATTTCTCCTTACACGACCAACTTCGTTAAGGAATACGAATATGCAGCTCAAAAGGTTGTAGAAAAGGGTGTAGGTGCGTACGCAGTATCCGTTAACCAATACGGCTGGCACATTGTATATTGTACCTTCAAGTTTGACGGTGGTGACGTATACGGTGGCTATGTAGAAGCGGATAAAGATAAGGAAGGCACCTTCTCGAACTTGTTCTATGAAACGATTAAAGAAGCGGCTTACAACAACTACGCAACGGAAGAGCAAAACCGTGTCGTTAGAGAATTTAACGTGGACGAATGCGTAACCCGTTTCAAGAAAGCATACAAAGACTTGCTTGAAATGGACAACGCACAATAATCTACAATAACGTATAAACGAAGCACGACTGCTTTCGGCAGTCGGGTTTTTTACGGGGTATAGGACGAAATGGAAAGGATACATTTACACGAACATTTTAATTACCGAAAGCTGTTTCGGTTTGTTTTGCCATCGGTAGCAATGCTGGTGTTTGTTTCCATATACGGTATCGTGGACGGTTTCTTCGTGTCGAAATACGCAGGGCCCTTACCGTTTGCGGCATTGAACCTAATTTTCCCCCTGATTATGATCTTGGGCTCGGTTGGTTTTATGCTGGGTACGGGTGGAAATGCAGTGGTATCGAAGTGTTTAGGCGAAGGGGATTCGGAAAAGGCAAAACGTATCTTTTCGATGCTTGTCTACGTCACGATTGTGATTGGTGTTGTATTATCGGTTAGTGGTATTTTGGTGGCTCGCCCCGTGGCAAAGCTGTTTGCGGCGGCGGATGAAACGCTTACCGCGGAAGAAAGAGTAGCGCTTATAGAATATTGTGTTATATACGCGCGTATCATTTTGTCGGCATTGCCTGCGTTTATGTTGCAAAATGCCTTCCAGGGCTTTTTTGTAACGGCAGAAAAACCTCGCTTGGGGTTATACGTTACCTTGACCGCAGGGTGCAGCAATATGGTGTTGGACGCTTTATTTGTTGCCGTTTTTGGTGGTGGATTGGTCGGTGCCGCGATTGCGACGGCATTAAGTCAATGCATCGGCGGTGTGTTGCCCTTGCTGTATTTTGCAAGAAAGAACGACAGTCTGCTTCGTTTGGGGAAAGGCCCGTTTGACGGCAAGGTATTGCTTGGCGTTTGCGTCAACGGTATGTCAGAGCTGATGGCAAATATCGCTTTGTCGGTTGTGGCGATTTTCTACAATGCACAATTGATGAAATACGTGGGGTTGATTGGCGTTTCTGCATACGGTATTGTAAACTACGTTGGCTTTATCTTTGTCGCGGTGTTTATCGGTTACGCAGTCGGTACTGCACCCATTGTTGGGTATCAATACGGTGCGGAAAATAAAACGGAACTGAACAACGTACTGAAAAAGAGTATCGTGATTACCTCTGTTTTGGGTGTATTTATGATGTTGTTCGCGGTGGTTTTTGCAACGCCGCTGTCCGCTATTTTCACGCATGGGGATCAGGAATTGCTTGCTTTGACGGTAAGGGGCTTGCGGTTATATTCCCTTTGCTTCTTGTTGGTGGGGGTAAATATCTACGTTTCCTCCTTCTTTACCGCGTTGTCCAACGGTGCGGTTTCGCTGTTCTTATCCACCGTTCGTACCTTCCTTTTGCCCACCGTGGCGGTGTTTACCTTGCCTTTGATTTTGGGCGTGGACGGTATTTGGCTCTCCATTGGTATCAGTGAGGTGCTTGCATTGTTGCATTCTATTCTGATGCTTTTTGTTATGCGAAAAAGGTACGGATATTGGCAAAGGTAGGGGGCAGGTATGCGTTGAATTGCAAAAATAAGGTGTTTTCTGTAAAAAGAGAACGCCTTTTTTTTGTGATTTTATACGGGAAGTGGCGCGAAAATAAAAATCTGTAATTATACTTGACAAATTTTTTCGTTAAGTGTATAATGAAATGGTACGAATAGCGTTAATGATTTTATCATTAAAAGTGGGAATGGCGTTTACGCCCGATGGAATACCTATGGATGAACAAATAGAATTAGAACAACAAATGAAGGAAAAAGAAAAAGCGTTTGCCTCGTTCAATACAAAATCTTTTGTATTGGTCGTGATTTTGCTTTCCGTTCTTTTGGCGGTTAGCGGCGCGTTGTCTTATTTTATTCCGCAAGGACATTATCAGGAGTTGAACGGTGTAATAGTGGACGGCACGTACGCAAAAGGCGTAGTGGACGGTGTGGCAATTTGGCGAGTATTGACGGCACCCGTGCGGGTATTCTTCTCGGAAAATGCCCTGACAATCATCTTCATTTGCGTATTTTTGCTGATTATGAGCGGGGTATTCAACCTCCTCGATAAGACGGACGGTATCCGCATTTTTATCGGGAAGACGGTGCGTAAGTTCTCGAAAAAACGCAACGTGGTTGTATGTGCAACCGTGCTTGTATTTATGCTGTTCGGTAGCTTTTTCGGTATGTTTGAAGAGCTGATTACCCTGCTGCCTTTAGTGATTATTTGCATGCTGTCCTTGGGTATGGATACCTTAACGGGCTTGGGTGTGTGTATGCTCGGCGCTTGTTTCGGGTTTGCGGCGGCAATCACCAACCCCTTCTCGGTAGGGCTTGTTGCATCGGAATTTACGGGTACAAACGTGTTACAGGGTGTTTGGCTTCGTATCGTATTTTTCGTGTTAATCTACACCCTGCTGTGCGCATTTTTGTTAAATCACGTGCGCAGGATAGGGAAAAATCCCGAAAAATCCTTGACGTATAAAATCGATATCGAACGAAAAAACGGCATGGATTTTTGTGCGTTGGAAGACACCCCTTGCGAACGTAGAATATTCAAAGTGTACGCAACCTTCTTCGCTGTGCAAATGGTGATGCTTGTCCTGATTGCGAGTATCCGCGCGATTGCCAATGCTGCAATCCCTTTACTCGCGTTCAGCTTTTTGTTTGGCGGTATCGCGGCAGGGCTTTGTGTTTGTGAAAATAAGCGTGACGTGGCAAGATATATGTGGCAGGGCGCCCAAGCAATGCTACCTGCAATTCTCTTGATTGCCTTGGCTTCTTCAGTAAACTTAATTTTAGACGAAAGCGGTATCTTGCATACAATCATGTATGAGGTAATCGAATTCTTACGCGGTAAAAACAAGTTTGTCTGCGTAGTCTTGATTTATCTACTGATTTTGTTCTTGCAGGTGTTTATCGGTTCGGCGTCGGCGAAGATTTTCTTGATTATGCCCTTGCTGTTGCCCATTAGCACAGCGCTTGGATTATCGCCCACGCTGGTTATCTTCACCTATTGCATCGCCGATGGTTTTACGGATATGATTTTGCCGACAAACCCGATTCTGCTTATCGGTTTATCCGTTGCCAACGTTTCGTATGGGAAATGGGTGCGTTGGACGTGGAAATTGCAGACCGTCGTATTCACGTTGACGCTGCTCATGTTGTTGTTTGCAGTACATATAGGATATTAAAGGTAAAATAAAAACCTCCGAACAGCTCGGAGGTTTTATTTTTGTATCGTTTAGCTTTGCTTATCGTTTTGCCCTTCTGCAAGGGTAAAGCGGAATTCGATATCAGGCTTTACTTCTCGCAAGGCTTGTACGAAATCATTGTTCCATTCAGGACTCGTTGTTACTACGAAAAATTGCTCACCCATATACACCGTCAGCTTATGGGTATCCGTGTCCAGCAATACCGAGGTGAAGTCCTTCACCATAAACTTGGTTTTGATAAACCCGAACTGCATAGTCAAGGTCTCCTTGGTGATAACGTATCGGGAACGGATAAGCATCGCCATTACTACCGCAATCCCAAATACGCATATCGCAATGAGGAAGGGGGACTTTAATGTGTCGGTAAAACCGCTGACGCCGAATTTGGCAATTCGGTAGATACTTAACCCGATACCGCCAAGACAAAGCAGGATAACGGCAACGGAAAGCAAAATCATAACGGGTGTAAAGCGAAATTTGAAATTTTTAGCCTCTTGGGGCGCGGATGGTTGTTTCATGCCTATATTATAACACGGAAAAAGAAAAAAGGCAACCGCAAACGACAAAAGAATGGGTTAAGAGTGTGAAAACTTTGTCAAAAACTGCGATTTTATTGAAAAATGTAAATTTTCAGCTTGCCAAACGATAAGTAAAGTAGTATAATAAGGAAGATTTTACATGAGGTTAAAAATGGCAGGATTTGTAGAAGAAAGCGAAGCCGCGGTTGCGGAGCGCGAGAAAAAACAATTTTATAAAATGACGAAAACACCGATTGGCCGTTTGGTAATCGGGTTGGGCATTCCCACAATGTTGAGCATGATGGTTACGTCGCTGTATAACTTGGCGGATACCTATTTCGTGTCCCTGATCGGGGATGATGCAGTAACGGCGGCGGTAAGCAATTTGCTCGCCTTGATGTCCATTATACAAGCCATCGGCTTTACCTTTGGTATGGGTAGCGGTGCAATTGTATCAAGATTGCTTGGTAAACGCGACCGTGAAGGTGCGGATAAAGTCGCTTCGTCCGCCTTTGCGATATCAGGTGTGTGCGGATTGCTGATTTTACTGTTCGGTTTCACCTTCTTTACCCCAATGCTGAAACTGTTTGGCTCGAAGAGCGATGCGGTGCTTGGCTACTCAAAGGAATACGCGCGTTGGATTTTGCTTTCCGCGCCCATTATGTGTATGTCCTTCGTATTGAACAACGTACTGCGTGCGGAAGGGAAGGCGGTGCTTTCTATGATCGGGCTGGTCGTTGGTGCGTTGGTAAACGTTGCCCTCGACCCCTTGTTGATTTTTGCGGCAGGTATGGGCGTAACGGGCGCAGCGGTTGCAACGGCGTGCAGTCAATTGATTAGCTTTTGCATCCTTTTGGCAATGTTTCTTTGCCGCAAAACGATTGTGCGTATGCGTTTATCGTCCGTTTCTACAAAATTTGCGATATATTCCGACATTATCAAGACGGGATTCCCGTCCTTTTGCAGACAAATCCTCGCCAGCCTTTGTTCGGTATTTTTGAACCGTGCGGCGTTCGAATATGGCGGAGAAGCGGCGCAGGCTGCTCTTGGGGTAGTGCAAAAGGTGTTTATGCTTGCCTTTTCTATTTCGCTCGGTATCGGACAGGGGTATCAACCCGTGCTTGGGTACAATTACAGCGCAAAGCGTTTCGATAGGGTAAAATCGGCGTACGTCTTCACCTTGCTGTTCTCGACGGGTTTAATGTTCTTGTTTGCGGTGGTGTGCGGTATTTTTGCGGATGGATTTATGCATTTGTTCAGCTTATCGGATGAGGCTACGGAGATAGGTAGTCTTACCCTTCGTTTCCAATGTATCACGATGCCTCTCCTTCCCATGAACTTTATGGCAGGGCTTACCTATCAGGTGGTGGGGGACAAGTCCTTGGCAACGCTGTTGTCTGTTTCCCGTCAAGGCTTGTTCTATATCCCTGCGGTGTTAATTTTGCCAAGTGTTATAGGGTTGTTGGGTGTACAAAGCTGTCAAGCGGTATCCGATTTCTTCGCATTCTTCTTTGCAATTCCTTTTACGATTATTTTCTTCAACTCGTTAAAAAAGGAGCAGGCAACGATAGAGGCGCAAAACGATTAAAAAGTATAAATGCGCGGGGTATGTACGCGTTGAGATGAGAAACGTCGCCGTTGGGCGGCGTTTTTTGTGTTAAAAAGGGGAAAAAGGGAAAAACTATTTTCCTTGATGAGGATAAAAAATGGAACATTTGGAAAACCTTGGTTTGTGTTTGTTGTAAGAGAAAAGCGGGCGTATTTTCGCCTGCTTTTTTATCTTTTATGCTCGTTTATGTATGTTATATTTCATATAGTAAGAAAATTATTCTCAAAAATGTTACAAATTATCAAATTGACAGGTGCAGTCATTTCGTAAGGTTCGTAGAGTAAAAAGAGGGTAAAAAAGTGTTTTATCGTAAACTATGACACAAATATGATAAACAATAACAACACAGCTATTGCAAAGTATGGTATACTTTCACAAGATGGGTTATTGCGTAATAGGGTTATTGCGCCCTTAATTATGTGAAAACTTAACAAAAAAAGAAAAATTTATGCACTTAAGGAGGCATTAAACATGAAAAAGAAATTTTTAGCAGTAACGTGTATGGCGCTTGCAAGTATGTTTGCACTCGGCTCGTGTAACCTCGGTGGGGGCAAGGATTCTGGATCCAAGGGCGAAGAAGGTGGAAACGTCTTGGCCGCAACCCCTTTGGCGGGACTTGACGAATCCTTGATGCCTGCAACCGATTTGATTGAAAAGAGACAAGGTCAAATCGACGTTGTTCTCGTATTTGAAGACACTCTCAAGGGTTGGGAAGCGTTGGCAAACGAATATCAACGCATTCACAAGGACGCGGTTGTTGTAAAGCTTAACTCCACTTACACGGAAGCAAGTTCTTACAGCCAAAACTTGAACAACCAAGTAAACAGCAAGGATGGCGAATGGGACATCGTTCAAGGGAACCTTTTCCTTGGCGGCAGCTTGCAGACCTACTGTATCGATATGAACACGGCTGTTCTTGGTAAAAACGCTTATGCAGGTGCAGAAGGCGGCGAAGCAAGAACCTGGAAATCGGTTTTGACCGAAGATGCATATCAATCGGATAAATCGGGCGCAAGTAACCAAACGTACATCATGAACAGCGAAGGCTTGCAAACCGCTTGGTTTGTAAACGACGTTGCAAGAGACGCGGCTATTGCGGCTGGTTATACTGGTTCTGAAACCCCTGCAAACTGGGACGAATTGATGAGCCTTTGCTACTACATGCAACAGGCTGGTTATAAAAACCCTCTTGGTATCGCACTTGACAAAGACTCTATCAGCGCATCGCAGTTCACCTGGTTGCTTCGTGTTTACGGCGACTACTATTATAGAAACGAATACGCAAACATCATGCTTTTGGACGACTACGAATATGACCAAACCGCAACCAACCCCGAAGCGGATATGAAATATGGTGTAAGCGCAAACAAATTCTTCTACTCGATTTTCCAAGAAGGTACCAGCTACGTTGGTGCGTTCAGCGATAAGTATCAAGAATTTATCGAACAGCTTCAAAAGATGAAACCTTACCTTCGTCCCAGCGCAGCAAGTGCGGAAGAATCTGGTTTGAAGGCGCTTCGTTCCGAATTCGGTACGCAGTCCAAGGGTAAGGATTCTCCTCAAGTATTGCTTGACTATGCAGGTGCAGGTTTGGCATTCTTGCAATCGCAAGATGCTGAATTCCAGCTTGATTTCTTCGATTACCCTGCAATGGTAAGTGATTACATTCCCAAGGGCACGGCTCTTCGCGACGTAGGCGGCAACGGCGGTTACCTTTCCATCGTTAAGCGTGACGCAACGCAGGACGCTCTTAACCTTGACTTCATGAAATTCGTAATGTCTCCCTATGGTCAGTCCTTGTATTACAGCGCATTGAAGGCAGCAGGTTCCGTACCTATGGGTATGACGACGGTTAAGAACAACCTCGTAGTTGTTCCTAACGAATGGAAGGCATTCTTCCAAACGGAAAAGATTTCCTTCAATGGTCTCGTTGACAGCAACCCTTACATTTCGCACTTGATTCGTGGTTTCAGCAAGGGTGAAAACACGGCTGCTACCCTTATTACCAACTGGCAAAAATACTTGACCGGTACGGGTGCTGACGCAATGAATACCAACGAGTTCTGCGTAGCTTGGGAGGCTGCAATGGAACTTGACTGGAAGGACTATTGCGAAACCTATGGTAAGGACGAAACTCTTCGTACCGATCCCGACGGCGGCGTTGCTCTCTAATTTTTAAGAAAACACTATCCAGTAAGGTTACTCTTACATTAAATAATTTTTAGCATAGAGGTTGTTATGAGACAAACGGAAAAAGCCATGAGAAAGTGGCGTAAACCGAGTCAGCTTGTCGCAATCATATCAGCGTGCGTTATGTTATTTACGATTATGGCAGCGGTGCTCTTGGGTATTTTTATGCCCAAGAGCTCGGTGTTGAACGTATCGGACAGCAAAATCAAATCGATTGCGGCTGTAGAAGATGACGTATACGTTGCGACGGCGGACGGAAAAATTTCCCGTGTAGACGCAGAAGGTATGGTAAAAACTACCTTGGATCTTGGGGAAAAAACGGGACTTTCGGTTGGGGAAATGGTAAGCGTTCAAACCCAATCGGATACGAAAAACATTTGGGCAACCAGTTCTCAAAAGTACCTGTTTAGAATTCAGGAGACGGAGGGCGAGTTGGTCGTGCTTGATTATACCCAATTAAACGACGGTATTATGGGCGCGACTGAAAAGAATAACAATTTGTACATTCTTGAAAGATCTGGTCTTTCCACCTGTTTTAAGAAATTTGATTTAAATAAGGATTTGGATGAAGGCCCCGATGCAATTGGGCATTTGTACGATCCTTCGGAAGAAGGCAACAACGTGGTTTTGTCTCCCTCCAGAAACCTTGCAATTCTCTCTTTCGAAATTATGGAAGAGGAAGTAAACGGGGAAACAGTAGAATACGCTTATATCATTCATAAGCGCGGTTTACTTCGTTTCGCAACCGATTGCTCGCAAAATAATTGGAGAGTGCAATACGAGGAGACGTATCCTGCGGAATACGACAAAGCGTATAAGGCGGCGGTAGCGGAGAAACTTGCGGAAATGCAGGCGACCGATCCCAACGCAACGGAAGAATCTGCAAAGGCAAAGCTGGAGGCAGATGGCGAACTTCCCCTTGTAAAAAACACCGCAAACAAGGCGGTGGTAAAGGCGCTTGGCTTGAAATCGTACGACGCTTCTACGGGTAAGATTGAAATTGCGTATGACAAGTTTGAAAAAACGCTTTACAACAACTATCCTGCGACTGACATTTCCTATCGTGGCGTAGGCTATTCGAGTAAGGACCAAAAATATTATATTGTAACCAACGACGTTGATGTAATCGTATGCGATCCTCATCAAAAATTCAGTTCGATCAAGGAAATTGGTGAAGACCAATTTAAGCACGAAAGCACGGGCATCGTATTACCCTATATTCCCGAAGGGGAAGGCAACGCAATGTTCTACGACAGAGATTTGAACGTAGGCTACGTGCTTTACACCGACAAGGGCGACGTTTCTCGTCTTGATTTCAACAAGATGAAGGTTGATTTCACCGCTGCGATGGATTTCGACATCAAATCGGTGGTGCAGGCGGCAAGTGGCGACCGTATTTATTATATGTATCTCAACCCGCACGAAGCGGCGGCTGGTACGCACATTATGCGTACGGCAACGACGTGGGGTAGATCGGCGCAGAGCTTGTTAGAGGCGTTGATGACCATTTCGATTGTGGTTGCGGTTTGCGCGGTAATTGTATTGATTTTTGCAATGTTGTGCTTGTTCAAGTACGGCTTCTCCGAGAAGTTTATGGACATCATGCGCGCAATGAGAAAGCAATGGGCGATTTATGCGGTTATCCTTGCAACGATGATTTTGGTTGCAATGTTCTGTTTCTATCCTGCAATCGGCTCAATCAGCCTTTCCTTCTTCGATTACACGCAGGAATCTCCCAAGAAATTGTGGAATGATTTCGCACACTATAAGCATATCTTCACGACGAAAGGTGCTTTGGGTGAATTTGTCAACATGTTCATCTTCCTTGCAAGCGATATTTTCACGGCACTGTTGCCTCCGCTTGTATTCGCTTTCTTCTTGACGATTATGCGCAACAAGGGCTACTCGGCTCTTACGAGAACTTTACTTTTCATCCCTGGTATTATCCCTGGTATCGCAACGACCTTGATTTGGAAGACGGGTATCTACGGTGAATACGGTGTTATCAATGCGCTTATTAAGGTATTTAATGGGGAATCGATTAAGTTCTTAACACAAACGAGTACGGCAAAATGGTCGTTGATTTTGATGGGTTTCCCCTTCGTGGGTTCCTACCTCATTTTCTACGGCGCAATGATGAATGTCCCCGACAGCTACTATGAGGCGGCGGAATTGGACGGCATCACGGTTATTAAGCGTTTCGTCTTCATAGACGTGCCTTTGATTTTCGCACAGATTAAATACGTTCTTATCATGACGTTCATTGCATCTGTACAAAACTTCGGTAGAACGTACATGACGACAGGTGGTTCGTGGGGTACTATGACGCCCGTTCATACGATGTATGATAACGTGGTGAAGGGTAACTACGGGCGTGCGTCGGCATACGCGACGGTATTGTTCATCTTCTTGTTCTTTGCAACAATGCTGAATATGCGTATCTCGACAAAGGATAATCAGGTGGCGTAATATGAAAGCGGTAGCATTAAAAAGATCCGACAGACTGCAAACCCAGGTTGTGGTAATTGCTTGGGTAACGGTTTGTACGCTGTTTTGTTTGATTCCTTTGTTTATCACCTTCCTCAACGCATTTAAATCGAATATCGAAATTGAAACCAGCATTTTCGCCTTCCCCGAGCTTGGCTCGATTAGTGATAATATTTCTAAAAACTTTAAGTTGGCTTGGGAAGGCATTAAGGCGCCTTTCATCCGCAGTATTATTGTTCCGCTTGTCGGCGCATTGTTGGATATTTTGTTGGGTTCGATTTTGGCGTACATCTTTACGTATAAGGAATTCCACTTCAAGGAAACCATCTTCTTTACGTATATTTCGGTTATGTTGTTGCCTTCCATCATGGGTATGCCTATTTTGGTACCTTTCATGAGAAATACCTTGAACTTGGGCAACACATACGTAGGTTACTTGCTCCCCAACCTTGCGGGCGGTCAAATCGGTGGTTTGTTCTTGTTTAGAACCTTCTTCGGTCAACAACCGAAATCCATCTATGAAAGCGCGCAGATTGAAGGCGCAAACGACGTAAATATCTACTGCAAATTGACGACGCCTTTGGCACTTCCTATCATATTATATAAATTGGTGGGTACGTTCAGTGGCTTGTACAACGATTTCTTGTGGCCCAGCTTGATTATGGACAGTAAAATGACCTTGATGCCGATTATGCTTTCGATGCAACAAAAATTCACGGCAGGTATCGGTACGGGCAAAGAAAACGGTGCAATGTACGCAATGTACATTATCTCGAGTATTCCTTTGATCTTCACGTCGGTTATTAGTATGAAATACTTCAGCAGCGGTGACTTTGCAGCGGGGATTAAGCTTTGAGAAAGGACGAATTATACGAACAAAGCGCCGACGCACCCGATTATATTTATTTCCAAGACTTTCCGGATATGGATGCCGTGCAATACCGTTTTGCGGGCTTGCACGTGCATCAAAGCCTTGAGGTTTTGGTTGTATATAAGGGTATGATGCGGTGTATGGTGAACAACCACACGGAAGAAATTCCTGCAGGTAGCATTTTTATTGCAAACAGCTACGACACCCATCACTACGAATACGTAGGTAATGCGGCGGCGTATATTTTGGTTATCAGTAAAGAATTTTTCTCGCATATTATCGACGAGAATACAGAATTTAACAATTTCCTTCATCCGACTGCTGACGTGTGGGAGGAAATGATGTCCCATCTCCAAGGTGCGTACGACAAATTCAAGGGCTTTAACGTCCTGCAAAAGAATGGCTTTGTCAACACGTTGATGGGGCTGCTGTATGACAGCGATTTATTGCGTAAAAAAGTCAAAAATGTAAATAAAGAATTTTTTATCAAGGTTAGCGATTATATCTCGGCGCATTTCGAAGAGGATTTGCGTTTGCCAACCTTGGCGAAGAAATTCGGGTATAGTGAAAACTATTTTTCCGCTCTTTTCAATAAAACCGCAGGTACGAACTTGAACGAGTATGTAAACAGCGTTCGTATCCGTAAGGTTTTGGAGATGAAGAGGAATTGGGAAAAGAGATACACCTTAAAAGAAATTGTAACTCGTTGCGGGTTTAATAGTATGGAAACATACTACCGTGTATTAAAGAAATACAAAGCAAGCAACGGCAACCGTGATTATAAAATTATAGGAAATAACGAGTTTAAATTTGACTCTAATAAAAGTGAAGGTAAAGAAATGAAAAAATTATGGACGGTAATCGTAGGTTATGGTAATAGAGGACAGGTGTATGCGGAATACGCCTTGGGTTGCCCTGATGAATTGGGGATTGCTGCAATTGTTGACCCCAATCCTTTCAAATTGCAGGAAGCAAAGAAACGTTTTAACCTTTCCGATGATCAATTGTTTACTTCGTATGAAGAATTTGAAGCTAAGAACATATATTGCGATTTCGTTGTAAACGCAACGATGGACCAATATCACTATGAAACGGCAATGAAAATCTTGGCTGGCAAGCACGATATGTTGATGGAAAAACCCATCGTTCCCAACGCAAAGGAATTGATGGATATCAAGGCGCTTGCTGACAAAAATGGTTGTAAAGTATTCGTTTGCCACGTATTGCGTTACACCCCTTACTATCGCACGATCAAGAAATTGCTTACTAGCGGCGTAATCGGTGACATCATGACGATGGAAATGAACGAACACGTTTGTATCGCTCACTACTTGACGGCATTTAACCGTGGTAAGTGGAACAGTGAAGCAAAATGCGGCTCGGGCTTCCTTCTTGCAAAATGCTGCCACGATTTGGACTTGGTTTGCTGGTTGAACAACGAAACGGAACCTGATAAAATCTTCAGTATGGGCAGCCGTTCGCAGTTTGTTAAGGCAAATAAACCTGAAGGGGCAACGGAATATTGCTATCAATGTAAGCACGAAAGAGATTGTCAGTATTCGGCAATTAAATACCACATTGATACGGATGCAATGCCTTTCCTTGTATGGGATAAAATGAACAAGCCTTACGATGAAATCACCAAAGAAGAAAAGATGGAATTCTTGAAGACGGACATCTATGGTAAGTGTGCTTACGATAACCTTGGCGATCTTGTAGATAGACAAAACGTTATGGTATCTTTCAAGAACGGTTCTACCTGCTCGTTTACGTTGGTTGGCGGCGCAACGAAGGCGGATAGATATATCCACCTTGTTGGTACGTTGGGCGAAATCGAAGGTAAGTTGGAAGAAAATAAGTTCGTTATTCGTAAATATATCGATGGTTCTTACTCTGGTACAGTTGAAGAAATTAACGTAGAAAACGAAATTATTAACAACGTAAAACATGGCGGTCACAGCGGCGGCGACTTCGCAATTATGCACGACTTGGTTGCATACTTGAACGGGGATAGAAGCTCCCTTTCGATTACGAAGTTGGACGATTCCGTAAACGGCCACTTGTGTATTTTCGCCGCAGAAGAATCGAGAAAGACGAAACAGATGGTATCTGTTGATTCCTTGAGAAAATAATCAAAATAAGGAGAAAAACAATGAGAAAATGGTTTAAAAGCTCGTTAGTGCTTGCATTGAGCCTTGTAATGTTCTCGGGTTGTGCACTCCCCTTTGGCGGTGGCACGGCGAATAACAGTTCGCCGGAAAGCGCTGCGAAAAAAGAGAACGTGCATACCGTACATTTTGACCTTTGCACGACCTATAAGACGAACGTAATTGACGATCAAGAAGTAGAGTCGGGCGACGTAGCAACCAAGCCCGCTGTTGCAATTCTTGGCGACAACCCCGAACGTTGGGAGGTGCAGGGCTGGTACAAGGATAAGGAATATACCCAACCTTGGAACTTTATCATTGATACGGTAGAAGAGGATATGACCTTGTACGCAAAATGGACGAAAAACTTCGAGGTTACCTATTATTTGGGTGACGAAGTAGATGTGCCTATGTATAAGCAGTACGTTCAAGATGGTCAGCTTGTTACCGATTATGAAAAGCTTGCGCACGGTTACGAAAGCAGCGGCTTCTATACGAATGCAAGATTCACGGAAGAATTCGATTTCACGAAGCCCATCACGAAGGATACGAATATCTTCATCCATAGAAGTGAATATTTCTACTTCAGCGGACACATGCTTGGTACCCGTACGGACCTTTGCACGATGTTTGCGGCTACCAGCGGTAAAGGTTCTACCCCTGGTACGGTAGAATACAAGGAAGACGAATCTGGCGAAGGCTACGCAGAGATTAATTTCGGTTATTCGACGGCGGCGGATCCCCATATGCTCGTAAGAAATATGGCGATTGACATCAGCAACTCCCAAAAGGTAGAGGTTACCTTCAGAAACCTTGGTAAGGCAAGCTCTTTGAAGTTCTACTACGTTGTACAGATGGCTGATGGTACGTTTACGAACGGTGAAGGGCCTCACGAAGACAACGCATTCTTGTATAGATACAAGGACAGCGAAAAGGAAATGGATCCTAACGGCGAATGGTCGACTGTAGTGCTTGATTTTGCCAGCACCTTGACCAACGGCGTATCGACCTGGGGTATTTCGTCTGTTTTGACGCAGCTTCGTATCCAATCTGGTTACGTATGCGAAAACGAAGAAGACCTTTCCAACGTTGTACAGATTAAATCCATTAGAGGTATCCCTGACGAAACGTACACCTCTACGGATGACTCTGAAAACGTAGCGGCACTTCGCGTACACGACGATGCAACGGACGTTCAAAATGCGGCAAACTCGCAGGCGGACGTATGCGGTTGGACCTTCCCTAAAGATTTCGAAGATGCAAAGAGCAGTAATGCAGAAATCTACGAAAAGACGGATGGCTTGTTGTTCTACAGCCCCTTCCGTTCCTCGAAGACGAGCGTTACCTTCGGGCTTTCTGAACTTGCTGACGGCAGCAAAGAAGAAATCAATTTGGATCAAAAGACGACCATTCGTATTCGTTTGACCAACTATGGTTATTCGAACAAGCTTACGATGGAATATAAGAACAAGATCGGCCGTGGTTCCAGCGTGGATTTGGCGATTGCTCCTTGCATGGGCGAGCCTGAAATGAAGGAATACGTAATCAATATGTACGGTGCGAGATTGTACGAAGGCACGTTGAATACGTTGGGCTTTGTTTACAATGCAATCGGTATCAACAACGCGATTATGATCCACAGCATCGAGTTCCTTGACTTCGAACGTATGGATATCCCTGGTATTAACTTCAACGATATGTACGCAGGCAACGACGCTGAAAATCCTTACTGGACGACGGTAGAAAACGCAACGATCTCGTACACGGGTAGCGGCCTTAACACGGGTGCAACCAAGATCGATACGCAAGACGGCGGTTATCTTGAAAGAGCATGCAGCATCACCAACGCTGGTTACGAATCGATGTCCTTGAAGTTTAAGGATGTAGAAGGTATCAGAAACGTAATCGTTGAGTTCACCATTGACGGCGTAGAAGAAGAATACTCCTACGATATGATGTCGGATGACGTAACGACGGCACAGGGCTGGAAGACGATGACCATGTCCTTGACGGAAAATGATCAATCGCAAGGCCAAATCAAGAACGTGAAGGTACGTTTCGTTGGCGAAGGTACGATTACCATTCAAGAAATCCGCTTCAATATGCCTAAACATAGTGGTTTGGACTTCTCGACGGGTGAAGTAGTTACTTCCGTTACCGCTTACAGCTGGGATGCTGGTATTATCAGCTACGACAACAGCTTGTCGGCTGGTGCACTTGCAGCAAGCTTCAACGAAGCAAACCGTGAGGTAGGTATGGTTCGTTATTACTTCGACGCTATGTTGAACTACTACAAGCAGGGCGAAGGGAACATTGACATCACGGAAAAGAGCAAGATCATCGTTATTTATAGCAACATGAGCAGTGTAAACGCTTTGAACGTAGGTGTTGGATCTATCAATATCACGGAAGGCGATTCTTGGAAGACTGACCACGCGGAAATCGGTACCACGGGTAGTGGTGGTATGTTGAGCAATTTGCCTATTAAGTCGAACATGGCGAAGGGCGAATGGGCTGCGCTTGAAATCAACCTTTCGCAATTTGGAGGCTTCGTGGACGGCCATGCAGGTAAGGCGATTAACGAAATCGGTATCCAGCAGGGTTACCAACAATCGGGCGACATGATTACCGTATCTGGTGAGACGGTACATATCCGCGCAATTATCATTATTTAATAGAAGAGTATGAGTAATTGTAAGAAAATACTTTGCGCAATTGCGGCGCTGTGTCCTTTTGGCACGGCGCTTGCAAGCGTTTCAAAAATAGACGTATCCGCGCAAGAAAATCAATCGCTTTGTTCCTTTGAAGAGGTAATGTCCCCGATATGGAAGGGCACAACCTCTTACATGGAGACGGTTTTACCCGTAGGAAACGCATACGGTGGTATTGATCCCATTTCCCTTTTGTATCCCATTGAAGAAATCATTGAGGTGAAGAATGCGGAACTGACGGTTACCTACAAAGAGGGCGTGGACTATGTTGTGTCGGGGGGGAAGCTGATTATCGCGGACGATGGAAACATCCCCGTTTTAAGCTATAGGACGTTCCACCCTACGACGGGACAGGCAGGCTTCGAGGATGTAAACGGCGGTTATATTTGCTTCCACGAAGAGGATTATTTCCACCAAAAACAAATTGTGGTTACCTATACGCACACCAAGGCGTACGATGGCTACGTTCCCGAAAGTAAGCAGGCTTTGTTGCCTAACATTACCGAAAAACTCCAGGCGGGCAAGGATATTGACTTGCTTGTGTTTGGCGATTCCATCTCGGTAGGGGCAAACTCGTCGGGTTTTGTCGGCGCCTCACCATATTTACCCAACTATGCGCAGCTTTTTGCCATGCAAATGGAAAAAACGTATGGCGGTAAAGTGAAGCTTACCAACCCTTCGGTGGGTGGTAAGGGTGTCAATTGGGGGTTGAGCGAAATCGACGATATTTTGTCGGGCTTGACCAATTTAGACCTCGCCGTGCTTGCGTTTGGTATGAACGACGGCCATATGTTTGCGGTTGATTTTGTACAAAAGAAAGCGCTTTTGGTTGAAAAGGTGAAGGAAAAATTCCCCAACGCCGACGTAATGGTGATTGCGACGATGTTACCCAATCCCGACGCGAAAAACTTTAACAAGAATCAATCCCTTTTCCACGACGCTTTGGTAGAAGCTTGTGAAAAGGAAGGGGTTGCGGTGGTCAATATGACCGGTATGCACGCTTCGTTGTTGGAGAAAAAACGCTATGCGGATATGACGGGGAACAACGTCAACCATCCCAACGATTACTTGGCGAGGGTATACGCGCAAACCTTGTTCGCAACCCTTCAAGAAGAGGTTGAGGAAGAGGAAGAAATCCCCACCGAAGAAAGCGTTGAACAAGATACGACTGTTTTAGCTCAATTATTGTCGGGCTGTAGCGGTAGCGCATCCATCGGGCTTACGGTGGCGGCTATGGGTACGGCGGCGGCAACGTTAAAAAAGAAAAAGGATGATTAAACTATGAAAAAACTTGCAGGTTTGATGGCATTGCTTATGTCTTTGAGTTGTTTCACGGGTTGCCAAGGCTTTATCAACAACCTTCTTGGCGGTAAAACGAGTGAAAACGTTTCGGGAACGACGGAAGAGAGTATGGACGTGTTGGGCGAACAGGAAATGGTTACCTTGAACAAGGGTGAAAGCAAGACCTACGCTGTCAACAAGGACATCACGGGTAAAGACTATATCAAGATGCTTGTAAATACCAACGTAAACTTGGTTGGTCAATTCCAATACCACGACGTAGCGGACAACAACAAAATCATAACGGAAGATTTCTTCATTGAAAAAGGCGATGGGGTGAACGACGTAGAATTCAAACAATTCTTCGACCGTTTCCGTAAGACGGGGCATGGTTTGTTCGACAAACAGCTCCTTTCCATCACGGTTACCAACGTAGATAATGCGGAAGGTAAGGTGCAAATGAAGAAGGCGACGGTTACCAACCGTGTGATTGACGAATTTGAACGTGAAGTATACGTTACGAAGGGTAAAATTAAGGTAGGTGCCGACCTTGCAACGGGTGGCACGCTTACCTATTTACAGCGTTTGGATTACGAAGGTCAAACGATTGACGAAGTAATTAGAGACGAAGAGGTTGTTATCGACGTTAATGCAAAAGCAACGTTGGATGGGGAAGACGATCAATTCCTTTCCTCCGAGGTAAACCTCATCAATATTTTCGACGCAGGTCGTCAGTTCCAACAAAGCTACTACGCTAACGTTGGTGGTACGATGGCTGACACCCCTGAAAAGATGAGAGAAGGTGGCTATTCTAACTTCGTTCAACCCCCCGATTATGGCTCCAACGGCTACAACCGTGGTTTCTGTAAGACGGCGGACATAAATGGCTACTACTGGCCGTATAACCCTGTACAGGGTGGCGACGTAGTCAGCAACCCTTCGCAAATCATCGATTATCAGGTAAGTGACAACGAGATCTACGTTAAGATTCGTGCAATGGACTGGTCGAAGGGCGACAACGGTGAAGGCTACACGGGTACGGTTATGGGCGGTGTAACCACCAAATCGTACATGGAAAACTGGTACACGATTAAAGGTGGTATGGTATACGTAAAGAACCGCTTTGTGGATTGGAACGGCTTTGAAGGTTTGGAAAGTGTTCCCGTGCATAGCAACGAGTTGCCCGCGGCATACGTTGTACATCCCTTACATAATTACGTTTGCTACAATGGTAGTGATACGACCTGGAATGGCGAATTGACGACGGTAGAAGCACCTGGTTCTTGGGTAAAAGAAGCCGTTAGAAACCAAAACCCCATCGAACATTGGTTTGCTTGGGTAAATGATAACAACTTCGGTGTAGGTGTTTACGTACCTGGTACCGACGTATTCGTTTCGGGTAGATCCAATTCGTCCACGGGCCAGAAGCTCAATATCAACAGCGACGCTTTTGACAGCCCCTTGACCAACGAATATCGTTACAACAAACCCGAAGCAACGTCGAAATGGACCAGCTGCTACGTAAGAAATACCTCGTATACCGCACCCGTTGTGGTTTGGACGATGAAATCCTACGTTCCTATGGAATACACCTACGTAATTTCGGTGGACTACGTAAACGTAATGCGTCAGCAATTCAAGTCGCTTGACGAAGCAGGTGTTGTTAACAACGAAATGCTCAAGAGCTGGAACTAATGGAATAAGGAGATTGCCACAATGAAAAAGAAATTTTTGGCAATGCTTACCCTTTGCTGTATGCTTGGTGGGGCAGGTTGCGATTTTTCCGCGCTTTTTGGCGGTGGCAACGTAAGCAGCCCTGACAGCGTCCCTACTTCGGAAGCAACGGAGGCACTTCAATTTAAACAATTACTCGGCGCGCAGGAGCAAAAAACTCTTGCCGTCGGGGAAACCGTTACCTTCACGGTAGATACCGCGCTTGGCGATCAAAACTATATGAAGCTTTTGTATAACTCCAACGTAAACCTTTACGGCGAGTTTGTATATTCCGACCTCGCAGATCCCACGAAGGTGGTAGAGGAATGCTTCTATTTAGGCGCGGATGCGACGGAGTTTAAGCAATTTTTGGACGCATATCGTCCCAACGGTATCGGCTTATTCGAGAAACATTTAAAGAGCATTACGCTTACCAACGTAGACACGAAGCCTGGCGCGCTCACCTTAAACGAGGTGGGGGTTGCGGATAGAGATATCCCCGAGGTAGAATGTGAGGTATATTTGCACCGTAACGGCTTAAAAATCGGTGTAGACCTTGCCCTTGGCGGTTCGATTACCTTTGTTGCTCGTACCGATTTCAACGGCCAAACGGTGGACGAAATTATCACCGCGGACGGTAGAATTAAGTATGGTGTAAATGCGAAAGCGGAAAGCGGAGCGGAACTTATCACTTCGGAAGCAAACCTCGTTACTATTTACGATCCAGGTCGACAGATTCAGCAATCCTACTACGCCGAGGTTGGCGGTACGGATGATAAGGCGACGGGTGAAAACGGTTATCAACGTGGTTTTTGTTTTACCGATTCCTCGGAAGGGGATTGGTGGTCGTATAACCCCGTACAGGCAGGCGACTGCGCTGACAACCCTGCACAGCTTATCGATTACGAGATTAAGGACAACCAAATCTACGTAAAAGCCCGCCCCTTGGATTGGGGTAAAGGCTACGCAAACAAGTGGAAGGGGCAGTACGAACGCAAGGCGGAAGAGCTTGGTATCACGGTGGACGATTTAGGTCTTGTAGAAGGCGGCGTTACCTGTCAATCGTATATGGAAAACTGGTATACGATCAAGGGTGGAATGCTGTATGTTGACAACAACTTCGTTTGTTGGGAACCTTTTACAGATATGAATAAAATCACCAACCGTACCAACGAAATCCCCGCATTTTTCCCCGTACATACCTTGCATACCTTCGTAACGTATGAAGGCGCATCCCCTTGGAGTGGTGAAATTGGCGGTTTGAAGGTACATAAAAACCCTCC
>JAZRFV010000030.1:0-2889 GCA_045643825.1 Candidatus Scatosoma sp.
TGATCAGCTTGCTAAATTGATGGATTTGAGAAAGAAGATGAACCTTCCCGGTCGTCACCCTGGTATCGAATACGAAGAAGAACCCACCGTTGGTTGCAACCAAGCTGAACTTGTTGAAGCAATCACGAAGAAAGTTCTTGCTGCTCTTGGCAAATAATAAGCGAGTGAATTTTTGTGGATAAATCCACAAAGTGAAGTTCTTTTAGAGATAAGTTTTTCGCTTGGCGAAAAGTGAAGTTTGCCTGACGGCAAGTTTCGGCTATTATTAAATATAGCCACAACTTTTACGAAGTAAAAACTTCACTACGCCGAAGGCGTAACTTCACTTGTACAACAAACTTCACTTTTATCCCAGAGGATAAAAACTTCACCTCTCAATGGAAAGGAGAATTTAAATTATGGCAATTAATTGGACGGATGCCCAGATTGAGGAAGTGGTTGCTGCGGTAATCAAAAACCTCAATGGCGGTGCGCCGACCACGAAGTGCGGTTGGGATTCCACACAATACAACGGTCGTAGATTGATCGGTGTATATGCGGATATGAACGACGCAATCGAGGCGGCTACTGCGGGCTATAAAGCTGTTCGCGCGATGTCGTTGGAGGAACGTGAAAAGGTAATCGCCAACATTCGTGATTTGTGCCGTAAGGAAGCGCCTATTATGGCAAACCTTGGCGTTGCGGAAACCAAAATGGGCCGCGTATCGCACAAGACGGCAAAACACATTCTCGTTGCGGACAAAACGCCCGGTACGGCAGACATCGTTTCGCAGGCAAAAACGGGGGATCACGGCTTGACCTTGACGGAAATGGCGCCCTTCGGCGTTGTGGGTAGTATCACCCCCAGCACCAACCCTTCGGAAACGGTTATTTGTAACAGTATCGGTATGATTGCGGCAGGCAACGGCGTTGTTTTTAACCCTCACCCTAACGCAATTGCAACCTCAAACTATGCAGTTGACCTTGTTAACCGTGCAAGTGCAATGGCAGGCGGCCCCCAAGTATTGGTGGCTTCGGTTGTGAAACCCACCCTTGACACTGCACAGGTTATGTACAAGCATCCCAACATCCGCTTGCTCGTTTGTACGGGTGGCCCTGGTGTTGTACGTGCGGTACTTTCCAGCGGTAAGAAGGCTATCGGCGCAGGCGCAGGTAACCCTCCCGTAATCGTTGACGACACGGCGGACATTAAGAAAGCAGGTAAGGATATCATCGACGGTTGTTCGTTTGATAACAACTTGCCTTGTATTGCGGAAAAGGAAGTATTCGCATTTAGAAACATCGCGGATCAGCTCATTTCCGAAATGCAAAAGAACGGCGCGTATAAGATTACGGCTGAACAAGCGGCAAAGCTTGCAAACATCGTTTTGGTTGACGTGAAAAATCCCAAGACGGGCATCGTGAAAAAGACGATCAGCCGTGACTGTGTTGGTCGTGACGCGGCAGTATTGCTTGCAAAGATCGGTGTAAAGGTTGGCCCTGAAATCCGTTGTATCATTTGTGAAACGGACTTCAATCATCCCTTCGTACAAGAAGAATTGATGATGCCTATCTTGCCCATCGTTCGCGTAGATACGATTGAACAAGCAATCGATTTGGCTTGCAAGGCAGAACACGGCAACCGCCATACGGCACACATGCACTCCAAGAACATCGATCACCTCACCCGTTTTGCAAAAGCGGTTGAAACGACGATCTTCGTAAAGAATGCACCTTCGTATGCAGGTATCGGTTTTGGTGGCGAAGGTCACACGACCTTCACGATTGCAGGGCCTACGGGCGAAGGCTTGACCAGCGCACGTAGCTTCACCAGATTCCGTCGCTGTGTAATGACGGACTATTTCAGAATTATCTAACGCCTAAAAGCGGTTTCGCTTTACGGCAAACATATCAATAAGGAGAAAATTAAGTATGGATATTACTTCTGCTCAAGTAGAAAGTATCGTACGTAAGATCGTTTCGGAAATGGCATGCGGTGGGGCAAAATCCTCCTGCGCAGGCAAAATCCCCAAAACGGCAAAAGTAGCGATGCTTACTGCTCAGAAAAAAATCGAAGTAAAAGAATACCCCATCCCCGCATTGACCGACGACGATATCTTGGTAAAGGTAGAAGGTTGCGGCGTATGTGGTACGGACGTACACGAGTGGAAAGTGGACCCCTTCGGGATTATACCCGTAACGCTTGGCCACGAAGGTACGGGTGAAATCGTTTACCTCGGTAAAAACGTTAAATTTGATACCTCCGGTAAGCCTATGAAGGTGGGCGACAAGTTGGTTACCAGCGTTATCAGCTGTGGCGAATGTCACGTTTGCCGTAACCATCCTGCAAACACCAACCTTTGCGACAAGCAAGGCGTATTCGGTTTGATCCCTCACAGCGATGCAAACCCCTTCACCGGTTGGTTCGCAGAATACTTGCTCATCAGAGGCAAAGGTTCTACCTACTTCGTAGTAAACGACCTTGACCTTCAAGAAAGAATGTTGTTAGAACTTGCTTGCGTTTGTGTACACGCTTTGAAGAGAGCACAAACCACCGGTCTTATCAACTTCAACTCCAAGGTACTTATCCAAGGTCTTGGCCCTGTAGGTTTGGTAATGATCAGCGTATTGCGTGCGGCTGGTATCAACCACATCATCGCAATCGACGGTACGCCTAAACGTTTGGAAATGGCTAAAAAGCTTGGGGCAAAGACGATCATCAACTTCAAAGAAGTGACGACGTTGGAAGCAAGAGTGAAGCTCGTTAAGAGCGTAGCAAACGGCGTAGGTGCTGACTTTGCATTCCAATGCACGGGTGCTCCCGCTGCAGCGAAGGACATTTTCGAATACATCCGTCGTGGCGGCGGTCTTTGCGAAATGGGCTTCTTCGTAAACAACGGCGAATACAAC
>JAZRFV010000031.1:0-10613 GCA_045643825.1 Candidatus Scatosoma sp.
CGTGGTTACGGACAAACATACGCCGCGCTTCTGGGGGCAGTTGTCAAGAATAGGACTCTTGGACTTGTACGTGATACGTTCTCTACCCTTTTTGATGAGCTGGTTAATAGTAGGCATGTATTTGACCTCCTTGTAAAAATTTTGGAATATATCTCCTCGAAATTACCCTTATCGCAATTTCAAAGAAACCGAATTTAGTGGTTACGGCTTGTCCGAAACCCCCTACTTTTTCAGAGGTTTAACTTCGTCAGGGCATAATACGCCCAAACCGCAACGATAACATTTTAACATTAAAAATCAAGTTTGTCAAACGTTTGAACGCACTTTTTTTGAAAGTTTTTACTTTTTTATTTATTTTTATGCTTTTACGTAGTAAATTCCCCGATTTTCCGTCGGGGAATTGAATTTTTATATAAGTTTATAAAGCACCTTCACCGTCGGCACACAAAACGTTCAACCACCAGGGAAGATTATATCTCCAAGAAGAATCTCTCTCCACTGTATCCCATTGCGCCGTTGTGCCGTTAAAGGTAATCAACGTCAACCCCGAGCAATTAGTGCAAGCGCCTTCGCCGATAACCATTAATCCAGCGCCAAGTTCCAAGCTTTGCATATAGTCACATTCCGCAAAGGCCATTTCCTCAATTTTCGTTACGCCGTCACCGATGTTCACCGTTTTCAAGCTTTCACAATCATAGAACGCATACTCGCCGATAACCTTCACGTTATTGGGAATGGTAATTTCCGTTAAACGGGTTTTATAGAAAGCACCACCCGCAATAATTTTCGTGTCACCATGAATCGCAAAACTTGTTATATCATCCGTTGTATCCACCAAAACCAAATACAGGTTGCCACTGTTCCCTAAATATTTACCGTTTTCATATTCGGTAAATTGTAAATTGGAACAGTTTCCAAATGCCCCCAGTCCTACGGATACCACATTATCACCGATCGTGACTGTGGTTAAATTGGTACATCCAGAAAACGCTGCTTTACCAACAGCCGTAACTTGATTACCAACTTCCACAGTTTGCAGGCTGGTACAATGTGCAAACGCATACGCATTGACAACGGTGATTGTTTCAGGAATTACAAGATTGACAAGAAGTTGATTTTGGATGTACAAATCCACACCCGTTTGCGGCAATGCACTCTCAAAAGAAATATTGCACCACGAAGCAAGCGCCCCCGTATATCGCACTTCTTGTAATTGATTGCAGTTTTCAAGGATATTATCCCCAAAAGATACCGCACTTTCAGGAATTTCTATACTCGTTAAAGCCGTACAACGAGAGAATGCACCCTCCCCGATAGCGCGCACCCCTTCAGGAATTACAACGCTCGTCAAAGAACGGCAACGCGCAAAAGCGTTATCTGCAATGGCTTTCGCATCCGCATGTATTTGATAGGACGTACCAGCGGTATCTTCCGCCGCAAGCAACAAATGATAAGGGTTGTTCGCCGTGCTGATATATTTACAATTACCATATTTTGCGAACTGCAACTTCTCACAACCGTCAAACGCAGCCACATCCGCGTTTAACAAGTTTTCAGAAACAACAAATTCCGTCAAATTTGCGCACCCCTTGAAGGTATCGGCATAAATCGCCGTTACACCTTCCGACATAACCACGCTGTTTAACCCCGTGCAACCCTCAAAAGCACCATATGCAATCGTCGTTACCGCATTAGGTACAACCATATTCGTTAACCCAATACAACCCTTAAACGCATAATAGCCAATAGAAGCGATGGTATCCGGCAAATGCAAATCCACCAAAGCCGTACAACCTTCAAAGGCGTTCTCTCCGATGGAGGTAACCGTATCGGCAATGGTTATGGAATATAAATTTCTGCTTAAATAAAATGTATAAGGGAGAATTTCGTTGCCTCCATTGACAACAACGATTTCTGCGGGAACTTGCCCCACTACCGTCGTGGGTGCAGTCGTTTTATGAATACGCGCCCCTTCAAAAGCATACTCTCCAATTTCTTCACACACGCTTTCCGCATCAAAATGTAATATTAAGTTGCAATCCAATTTACCGCTTTCAAACAAATAATTTGGAATGCGTTTTACGTTTGCGCCAACCGTGAGGGTTACAAATCCTCGACTTCCCACGGCATACATCGCAGGAATATCGCCTTGTTCAAGATCATTGCACTGCGTTGCATTATATTGAATATCCGTCAATGCCGTACAGGAATCAAAAGCACCTTGTTCGAGCGTTGTCAAGTCCCGAGGGAAATTTACACTTTTCAAGGCACTACAACCCATAAAAGCATTAAACCCGATTTTTGTTACGGTGTCAGGGATTTTTACACTGGTAGCCCCTGAATCTCGAAATGCACCAGGAGTAATTTCCCGCACGGGAAGGCCTTCAAACGTATCCTCAATAATAAACTGCCCATCACCATAACCCTTTTCCACAACAGCGTATTGTCCGTCGTCGGAAATTGCATACTCAATTACAGCAGGTTGCGCCACAGGAGTGACAGCGCTATAACTTGAGTTAGATCCAACGGATTCGTTCTTTTTTTCACCGCAAGACACAGCCGCACTTACACACATCATACTCGCAAGCGCAAGCGCGAATGTAAAAAATATCTTTACTTTCATATAAAAGTCCCCAAAAATAATCTATTTAACCAACTTTACCACTTTTTAGTCAGCAACTGTTTAAGCAAAAATCTCCCCCGATATGATACCGGGGGAAGATAAATTTTATAAGCTTTCAAGCTGTGCTACGCACTTCGCTTTCATATCCTGATATTTCTTTACTTTTTCACGTTCAGCCTCTACGAGCTTTACAGGAGCCTTGGAAACGAATTTCTCGTTATTCAACTTCCCTTCTGCACGCTCGATTTCGCTGTCGATACGTTCGATTTCCGCCATCAAACGAGCCTTTTCCTTTTCGATGTCTACAAGTTCACCCAAAGGTACGTAAATCTGTGCAATTTCCGTAACGGTAGAAACGGTTTTGCCTTCTACGCAAGCCGCACTTTCTACAAAGTTCAATGCACTCGCACCCGAAAGCTTAATGATACAATCCTTGTTTACCTGCAACAAACGCTTGCTTTCGGTAACAACGTTCAGCTCTACCTTCTTCGAAGGAGGGCAATCCGCATCCTTCTTCATTGCACGAACGGCCTTAATGATTTCCATAACCCCTTCAAACGCCTTTGCTTCCTTCTTGTAAGCCATCTTTGCGTTATATCTAGGGAAGTCAGCCATCATAATGCTACCCTGCGTACCCGGTAAGTTTGCATAAATTTCTTCTGTAACGAAAGGAATGAAGGGATGCAAGAGCTTCAACGCGTTTTCAAGCACGAAGCAAAGCACCGCCAACGCATCTAACTTCTTGCCCTCGTCTTCGCCATAAAGAGCGGGCTTCGACAATTCGATATACCAATCGCAGAAATCATCCCAAACGAAGGTGGTTGCCAAATCACTCGCAACACCCAACTCGTACTTATTCAAGTTGGTCGTTACTTCACGAATACACGTTTGCAATTTCGAGATAATCCACTTATCCGCAGGCGCAAGCTTCACGTCCGCAATTGCAGGGATCTTCTTGCCTTCCGTGTTCATCAAAACGAAACGAGCCGCATTCCACAATTTATTGATAAAGTTACGACAGGATTCTACCTTCGTATCCGAATAACGCGTGTCGTTACCAGGAGCAACGCCCGTTACCAAGGAAAGACGCAAGGAGTCTGCACCGTATTGTTCAATAACCTCCAAGGGATCGATACCGTTACCCAAGGATTTACTCATTTTTCTACCCTGTTCGTCACGAACGATACCATGAATAAGTACGTCGTGGAAAGGTACCTTGCCGGTATGCTCGATACCCGAGAAAATCATACGGGATACCCAGAAGAAGATAATGTCGTAACCCGTAACGAGTACGTCGGTGGGATAGAAATACTTATAATCTTCCGTTTCTTCGGGATAACCAAGCGTAGAGAAGGGCCAAAGTGCCGACGAGAACCACGTATCCAAAACGTCTTCGTCTTGACGAAGGTGTTTGCTACCGCACTTAGGACAAACCGTAGGATCTTCCTTCGCACAAATTACTTCGCCGCAATCTTGGCAATACCATACGGGAATACGATGTCCCCACCAAAGCTGACGGGAAATACACCAATCGCGTACGTTTTCCATCCAGTTATAGTAAATCTTCGAGAAGCGTTCGGGTACGAATTTCACCTTATTCTTCATAACCGCCTGAATAGCAGGCTTTGCAAGGGGCTCCATCTTTACAAACCATTGTTTGGAAACGATGGGTTCTACCGTGGAATGACAACGATAGCAATGCCCTACGTTGTGGTTATGCGCCTCAATCTTAACAAGATTGCCCTGTGCCTCTAAATCAGCAACGATTTTCTTTCTTGCAACATATCTATCTAAACCTTGGTATTCCCCTGCTAACTCGTTCATCGTACCGTCGTCGTTCATAACGCGGATGATGGGCAAGTTGTGACGCTTACCAACCTCAAAGTCGTTGGGATCGTGTGCAGGCGTAATCTTAACGCAACCCGTACCAAAGGTAGGATCTACGTATTCGTCCGCAACAACGGGGATTTCTCTATCCGTCAAGGGCAATTTTAAGGTTTTACCCACCAACGCCGTGTAGCGTTCATCGTTGGGGTGCACCGCAACCGCCGTATCGCCGAGCATGGTTTCAGGACGGGTAGTAGCCACCACGATTTCCGTACTGCCATCCGTTGCAGGATAGCGAAGGTGCCAGAAATGACCGCCTTCTTCCGCATATTCTACTTCCGCATCGGAAAGTGCCGTTTTACAGCAAGGGCACCAGTTAATGATTCTATCCCCTTGGTAAATCAAGCCTTTTTCGTAGAGGTTTACAAATACTTCACGTACCGCACGGGAGCATTTATCGTCCAAGGTGAACGCCTGACGAGACCAGTCGCAAGAGGTACCCATTTTACGTTGTTGAAGCATAATACGGTTGCCGTATTGTTCCTTCCAATCCCAAGCGCGAACGAGGAAGCCGTCACGGCCAACATCTGCCTTCGTCACGCCTTCCGCCTTCATCTTTTCAACGATTTTTACCTCCGTTGCGATAGAAGCGTGGTCGCAACCAGGCAACCAAAGGGCGGAATACCCCTGCATTCTCTTGAAACGAATAAGGGTATCCTGCATCGTAGCGTCCATTGCGTGCCCCATGTGAAGCTGGCCCGTAATATTGGGGGGCGGCATCATAATGGTGAAAGGCACCTTATTTTCGTCTACTTCCGCACGGAAATAACCCGATTGTTCCCAATCGGCGTAAATTCTGTCCTCAAAGTCTTTGGGGTTGTACGTCTTTTGCATTTCCATAATATATCGTAACCTCTTTGTTGGGTTTATTCTTTCTTCGTGCACCACACCGCATAGGGGCGTAGCCTATCAATTATAATACGAAAAAATGAAATTGTCAATAATAAATGCCCATTCATATAATATATTATTCCAAAAAAATTTTTTATTTCGGAGTATATTATGAACAAAATCACCAAATTTATTTGCGCAACACTCACTTCCTGCTTCGCCCTACTCCCCTTTTCCTCCTGCAAAAAAGACGATGATATCAAAACCGTAAAGGTAAACGAGGTTACACATTCGGTTTTTTACGCACCGTTATATCTTGCGGAGTCGTTGGGGTATTTTAAGGAAGAAAATATCCAAATTGAGCTGACGAACGGCGGTGGCGCCGACAACGTAATGGCATCCGTCCTTTCGGGGGATAGCGATATCGGTTTTTGTGGGCCCGAAGCGGCATTATACGTACTTATCGGCGGTTCATCCGACGTCCCTACCGTGATTGGGCAATTGACCAAGCGAGACGGCTCCTTCCTTGTCTCCCGTACCCCCGAACCTGATTTCAAATGGGAAAACCTGAAAGGGAAGGAAATCCTCGCAGGACGAAAAGGTGGCGTACCTGCCATGACCTTCGAATACGTATTAAACAACCATGGTTTGACGGACGGTACTGATTTAACCTTAAATTACGACGTGGCGTTTAACCTTATGGTCAGCGCGTTTGAAGCAGGCACGGCGGATTACTGTACGATGTTTGATCCCACCGCATACGAATATGAAGCAGCAGGCAAGGGCTACGTGGTCGCCTCCGTCGGCGAAGCCTCGGGTGAAGTCCCCTACACCTGCTTTATTGCAAAAAACTCCTGGCTCGATAAAAACGGCGACACCGCCGAGGGCTTTTTACGGGCAGTCACCAAGGCGGTAAAGTATATCAACGATACCCCCTCTACGACCGTTGCCCCCTACCTTACGAAATATTTTGAAGGGGTATCCGAAAACTCGATTGCCGCATCCGTAGACCGTTACCGCAAAATCGATGCCTGGCGGACGGAGCTGACCATGACAGAGGACAGTTTCGGGCGGTTACAAGACATTATTGAGAACGCAGGCGAGCTTTCCCGTAGAGCGACCTTAAACGAATTAACCGATAACTCCTACGCCGAGAAAGTATACAAAGAGGTGTACGGAAAATAACCAAAGGAAGATACCCTTATGAAAGAGGTTTTACGATTTGACAACGTTTCTATGCACTACCATACCAAGCAAGGGGAAATCATTGCCTTGAAAGATGTGAATTTTTCCGTAACCGAGGGCGAGTTTGTTGCCATCATCGGCCCGTCCGGTTGCGGTAAAACCACCCTTTTGTCCTTGGCGGCAGGGTTACTGTCCCCGACGAAGGGAAAGGTAATCACCGACGGCGGTTCGTTTGGGTATATGCTTCAAAGGGACGAATTGTTTCCTTGGCGTACAATCGAGAAAAATATCTTTCTCCCTCTTGAGGTAAAACACACCGATACCCCCGAAAATCGACAACGAGCCGTCGCCCTTGCGGAAAAGTACGGGTTAGGGCAGTTTTTAAAAAGCTACCCTTCCGCTTTGTCGGGCGGTATGCGACAACGGGCCGCACTCATCCGCACCCTATCCGTCAACCCTAACTCACTCCTCCTTGACGAGCCGTTTTCAGCCCTCGATTACCAGACGCGGTTATCGGTGTGCGACGACGTGTATAAAATCATCCGTGAGGAAAAGAAAACCGCCCTGCTGATTACGCACGATATCAGCGAGGCAATCTCCGTGGCGGATAAGATTTTCGTACTATCCCGCCGCCCAGCAAGCGTGGTTGCGGAGCATCCCCTTTCCTTCCCCGAAAACGAGCCGTTAAAACGACGGGAAAACAAACTGTTTTCGCATTGGTTTGAAATACTTTGGAAGGAGTTAAACGCATGAAGAAGGAACAAAGCTACTCTCGAGAGCATCTTTTATACTTACAAAAGGCAAAACGAAAAACCGTTTGGATCAACCTTTCACGGATCGCCGTTTTAGGTATTTTTCTTTGCTTGTGGGAGTTATCCGCACAGCTTGTATGGATCAACCCCTTTATCACCAGCTCCCCCTCACGCATATTGAAAACCCTTGGCGATTTGTACAATAGCGGCAGCCTATTTTACCACGTAGGAACAACGCTCTTAGAGACCTTGGCAGGTTTTTTCATCGCCGTCATACTCGGCTACGGCATTGCGCTACTGCTTTGGTGGAGCGAAGCCTTTCGGCGTATATCCGAACCCTATTTTGTGGTGCTGAACGCTCTACCAAAAATCGCCCTCGGCCCCCTCATCATCATTTGGTGCGGTACGGGTAAAACCGCCATCGTATTTATGACCGTATTGATTGGGTTGATTGTAGCGATATTGAATATGTTAAACGGGTTTATGGCGACGGAGGAAAACAAGCTGCTTTTAATGAAATCCATGGGTGCGAGCAAGTGGCAAACCCTAACGAAGCTGGTTATCCCTTCCTCGTTACCTAATTTTATTTCTATGCTGAAAATCAACGTTGGCATGGCGTGGATAGGCTCGATCATGGGCGAATACATCGTTTCAAAGGCAGGTATCGGATACCTTATCGTGTACGGCGGTCAAGTGTTCAAACTCGACCTTGTTATGTGTGCGGTGTTTATCCTTTGTATCCTTGCCGCGGTAATGTACGCCGCCGTCGCTCTTTTAGAACGGTTGGTGATTAAAAATAGAAAATAAGTGAAAGGGCTGCTCCCCATGGAACAGCCCTTATTTTTATTGTTCTAAAGTATGATTGTAATAGGTTTTTACCAAATCTCTAAATTCTTGCTTAAACTCATCCGTAAGCTCTAACCCGTTCAACCTATCAATCAAATCGGTAATGGAAGCATCCCCCTTATATTCCGAATCCCTTAAAATCAAGGCAAACTCAACCACCGAAGCAATAAACGCATCTTGTTGCGTAAGTGCAGTATGATATGCCGAAGTCTTTATGTCCATAAATACTTCTTTCGAGGTTTCCGATACACCGCCGCTGTTTTCCGTAGGCTTATACTTGATGCTTACCTGAGCAAGATTTTCCGCCGAGTCAAACGCTTTATCCGTCAGCTTGATTTCATAGGCAACCGTTACGGTGTGACCGCTGCCAAGCTCGCCTGCATCCGTCTCGTCACTCTCAAATTCCTCTTCGGTGAGAAGCTTGTTCTCATAGCCGAGCAAACGATAGCTGTCGATATAGTCGGGATTAAACATGATCCCTGCCTTAACGTCCTTCGCCACCGTCAGCATCGTACCGCCGATATTGGTCACAAGCGCCCTTCTCGCCTCAGTAACTGAATCTATGTAGCTGTACGTACCGTTGCCATTTAACGCCAAGGTTTCCATCTTATCCGATTTGATATTTCCCCTGCCAAAGCCGAACACCGAGAAGTATACCCCAGATTTCCGCTTGCGAGCGACAAAGTTTTCCAAATCCTCAAGGACCGTCAAACCCACGTTAAAATCGCCATCCGTGGCAAGGATAACGCGGTTGTTACCACCCTCGATAAAATATTTTTCCGCAAGGCTGTACGCAGTACGGATACCCTTGCTACCAGCCGTGCTACCGCCGGCGGACAAATCCTCTATCGTGCCTACGATTTTCTTTTTCTCATAACCGTACGCACCCTCCAACGCGACACTATCCTCCCCTGCATACGTAACGATAGACACCCTATCGCCATCGTTCAGGTTTTCCGCCATCATGGTAAACGCCGCCTGCACCAAGGGCAATTTATCCATGCTGTTCATCGAACCGCTGACGTCAATCAAGAAAACGATGTTATTGCTTTGCTCGGTAAATTCTACCTCTTTTGCCGCCAAGCCCACCGTCAAAATTTTCGTTCCTTCGTTGTAGGGTGTATCGAACACCGATGAGGTAAGGGCAAGGATATCGTCCCCCGTAGGCGTTGCGTAATCGTAATCGAAGTAGTTGAGCATTTCCTCTATACGAACGGCGTCCTTGGGGATTTCACTCACCCTATTGTTGATAAGGCTACGCAAATTGGGATAAGAAGCAGTATTTGCATCGATAGAAAAATAGCTGGAGGGCTGTTCACTTGCCTTAATGAAAGCATTTTCCGTGATTTCGGTATATTCCTCCTGCTCCGTCTCTAGCGCTACTCCGTTCATAGGTGGACCAGCATCCATATTTACCCCACCCTTTGAACAAGAGGTTAAGGTAGAAGCACACATTAATAAGGTCGTTGCCATCAAAAAAAGTTTTTTCAGTTTCATGATACCACCTCCTTGTACTCATATTATACCATTCCCTTTTTCGTTTGTCAATATACAAATCAAAAAAAGTCGTCCATATCCTGTAACGACTTTCTATGACATTTATTCCATTACCCCTTCACAGCACCGCTGGTAATCCCCTCGACGTAGTATTTTTGCATGCTCATAAACAGCGTTACGATAATCGCACCCACCACGAAAGCACCCGCACAAAACACCGTAAAATTATCGTTGAAGCTGTTTTTCTCGGCATTTATCATTTTATATAGACCAAGCGACACCGTATATTTTTCACGATCGCTGATAATCGTATTCACGAAAATAAAATCACACCAAGGCGAAATAAACGACGTCAATACCGTGTAAACGATGATCGGTTTCGCCAAGGGTAAAATGATTTTCCAAAAGATAATCGGCTGACTTGCTCCGTCTAAAAACGCCGCCTCCTCCATTGCCTTTGGTACGGTGTCGAAAAAGCCTTTACATATATAATAAGACAATGCCGCACCACCCGAATACACCATCACGAGTGCCACCAAGGAATTGGTCAAGCCCATCGCCTTTAAAATAAAGTATACGGCGATCATACTCATGAACCCAGGGAACATGCCCAGCACCAGGAGTACGTTCATAATTGGCTTTCGCAACCGAAAACGCATCCGTGACAAGGCATAGCTGACCATCAAAATAAACAGCGTAGTCAATACGCAGGAAAGGGTGGATACGAGTAAGGTGTTTAACAACCATCTTGTAAACATCGTATCACGGAACAAACGCACGAAGTTGCCAAACCCCAACCGCAAACCTTGAGGAAACAACTGATTAATAATCCCCGTAGACGGCGTTACACGAAAGGCGGTATACACAAGATACCCTATCGGCAACACCCACAAAACGCCCAACGTCGCAAGCAACGCATACGTCAAAAGGTTGGAGGCGTTAAAACCGATTTTTGCAGCGTTTTTACTCATTGAAAGTCCCCCTCGTTTTTT
>JAZRFV010000032.1:0-28815 GCA_045643825.1 Candidatus Scatosoma sp.
CTTGTACTCGCAAGAAGACTAACCATAGGAGACAACAATGTCCTCTAAAAAAAAGAAGGAAAAATTTGAAGACGACGGGCGTGTAATCGCCAATATGGACTTTGAGCATATCACGGGGTATAAATCCCGTAAGCACCGTGAAAATCGTCAAGCCATCAAGGAAGCTCGTTTGAGCCGTAAGGAACGGTTTGCCATTTACGTGGGTGCGTTTAAACAGTATATGCCCATATTCGGTTTATTCTTCGCCTCGATTGTTTTCGTGATATTATTCCTGTATTTCTTCTGGGTAAAATAAAAAAGAAAGAGCTTTTATGCGTGGTTTGCGTGTGAAAGCTCTTTTTATATGGTAAAATGCCATAAAACGGCAAAAAACGGCGCAAAAACGCGCCGTTTTTCTTTTATCGAGGAAATATCCGTTTGTAAATTAGGGCAAAAATAGGGCGAAATAGTGTGGTTTAAATGCAAAAAGAAAAGGCGGGGCTTGAAAGGCCCGCCTTTTGCATTTTGACTTTAAAAATTAGAAGGAAACGGGTACGAAGAAATACACGATGAACAATGCCGCAATGATAAGCATTACTACATGCAAATCCCAAACGGGTTTTACCTTATCTTCCTTTTTGCTGAATGTGTAGGAAATCAATTTTACAAGATAATCAAACACGCTGATCACTACGTAGGAAAGGATACCAAGGCCGATACCCGTGGTGATGGAGTAGCCAAAGGGCATCATCGCAATCGTCAAGAAGGACGGCACGAAATCTCTTACTTCGTCTACCTTTACATCCTTCACGCCCTTGAGCATCAAGCAACCTACCCAAACCAACGCAGCGGATGCGGCGGAGCCAGGGATGGATGCAAATAAAGGCAAGAAGAAAATGGAAAGAAGGAAAAGGATAGAGGTTGTGAGTGCCGTGAGGCCCGTTTTACCGCCTGCGGAGATACCTGCGCCCGATTCTACAAAGGTGGTTACGGTAGAGGTGCCAAGCATGGAGCCGCAAGCCGTCGCAACGGAGTCAGCAACCATAATTTTGTTATAGTTCAAGGGTAAGCCGTCTTCGGTCATAAGGCCAGCCGCGGAGCAACAGCCCACGCAGGTACCCATTGTGTCGAACATGTCTACCATACAGAAGGTGATAATTACCATAATAAGGGACATTACGGGTACACCCGATTCAAATCGAAGCCCTTCGGTGAATGCGGCAAAGAAGGTGCCGCCACTTGCGGTGTCAAAGGAAAAGAAGCCTTGGAAATGTTCCCAGAATTTCCACGTTTCCCCCGACCATTCGGTAACGCCAACCGCAGGGATCATACCAAACAAGGTAGCGGCAAGGATACCGATGATTACCGCACCATTTACCTTGAAATGGGATAAAACGGCGATTACAAAGAAGCCTAACATGCAAACGTGTGCAGGGCCGAGTACGGACATATCCCAGGAGGAGAACTGTACCATGCCGATAACGGTGCCGTTTCCAGGGACAACGATGCCTGCTTTGGTAAGACCGATAATGGCGATAAACAAGCCGATGCCTACCGAGATGGCGCGTCTAACCGATTCGGGGATAGCGCGGTAGATAATTTCACGGATAGACATACCGTGGATTTTTAAGATGCTCAACGCAAGGAACAATACACCCGACAAAAATACGAGGAACATTGCATTGCCGAAGGAAAGGGAGAACCCGATAAGGCTACCGCCCAAAAGACCACATACCATGGAGTTTAAGCCAAGGCCAGGTGCCTGTGCCAAGGGAAGCTTTGCATAAATCGCCATAAGCAACGTACCCAAGAAACCGCCGAGGGCAGTTGCGATAAAGACGGAAGATCTTAAATGGCTGTATTCTTCAGTAAGCATTAAATCTGGGTTAAGCATCAAGATGTAGGCCATGGCAAGGAAGGTAACGATACCTGATAGGATCTCAGTTTTTACCGTCGTTTTTTGCTTGTCGAAGCCTACGAGCTTTGCAAGTTTACTCATAAATAAAAGAACTCCTTTGTGAAATTATATATATTGTAGCATATAAACGAAAGGAAAGCAATGGTTTTGCTGAAAAATTCTACCAAGTAAAAATAATACCGCGCCATAATAGACGCGGTATTATTTTTGCTTCATCTCGTACATGGGTGGGTGGTTTTTAACTCAACGCATACATGCCCGCCTCATTTTTTGTGGCGAATGGGTAAAAATTATTCTACCTCAACCGTGCCGTCCGCTTTTACGGTGATTTTCATACCGTCTTTTACGTAGTTCAAGAAGTCGTCACCGAGGGAATCGATAACGGGCATCGTGATACCGTCTACCCAAACGTCCGCAAGGACAGCACCTGCCGCAGCAAGCGAGTCGATGTGGTTTGCGAACAACATACAAGCGGGGTTTTTACCCATCGAGCAAGCGCAATAAAGCACAAGGCCGCCTGTTGTCGAGCCGATGGTTTGAGGGAGACAAAGCGCCTTACCAAGAAGGGGTTTGCCGTAAAGCTGCTGGTTGCTTTGGTCGCCGCACTTTACTTCCTTGTCGCCAAACTGCAACGCCATTTGGAAGGATGCCAACGTGTTAAAGCCTTCGGTGGTTACCACAGCCTCGGCGGTTACTTCGCCAGGGGTTACCACTCTACCTTTGAATTGTCTCATACGTTTTTACCTCCTGTGATGGTGTTAAGGATTTCCGCATCCGTGTAATATCTCGCACTCGTATAGGTGCGGAGCTTGTTGGAAGAAGTGATAACGGGCATCTTCTTGCAAAGAGGGTTGTTCATATACATCAAGGGGCAAATGTAGGAGGTGATAACGCCCGTCGCCTTCAATCTTGCCGCATATTCGGTCTTGTTGAACGCTTCCAACACAGCAGGGGAAGCGGTGAACACGGTGTTCATCGTTACCTTTTTCTTGCCGTTTTGCTTCAACGCCGTTTCGATATTTACCGTCCAATCCTTCAATTGTTCAAGGGAAAGGTGGGGACAACCAACGAAGCAAAGCTTGGGTTTAGCGTTGGGGTTTTTCCAAATAACGGGGTAGTTCTTTTGCACTCTTTCAAGCTCGGCATCGTCAATGATGTATTCCTGTGCGCCTTCCACAATCAAGCTTTCGCCAAGCTCTACCGCTTCGGGGGTAAGGTTTTCGATATGGTACAAGCCAACCGCACCGTTGGATGCCGTCGCCGCACCGAAATCCTTGAGGTATGCACAAGCGGAATCGTTCAGCTCATTGCCGATCCACTTATCAAGCCCAACGACGTAGGGTACGTCTTCCATAACCTTCATACCGATTGCGGAGCCGAGAAGTTGAGCCTCGGGTTTCTTCGTGGTTTGAACCTTTACCACCCAAGTCGCCTTTCTGCCTTCGTCGGTGAGGAGACCAAAGTAGGGCACGTAGCCAACGATAGAACCCATGATATCGATAATACCAGAGTTACGGTTACATCTTGCGCCGAGGACGGAGTTTGCATAAACAACCGCACTCGATTCTGCCCAAGAAAGTACCTCGCCCTTTTGGGGTTTGTTGCCTACCTCGTCCATATAGCAGGTGCAGGTGAAGGCGTTTTTGTCCATAAGCCCGAGTTTTTCGAGTTGTTCTTCATAGAAGCCCTGCTTGGTGTACATAAACTTATTGAAAACGAGGTTTTGCAAGAAGTTTGCAGGCACGTTTTTGTCCAAGGGACGGGGATCCACCGAGAATTTTTGTCCAGAGCATACGTCAGCGTCAAGAAGCTGTTGCATCAAATCGTACACGGGGGACATTACCTTCAAACCGAAGGAGGTTACGAGGTGGTTATACTTCGAGGTGATGGGTACGAGCTTTTCCGCCTCGAATGCATCGCCGTACATCACCAGCGTTTTCATTACTTTTGCAAGCGTTTCACCCTTTTCACCGTTCAAAATCGCTTGCTGTTCAGCCGTCAAAATCATATACTTTTCTCCTTATCCTATTTTATCGTTAAAGGTACATTGCAACCTTCCATGCGCCCCAAATAACGGTACGAAGGTTACCCACTTTTTCAGCATCGCCGATGACGTGGATACGTTTACCCTTGGAAACGACGGGGGCAGGTCTGTAACCAACGGAAAGAATAACGGAATCGGCATTCACGTCAAAGAGCTTGCCTTCCTTGTCTTTCAGGGTAACCTTGCCATCGCCGATTTCGGAAAGGGCGGTTTCTAAATACACAGGTACCTGGTTGGTTTTGAAAAAATCACGAAGGTAGCTGGTGTTCGCAAGGCAAACGCCCTTGGTCGTGATCAGGTCGTCCTGCATTTCCACAATCACGGGCTTTTTACCGTTCAAGTAGAGGTCGTATGCAATTTCGCAACCGGTCAAGCCACCGCCGATAACGACAACGTTTTCGCCAACGGTTTTGTTGCCAAGGAGGTAATCCACCGCCTCAATTGCGGTGTCAGCACCCTTCACAGGGATCTTTCTTGCAACGGCACCCGTTGCAACGATGATTTTATCCGCATCCAAACCTTTCACGTCGGTGATTTCGGTGTTCATTTGTACGTCGATGGGGTATTTTGCGATTTCACGAATATACCAAGCAATCAATGCACGATCCTTTTCCTTGAAGGAAGGCGCCGCAGCCGCGATGAATACACCGCCGAGCTTGTCACTCTTTTCATAGAGGGTTACCTTATGCCCACGCTTTGCACAAACGATTGCCGCTTCCATACCGCCGATACCACCGCCGATGATGGCAATTTTCTTTTGTTTTTTCGCAGGCTCAAGGTGGAATTTATTCGATTGCATCGTTTCAGGGTTCAACGCACAACGAGCAAGCCCCATCGTGTCGCTCAAATCCTGCGTGTTTGCGTGGCCTTTCGCGGACGAGAAGTTGAAGCAACCGCTGTGACAGCAAATACAAGGCTTAATGTCTTCCACTCTGTCTTCGATAAGCTTCGTAATCCATTCGGGATCAACGAGGAATTGACGTGCAACGCCAACGCCGTCGATTAAGCCGTCAGCAACCGCTTTTGCACCAACCTCGGCATCCATTCTACCTGCACAAACGACGGGGATATCCACAAATTTCTTGATGTGGGCTACGTCCGAAAGGTTGCAGTTTTCAGGCATGTACATAGGGGGGTGTGCCCAGTACCAGGAATCGGAGGTACCGTTGTCGGCGTTGAGCATGTCGTAGCCAGCGTCTTGTAAATATTTCGCCGCGCGTTCCGATTCTTCCATGTTACGGCCAACTTCGACGTAATCTTCCCCAGGCATTGCGCCTTCGCAGAAGCCCTTCATCTTGGACTCTACCGAGTAGCGGAGGGATACGGGGTAATCGTCACCGCAGGCACCCTTGATGGCTTTTACAACCTCGGTTGCGAAGCGGTAACGGTTTTCAAAGCTACCGCCGTATTCGTCCGTACGTTTGTTGAAGAATTCGATGGCGAATTGGTCCAAAAGATAGCCTTCGTGTACGGCGTGTACTTCTACACCGTCAACGCCTGCTTCCTTACAAAGCTTTGCGGTTTTCGCGAACGCTTCGATAATCTCGTGGATTTGTTTTACCGTCATTTCAGGGCATTCGATATCGTGTGCCCAACGGGATTTTTGAGGGGAGGGGGATGCCAACTCGTGCGAGGTGTCAATGATAGGTTTCAAGATCGCACGCGTGAATTTATTTTTATGTAAAGGCGCAATCAAATCGGTGATTGCCCAAGAACGCCCCATACCTGCGGTCAACTGAATGAACAGTTTTGCGCCCGTTTTATGGATTTCATCCATAAATACCTTGAGGTCCTTGAACATTTTTTTGTTTTGCCAAAGCCATTTGCCCCAGAAGGTGTCACGCAAGGGTGCGATACCAGGGATGATAAGGCCTACGTTGTTTTTCGCTCTTTCAAGGAAAAGCTTTGCCGCTTCCTTGTCAAAATGGCAACCGCCAAGCTCGAACCAACCGAACAGCGACGTACCACCCATGGGGCACATTACGATACGGTTTTTGATTTCTACGTTGCCGACTTTCCAAGGCGTAAATAACGCCTCATACTTCTTGTCTGTCTGGTTCATAAATAAATCCGTCCCTTTTTTATTTAAAGTATAAAAAGCTGTGAAAAGCTTATCTATACTATTTTACCATACATTTGCTCAAAAATCAATATGCAAAGCGAAAAAAGATACAATCTTTTTTTGCGTGCAGGTTTGCGAAGGTGTAAAGGTGTATTGTGTGCATGTAAAAAACACGCCCCGAATGAGGCGTGTTTTCCGTTTCAACGCGTACATGGGTACGCGAAATGCTTATTTTTCCGTGGAAATATCTTCCATTTCTTCGTTGTCCTCGAAGGGGATTTCTACCTTTTTAAACTTGTGCAAAAGGATGTTTACGAGGATGCCGAGGATGAGCGCACAAGCGATTGCCGTGATAACGACTTTACCGATTGCAAGCGACATACCGCCGATACCCGTAATCAAGATAACCGATACGGTGAAGAGGTTTGCGTGGTCTTCAAGGTCTACCTTTTGGATCATCTTCAAGCCCGACACAGCAATGAAGCCGTAGAGGGTGATACAAACGCCGCCCATTACACAACCAGGGATAGAATCGAGGAAGGCAACGAAGGGGGAGAAGAAGGAAACCAAAATCGCCAAGATAGCGGTTGCGGTGATGGTGATAACGGATGCATTACGGGTGATTGCTACACAGCCAACCGATTCACCATAGGTGGTGTTGGGGCAACCGCCGAAGAATGCACCTGCAACAGAGCCTACGCCGTCGCCGAGAAGGGTACGGTGCAAACCAGGATCTTTAAGAAGGTCTTCTTCGATGATACTGGAAAGGTTTTTGTGGTCAGCAATGTGTTCAGCGAATACAACGAACGCTACGGGAACGTATGCCACGAATACGGTTGCGAAATAGCTGCCGTCAAGCTCCTTAAAGCCCTTGAACGCTTCTACAAAAGCAAAATCGGGAAGGGCTATAAAGGTACTAAACTTCACGCCTTCAGCGGTCAACGCTTTGAAGGGAGCGAAGTCGATAACCTTCATTGCATCTACCTTTGCGATATAACCGATTACGGTGAAGAGGAGGGCTACAACGTAACCTGCCAACACGCCGATGATGAAGGGGATAAGCTTGGTCATTTTCTTGCCGTAGGTGGAGCAAAGCACAACCACGGTAAGGGTTACCAACGCACAAATCATAGAAAGCCAAATGTTGGTACTCATAATGAATGCGCCGTCGCTGTTTTGAGGGCCGTAAGAGAATACGTCTTTTACAGCTGCACCAGCCAAGGAAAGACCGATAAGGGCAACCGTGGGGCCGATAACAACAGCGGGCATCAATTTATTGATCCAGTTAACGCCTGCGTATTTAACAATGACAGCGATTACCACGTAAACGAGACCAGCGAAGATTGCGCCGAGCAAAAGACCAAGGTAGCCAAGCGCCATGGACGAAGCACCTGCGAAAGCGGCGCACATCGAACCGATAAAGGCGAAGGACGAGCCAAGGAATACGGGGCTGCGGAATCTGGTGAACAACTGATACACGATGGTACCAACGCCTGCGCCGAACAAGGCAGCGGAAGCGGACATCCCGTTTCCTACGATGGCAGGAACGGCGATGGTTGCGGCAATAATTGCCAAAAGCTGCTGGATAGCAAACACGATTAGCTTGCTAAACTGCGGTTTGTCTTTGATGTCATAGACAAGGTTTTTAGACATAGATTTCCTCCTGTGTTTTAATCGCTCTTGGCGATTTAAATATTTCGAGTATTGTAACATATCATTTTGTGAAAGTCAATAGAGCGAAGGAAAATTGTGTAAAAATTTTATTTTCTTAATAATGTAATAATATCGCGAGGGGAGGGCTATCCTTTAATGCGGAATACGTTGTGGGGATGATTATCGGGAAACTGATAGCAGGTTTCGGAGCATTGTTTGTCGCGGCGTTGTTGTATAAGTTTTTGCTTGCAAAGAAGCAAAAGGGCGATGCATCAACGCAGGTGGAAGCGGAAGACTAAAAATGGTAAAAAGAAAGGCGTGTGCTTGTTTTACATGCAAGCACACGCCGATTTTTGATTTGTGAATATGGTTGGGCTTTTTGTTGGGGTGAAGTGATTCGTGCCTTTAGCGGTATCGGGGGTATAAGGTAAGGATTTCTGGCTGGGGCGAAGTGGTATTGATGGCAAAGCCATCAAGGTGTCGTCGACAAGGATAGGTGTCGTGCTTTTTTTAAGCTGCGTATGCTTGTCTCCTAACCCGCCCACCCGAAGGTCGGGGTGGGCTTACACTTCGCCCCCAAACGCACGAAAAAAGACATACCCGATGGTATGTCTTTTTCGTGGCTGGGGCGAAGTGATTCGAACACCCGAATGACGGAGTCAGAGTCCGTTGCCTTACCGCTTGGCGACGCCCCAATATGTAAGAACTTGCGTTCCTTTTACTTGCGTTATTTTATCAAACTTTTCGCCTTTTGGCAAGCGTTTTTATATGCTTTTTCAAATTTCACCAAAAAAAATTTAGTATACCTTCACGAACACTCCTTCTTACCTCACAAAATGCCTTAAACCCTTCGTTTTGATAGGAAAAATAAGGCAAAACAATAGCTTTTCTTGATGGAAAAACATCTTATATGGAAAATAATGATAACGCTTGCATTGAGAAAGTATATATGCTATAATACGCTGCGGAAAGGAATTTACCTTAAATAGTACAAGTATTGGAGACAAAAAATAGTGAGTAAAGTGACGAGAAGTGAAAGTGATTCCGTCGGAACATTAGAGATACCCCAGGACGCATACTACGGCGTACAGTCGTGGCGTGCATATCAGAATTTCCCCATTAGCGGTGTAAAAGAGAACCCCTTATTTATCAAGAACGTCGTGCGTATTAAAAAGGCGGCCGCTCTTGTAAACGGTCAATATGGTTACATTGCAGAAGATATCGCACAGGCAATTATTGCGGCGTGTGACGAGGCGTTGAAAGGAAAATTCAACAAGGCCTTTATTACCGATTCCATCCAAGGTGGTGCAGGTACGTCGATTAACATGAACGTAAACGAAGTGCTTGCAAACCGTGCGACCGAGCTTTTGGGCGGACAAAAGGGTGAGTACATTTGCCATCCCAACGACCACGTAAACAAAGCACAATCGACCAACGACGTTATCCCCACCGCAGGGAAAATGACCATTTTGGATATGTCCAAGCCCTTACTGGTGGAGTTGGAGCTGTTGATTGAAGCCCTTCTTCAAAAGTCGGAAGAATTTGACGGCGTAATCAAGATGGGCAGAACGCAATTGCAGGATGCCGTACCCATTCGTTTGGGGCAGGAATTCCACGCGTACGCATCGGCGTTGAAACGTGACAGCCGTCGTATCCGTATGGCTCTTGAAGAAATGAAGGTGGTAAACCTTGGGGCAACCGCAATCGGTACCGCAATCAACGCGGACAAGTTATACGTGGAAAACGTTGTTCCTACCCTCGCGAGTGTGTGTGGGTACGATTTACAGCAGGCAGAGGATTTGATTGACGGCACGCAAAACGTAGAAGGCTTTGTGGCGGTTTCGGGTAGCTTAAAGACCTGTGCTGTGAACTTGTCCAAGATGTGTAACGACTTGCGTTTGATGAGCAGTGGCCCTCGTACGGGGCTTGGCGAAATCGTTTTACCTGCAAAGCAAAACGGTTCCTCCATTATGCCTGGTAAAATCAACCCCGTTATCCCCGAAGTAGTTTCGCAGGTAGCCTTTATGGTTATCGGCAACGATACGACCATCACCCTTGCTGCGGAAGCTGGTCAGTTGGAATTGAACGCCTTCGAGCCCGTAATTTTCTATAAGTTGTTCGAGTCGCTCACCTGCCTTGCCAACGCAATGAACACCTTGCGCGAAAACTGTATCGTGGGTATCCAAGCCAACAAACAGCATTGTGCGGACGAGGTATATGGCAGCGTAGGTATCGTCACCGCTTTATGTCCGTACATCGGGTACAAAAAGGCTGCCACTCTTGCCAAGGAAGCGTTGACTACGGGTGCGAGTATCCGTGCCCTCGTGTTGCGTGACGGCTTGATGGAAGAGGCGGAATTGGACAAGGTGCTTGATCCTTACGCTATGACCTAATCGGTATAAAAAATATAAAATGAACGCCCCAGGGGTTTGATGAACCCTTGGGGCGTGTTAATTTTTACTGCAACATTTGCTTACGGCTTGAACCTGCCAAAGACCTCGTTTACCTTGCTGAAGCTTGCAAACGAGCCAGGGTAGCGTTGTATGATTTTCATCATTTCACCAACCTGCTTTTTACGGATAATGCAAACGAGCATATATTTATCGGTGTGGGAATACATGCCCACAACACGGATTTCGGTAACGCTGTGCTTTAACTTCTCAATCAGCTCTTGGGACAATTCCTCGGGTTTGTCGGTGACGATCTCAAACTTGTATCCGTTTTTCAACCCTGCGATAGAGCTGTCCACCACGGTGTTTGCGATAAAGAGGTTCAACAGGGTACAAATCACGGGAGTGATGCGGAAATCGTACACGAAGAAGGCGATGGCAACGACGCTTGCATCCAAAAGGAAGGATACGTAAGCCACGTTGGTGCCGGGCTTTCTTTTCTTAATCAGGGCAGAGATGGCGTACGTACCGCCACTCGCACCAAATCGTCTAAACATAATCGAGAAGCCGATCCCCGATACCACGCCCGTTGCGATACACGCGAATACGATTTCGAAGTCTGCACCGTTGTTTTGCGCACAGTAGGGAAGGGCGCCGAGCTTTTCCAACGTCGGAGCTGTAAACGATTGCACCAGGATATAAATAATGAGGATAATACCCAAACGGCGGTTTACGAAGATGCTGACAAGGATAAAGATGGGCAGGTTAAAGGATACCATCAATATAGCCCAGCTGGTTTCCGTTTCCAGCTTTGTAAGGTGGTGGGTAATGGTCGCCAAACCTCCAACACCGCCCGGTGCAAAGCCATTGCTGTTTTGGAAGAAGAAATATGCCGTACCGACGATAATCGCCGCTACGCACGCAACCAAAATATCCGATATCCAGCTTTTTACAAGGTTTTTAGACGTTGTTGCTGTCGGTTTTGTTTTTTCTTGAATGGGTTGGGAAGTTTCCATAAAAGCTACTCTCTCGTTAAAAAAATACTTAAAAGTATTTTTATTATATATCCTTTTTCCCGCCGTGTCAACAACTTGTGGTAAGGAAAAAGGGAATTGTTTCTATTTTTTATACGTAATATTTCTTAAAAATCAAACAAAACATTAAAAAATAAAAACAAATAGGTATTGTCAAGCCCTCGCGCGTGTGTTATACTATAATTGACTTTCGGTACTGCAAGGGGGAAAGCCCTACCCGTTTTTTGAAGGTTTCGGAAAAGCGTTGCAGGGAGGTAAACCCGACGGAATAGGCAATTTCCTCCACGGAGTGCCGTCCTTGGCGAAGATATTCTTTTGCTCGCTCGATACGGATTTTGGTCAGATAATCGTACGGCGTTTCGCCCGTGCGTTTCACGAATAGGGTGGAAAAGTAAGCCCTTGAAAACCCAAATTGTGTTGCAAGTGTATGCACGTCAATGGGGCGGAAATAGTTATTTTCAAGGTGTTGCATAGCGGCGGCGATTTCGTCCGTTTCCTGCGCTTTTGGCGTTGTTTTTATGGCGTTTAACACCTCGAAAAGAAGGTTTAAACAGCTTAAATAATCGAGGTTGCGCCCACCCATGGCATGCTTCAATGCCAACAAACCGCTTTTTTGGTATTCCATGCAAAGCTTATCGGTGGTACGCTCGACCAAGCTTTTAGAAAAGCTCCCGTCGAAGGCAATCCACACGTATTCCCACGGGTTTTTCTCGTCGGAGCAATACAAGGTAACCTCGTCGGGCTTGATGAGAAAGGCGTGGCCTGCGGAAAGGTGGGTTTTGACACCGTTTCGTTCGATATACCCTTCCCCCTTTTCAATCAAATGCAAAAGGTAGTAGGGGCGAACGGCAGGGCCGTAAGCGTGCGATGGCGCGGTTTTGTGGCAACCGATTTCAAATACGCGGATTGGCTCGTCAGGTTGAAAAAGACTAAAAACGTATTGAAACCTCGGCTCGTTGTCGTGAAACATATACATTACCTCGTTAAATAGTGGCTATATTATAGCATTATTTTATAAAAAAATCAATAGGAGAACGAACAAAAAATGAAAATTACTTTTATTGGTGCAGGTAGCACGGTTTTTGCAAAAAACGTACTCGGCGATTGTCTTTTGGCGGAAAATCTGCCTTGCTTTGAAATTGCGCTCTTGGATATTGACGCAGAGCGTTTGGAAGATTCGTACGTGCTTATCACCAAATTGCGTGATAAATACAAACCCGTTGTAACGGTGAAGAAATACCTCGCGACGGACGATGCGCAGGTAGAAGAAGCGTTTACAGGTGCAAACTACGTTATCAACGCCATTCAGGTAGGCGGTTACGATCCTTGTACGATTACCGACTTTGAAGTGCCTAAAAAATACGGTTTACGCCAAACGATTGCGGACACCCTTGGCATCGGCGGTATCTTCCGTGGCTTGCGTACCATCCCCGTAATGAAGAGATACGCAGACGTAATGGAAAAGGTTTGCCCTAACGCACTTTTCTTGAACTACACCAACCCCATGAGTATTTTGACGGGGTACATGAACCAATATACGAAGATTAATACGGTAGGTCTTTGCCACTCCTGTCAAATCGTTGCTTCGGCATTGAGCGAATACACGGGTGCGCCTGAATTCAAAGATGCGCGTTTCACCCTTGCAGGTATCAACCACATGTGTTGGTTGTTGACCTTGGAAGATAAGGATGGCAACGACCTTTATCCTTACCTCAAGGAAAAATACAACGAAGTGAAGCCTCCTCGTGATTTGGTGCGTATGGAAATCATGAACCGCTTCGGCTACTACAACACCGAAAGCAGCGAACATACCGCAGAATACCACCCTTACTTCATCAAGAAGGACCACCCCGAGCTTATCGAACAGCTCAACATTCCTCTTGACGAATACATCACCCGTTGTATCAACCAAATCAAGGGCTGGGCAAACCTGCGTGAGGAAATTATGAAGCCCGAAAACGTGAAGCACGAACGCTCCCGTGAGTATGGCTCCCACATCATCGAAGCGTGTGAAACGGGTAAGCCTTACAAGATTTACGGCAACGTGCAGAACGACGGTTTAATCACCAACCTTCCTGCAAATGCGTGTGTAGAGGTGCCCATCATGGTGGACGAAAACGGCCTCAATCCTTGCAAGGTAGGTGATATCCCCGACCAGCTTGCTGGGTTGAACATGACGCACATTGCGGTACATAACATGACGATTAAGGCGGCGGCGACCTTGGAAAAGAAATACATCTACATGGCGGCATACCTCGATCCTCATACCCGTGATCAGTTGACCTTTGACGAAATCAAAAACCTTTGCGACGATTTGATTGAAGCACACGGCGATTGGTTGCCCGAATATCACTAAACTGTAAAAATGAGCAGGCGGCGAAGCTTTTCGCCGTCTGTTTTCATTCCCACAAGCAAGGTTTAAAAATGTATTTTTATCGTCGCTGAAAAGTTAGGGGGAAAGGGGAAAGTGCTTGATTGCCACCCGAAAAAATGAGGAGAATATAAAAAATAATGAGTAGAATTGACCTATCTACTGTGATATAATACAAATGTATCGGTTGAAAAGACCGATTTACACGAAACGTTTAGGAGGATGTTATGGGAATGGCGAAAAAATTGGGCGCAATTGCCTTGGCCTGCGGTATGGCGTTGGGCATGGTTGGTTGTGGCTCTGTCAAAGATAAGGCACAGGCTGGAAATGCGTCGACGGAGGGATATAAAATGACGATTACATCTGATATGCAAGGGGATACGATTGCGTTGCTCGGCGGTGACGTTGGGGCTTTTGCAATGAATTATAAAAAAGACGGTCAAGGTAGTGCGAGAAATTACGTAAGAGCAGGCGCTCCGCAGTCGGAACTGATGGTGGATCGTTTCGCACCGAAGCCCGCGACGATTACCTGGAACAATAGCCGTAGCGGTGCAATGTATTACACCGTACTCGTTGGCTTGAAAAAAGACCTTTCCGACGCGCAAATGTTTATCGTGAACGATACCACCATTGACGTGGAATATTTGTTTGCGGCAAAGCATTACTACTATCAAATTTGGGCACATTATCAAGGCGACGAGGTGGTAAAATCGCAGGTATTCGATTTCTACACGATGGATTTGCCCCGTACGGTATCCATCCCCAACGTCAGCAACACGCGTGACCTCGGTGGTAGATACGTACAAGGCGGTAAGTATCAGGTAAAACAGGGTATGGTTTACCGTGGTGCTGAGGTAGATCCTTCGGGTTCTAATGCACAAAAGTGGGGCACGATCAACGAGGAAGGTAAACACGTTATGGTGGATATCCTCGGTATCAAGACCGACCTCGACCTTCGTGACAATCGAACGATTACTCAATCGCCTATCGATCCTTCCCTTAATTACATCAACGTGAGTGCTCCTTATTACGTGAGTGAATCGACGGGTATCAACAGTGCGGCATACAAAGCGGCGTTGACGACGGAAATCCGTACTTTCGCAAATCCTGACAATTATCCTATCTATCTCCACTGCTCGCTCGGTCGTGACCGTGCAGGTACGCTTGCATACTTGATTAGTGCACTCGTGGGTGTGGAATTGATTGATTTACAGCGTGACTATGAAATGTCGATGTTTGCAATTACCGGTTGGGCGGATGCATCGCAGGGCCCTGGTAAGTTGGATCAAATGCTCCCTGCATTGAACTCCTTGACGAACTATTTGATGAATTACGGCAATGGTACTCTTTCGGAAAACACGGAAAAATTCGTGAAGGAATACCTCGGTATTACGCAGGAAGAGGTTAATTCCATCCGTAGTATCCTTTTAGAGGAGGTAACGGAATGAGAGTCTTTAAGAAAGTATTATTAACCCTTGCCCTTGTACTTGGTACGACGGGGCTTTGTATGGGTAACGCGGCGGCGGTTTCGACGTCGGACGATTTTAACTGTGCATATTCGGTATCGGGCAAGACGAGTGATTACGTGTATTATGGCTCGTCGGACGTAAAAACGTACACCGCGGAAGAAGCGGCGGCGGCAGGTGTGCCTGCGGGCTACGAAGGGGAAGTTATCGAGGTAATGGGCAGTACGAGCCGTGGCTTCCTTTTGGACTTTTCCGCACAGCAAATCCCTATGGGGCTTGTGGAAGCGTTAGAATTCCGCGTATACCTTGGGGTTAATTCGGCGAATGATGGTGTGAAATACCCCCAAATCCGTATCCCTAATCCCTATGCTCTTGGCTCGGAATGGGTATTCCAAGAAGGTAAGGCTACCCCGACAGGGGAATGGACAACGGTTACCGTACCGGCTACGAAAAAGAATTTCCCCAGCCTTGGTGAAAACGGCTATTTAAATAAATTTGAGTTGAGCGTGCGCAGTGAGGGTTCGATTGTGTTCTATGTGGACAGTATCGATTACGTGTTGAAGGCAAATGATAATGTTGCCCCCGTAATCAATTGTACGGAAGGGGAAACCTTTACTGCGGCTCTTGGCGAAGCCTTGGATTTTACCGTAACGGCAACGGATGCTCAGCAGGGTGCCGTACCCGTACAATACATTTGGGATAATGGCGTTGAGTTGAATGCAAACGGAACGCCCGTGAACGCTGGTATCTACAACTTGACATTGAAGGCTGTGGATTATTACGGCAATACCTCTACCAAGACGGTGAAGGTGAACGTGGTGGAAGCGGATAGAACGGCGCCTACGATTGCGTTGGATATTACCGAAGTGAAGACCATGGCTGGCGTGAAACCTATGTTGAAGGTGACTGCGACGGACGATAGTGGTAAATGCAGCGTAACGAAAACCTGGTCGGAGGGTGCTTTGGATAAGAAAGGTGGCTTGACGACAGGTACGCATACTTGGACGATCGTTGCAACAGATATGTTTGGCAACAAATCGACCAAGACGGTGACCTTTATCGTAACCGCGAACGAGCCTGCTTATTCTTTCGTAACGGACGAATCGGATATCTTTGGCGAACATACCGTAACCTTTGACGGGCAAGATCCTGTATCCGTAGGCTATGGTTTCAAGCTGGTGAAACCTGCCGATCCTGTAAAAGAAGCGGATGCGGCGGCGAAATATACCTTCCTTGGCTGGTACTATGGGGATAAGGAATGGAATTTTGACACGGACGTGGTTACGGAGGATATGGATTTACAATCCAAGTGGGAAGAAACCAAGCGTGTTTACCGTGTAACCTTTGAGGGTGTAAACGGTGTAAAAAAGGTGGAATACGGCAACGTAATTCCCGAAAGTGCAATCCCTGCCGATCCTACGAAAGCGGCTACCATGAAGTACGAATTTACCTTCGACGGCTGGTACGTTGGGGATAAGAAATGGGATTTTGCTACGGACGTGGTAACGGGTGACGTTGTTTTGAAAGCGAAATTTATCGAAACACCTCGCCTTTATACGGTTACCTTTGACGGGGCAAATGCAATCTCCGTAGGCTACGGCGAGAAGATAGAAAAGCCTGCTGATCCTACGAAGGAAGCAACTGCAACCCACCGTTACGAGTTTATCGGTTGGTACTATGGCGCTAACGAATGGAACTTTGAAACGGGTACGGTAACGAATGCAATGGATATTCAATCGAAGTGGCGTGAAATCGAGCTTGAGGTAGAAGCGCCTACGGTAGATGATACGACGACGGAAGAACCCAGCGGTATTGCGGCGATCCTTGCCGGTTGCAGCGGTGTTGTGGGCTTGACGGGTACCATGGTCGCGTTGAGTATGGCGGCGGCCGTTCTTCTCAAGAAAAAAGAGGACTAATATAGGCAAAAAATCGGTGTAAAAATTCTTTGCGCCGATTTTTCGGTATCCGATGGATGAAAAGTGAAAATAGAATAAAAATTGCTCAATTTTTAGGAGGAAATTATGATAAAGGGTAAGAAATTGGCGGTGCTTGTTTTAAGTATGCTTATGACGACGAGTGCTGGTGTCGCCGTACATTACGCGAAGGCGGATCCCCAACCGAAGGAGACGCAAATGACGCTTACCTCCGCAATGCAGGGGGATACGATTGCGTTGCTTTACGAGGATGTGGCGGAATTTGCTTTGGACTATGAAAAGAGCTCCGCAATCAATTATGCACCTACCTCGGGTGTGGCGTCCGATCGTTACGTGCCGAAGCCTGCAACCATTTCTTGGGAAAATACTCGTGAGGATGCGTTGTATTATACTGTGCGTGTAGGTTTGCAATCGAACCTTTCCGACGCGGAAAGCTTCATCGTTTCCGAAACAACGGCGGATATTGATTATTTGTACTCTGCAAAGCATTACTACTACCAGGTATATGCCCATTATGATGGGGACGAGGTGGTGAAATCCCGTATCTTTGATTTCTATACGGCGGACATCCCTCGTACCGTGTATATCGAAGGGGTAACCAACACCCGTGATATCGGCGGTAGATACGTACAGGGTGGCGAATATCAGGTGAAGCAGGGTATGGTTTACCGTGGCGCGGAGGTGGATAGAGAGCTTGGCGCCATCACCGAGGAGGGTAGACGCGTGATGCTCTACGACCTTGGTATTAAGACCGACCTTGATATCCGTGGTGGTGACGTAAAGAACCCTACGGGCACCTCGCCAATTGACGCGTCGCTTAATTACGTGCACTTGGAAGCACCTTGGTATACACACATTAAGGAGGCGTCCTACAAGGAAGCCTTGACGACGGAAATCCGTACCTTTGCAAACCCGAACAATTATCCCATCTATTTCCATTGCTCGGTTGGTCGTGACCGCGCTGGTACTCTTTCCTTCCTTCTTGGGGCATTGCTTGGTGTGAGCGAGGATGATCTCTACCGCGATTATGAAATGAGCTTCTTCTCAAGGGTTGGTATGAAGGATGCGGCTCAATCCCAAGGCACTCATTTTAGTGCGATGCAAAATATTACGAGCACCGCAGATTATCTCAAAAATAACTATCCTGCAACTACCTTGAATGGTAGTGTAGAAAGATTTGTAAAGGAATATCTCGGCATTACGCAGGCGGAGGTGGACAGCATCCGAAACACCCTTTTAGAGAAGGCGGATTGCAAGGTGGATAACTCTGCTGTGAAGAATAATCGCGTACCTGCCCCTACCAATTTGGTGAAAAAGGGTGTTCAGGCGGTAAGTGAAGCGAGTGATTTTGCTTGCGTTTATTCGGCAAATCCTAACAAAGAACTTCACGGCTACGGCTCGTCCGTGGTGAATACATACACGGCAAGCGAGGCGGCGGCGAAGGGTGTCCCTGCAGGGTATGAAAACGAGGTGTTGGAGGTTATTCCTGTCGGGAGTGCAGTCCTTTGTGGGTTAATCCTTGATTTCTCGGCGGAAAAGATTCCTACCAATATCTTAACGAGCGTGAGCTTCCGCGTGTACATAGGCTACACGGATGCGAATACGGGCAACTATCCCGCGATCCGTATCCCGAAACCCAACGAATCGGGTTGGCTTCACCAGGTGAACCAAGCCCAGGCGATGGGAGAGTGGATTACGGTTACCATCGACGGTAGTAAGTTTACTTCGGCGGCTACGGATGGTAAATTGGATACCTTTGAATTGAGCTTGCGTACGGACGCGAGGGTGCCTTTCTACATTGATAGTATTTCTTATGAAGTGAAGGCGAACGACGGAAACGCCCCTGTAATCAATTACACGGGTAGTGATAGTATCGGCGTTGCACTTGGCGGTGCGTTGGGGCTTGACGTAACGGCAACGGATACACAAGAAGGTAACGTGGGTGTGCAATATATTTGGGAAGACGGCGTTGCTCTCAATGAAAACGGCACCCCTACGAAGGTTGGCTCCTATCAATTGACATTGAAGGCGGCGGATTTCTACGGTAATACCGCAACGAAGGTGTTGACGGTAAACGTTATGGATGGCGATTCGGTTGCCCCTGTGATTGATATGGCGGTTTCCGAGGTGAAGGCGGTTGTTGGCGCAAAGCCCATGTTGACGATTAATGCAAGCGACAACAGCGGTGTTTGCAACCTTTCGACGGTTTGGTCGAACGGGGCATTGGATAGAAGTGGAAAATTGACGGCAGGTACGCATACCTGGACGATCACCGCAAGCGATACCATTGGCAACAAGACGACGAAAACCATTACCTTTATCGTGACGAAGGACGAACCTTCCTTCAAGAAGGTGACGGACGAAGCGAACGCGTTTGGCTCGTTCACGGTAACCTTTGACGGAAAAGATGCAATCGAGGTGCCTTACGGCTTTAAGATTAGCAAGCCTGCCGATCCTGAAAAAGAGGAAGAAAGAGGGGTGAAATATACCTTCCTTGGTTGGTACGTTGGCGATACGGAATGGAATTTTGAGACGGACGTAGTGACGGGCGACGTGGATTTACAAGCCAAGTGGCAAGAAACGAGACGTCAATATACGGTAGCCTTTGATGGGGTGCAGGCAACGGGTAAGGCGGAACACGGCAGACTTATCCCTGAAAATATGATTCCTGCAGATCCCACGAAGGAATCGACGGATGGATATGATTATATATTCGACGGTTGGTACAAAGGCGACAAGAAATGGAATTTTGCAACGGACGTGGTAACCAGTAACCTTACCTTGACCGCAATGTTTATCGAGGTTCCTCGTCTTTATGAGGTTACCTTTGACGGTGAAAACGCTGTCTCCGTGGCATACGGCGCGAAGATTGAAAAACCTGCTGATCCCACGAAGGAAGCGACGGCTACCCACCGTTACGAATTTATCGGTTGGTATTATGGCGAAAACGAGTGGAACTTTGAAACGGGTAGGGTAATGAATGCGATGGACCTTCAATCGAAGTGGAACGAGATTGCGATTGAGGTGGAAACCCCTCCTGTGGACAGCACGGTGACGGAGCAACCCAACGGTATTGAGGCAATCCTTGCAGGTTGTAGCGGTGTTGTTGGATTGACGGGTACGGTGCTTGCACTTGGTGTGGCGGCGGTTGCCCTTCTCAAAAAGAAAGAAGACTAAAAAAATAAAATCGGCGTAAGGCGTTGCTTTACGCCGATTTTTACCGCTATAAAGGGCAAAATGATAAAAACATCGTAAAATATGAAACACTTTTAAGAGAAAACGCCCTTTACATATTGTAAAATTTGTAGTATAATAATGTATGAAATTATAATTGCAGGAGTATGCCTGCAAGGTTTTAGATACAATAGGAGGCAAAACAATGAAAAAGACGATGAAAAAAATCGTAGGGTTTACCCTTGGTGCGGCGTTTGCTTTGACGCTTGGCGCAGGTGTATGCGGCGTTGTTAATTCGTACGACGAACCCACGGTAACCGCAAGCGCGGCAACTGTGACGAAGGATTTGTCGGGGTCGATTTACAACCTTAACCAATATTACAATGGTGATTGGGGTACGCATGGTGATTTTAAAGAAGCAGGTTTGTACCGTTTCTGGATTAGTGCGGACAAGTCGCTTGTATGGAATGAAGGTGGTAGCTCTTTGAACGAGGCTGGTCGTGACGAAATGCTTAAATACATCAAGGTGAACGGTAAGACGATTGCGGATTGGCGTAGTGCATACGCAGCAGGTGAAACCAACAAAATCACTTGGACGGGTATGCCTGATAATGGGGCAGAGTCTCCTTTTACGATGCATACCAACATTGCTGCTGACGTAAACAGCAATGGGCATATTTACGCACCTATCAGCGTAAGCGTTGCTCAACACGGTGAATTGGGTGGTGCAATCGATATGTACATCCCCGACAGCTTTATCTCCGAAGTAACCTCGATTGAATTCTTGAAGGGGTTCGAATGGAACTACGGCGGTGAAGTGTTTGGTTTCAGCGAAAACGTAACGTTTGCTCGCAATTCCTTGAAGCTTACCTACAAGGTAGTAGGCGAACGCAACTTTGACATCGTAGAAACGTCGGTTACTTCCATTGACGGCTCTTATGGTAGAATCGAGCCCAGTAATGGTAAACTTGACCAGTTCCTTTCCTTCTATCTTGAAGAGGGTAAGCACGATTATCAACAAGGTAATACTGTTGCGGTTGCGGATAAGGATTTGTTGAGAAGTATTAACTTCTTCGATTATATCTTGATTGACGGCGTGCCCATGGGTTCGCTTTGGATTGACGCTGCTGGTAAATATGAAAACCCTTCAGAACAATTCTTCAACGTATGGGGTAGAACGGGTTCGTTCGGTCTTCGTTGGCCTCGTCAATTGATGAACGCAGGTACGACGGACAGCGTACAAGAAATCAAAATCCTTGCAGGTTGTCAATTCCCTTCCAAGACGAACGCGAACACCCTTTACCAAGTAAAAGAAGACATTACCTTTATTCGTCAGGAAAGCGGTGCTTTTGCGGATCCTAACTCCTTGATTGGTGCAAAGGACGTTGCTATCAATTGGGCAACGAAAGATGGCGAAGGAAAAGAATTGTTCAAGATTGATATTGATTGTGCGGATTGGGTTTACGACCTCGGCGCAAACGGAGATGCATACGATTTGAACTACTTTGACCCGAGCCGTGTTGAAATCCGTGATAATATCCTCATCAACGGTGTATCCGTATACGATATCAACACGAAGGTAGACGATTCGGCTTACGAATATAAGACCGACCCTTCCAAATCGAATAGCACTCAACAAGCAAGTCCTAAAGATAAACAAAACTACGACGTATTTAAAAACCCCGTTGTTTTGTACGTGCAAAACAATGTTTTGAGCTTGCTTATCCACGAAGATTACATGAATACCCTTTGCAAGACCTTCGGTGACACCGTTACGATCACCGTGAAGAAGGAAATTTGCAACAGCGCAAAGATTTCGGGTAAAGTTTTGACGGAAGATGTTACGGCGGTCGCTTATGGTATCGGTTACGACCTCGTGTTGATGGATGGTACGACCACGGTGGATACGATGTCTGTTTTGGGTGGCTTTGCAATCAGCGGTTTGCCTACCCTTACGGCGGATTACAAAACCTTTGCAGGTTGGGTGGATGCAAACGGCAACCCTGCACCTGCGGTAATGCCTGATGAAGCAATGACCCTCTACGCAAAGTGGAACTCTGTTCCTTACACCCTTACCATCAAATATATGGATGGTCAAACGAAGAACTTCACCTTCGGTGTGGCTGTGGATGAAGAAATGGGCATTGCGTTAACGACTGCTGACCTTGCAGGTATTTTGTCTGCTAATCTTCCCGAAGGCACGGATGATATCGGCTACGGTTATGCGGAAAAAGTTCCTTCTTACTTCAATTTGCAAGATTATGTATTTACCGTAACGACCGTTCAGGTGAAATTCACGATTACCTTCGTTGGTGAAAACGGCGAAGATATCGGTATCGCGCCCATGGAATTTACCGCGAAGACGATTGACGATTTGCAGCTTCCCGCTGTTCCTGAAAAGGAAGGCTATAAGGGTGCTTGGAATAAGACGGTGGATAGAATTAGATTTGAAGACACCGTTTTGACGGCGGTTTATACCGAAATCAGCAAAGAACCTGCTACTCCCGATACGCCTAACACCCCCAACAGCTCTGTTGATTCGGGTGCATCCGACGATACGGAAGACAAAGGCTCTATTGGCTGTATGGGTACCATCGGTGGCTTGGCAAGCGGTATCGTAGCGCTTGGTGTTGCTGCGGTTGGCCTCTTGAAGAAAAAAGAAGACTAATTACTTTTGATTGAAAAAATCCTCGGTTCGCGCCGAGGATTTTTTTTTGTGAAAGTATGTACAAATCTAAAAAGCTGTGGTATAATATCCTTATATAAAATAAGAGGTGCAGGGTATGAACGGAGTAAGACAAAGCTTTGGAAAACGGAATTGGTGGATTTTGGTTTTGTTCGGCCTGATTGGGCAAATTGCCTGGTCGGTAGAGAATATGTATTTTAACCTGTTCGTTTACGAAACCATTGACCAAAATTTGAATGCGGTGACCTTGATGGTACAGCTGTCGGGGATTGCGGCAACGGTAACCACCTTGATTGCAGGTACACTATCCGATAAGACGGGCAATCGGCGTAGCTTTCTTTCCTACGGTTATATCATTTGGGGTGTAACGGTGGGGCTGTTTGGGTTCATCTCCCCCGAGAATATGGCGACGATTTTCCAAACGACGATGGCGAAGGGCGTGACGATTGCACTCACGGTGGTAATCATAGGCGACTGCATAATGACCTTGTTTGGCTCGACTGCGAACGACGCGGCGTTTAATGCGTGGGTGACGGATAACACCGAGGAAAGCTTCCGTGGGAAGGTAGAAGGCGTTTTGTCCGTGTTGCCCCTTGTGGCGATGTTGATTGTTGCAGGCGGTTTTGGTATGCTCGTGGAAGGTATGGGCTATAAAATGCTGTTTTTGCTGCTTGGCGCGGTGATTACGGTGTGCGGTGTTGCAGGCGTATTCACGGTCAAGGATAGCCCTACCTTGCAGAAAAAGGGCACGATAAAGGACATTTTCTACGGCTTTAAGCCCAGCGTGGTGAAGGGGAATATGTCTCTCTATCTCACCTTGTGTATCGTGGGCGTTTATGGCATTGCGTGTCAAATCTTTATGCCGTATTTGATCATTTATATGAAAACCTACCTGCATTTTGAAACGATGGATTACAGCCTTGTATTTGGTGCGGCGATTGTGCTTGGTGCGGTGATTAACCTGCTCCTTGGTGGTTTGACGGATAAAATGGACAAGGCGAAGTTGTTGTACGTTGCGGCAGGGGTGTTTATTCTTGGTTTGCTGGGTATGTACGTATCCCATTTTGATGGAAAATATCTCACGATGGCGATCTTTGGCTTGTTTGGCTTCGTGATGATTACGGGGTATATTTTGGTGGCGGCGTTGAGCGGTGCTTTGGTGCGCGATTATACCCCCGTAGACGACGCGGGAAAGTTGCAGGGCGTTCGTATGATTTTCAGCGTGCTGTTGCCTATGGTGATTGGGCCGATGATTGGCAACGCTATCAATAAGGCGGCGGGTGTCGTTTTGGAAAACGCAGGGGCGGATGCAATGACGACGCAATATATCCCTGTACCCACCATTTTCTTGGCGGCGGCAATTGTAGGGGCGTTGCTTTTTGCGGTAATTCCTTGGTTGGTGAAATATAAAAATAAGACGGAAGCGGTGAAAGAAAATGAGATTGAAAACGAAATATGAAATCGGTGAAATTCCACATAGCGAGCACCCATGTCCGCAATCAATGCGAAAAAATTGGCTGTGCTTGAATGGTGAGTGGGATTTTTACAAGGAAAATAGAAACGGTGAAAAATCATACGAGGGGAAGATTATCGTACCCTTTTCCCCTGAAACCTTATTGAGCGGTATCGAGGAAGGTTTTGTTTTAAATAGTGGCGAAAAGCTTGTTTATAGTCGTAAAATTGTTGTTGGCAAAGAGTTATTGCTTGGTTGCACTTTGCTCCATTTTGGTGCGGTAGATAGCGAGTGTAAGGTATATTGCAACGGCGTTATGGTGGGCTGTCACACGGGTGGCTTTACCACTTTTACCCTGAATGTAAGTGAAGTTTTATGCGAAGGCGAAAACGAGCTTATGGTAGTTTGTACGGACGAGGGTACGAGAAACGGTGGCGCGCGTGGAAAACAAAGCGATCAACGTGGCGGTATTTGGTATACGCCTCAAAGTGGTATTTGGCAAACCGTGTGGCTCGAAAGTATGCCCAAGGAACATATCGGTGATTTTCGTATTACCCCCAACGCAAAGGAAAAGACTGTGGAAATCGCTTTGGAGAATGGAAGCAGGGCGGAAATTGTTGTATTTGACGATGGGAAAGAAATTATACGCCAAAGCTTTTTAGGGAGTATAATCCTTGCCTATGATTTTGAGTTATGGTCACCTGAAAACCCGAAGTTATACGATTTTGTATTAACGAACGACGCGGGAGACGAGGTGTTCTCATATTTTGGTGTGCGCTCGTTTGGGCGTATGAAGGACGAGAAGGGGATTGCTCGTTTGACCTTAAACGGCAAACCGTATTTCTTTAACGGCGTGCTTGACCAGGGCTATTGGTCGGATGGTATGCTGACCTATCCCAGCGACGAGGCGGCGGAGGACGAGCTACAGCTCTTAAAGGGTATGGGCTTTAACAGCATTCGTAAACATATTAAGTTAGAGCCGATGCGTTGGTACTACCATTGCGATCGCCTGGGCCTTGTGGTTTGGCAGGATTTTGTGAATGGCGGCGGTAAGTATAAATTTACCCATATTGCTGCGTTCCCCTTCCTCGGTTTTCACCATCGTGATGACGATTATGCCTACTTTGCTCGTGAAAACGAGGGGGGCAGGTACGAGTTTATGCGTATGTCTGAGGAAATTTTGAAGCAGTTGTACAATTGTCCCAGTATAGGTGTATGGGTACCCTTTAACGAGGGGTGGGGACAGTTTGACTCTGCGCAAATGAATGATTTTATTCGTTCGTTCGACCGTACGCGTATCATTGACACCGTCAGCGGATGGCACGACCAAGGGGTGGGGAAAACGGAGTTAAAGAGCCTGCACACCTACTACACCCCCTTGCGTGTGCCCAAGGACGTTCGTCCCGTGGTGTTGAGTGAATTTGGCGGTTATTCGATGAAAACAACGGGGCATGTATTTGATGAAAGCAAAGAATTTGGGTATAAGAAGTTTAAAACGCAGGCGGATTTGATCTCGGCGTTGGAAAAATTATACCTGAAAAAATTGCTTCCCTTGATTAAAAAAGGGTTGTGCGGTTGTATCTATACCCAAGTATCAGACGTCGAGGAAGAGATCAACGGTCTCGTTACCTACGATAGGGCGGTTGTGAAGGTGCCCGTAGAAAAAATGCGTGCCATCAACGAGGCTTTGATGGCGGAAGCAGGCAAGATGAAGTGATTAAAACGCCCCTTATAGGGGCGGTTTGGGGTGAAAAGCCCCCGATTTGATGGCGGATAGGGATTTTTGTGAAAATTTTTACCTTTTACGCGCGTAATATTTGCGCAAAAGCCTTGACAATCGGCGTAATATCGTGTAAAATAGTAGATAATCAAAGAGTATGGTGGCAAAGGTATGTAAAAACCACCGCCAAGTGATGAAATTATCAATACAAAAAGGCAGGGAAAATTATTATGGCAAGAAACAAGAAGAACGTAGCTGTGGAAGAACCCGTTATGACGGAACAACCTATCGAGGTAGCCCCCACGATGCCTATGGAAGCACCCGTAGAAGCTAAAAAATGGATTGTAAACTGTCATAGATGTGGCGCGGCGTTGAACGTTGAATACGGTAACATGGTATATATGTGCCCCGTATGCAACAACCTTTTCCGTGTTCGCAAGGGCGAAAAACTCGTGAAGGATATGACGCGCAGCATCGTTGCGGAAGCATACGTTAACGTACATAAGGGCGCAGACGAACAATAATTGATCGTCTAAACGAATATGCCCAGGCGTGCATTGTGGAAAGGCCTGCACGCGACTTTTGGTATGCATAAAACGAAAAAAGGACGGGCGGATTGCCCGTCTTTTAGCATTTTACAAGGAAAGGGAAGATATGAATAAGCAAACCTTTGAAAAAAGTGCGGATATAAAGCAAAGGAAGGAAAATTACGAATGGCTCCGCCTTTGGTGTGAAGATACACACAAGGATATGCCTCGTGTTGCCATGATTGGCGATTCGATTGTCGAACAGGTGTACGAGGTGGTGAAAAGGGAACTAAAAGGCATCGCCATCGTGGATTATTTGGCGACCTCGTATGCGATTACTTCCCCTGCCTATATCGGGATGGTGGAAAAATTTGTAGAGGACAGCGATTACGCCGTGATTTATTATAACTACGGCCTGCACGCCTCCAATATTACCATCGAGGATTATACGCGCGTATACAAGCAAATGGTGACGAAGTTTTTGACTTCGTCGAAGGTGTTGCTTGGCTCTACCACCGTCGTGCATAAGCAGGACGAGCGGGACGTGGAGCTGGAAAATTTCTTCGTGTGCGTGAGAGAGCGAAACGAGGCGGTAAAGTTGCTCGCAGGCGAGCTTGGTTTGACCTTGGATGAGGCTTTTGCGATTAGTGTGGAAATGGGCTCCGATGGGAAATCGGAGGACGGCGCGCATTTTAACCAAAAAGGCATCGAACGCCTTGGAGTTTATAAGGCGGAGCAAATCAAGAAGATTTTGCAATAAGTAAGAGATAATGATGAAAAAAATATTGGCGTTGATGGGTTTTATGGCGTGTTGCTTGTCTGTGGCGGCGTACGTGCACTATTGCAAAAAATGCAGGTGCTAACCTTGATTGGAGCTATTACAGTAAAACGCAAACGGCGGATTTGCAAAAGAGCTTGCAAAAGCTGTCCTTGGGTGCAGTGTCGTCGAAAAAAGACTAATAAAAAAGCACGGCTGTGTACACAGTCGTGCTGATTTTTTTTACCTTGAACGGGGATTAGAGTAAGCTAGCCGCATCCTTGTCGCAGATGATGGTAACGAAGGGGTGGAGCTGCAATACCGATGCAGGGAGCTGGGTGGTGATTTCGCCCTTTACCATGCCGCGTACAGCTTCCGCCTTGTTCTTACCCGAAACAACCATAAGGATGGATTTTGCTTGCATAATGTTTTTGATACCCATCGACAATGCCTGACGGGGAACTGCGTCAATCGAGTTGAAAAGACGGGAGTTGTCCTTGATGGTGTTTTCCGTCAAGTCCACAAGGTGGGTGACGGAATCAAGAGGGGTGCCAGGTTCGTTGAAGCCGATGTGACCGTTGGAACCAAGGCCAAGCACCTGTACGTCCTGGGTTTTCGTTTCCAACAATGCGTTGTAGCGATCACATTCCTTTTGTGCATCGGGTGCACTACCGCAAGGAAGGTTGGTGTTTTACAAATCGATGTCGATATTCTTGAAAAGATTATCATACATGAAATAAGCATAGCTTTGGTTGTGGTCAGCGGTCAAACCAACGTATTCGTCAAGGTTGACGGAGGATACGTTCTTGTAGGAGGTGCCGTTTTCCTTGCAATCCTTCGCCATGTATTGGTACATACCGATGGGACTGGAGCCGGTAGCCAAGCCGAGTACGGCGTTGGGGTTATTTTTTACAAGCTCGATCATGATTTCGGCTGCTTTTTTGCTCATTTCATCGTAATTTTCGGTGATGATAACTTTCATAACGTTTTTACCTCAAAAGTGATATTTTTTAAAGTCAATAATTATTATAGACCAAAAAACGGCGGTGGTCAAGTGTTTAGGGAATATTTTTTATGTGTGTGGGAAAATTTCCTAAATATTTTTCGTTTTAGGCTGTGAAATGCTTTGACAATAGCGTAAAAATGTGATATAGTAATATAGCTTTTTGAATAAGCGACAATTATTGAGCCATGCAGAAGTACCCAAGAGGCTCAAGGGGCTCCCCTGCTAAGGGAGTAGTATGGGAAACCGTAGCACGAGTTCGAATCTCGTCTTCTGCGCCATATGAACCGTCTATTGAAATCTGAACCCCTTGGGATTAGATGTCAATAGACGGTTTGTGTTTTTTTCCTTATTTTTCAAGGGATGTAGAGATTTTTAATTTTAATTTTTTATTAGACAAAAATTCAAAAAAAGTTAAAAATCGAAAATGCAAAAATAAAAAAGATTGAATCTGAACCCCAGTTTCTAATCTTTACAATCGTTGAATTCCGCTTGTTTCTTATAATAATCAAGCTCTTTATTATTAGGTGTCTTGTATTGGTTCTTGTAATGTGGACGTTTGAAATTGTAAAAAGTCATATAATTATCTACTGCCGTTTTGAATTCATTTTCAGAACGGTATTTTGTTCTATATAGCTCTTCTC
>JAZRFV010000033.1:0-16655 GCA_045643825.1 Candidatus Scatosoma sp.
GGTATCACCGATTACCTTTCCAGAAAACCCAAGGCATTGTCCGGCGGTCAAAGACAACGTGTTGCGCTTGGTCGTACCATCGTTCGTGAACCCAAGGTATTCTTGCTCGACGAACCTTTGTCCAACCTCGACGCTAAGCTCCGTGCTTCCATGAGAACGGAAATCTCCAAATTGCACGCTCGTCTTGCTACGACGTTCATCTACGTTACCCACGACCAGGTAGAAGCTATGACCATGGGTACGAGAATCGTTGTTATGAAAGACGGTTTCATGCAACAGGTAGACACCCCTCAAAACCTTTACGATTATCCTGTAAACCTTTTCGTTGCAGGTTTCATCGGCACCCCTCAAATGAACTTCTTCAAGGAATCCACCTTGACGAGCGAAGGCAACAAGATCTTCATCAACTTCGTTGGTGGCAACAAGATTCTCTTGCCTCAATCGTTGGTTGCTCGTATCAGAAACATGAACGAATATCTTGACACCGGCAAAGCTATCACGCTTGGCGTACGTCCCGAAGATATTCACCAGGACGAAGCATTCATCGCTAAATCCCCTGATACCCTTGTTAAGGCTCGTATCGAAGTTATCGAAAAGCTCGGTGCTGAAACGCAAATCTACTGCGAATTGAACTACGAAGGTAAAGAAAGCTCCATTATCGACAACTCCACGCAGATGATCGCAAAGATCTCCAGCCGTGCTATTGTTGCTTTGGGTGACATCGTAGAACTCGCATTCGACGCTAACCACATCCACATGTTCGACGGCGAAACGGAAGCTACCCTCCTTAACAGAGACGAAGGTTACGAAGTAATCGAAGAAAATGCTGAAGGTTCCGCATTCGTTCCTCCTACACCTCAAGAAATGCGCGCTCGTATCGACGCAGCTCGTATCGTAACGAAGGAAATGAAAGCACAAGCAAGAAAGGACGCAAGAATTGCAAAAATGTCCGCAAAAGCAGCTGCTCCCGTAGAAGAAGTTGCTGTTGAAGAAGCAGTTGAAGAAGCTCCCGTTGTGGAAGAAGCTCCTGCTGAAGAAACCATCGAAGAATAATTCAAGGTAAAAAAGAAGACGTATCCTCGGATACGTCTTTTTTGTTGTCGCTGTTTGTTAGCTTTATGAAAAAAGAGTGGTAGGGGTGGGGCAGGGTTTAAACAATCGCACAGCGATGGCGGTCATATCGTCTTTGGCGATACCGCCGTATGCGGAAAGAGCCCTTGAAAGTAATTCGTCGGCGAGTTGTTGCGGGTTGCCGATGGGTACGCTCCGTAAAGTCTCGTATAAATCGGTGGTGGAGCCGAATGCGTCGGCAATGCCGTCGCTGATAAACAGCAATATATCGTTTTCATGCAAAGTGTATTCGGCGGTGCTTGGGCGTATCGTTTCCAAAATACCCAGGGGCAGGGATGCGTTCTCCAACACTTTTACGGCGTTGGCGGATAAAATAAACCCCACGGGTGCACCGATTTTTACGACGCTCGCTTGTCCGCTGTTCAAATCCACCGTCGCGATATCTACGCAGGCAAAAGTTTCTTCCTTGCTAAAAGTGAGTAGTTTATTGACGGTGGAAAGGATAAGGGCGGAAGGCATTTTTGCACGGTAAAAGCTCTCAAGCAGGGAAATGGTACTTTCGGAAACCTTCCGTGCGTATTCGCCACTCCCCATCCCATCCGACAGGGCAACCATAAAATGGCTTTCATCAATTTTGATCATGGAATGGGTATCCCCGCTGACCGTTTCGCCTGTTTTTGTGGCGTGGGCAACGCCAAAAGCGGCATCGAAAAGGGGCTTTTTGCGCAATATACAGCAAAACTTTTCACGGCTTAAAGAAATCCGTTCGGAAATCATCATTTCCGTTTGCAGTAAAGTGGTGGCGACGGCGGATATTTTTCTTACGTCCGCACGGCCAAAGGTGATGAGGGAAAGGGTGAGCTTGTCCTCCTCGCCGTAGATAAGCACCTCCGAACAAACGATACCCACCCGCAAAAGGGCAAGGCTCAACGCCCGTTCCTTATCGGTATAAAGGCGTAAAGGCTCGCTTTGTTCGAGGGCGAGGTTGCGCAAAATCTCGCTGACACCTTCGGCTTGGTTGGATAGCAGTATCCGTCCATTTGTTGCGTTTTCCACCTGCAACATATAATTTTTATAATCGCGCAGGTGGTGGTTGAGTGCGTAAAGCAGTTCGCTTTGTCTATTGCATATCGTGGCAAGGTCGCGAGGGATATCGATAAGGCTCGCCTTTCCCTTTTGACAACCCATATCGATGAGACTTCGTAAGGCGGTTTCTACGTTGGGTTGTTCACAAAGTGGGTGCTGTGGACATTGCGGACACACTTTTTCCTTGATTGTGTGGTATAGATGGTTGCGTGCATCCGCCTCTGCGTCGTCACCGCCAAGGGCGAGGAATGCAGTTTCAATTTCTCGAAAAACGGCGGATATCTCAAATAATTGTTCCCCGATAGAGGCACGGTTTCGGTTGATTGCGATACGGGAAAGGTGCTTTTCACGATAAAAGACCAGGCGATTTTCCAGCTCTTTTAAGAGTGAGGTGGGAAAAAGTAAGAAGAAAACGGAAGGGAGTAAGAGGGAAAGCAGGGATTCTACCAAGAGGTTGGCGGGGTATCCGTATAGCCCGTCCATATATCCTATGGTGAAGAAAGTCACCATTAGGGCTGACACGGCGGCGAGCTTACCTGATTTTGTAAATAGGGTTAGTACGATACCGTATAGAAAAAATCGGGTGGGGGAAAGCCCTGTTATGAGGAAGGGCGGAAGGGATAAAACAAAGGCGCAAACGGTGGTAGAGCTGTCCTTTACAACGTATGCATAGAGCAGTAAAATGAAAAATGAGGCACCCATGTATGCGTTTACGCCGAAAAAACGGCAAAACCCTACCCCTATTAATACAAATAGGAATAGAGAAAAAATAATTTCATCGTCACGCAAACGGCATTTTAGCAATTTATGTACGAGTGCCTTCATGGATACGGAAAACACAGCGGAAAGCAGGAAAATGCCCCCTGCGAGTAACACTCTTTGGGATAGCGCATCTAAAGGTATGTTGAGGGGGATAACATAGCCGTTGAAGGGGGCAAGGGCGAAGAATAACCCCAAGGAAGCGGATAAAGATAAAAGGGGTAGAAAACCCGTTTTGAAGAAATCCTTTTTATGCCGTCGGTTGAGGTAGAACCCACCGCAAAGCAAAACGGCTTGTCCAAGGTGAAGAAGCCACACCGTTATATTGCAGGTGGGGATAGGGGAAAGCAGGTAAAAGACCGCCGACCAAACGGGGGATAACCCTGCGCTTGCCATTCCGTAAAATAGGGCGATGGCGAACGGCTCGTTATTGTTGCCGATTTGGGCAAGGCAAAATATTCCCACGCCACAGGCAAGATATAAAAATACTTTTGAAAACTCTATTTTTCTTCGTATACGCATAAAAAACCTCCGCAACGGTATCGCCTTTATTATAACGGGTTGACCATTGCGGAATTTGTATTTTCTTGTGTTTTTATCAATATTTTCGTCAGGTTATTACGGGGTGACGGGGAAACCGAGGCTGATGAGGATGGCACGGTTGACTCGTACCATTGTGGAGGGTGGTAATTCCCCGATGCGTTCTTTTAAACGCCGTTTGTCAAGGGTGCGGATTTGCTCTAACAAAATAACGCTGTCCTTCGCCAAGCCGTACGAGGAGGGGAGTTCTATGTGTGTAGGCAGTTTCGCTTTGTTGATTTTGCTGGTAATGGCGGCAGCAATGATTGTGGGGGAGTACTTGTTTCCGATATCGTTTTGTACCACCAAAACGGGGCGTATGCCACCCTGCTCGCTACCCACCACGGGGGATAAATCCGCATAATACAACTCTCCGCGCTTTACGTTCATCTCACACCTCTTTTGAAAACCAACACCACTCCTAATATACTATATGTAGAGGGGAGGATTTTCGTTACTATAAAGAGTATTTCCAAGGTGGGGTAAGTTTATACTGTGGAGTGTAAAAAAAGTGTCCCCAAATGATTTTGGGGACACCATGTATGCGATGAATGGTTAGATAATGCAGTTTTCGTCTTTTGCGGGAAGGGAATCAAGCTCTGCCTTCTTCGCATCGTAGCCTGCTTTACCAAGCAAAGCAAAGGTTGCTTTTTTGCCTTCTTCTACGCCGGGTTGGTTGAAAGTGTCGATGTTGAGCATTGCACCTGCGTAAGCGGTTTGCAACTCGAACAAGAACAAAAGCTGACCAAGGGTGAAGGCGTTGAGCTCGGGCAACCAAAGGGTGTAATTCATTCTACCTGCCTTCGTCAAAGCGTATGCCGTTGCTGCGTTTTCCGCCTGAATCAATTCCTCCATCGTATGACCGCCAAGGAAAGCTACGTCGGGGATATTTTCACAGCCGTGAGGGATAGGCATTTCACAGCCGTATTTCTTCAAGGAAAGGAAGGTAACCACCTTGTCGTAAGGGCCTTCGGTGTAGAGCTGTACCTGGGAGTGCTGATCGGTAACGCCGAGGGATTTTACGGGGGTTTGACCTACGTTGCAGGGCTGACCGTCAAGGGTAACGTTTTTACCGAGGGATTCTGCCCAAAGTTGGCAATACCAGTCTGCAAGGAATTTAAGGTTGTCCGAATAGGGCATCATAACGCCAACGTTTTTACCCTGTTCCATAGCGGCAACCTGCAACACCGCACACATCAACGCAGGGTTGCGACGCATAACGGGTTTGTTACAAATGGAATCCATATAAGCCGCACCTGCGAGCATACCTACGATATCAATGCCAAGCACCGCCGCAGGGAGCAAACCTACGGGGCAAAGCTCCGAGAATCTACCGCCAACGCCGTCGGGAAGGATATAGCTCTTGATACCGCCGCATTCGTCGGAAATCTTTTTGAGGTTACCCTTCTTTTCGTCGGTGGTGAAGATAACGTTTTCTTTAACGTTTACGCCTGCCTTGGTAAGAAGGTCAAGGATGATGAGGTATTGTGTCATGGTCTCGCTGGTCGCGCCCGACTTCGAGATAACGTTAAAGCAGGTCTTTTCAGGCTCGATAACGTCAAGAAGGTCACGCATACGCACGGGATCCACGTTGTCTTCTACGTAGAATTTAGGGCCTTTTCTCTTGGATTTGGGAAGGTCGTTGTAGTGCAAGTGGCAAAGAGCGTTGAACGCCATGATGGGGCCGAGTGCGCTACCACCGATACCAAGCACAACGAAATATTGGAATTTATGCTTTACTTCTCTTGCCGTTTGTAAGATGTCTGCAACGATTTCCTTTTGGTTGTAGGGAAGCTCCGTCCAACCCATGAACAGCTCGTCCTTGCCACGGTTTTCCTTCACGAAACGGAACGCCGCATTCGCCTTCGATGCGTAGGAATTAAGCGTTTTATCGCTGAAACCTTGTTCCCCCAAGAAGGTGTCCATCATATTGTTGTAATCTAACGTAACGCGCATGGAATCGCGCCACTCTCTCGTTTTGTAACCCATAAAAAGCTCCTTTATATTTGATTTCTTCTATATTGTACTATGTCTTCAAGGCAATGTCAAGTGTAGAACGAAAAAAAGTGCCTAAACGCCGTCTTTTTTTCGTCGAACTCTCGGCAGGCGAGCTTTTAGGTCGGAAAGCTCGATTATGCCCAAGGCGAGATAGAAAAGGAAGGTGAAAACGCCCATTGCGAGGGCAATTACGCCAAGGGTAAGAAGGTTGCCTGCGAAATGGATAAAAATCCCTTCCAAAAGCTTGCCGAAAAGGGTAATAGGTAAGATAAGTAATAAGGGGATAAAAATCCCTTGAACGCATACCTGCCCCCGTCCTTTTTGCGGTTTAAGACACTTTTTCCATAAAAAAATCAGGTTGCAAAGGGCGGAAAGGGCAAAACTTAACCCAAAGCCAATAAGATAGGCGTAGATACCCAAAAGGGCAGGCAGGGTAAGGATACAAAGAAGCATTGCCGCCGCACCGATAAAATAAAAGAGGAAGGACTGCTTTTCAAAGCCCATCGAGTTGAGCATGCTTGTCGAAATCATGGCAAGACTCATCGGCAGTAACACGGGGGCGCTTACTGCGATCATTTTTCCTGCCGTGGCGTTGGAAAAGGCGAGTGTGCCGAGGTTGTCGCCAAGGACGAAGAAAAAGGGGATTAACACGCAGGCGAGCAGGAAGGAAAAGGACAAACCACGGGTGATATTTTGCTTTAAGCGGGTAAAATTTTTACGGTAAAAATCCTCGGATAATTCGGGGACGAGGATTAAGGAAAAGGAACCGATCACGGTGGATGGGATAAAAAGTATAGGTAAAACCATACCTGAAACCACCCCAAAAAGGGTAAGGGCTTCGCTTCCAGAAAGCCCTGCTCGAACAAGCATTACAGGCAACAAAACCGCCACGGCGGAGTTGACGAGAGAGGCGCTCGCACGGACGGAGGTGATAGGCAGGGATGCGTTGAATAGCGGTTTTAATGTGTTTTTGGGCTGTGAAACCCTTCTACCTTGCATGAAGAAACAAAGGGCGGATGCGGTGAAGGAAAAGAGGTAGGATATGACGACCGCCCACGCCGCTCGCTCCGCTCCAACCCCGATAGGGGTGTTACGAAGGAGTAACACACCGACAATCACCATCACCGATTCTTCGGCGATTTCTAACACGGACGGGAGAAGAAATTGCTTGTTTCCCCAAAAGCTCCCACGGAAAACGGCGTAGAGGGCGGAAAAGCACAACCCCACAAGCAAGATGCGAAAAATGGAAAGAGCACGCTCGTCCGTGAAAAGGAAGGGGAAGCTTTTCCCAAAGGGGATGAGGAGCAGGCAAACGGGCAGGGTGAGAAGAAGGGAAAGCAATAACCCTGCCCCCACCGTGCGTTTTTCGTCTATGGGGCGCCCCTCCGCTTTGCTTTTGGAGATCATACGGGACACGGTGATGGGGATACCGCCCGTACCGATGGTTAAAAAGAGTGCGAACAGGGAAAGTGCGACCTGATATATCCCAAGTTCTTCCGCACCGATTAGACGGGAAAGTGCGATACGGTATAAAAATCCAAGCCCCCGTTCAGCAACGGATAAGCCTGTGACGAGGGAGGCGGTGAGTGCTGTGTTTTTGCATTTCGTCGTTTTCATACTCTATTGTACGGGCTGTTTTCAAAAAATAGAACGCACGTCTTTTACAATTCTAAACGGAAAAATCCCTGCATACAATAGGGTATGTTGAACGTGGTTTTTAGAGAGTATTATCAGGTGAAGAAGGGGCAAAGTTTGAAAGAAATAGCCGATTATTTTTCCGTTTCGGAGCGTTTAATTGTCCGTGAAAACGGCTTGTCCGCACCTCCCAAGGCAGGGCAAATTTTGTTGATCCCCAAACAGCGTGGAAACGCCTATACGGTAAAGGCAGGGGATACCAAAGCTTTGCTTTGCGGCAGCGAGGAAGGTTTCCGCCTAAAAAACGGAACGGATATTTTTTATATCGGTATGAGGATAAGGATTTAGGGTAAAAGCTACGGCACGGCGAACCGCCGTGCCGTATACAATTTTATTATTATTTATCACAGCAATTTTTCCCACCTTGGGGGTACAAGGGCAGTTCGAAGAACCCTGCACAAACCTCTTGCGAGTATTCCTGCAAGGGTGGAATCATGCAATATCCGTAGGAGGGGACAAGCACCTCGACGGGCATGGAAATCTTGATGATTAAGGTTACGCAAAGGCTGACGTTGAAGCCTTGCGTATCGTCGTTGTAGGTGCCGTCAGGGGCAACCACGCTAACCAACGCCCGCACCGAAAAAGGCATAATGGAGGGGGCAGGTACGTAAAGAAACGCATCTACGGGCAAGGAAACGGTGGCGGTTGCACTCCCGTCCACGCCGTTTGCATCCGTAAACAACACCTCCACGGGGATGGTGACGGTGGCCTGCACACGGGCACATTGCTTGTCGGGTTGGCGTTCCACCGTCAGGTTGGTGACGGTCGCCTCCGCGCTCACCGAACGGGCGCTGACGAATGTCAAGGGATATGTAACGGGATCGGGCGTGATATCGGTGAGGGTGAGTGAGTAATTTTCTAGCCGCATTTGTTTAATACCTGCATCGAAAATCTTTTCCACCTGAATACACACCTTTTCCATCAAGCCGTTTAAGGGATTGCCCGTGATGGAGCCAGGGCATTTATCCGATTGAAAGTTGGAAAAAAAGGACATAATTACCTCCTAAATTACGAATATTAAAAAACCGTTTTTGGCGATAAGCTTACTGTATTATATGCCCGATATGGTAAAATCGTGCAAGGGTGAAAATATAGAAATTATTTTGCGTAAATCCTTGCAATTTTAAGGTGGAAATGTTATAATAAGGCTATGAATATTTATGCGATTGGCGATTTGCACCTTTCCTTCACCGCCGACAAACCGATGGACATCTTCGGTACGGGCTGGGAAGGGCATTTTGAGAAAATTAAATCCGATTGGCAAAGCAAGGTGCAGGCGGAGGATATCGTGTTGATCCCCGGGGATATCAGCTGGGCGATGAAAATGTCCGATGCCCTCATTGACCTGAAAGCCCTTGCCGACCTGCCCGGGAAAAAGGTGTTTATCCGCGGTAATCACGATTATTGGTGGAACGGTATCACGCGCCTTCGCGATTCTGCGCCTAACGACAGCTTCGTGTTCCTGCAAACGGATGCGGTGAAAATCGGCGACTTCGTCTTTATCGGCTCCCGTGGGTGGACCTGCCCTGGCAGTAGCGATTATACCGAGCAAGACCAAAAGCTGTATTTACGAGAAGCGGAACGCTTCCGCCTCGCCTTTTTGGATGCGGATAAGTTGGCACAAGAAGGGGATAAAAAGGTGGTGCTGATGCACTTTCCACCCTTTACGGCAAAGCAGGAGGACACCCTCTTTTCGGGGCTGTTCGAGGCGAATAAAGTGGATAAAGTGGTGTTCGGACATATCCACGGGGCGGCGTATTTCCCCCTCAAATCTTACAAGAACGGTATCGAGTATGTTCTCACCGCCTGCGACAAGGTTGGTTTCAACCTCGTAAAAATTTATTAATTTTTAAGAAAATGGGTTCAAGTGGCAAAAAGTTGTAAAAAATTGCCGTTTGAACCCTTTACATTATGCGAAAAAAGTGGTATAATACCGTGTGAAAATAATACAATGGAGGCAACTATGCTAAAGAGAAAGGATTTGCTTGGTTTAATCGATGCGTCGGCGTCTGAAATCACCGAAATTTTGGACCTTGCACAGGAATACAAAAACCGTATCCGTGCAGGCGAGAAAAAGATTGCACACTTGGACGGAAAAACGGTGACGGTGCTTTTCTACGAGAACAGTACCCGTACGCGTACCAGCTTTGAAGAGGCGGCGAAATACCTCGGTGCAACCACCATCAATATCGAGGCAGGCACCTCGTCGGTGGCAAAGGGGGAAACCTTGATTGATACGGGTAAAACCTTGGACGCACAAAGCAACGATTTCATCGTTATGCGTCACCCTATGGGCGGTGCGCCTTACCTTCTTGCAAAGACGGTAAAGGCAAGCGTTTTAAACGCGGGCGACGGTATGAACGAACACCCTACCCAGGCCCTTCTTGATATGTTGACGATGCGTGAAACCTTCGGCACCTTGAAAGGCTTGAAGGTGGCGATCTTGGGTGATATCAAACACTCCCGTGTGGCAAAATCTAACCTCTTCGGTTTAAAGACGATGGGTGCAGAGGTGACGATGTTCGCCCCCGAAACCCTTATCCCGAAGGGGATTGATCAGCTTGGTGCAAAGCTGTGCAAATCCCGTGAGGAAGCCTTGGACGGTGCGGACGTTGTGATGGGGCTTCGTATCCAGCTTGAAAGACAGCAGGCAGGGAACTTCCCCTCGCTTGGCGAATACGCGGCAAACTACGGCATCGACGAAAAGCACTTGGCTTTCGCAAAGCCGAATGCAATCATTCTTCACCCCGGCCCTGTAAACCGTGGCGTGGAATTGACCAGTAGCGTTATCGACCACGAAAGAAGCCATATCGAAGATCAGGTATTGTCGGGCGTAGCGGTGCGTATGGCGGCGTTAACCCTCTTAAACGAGGCTCGTAAAGCGTAAAGGGAGGAAGAAAGTATGATTATTAGAAACGGTAACGTGGTATTGAAAAACTCCGTAGAAAAGAAGGACATCCTTGTTGAAAACGGTAAAATTGTAAAGATTGCGGACGAAATCCCTGCAAACGGCGGCGTGGAAATTGATGCAACGGGCAAGCACATCTTCCCTGGCCTTATCGATATGCACGTGCATTTGCGTGAACCTGGCTTCGAACGTAAGGAAGACATCGAGAGCGGCTCGAAGGCGGCGGTGAAGGGTGGCTTTACCCAAATTTGCTGTATGCCCAACACCAACCCTGTGGTTGACAACAAAGTGGTGGTTACCTACATTAAGGCAAGAGAAAAAGAGGTTAATCTTTGTAAAATCCACCCCATCGGCGCAATCACGAAAGGCTTGGCAGGGGAGCAAATGGCTTCGATTGCAGGCATGAAAAAAGCAGGTGCTGTTGCGATTTCCGACGACGGTGTAGCGGTAAAGAATGCAAGATTAATGCGTCTTGCAATGGAATACGCAAAGGGCTTTGACATCAAATGCCTTTGCCATTGCGAGGATAAGGATTTGGTGGACGGCGGCGTTGTAAACGAGGGTTTAAGTGCGACGATTGCAGGCTTGAAGGGTATCCCCCGTGCGGCGGAAGACGTAATTATCGCCCGTGAAATTTCCCTTGCGGAAGGCTTGGATACGGCGGTGCATATTTGCCACGTTTCCACGTACAGCGGTGTAAGAATGATCCGCGACGCGAAAAAAGCGGGTATCAAGGTAACGGCGGAAACCTGCCCTCATTACTACTCCGTAACGGACGAAATCATCCGTACCTACGACACGAATACGAAGGTGAACCCTCCTATCCGTGAAGAAATTGACAAGCAGGCGATTTTGGAAGGCTTGAAGGACGGCACGCTCGATTGTATCGTAACCGACCACGCACCTCACCACGCTGACGATAAAAATGTGGAATATAACCAAGCTGCGTTTGGTATCAGCGGCATTGAAACCTCGTTTGGTTTTGCCGTGAAATATCTCTACAAGGCAGGCGTGTTGACTTTGAACGAAATCGCAGACAAAATGTCCTACAACCCTGCTCAAATTTTGGGCTTGGACGGCGGGGAAATCAAGGAAGGCGGCGTTGCTGACCTTATGATTGCCGATTTGGACGAAAAATGGACGATTGATCCTGATAAATTTGTCAGCAAGGGCAAAAATAACCCCTTCAAGGGCATGGAATTGGAAGGTGTTGTAAAATACACCATCGTAGACGGTGAAATTAAATATCAGGCATAAAAATTTTTCATAAAGGGGGAAAACTTATGAAAGGTTGTTTGAAAAGGATAGGTGCGTTGCTTTTGACGGTCGCACTGTCCGTATGCGTACTGACCTCTTGCTTTATGACAATGGAAAAACATGAGTTGGATTTGGTCAGCAAGGCAACGGTGACGGTGCGAAGCTTTGACGAGGAAACGGGCGTTTATACCGTGCTTGTGGAAGGCTTGGCACAAAACAATACAGGGGAAAACTTGTACGACGTTACTGCGTACATGGATTTTTACGACGAGTTTGGCGATCCGATTGAGGTGTATGGTATAACCTCGATAGAATACATAGAAGCAGGGGAAATTTGGCATTACGCAAGTCTTGCGGAAACCAAAACCGTCCCCACCGAGTGGGAGATAAGCGTTTACTCCTACACGTATAGTTAAGGAGGTGGGGCGATGAAGAGGATTAAATTATTTTTCGTGGCATTGATTACCTGCCTTTGTTGTGTGGGGTTTACGGCCTGTGACGTGTATACGATAGGGCTTTTGTTGGGTTTTGAGGTTGGTGTGGCGTTGTTTGGCGAAGACACTAGCGAGCCTACCTTGGAAGAGCGTCGTATGGAGGCGGAGGTTACCGAGGGTGCACAAATCGTGGAGGTAACCCAAAACGAAGAGGGCATGTACCTTGTGAAAGCGGTGGGTGCAATCAAAAACCTTGGCGAAAAGGAAGCGGATACCATCGGTTGCTACGTGTCGTTTTACGACGAAAACGGCTATTTACTCGATACTGTGTACAATGGGGCAGAATATATGGGCGTAGGGGATACCTACAAGGTGGAATGTGAAGCGGAGCTTTTTTACGAGCCTGCAACCGCCCGTATTTTCGACGTATGGTTGTATGAGGCGTACGACGCTTCCTATGAAAAAGCTTGGAAGGAAGCAGCCGAGGCTTTGCCTGGCGAAACCTTTGCGTGTAGCCTTGGCGAGGACGGTTTGTACCATGCAACGGTGACAGGGCAGGTGAAATTGTTGGAGAAGGGCGACCACACTACCTACGTATACGTTGCGTTTTACGATGCCAACGGGTACTTATATGTAAAAAACTGGGTGAAGGAAGTCACAGGTCCAGCGGAAAGACCCTACACGGTAGAATGTACCTCGGACGTGGAAATCCTTTCGTATAAAGTGTTGTATGCACAGGCGACGTAAATAGGTGAAGGGACACCTATGGTGAAGTTGTGGCGTTGCCACAGTGAAGTTGACTTTCGTCAGTGAAGTTGTGTTTTCAACACAGTGAAGTTTGCCTGACGGCAAGTTATTGCTATATTTAATAACAACCACAACTTTTTGCGAAACGCAAAAAACTTCACTACGCGAAGCGTAACTTCACTCATTTATGAACTTCACTTTTGCGAAGCAAAAACTTCACTTTGATTAAACTTCACTAAATAAAATGAACTGTAAAAAACTTTTTAAGGAGCAAATATATGATTACCGATAAGCTGATTGACGGCATTATTGCTATGCAAAACCCCACCTGCGTGGGCTTGGACACCTTGTTCGATTATCTTCCCGATGATATGAAGGCGGGTGCAAAGACCTTCGAGGACGTTGCGGAAAGAGTGTTGGAATTCAACAAGAAAATCATCGACAGCGTGTACGATATCGTGCCTTCCGTGAAGGTGCAAATCGCCTATTACGAAATGTATGGCGCGGCTGGTATGAAGGCGTACTACGAAACCTTGAAATATGCAACGGAAAAGGGCTTGGTGGTGATTGCGGATGCAAAACGCAACGACATCGGCTCGACGGCAGGTTGCTATGCAAAGGCGTTCTTGGGTGAAACGCAGGTAAACGATGCAACCATCAAGGCATTCCCCTCCGATTACGTAACGGTAAATGGTTATTTGGGCTCGGATGGTATCCTGCCTTTCGTTGAACAATGTGAAAAGAACGACAAGGGTATCTTTGTTTTGGTAAAGACCTCCAACCCTTCGGGCGCGGAAATCCAGAATATGGTTTTGGAAAATGGCGTACCCATGTACGAGTATATGGGTGGTTTGGTGGAAAAATGGGGCGAAAGCACCATCGGTCAATACGGCTACTCTGCGGTGGGTGCTGTGGTAGGTGCAACGCATCCTACGGAAGCGGCACGCTTGCGTGAAATTTTACCCCACACCTTCTTCTTGATCCCTGGCTATGGTGCACAGGGTGGTAATGCGGAAATGCTCAAGAGCTGTTTCGGGGCAAATGGCTTGGGCGGTGTTGTAAACAACTCCCGTGGGATTTTGTGTGCATATAAGAAGAATGGCGGCACCTATTATGATGCGGCTCGTGAAGCTTGTGTGGCAATGCAAAAGGATTTGTCGAGCGTTATCGGAAAAATGGCAAAATAAGGTGAAGTTTTTGCTTTGCAAAAGTGAAGTTTATAAATAAGTGAAGTTTTGCTACCGCAAAGTGAAGTTTTTTACTTTGTAAAAAGTTATGGCTGTTATTAAATATGGCAATAACTTGCCGTCAGGCAAACTTCACTGCGTTGAAAACGCAACTTCACTGTATCAAAGATACAACTTCACTTGGGACAAACTTCACTATTTAAGGAGTACTATGAAAGACTATATCGCAACGATTGTAAGCAATGAACAAATCGCCGACAACGTATATGCGGTGACCTTTGATTTAGGGGAACCCGCAAAGGTACGCTGTGGGCAGTTTGGTAATATTTCCGTTGGCGGCACACACCTTTTACGCCGTCCAATCGCCATTTGTAAGGCGGAAGGGAGCAAGGTGACCTTTTGCTACCAAATCAAGGGCGAAGGCACGCAAATGTTGAAAACGATGGGGGCAGGTACGCGTTTAAACGTGTTGATGCCTCTCGGCAACGGCTTCTACGTGGAAGAAAACGAAACGAAGGTTGCCCTTGTAGGCGGCGGCGTGGGGGTATTCCCTTTGATTTCCGTTTTGCGTGAATATGGCGACAAGAAAGAAATCTCTGCATACATCGGTTATCGTAACAAGGGTGCCGTATGTGGCGTGGAAGAATTTGAAAAGGCATACAAATTCGTTGGCGTAACGGACGACGGTAGCTTTGGTGAAAAGATGAACGCTGTGCAGGCGTTTGCGGCGGATTTGGAAAAAGGCAACCGCCCCGACGTTGTGCTTGCGTGCGGTCCTACGCCTATGCTTCGTGCGTTGATTGCTCTTGTGGAAAAGGAAAACCTGCCCTGCTATGTATCCTTGGAGGAACGCATGGGCTGTGGTATCGGTGCGTGTCTTGTATGCGTGTGCGATATGACGAATGGGAAGAAAGCCCGTGTGTGTAAGGATGGGCCTGTCTTCAACGCAAACTCTGTGGTTTTGTAAACACATATATGCATCGCATTTCGGCGTTGTCGCTCGGTCACGTACTACTTGTACGCTCCCTCGCTTCGCCTTGAACTGCTCGCATATCTATGTTTACGGTGAAGTTGTGGCAAAGCCACAGTGAAGTTGACCAAGTCAGTGAAGTTGTGTTTTCAACACAGTGAAGTTTGCCTGACGGCAAGTTATTGCTGTTATTAATAATAGCCATAACTTTTTGCGAAACGCAAAAAACTTCACTACGCAAAGCGTAACTTCACTCATTTATGAACTTCACTACGCAAGTAACTTCACTCGTTTACGAATTTCACTTTGCGGAACGCAAAACTTCACTCATAAGATAAGCTTCACTTACACAATAAAAAGGAAAGTATACAACATTAAAAGGAAAAATACTATGGCAAATTTATCGGTAAAGCTTTGTGGCGTAACCTTAAAAAATCCCGTAATTGCGGCCTCGGGGACGTATGGTTTTGGACGTGAGTTTCACGAACTCTACGACATCGGTCAAATCGGCGGCGTATCCACCAAGGGTATGACGTTAGAACCTCGTCTTGGCAACCCCGTGCCTCGTATTGCGGAATCCCGTGGCGTTATCTTGAACGCCGTTGGCTTGCAAAACCCTGGCGTGGAGCATTTCATCGAAAGTGACCTCGAATGGTTAAAATCCACGGGTACGACGGTGATTGCAAACGTTGCAGGTAAGACCTTGGAAGATTATGAAAAGATTTGTGCTCGTTTAGACGGGTTGGTGGATATGATTGAGCTGAACATTTCCTGCCCCAACGTAAAGAGTGGCGGTATGGCGTTTGGTATCAAGCCTCAATCGGTAGAGGAGGTTACCCGTGTGGCAAAATCGGGTGCGAAAAACACTCCGCTTATCGTAAAGCTTTCCCCCAACGTAGAAAGCATCGCAACCAACGCGGTGGCGGCGGAAAACGGCGGTGCGGACTGTATCTCGCTTATCAACACCCTTACGGGTATGGCAATCGATATCGAGCGTAGAAAACCCATCATCGCCAACAATACGGGCGGCGTTTCGGGTGCAGGCGTGAAACCCGTCGCGGTAAGAATGACCTACGAGGCGTCGCAGGCGGTAAAAATCCCCGTGATCGGTATGGGCGGTATCACCTGTGCGGAAGACGCCATCGAATTCTTGATGGCAGGTGCAACGGCGGTACAGGTAGGTACGGCAAACTTCACCGATCCCTACGCAATGCCGAAGATTATCAAGGGCTTGAACGATTGGTGCGATAGACACGGCATTGCAAACGTTTCCGACTTGACGGGGACCTTACAATTAAACGGAAAATAAAAAAATGCCCTTGGGCATGTATCGAAATAAAGGAGTTATTATGCAATATACGTACAAACAGGAATTTATCCGCTTCATGGTATCCAACGGCGTTTTGAAATTTGGTGAATTTACCCTTAAGAGTGGTAGAATTGCACCCTATTTCATCAATACGGGTAACTATAAAACTGGCAAACAGCTCGCAAAGCTTGGCGAATATTACGCCGCTTGTATCGAAGAGAACGGCTTGAATGCCGAAACCTTGGTTGGCCCTGCATATAAGGGGATTCCTCTTTCCGTGGCAACGGCGGTGGCTATGTACCATAACTACGATAAGGAGCTGAACTACTGCTTCGATAGAAAGGAAGCAAAGAACCACGGCGAAGGCGGTTTGTTTGTTGGTAAACAGCTCGTTGACGGCGAAAAGGTAATCATCATCGAGGACGTAATGACCTCGGGTAAGGCTCTTCGTGAAATTTTACCCAAGCTCGAAGCTGCTGCGAAGGTGCAGGTTGTGGGTATGATTATTTCCGTAGACCGTCAGGAAAAGGCGCTCAACAGCGATTTGTCCGCGGTAAGCGAAGCGAAGAAGGAATTTGACATCGACGTATATTCCGTTGTAACGATGAACGATATCATTGCGGCGATTGAGGACGGCGTTGTAGACGGTAAAGAA
>JAZRFV010000034.1:0-6048 GCA_045643825.1 Candidatus Scatosoma sp.
TCAGCCATTTTAATATCTCGTTTTGTCTTTCGGTTAACGCCATATGTAATTTCACCTTAAAAATTGATTGTTTTTTGCACATTTTATGCTCATTTGTGCGTGTTTATGTTCATATTCTATCACAAAAAATTTTTTTTGTCAATCTTTCAAACATATATAGACAAGAAAAAAATATTGTGATATAATGTTTACGGTGAAAAATAGGCGGAATAGGAACAATTTATTTCACGTAAAAAATCCGCTTTTTATTATCCCGTAGGGATAAGAAGGAAGGACGAAAATGAGATATTATTTGGCAATCGACATCGGCGCATCTTCGGGCAGACATATCATCTCTTACCTCGAAAATGGTAAAATGATCACGGAGGAAATTTATCGTTTCCAAAACGGACCTGAAAACCTCATTGCGTACGATGGGAAAGAACACCTTATGTGGACGCACGAGCGGTTGTTTACCGAAATCCTCAACGGCTTGAAGAAGGCGAAGGAAATCGGAAAAATTCCTTACTCGGTAGGTATTGATACCTGGGGCGTTGACTACGCATTGCTCGACGAAAACGACGAGGCAATCGGCGGTACGTACTGCTATCGTGACGACCGTACGGAAACGACCATCCCTGCGGTGCACGAAGTGTTCCCCTTCGAAACCTTGTTTGCGAAAACGGGTATCGCATTTGCGACCTTTAATACGATTTATCAGCTCCTTGACGACGTGAAGTCGGGTAGAATGGAAAAAGCGAAGAGCATGTTGATGCTTCCCGATTATTTCCACTTCCGTTTGACGGGCGTGAAGAAGCAGGAATATTGCAACGCAACCACGACGGGTATGGTAAATGCGGAAACGCATACCTGGGATGAGGAGATCATTGAAAAGCTCGGTTATAAGAAGGAGCTCTTCGGTGAGTTGGCGCAACCCGGTACGGTGGTAGGGGATTTCAGTGACGAAATCGCGGCAATCGTAGGATACAAGGCGAAGGTTGTTTTACCTGCTACCCACGATACAGCAAGTGCGGTTTTAGCGGCTCCCTTGGAAGCGCAAACCCCTTATATTTCGAGCGGTACCTGGTCCCTTCTTGGGGTTGAACAAAACAAGGCACACACCTCGAAGAGCGCTTTGGATGCAGGCTACTCCAACGAAGGCAGCTTGAATTATACGGCTCGTTTGCAAATCAACATCATGGGGCTTTGGATGATCCAACAGGTACGTCACGAGCTTGGGGATAAGTACAGCTTTGCAGAGCTTGCGGATATGGCAAGAGCAAACCCCGTGCCTTACGAAATCAACGTAAACGATCAACGTTTCCTTGCTCCTGAAAACATGACGGCGGAAATCAACGCGGCTGTCGGTAAGGAATTGACGGTTGGCGAAATGGCGTACGTTATCTACAACAACCTTGCGAAATATTACGATTTGGCATTGAAGGCATTGGAAGAGGTAACGGGCGAGAAATACGAAACCTTGAACATTATCGGCGGCGGCAGCAAGAATATGCTCCTCAACGAAATGACGATGGAATACACGGGCAAACGCGTTATCACCGGCCCTGCGGAAGGTACGGCAATCGGTAACCTTATGATGCAGATGGTTGGCTGCGGCGATATCGCAAACGTACAAGAAGGTAGACAAATCATTAAAAATTCCTTCGATATCGTAGAAATGTAAGAGGAAAGCTATGAAGGTTTTATTTTACGGGGATTCCATTACCGATGCAGGTAGAAATCGTGAGCTTCTTTACGGGGAAGAATCACTTGGTTTCGGATATGTAAAATATGCGGCGGAAGGCTTGCGTGAAAGAGGCTTTGCGGAAGAAGAGATTATCAACCGTGGTATCAGCGGCAACCGTATCGTAGATTTGTACGCACGTATCAAGGCGGATTGCTGGAATCATAAACCCGATTTTATCAGCGTATTGATTGGTGTAAACGACGTATGGCACGAAGTCGAACATCAAAACGGGGTAGAGCTTGACCGCTTTGAAAAGATGTATCGTTTCCTCATCGAAGATACGAAAAAGGCGCTCCCTGGCGTAACGATGATGCTTTGCGAACCCTTCGTTTTGAAAGGCGTCGCAACGACGGCGAAATTCGATCGTTTCATGGAAGTGTATAAATATGCAGAGGTTGTGAAAAAGCTCGCGGAAGAATACGGCTTGTACTACCTGCCCTTGCAGGAAACCTTGACTAAAACGGCAGGGAACAACGAAGCGGAATATCTTTCGGACGGTGTACACCCTGCAGCAGCAGGCGCGAAACTGATCGCAAACGAATGGTTGAACGCTTTCGACAAGATTAACAAATAATATGAGAATTTTATTTTTTGGCGATTCGATTACGGATATGGGGCGTGACCGTAACGCAAGCGGCGAGGATTTTAGACGAGGTCTTGGGCTTGGATACGGCTACGTGAACTTTGTGGCGGCGGAGTTGTTGAGTAAAAATCCCAACGGGTACGAGTTTATTAATCGTGGTATCAGCGGAAACCGTAGCGTGGATTTGTACGCGAGAATTAAGGCGGACTGCTGGAACCTTTGTCCCGACGTTGTGAGTATCCTTGTGGGTATCAACGACGTGTACCCGCAGGAGCTTGAAAACAACGCAGTAGAGCTTGACAGATATGAAAAAATCTACCGTTGCTTGATAGAGGACACGAAAAAGAAATTACCCAACGTAAAAATGATTTTGTGCGAACCGTTTATGCTCGTGGAGAGCGCTGGGGAAGCGGACGTTATCAAATGGACCTGTAATCCTGGGGTAAGAGAGTACGCGGCGACGGTAAGAAAACTTGCGGAAGAATACGCTTTACCCTTCGTGGCCTTACAAAAGGCGATGGAGGAGGGGGCGAAAGAGAATGCGGACTGCTTTGTGTTCGACGGCATACATCCCACCCCTGCAGGGGCGAAAATTATCGCAAATGAATGGCTGAAGGTTTTTGAAACAATTTAAGAAAAAAATAAAAAAGATATATAAATTAAGGAGATAAAATTTATGTCCAGATACGAAGAAGCAAAAAAGATCTACGCGCAATTTGGCGTTGATACCGAAGCGGCTATGGAAAGATTGGCAAAGTTGTCCGTTAGCGTACACTGCTGGCAGGGTGACGACGTTATCGGTTTCGACGGTAGCGATTCCCTTTCGGGTGGTATTCAAACGACGGGTAACTACCCCGGCCGTGCAAGAAACCCTGAAGAATTGTTCGCTGACCTTACCACGGCTTTCAAATTGATGCCTGGTAAAAAGCGCGTAAACGTACACGCTTGCTATGCAATCCTTGGCGAAGACAAGGGTAAGGTAGACCGTGACGCATACGAATACAAGCACTTTGAACCTTGGGTAAAATGGGCAAAGGAAAACGGCCTTGAAGGCGTTGACTTCAACCCCACCTGGTTCTCTCACCCCATGATGAAAGACGGCTTGTCCTTGTCCTCCCCCGATGAAACGGTAAGAAAATTCTGGGTAGCACACGGTAAAGCTTGTATGAAGATTGCCGCTGAAATCGGTAAAGCAATGGGCAGCCCTTGCTGTGTAAACCTTTGGGTACCCGATGGTACGAAGGATATCCCTGCTGACCGTCTTGGTCCCCGTCTTCGTTTGAAGAAGTCCTTGGACGAAGTTTTGGAAGGCTACGATAAGGAATGGGTTATCCCTGCAGTTGAAAGCAAGGTATTCGGTATCGGTGTAGAAAGCTACACGGTAGGCAGCAACGAATTCTATCAGAACTACGCTGCAACGCGCGGTATCTGCTGCTTGCTCGATACGGGCCACTACCATCCTACCGAAGTGGTTTCCGACAAGATCCCTTCGATGCTTGCATTCTACGACAAGGTACAGCTTCACGTATCTCGTCCCGTTAGATGGGACAGCGACCACGTAATCGTGGTAGACGACGAGCTTAAAGAATTGTCCAAGGAAATCATCCGTAACGATGCTGACGATAAGGTAATCGTTGCGCTTGACTACTTCGACGCTTCCATTAACCGTCTTTGCGCTTGGGTAACGGGTGTTCGCTCCATGCAAAAGGCATTGCTTTCCGCAATCCTTCAACCTTATGCTGAAATGAAGAAACTTCAAGACGAAGGCAACTTCACGAAGGTATTCTACATGCATGAAAGAGTGAAATACCTTCCTTTTGCAGACGTTTGGGATGAATATCTTACCCGTCAAGGTTTGAAAGAAGATTGGTGGGAAGAAGTAGAGAAATTCGAAAACGAAGTTATCGCAAAGAGAGTATAATCTATGAAATCTGTGCTTTTGTTAGGGGATTCCATTCGGTTGGGGTACGAACGGTACGTAGCGGCAACGCTGGAAGGCGTTGTGGACGTGTACACACCGGGCGACGTCAACAACGGTATGGCGCAATTCGTTTTGCGTTGGGTACACGAATGGAAAAGACGTTGTGGCTTTCCCGATGATTTACAGCTCGTGCATTGGAATGCAGGGTTGTGGGACGTGCTTCGTATCCACGGCGATGACACCTTGTCGCCTCCCGATTTTTACGGGGATACGCTGAAACGCATCAGCCAAAGGCTCCGCCTTATCTTCCCTAACGCAAAGCAGGTATTCGCTTTAAGCACCTTCGTGCAGGAGGACGAGTACCGAGGGGAATACAAACGCTTTAACAGCGATATCGAACGGTTTAACCAAATTGCAATCGAAGTGCTTACCCCCTTGGGGGTAGAATTCAACGATTTGCATACCGTTTCCAAAACCGCCCCGAAGGAATGTTGGTCGGATATGACACATTTCAACACGAAAGAGGGGATCCGCCGTATGGGTGGTGCGGTTGTGGACTGTATTTGCGAAAAGCTTGGCGTGGATAGGGCAGGGCTTACCGAAAGGGAAGCAAAGCTCTTTGAAATTCCCGAATTATTACTTGGTAATTAATAACTACATTATTATATAAGGAGAAACAATGAAAATTCTTGTTGTAAACGCAGGAAGCTCCTCCCTTAAATACCAGCTGTTCGACATGGACACGCAGGACGTATTGGCAAAGGGGCTTTGCGAAAGAATCGGGATTGACGGTGTCATTACCCACAAGCGTCCCGGCAAAGAGGATTACAAGGCAACGCCTGCTTTCCCCGACCACAAGGCGGCAATCGAATGCGTATTGTCCTTGTTGACGGATAAAGAGCTTGGCGTAATCGCTACCGTTGCGGAAATCGAGGCTGTTGGCCATAGATTTGCACACGGCGGTGAAAAATTGACGAAGTCCGCTATTCTCGGCGATCAAGAGCTGGAATATTTGGAAAGCATCGTTGGTTTGAACCCCTTGCACGGCCCTCCCGCAATCAGCGGCTTGAAGGCTTGTAAGGAAGTAATGCCCTCCGTAAACCACGTAGGCGTATTTGACACCTCGTACTATTCGGATATCGAAGATTACGCATATATCTATCCTATCCCTTACGAGTTGTATGAAAAGCACAAGATTCGTCGTTACGGCTTCCACGGTACGTCGCACAGATACGTTGCGGCAAAGGCTGCGGAAATGCTCGGTAACAAGAACGCAAAGATTATCACCTGCCACCTTGGCAACGGCTCTTCCATCACCGCAACGGTAAACGGCAAGGCTGTGGATACCTCGATGGGCTTCACCCCTCAAGACGGTGTACCTATGGGTACGCGTAGTGGTGCGATCGATCCCACGGTGGTAACCTTCATTCAAAAGGCGGAAGGCTTGACCGCAGAAGAAGCGGACAAGGTATTGAACAAGCAATCGGGCTTGGCTGGTGTTTCGGGTTGCGGCAGCGACTGTCGTGATATCCGCGATGCAGCGGCAAACGGTAACTACCGCGCGCAGCTTGCAATGAAGATTCTTTGCCACAACATCAAGAAGATCGTTGGCTCCTACATTGCAGAGATGAACGGTGTAGACGCCTTGGTATTTACCGCAGGTATCGGTGAAAACGACCGTGATTTGCGTGAAGAAGTATGTAAAAATATGTCCGCTTTGGGGATTGAAATCAACGAAGCGTACAACCAAAGCTGCCCCAGAGGGGAAGTTGCGGATATTACCGCAGCGGGTGCAAAGGTGAAGACCTACGTTATTCC
>JAZRFV010000035.1:0-9444 GCA_045643825.1 Candidatus Scatosoma sp.
AAATGATTATTCTGCTTTATCTTTACGCGCTCTACGTATTCAAGCACTACGGGATTATGTTTGACGCTTAAATTTACAGTTGAAAAATTTGCTAATATATTTGCGACATCGGGTGACGTTTTTAATTTTTCCAAATAAAATCTATATACCTTATCACGACTCGTGTTCGGAAAAAACTTTGAAATGTCAACCTTAAATAAATAATCAAAGCCCTGATGCTCTTTCGCATTATCAATGTAGCACTTTCCTTTGATTCCTGAAAATGCATATTCAGGATAATCTAACTGCTGAAGACTTTTTAAGATAATTCCTTGAATTTTTTTAACATCCTCTTCAGGTGCTTCAATTAAACGTTCTTTCCCTTCGCTTTTCGCTATATATGGGTTAATTTTTTTATTAACAAAAGAGCCTTTGCAATATAACTTTCGGTCAATATGCAAAAGCTCCATTAGTTTTGATTTTGATTTTAATCCATACAAATAGCATAATTTATAATTCAAAGGTTTTACCTCATGTAATTGAATTTGATTGGTGCTTATCCTTGCAATTCCCGACGCTCTAAAGAGTTCTCCACCCGCCTTCTTACAGCAAAATAAATATCTCTAGATTGTTGCGCAACATTACTTAAGCCCTTGTTCCCTTCATGAAGATACACATAGTTTTGAATACGCATCCTAGTTGAAGCCTTGTCTCTATCTCGAAAACCTTGTTCCCGCAGTATCCTCATTAGAGAATCCAACTTATAATTCCAATCCGCAATATTCTCCATATAGAATTTACACACAAGATAATCTTCTTCAAAAGTCCAGTTCATCAAAGTTCCTCCGTATAACGCGTATATTACAAGTATAACAAATTCCACGATAAAAATCCAGTACCAAAAGAAACTTTTTAGAACATTGTATCAAATTTCGTCAAAAAACAGCTCCCTTTTCCTTTAAAATGCGACATAATAAAGTGTAGAAAGAAACTGTAGTCAGTTTTAATACTATTTTGGAGGTTATTTTATGATTTACGCCTATTGTCGTGTATCCACAAAACATCAACGTATCGCTCGTCAGATTACGAACATCACAGAACTCTACCCTAAAGCCACCATTATCCGCGAGTTCTACACTGGCACCACTCAAAGTAGACCGCACTGGGACAAGCTTATCGCCACAATAAAAAAAGAAGACACCATCGTATTTGATAGTGTCTCCCGTATGTCTCGTAATGCAGACGAAGGTTTTAAGGATTATAAGATGCTCTATGAAAAAGGTGTTCACCTCATCTTCCTAAACGAACCCTTGATTAATACTTCTGTCTTTGATTCTACTCGAAACAATTTACTTAATATTAATATCGAAACAGGAAATGCCGCTGTTGATTCTTTCTTTAAAGGAAATATTGAGCTTATCAATAACTTTATGATGGCACTTGCCGAAGAACAAATCAAAGCAGCTTTTGAACAAAGTGAAAAAGAAGTCACCGACCTTCACTCACGTATCAGCCAAGGTATCCGTGAAGCCAAACGAAACGGCACTCAAATCGGTCTTACTCAAGGGACTACGCTTACCACAAAGAAATCCATTGACTGCAAAGCTATCATTAAAAAACACTCCAAAGACTTCGGCGGTACCTTAGAAGGCCCCGATGTCATGAAACTTTGCGGCTGTTCTAGAAATTCTTATTATAAATATAAGAAAGAAATTAAAGCCAATGGCAATTAACAATAACACCACACGGACATATGGTCCGTGTGGTGTTATTTTATGAGATACAAAAACAAAACTTCTCTCTATAGATAATAATGTCGCCCACACACACGCGAGAGGATTAGACTATTTCACATAAAAATAATACTTTTCAATAGAAGCAAAGTCAAACCTGAACAACCTTGCTAAATTGCTTTATTCATAAGAGCTTCAACGACGCACCCCACAACCCCTCTAAATCATTTTAATTTCATTGATATTATAAGTTGCGGAAGATAATCGTCGCACTTCTTCCATAATCATCTTTCGCAGTACCTTTACATCTCCTCGCGGAAAACCTTTAACCATTCTTCCGCAATCAATTTACCGCCGGCAATGTCGGGATGTACCCCATCGTATAAATAGTGTACCGCGCCGTACTTTGCCGCCGCCTCGTCGAATTTTTCTTGCAATGCAACAAAAGGAATCCCGTATTCTTCCGCAAGTTTTTTGACAACCGCCGCGTATTTCTTTACTTCGCAGAATTCATCGTACTTTTCTTCCGTTGCAGAGCCTTTCAAAACGAACGGCTCGCAAAGAATAAATTTCACGTTAGGAAGCTGTTCTTTCGTATCTTCAATCAACATACGATATACTCTTTCAAAGCGTTTTAACTCAACGCCATTTTCCCCATAAATTTCGTGCCATACGTCGTTAACCCCGATAAGGATACTAATTACGTCAGGTTTATGGTTCCATACGTCCGCCTTGATACGCGCATACAAATCGACAACCCTATGTCCGCCAATACCACGGTTAATAATATCATACTGTTCGGGATTTTCGTATTTTAACGTGCTCGCCACGCTGTTCACATAACCAACCCCATAACCGAATGCTCGTCCGTCCATCTCACGATGTCTCGCCATATCCGTAATCGAATCGCCAAAAAACAATATTTTCATCTCGTTTCCATCCTTTCAATATCACTAACTGAAAAAATTCCACATTAATGGACGTTTTGTTATCTTTGTACTCGTCCGCTTGCGTCACCGCCTGCAAGGTTCATTACTTCCGCAACGGAAACCATGTTATAATCCCCCTCAATCGAGTGTTTCAAGCAGCTTGCCGCCACCGCAAATTCAATGGCAGACTGCGAATCCTTCCCGCTCAAAAGGCTGTAAATCAAACCGCCGCCAAAGCTGTCGCCGCCGCCTACTCTATCCACGATATGCACGCTGTATTTCTTGCTGAAATATGCCTGCCCGTCCGTGTAAAGCATACCCGACCAGTCGTTGTCGTTCGCGCTCTTGCTTTCACGCAACGTAACGGCTACACCCTTAAAGCCAAATCTATCCGTCAGCTTTTTCGCAACCGAGATGTATCCATCGCGGTCAAGTTTTCCGCCGTAAATATCCGAATTATCCGCCTCGATACCAAATACGTCCTTCGCATCCTCTTCGTTTGCGATACAGTAATCAACGTACTGACACAGTTTGCCCATTACCTGACCAGCCTTTTCCTTTGTCCAAAGTTTGTTGCGGTAGTTCAAGTCACAGGAAATCGTAATGCCCTTTTCCTTTGCTTTTTGACAAGCAATTTCGCAAATTTCCGCTACGTTGTCCGAAAGAGCAGGGGTAATACCCGTAAAATGGAACCATTCCACCCCGTCGAAAATCATATCCCAGTCAAAGTCTTCCTTTTGCGCCATTGCAATCGCGCTGTACGCTCTATCATAGATAACCTTGCTAGGACGTTGGCTTGCGCCCTTTTCACAATAGAAGATGCCCACTCTATCGCCGCCGCGTACAATCTTGGACGCATCAACGCCAAATTTACGCAACGAGTTGACAACCGTCTGCCCGATTTCGTGTTTGGGTAATTTGGTAACAAACGCCGCATCTATACCATAATTTGCAAGCGATACCGCTACGTTTGCTTCCGCACCGCCAAAGCTTGCCACATACTTTTCACTTTGCACAAAACGCAAATATCCTTCAGGGGATAATCTTAACATCAATTCACCAAACGTTACTACTTTTTTCATTGTTTTTCTCCTTATTTTAACGCATTAACGTATTTTTCCGCAAGTGCGGTAATACCTGCCCAATCGTTCGTTTCCAGCATTTTCTTATCAATGATGTTCGAGCCTACGCCAAAGCCCGAAACGCCTGCCTTCAAATAATCCTGCATATTGTTTTCATCAACGCCGCCAACAGCCAAAAGCTTAATGTGGGATAAAGGCGCTTTTACCGCCTTCACGTACCCCGTACCAAAGCTTGTAATCGGGAACAATTTCACAAAATCCGCCCCCGCTCTATGCGCCGCCTGTATCTCCGTGGGCGTCAATGCACCTGGCATAGAAACCAAGCCCAAACCCCTTGTTTTTTGAATTACAGGGGGGCAGGTATCAGGTGAAATGATAAATTTGCCTCCAGCCTGCGCCGTAAGCTCCACCTGTTTTTCCGTCAAAACCGTACCTGCGCCGACGTACATTCTGCCTTTAAAGCAATCGGCGAGCATACGAATATTTTCCGCCGTATCCTCATCGGAAACCTTACCGTTTGCGCTATACGTTACCTCTAACAAGCGAATACCGCCCGCATACATAGCCTCCGCCAAGGGAATGAGTTTTTCTCTTTCCACACCGCGAACGATAACGATTATTTTTTCTTTTTCGATCGTTTGTAAAATTTGTTCTCTCATTTTTCTACTCTTCCTTCGTCCAAACTCTTAAAGCCTAAATAAGACACGTAGCTCCCCTCGCAATCGTTTTCCGCAACAGCTGACTGCAAGTGTAAATAATATAAACCATTCGGGAGCTCACCATTCAACGGGAACGTCAAATGGAAGTATTCCCCTGCGCTCACACTAACCTTCTTTTGATCGCAGTCGAATTCAATCTTAAAATCGGTAAACAATTCATCGGTTTGCATATCTCTGCGCAACACGATGGAGAACGGCGCAAAATACGGCACGGTATCATCCGTGGGGTTTATCCAGTAATCGAACAGGGAAACCCGCAAGCCCTTCCCAGGCAGGTATGCGCGCAAAGTGATAACGCCCTTTCGGCTTGCAGGGAAATTCCACACAGCGCCGCTGTAACCGCTCTGCATCCGCTTATCCTCAAGCGGAGCAAGATGCAACGCTTCTTTGCCGTTGTTTTCGGGGCTTGGAAGCAACAATGCGCTCGGCAAACGATTGTAGGCACAATGCCCAACCGTTCCTGCCCCTTTCCAACCGCCTACGATACTCTTCACGTAGCCTTGCGTGGATAAGCCCGTAAAACCGTTTGTAAAGTTCTCTTCGCGCTCCGTTTCGTACAGCCAATCAACGTCCACGATCATAATATTACGGCAAACCTTGTGCTGACCGCTGACAACCAAGGCTTTACCAAAAGGCAATTCCATCATTTCAAACTGATGAACGCTCTTATCAAACGTGCAGTTTTCCCCAATTGTACGGAAATCCGCATTATGTCTTAACGGATTCAAGCGAAGCTCGCGGAAGCCCTTCCACGTCTTGCCATCATCTTCGCTAATCGCCAAATGCGAAGCGTCTCGGTTGGTAAAAACGTCTTCCCAAACACCGTCCGCACCCTTGAGTTCAGGCAAAGGACGGGTATTGCAAAACGCAAATAAAATTCTGCCGTCGCTCAGCTTTTGCATGCAAGGGAATGTACCCGTACCATTGAAAGTGGTCGGCGTAAATTCTGACCAAGTTTCCCCACCGTCCGTTGAGGTAGCCGTATAGAAAACGTCCATCGAAGTACGGGAAATGCATTGTAAAGTGCCGTCTTCCTTTTCAATCACCGTCAGTTCACGGTTATTTTGTTGCCAGCGATACCCCTGATGAGGCCATTTCACCTCAAAGTAGGGAGCTTCCCCCAAATGTACAGTATGCCATGTCTTACCATCATCCGAATAGTGCATTACGGGATAATAAGCAGGGAGGTTGTAGGGATTTTCTCTACTCTCACAATGCCAAACGAGAATTCGGTTTCGGCTTTTCATTACGAATGGTTTATCCGTATCCACAACATATGTTTCAATGTATGTTTTTTCGTATTCTTGGGAATCGGGATTATCCCCCAAGCACGCCCAAAAGCCCTTTTTTCCGTTGCATTTTATTGCAAGATATTTATCCAAGAAGGGTATGTAGGTTGATTTTCCAAGCAAATCATCGGAAATGATATGCCGTTTCCACGACAGACCGCAATCCTTTGATTCAATATAGCACGTGGGCGCAACCGCAACGTGATCGGGCATATCGAAGGTCGTTCTATACAAACCGTAAAAACGAATTGCCCCCTCGCGCGTTACACACAAACCGTTGAAAGGACAAGCATCGGGAACGGCGACCTGCGTCGGCTCGTATATGTCCTTCAATTGACGAATATCGTCTTCGGTTAAATTACTCTGCATTCGTTGTAAAATATCCATAATGCCCCTATCTCCTATATCCAGCTATGAATTATAAATACTTTTTGATTTCCTGATTGATTTTTTCACGGAAGTTTATCAACGCTTCTCCACCCCTTTCATAGGTGTTATAGCCCTTCAACCCCCATTCGTGCAACAACTCTGCCGCTTTTTCCCTGCCGATGAAACTTTCAAGCAAGCACATTGCCGTGTAATCCTGTACGCTTTCCTTACTCATCATACAGCGAATAGAAGCACACGCCCCGCCATGAATCGGGTACACCATAAAACCATCGCCGCTAGGGAACCGCCCTGCAGAGTCGGTATTCGCCCAAGGGTTAATCAAGGTGATGGAACGCCAAGAGTTGTAGAAATTATACCCCCAGTGTAAATACCCCTGAACGCCCGTTTCGTACAACTGGAACCCCAAAATTCTCATTCTATACGAAGGAGAGTAGATAAAACGGTTGGAGTAGTACTCGGTAGCAGGAATACAGCAATTATACACCATCATATCCTTCAAACCGTGGGGTTCAAATTCCGTATAGGCAGGAGTATATACCACGGGAATATCCAAAAGCCCGTGCTTGTAAAAATCGTAGTGGCTCAACGCATCCATAATGGGCATATCGCCGATATACTCTCTTACAATTTCACTGCACTTTGTATAGGTAGCCAAATGGTCTTCAAACGGTTCGTCCGTCAAATGGAAATAGCAACGACCGCGCAAACCTTCTTCGTCAATAAATGCCACCAACTCCTTTAAGAAGGCGTGTAAAAACTTCACATAGCCTTCATCATCCGAAGCCGTTTCCCAGCCAAAAATTTGCTTCGCTCTGCCGTTCACCTTCGCCATAATCTTAGGACAAGCCTTTCCGCCCCATTGTGTAAACAAATGAGAGAACTCAATGTATTCAATTCCGCGTGAAAGCACGAAGTCCAAGAAATACTTCAAGCCAGAAAAGTCAAAGGTATATCCGCCCTTTTCCACCGTTACGCCTACAAGCTGTGCCGTCGTGCGGACAAGCCCTATCTCCGTATCAAGCGGGGGCGTGAATAAAGGGGTTAAAAGCATATTAAAACCGCTTTCCACATACACCTTTAAGTAGCTTTCAAACACCTTATAATACGCCTTTGTAAAGGGTTTTACGTGATGTTCGTGTGCAATACAGTCGTAGTGCATCCAGTTGGAAAGACGCAAAGGGTTTTTAGGCAGTTTTGCGCCGATAACTTCCAGTGAAAACGGAAGTTTTATCACCGTTTCCCCTTCGCTCGTCACAAGGGAAAACGATGTTTCGTAAACCCCTGCCTGAAAACCTTCGGGAAGCTTGATGCTCACCCAAACAGCACGCCACTGCTTGGCGGGCAAGTTATAGGACATTTTATCAAATTCTAAGAGCGCATCGGGGATTAAGCAAGCTGACGTCGAAACGTAATCATCATCACAAGGACGCCATACCACCGTCGAGGGGTTCAAATGTTCATTGTAGCAATGTACGCACGCGGACAGCGCCCCCTCCACCTTGACAGACATAGGGAACAGCCCCATATCATCACTGTCAGAATAATATGCAAGCTGGAGATGATATTCTTCGTTTAAGAACATACTGCCATTTTTAATTTCTAAAGTAGGCTCTTTTTCGGGCAATACCTTTTCCAAAGAGCTGATTATTTTACCATATACTTTCTTTTCCATATCTGTTACTATCTTTTTTCGTTCACAAAAAGCAAGGGAGCGAAACAAAGAAACCGAATCCCAAAAAACGCTTACCTATTAGGTTTGCTGTTCGCTTTTGTTTTCAAGCAGTTTCATCGTTCACTCCCACACTTTATTTAGTTCTTTGTTGCTTAAAACTGTTGTAGAGGTTAGGCTTTTTTAATGCCCCATCTAACCACTTCTACTTCCTTTTCGCCGTTATAATATTTGACAACGACTTCTATCGTGTTACCATTGACGTTGAATTCCGTCCAGGTGCGAGCATTCGATGCCAACGCGTATTCATATACCGTTGCATCCGTCGTGATAGGTGTTCTTGTTTGTCCGCCAGAGGTACCCGTCATCATGTACAAAACACCGTTCGGATTGACGGAATAATCCACACCGTTGATGGTTTCAACGGTTTCTTCTTGCGCAACACCGTTTTCGTCAATGGGCTTCGTCCGCGACACAACGTGGTCGTGACCTTGCAATACAAAATCTACGCCATATTCAGCAAACACCCCTTGTAACTGCTCACGCAAAGCCAAGGCGATAAAGTTACGATTCGGGTCAGAGCCGTATCTTCCTGCCGAATAAATAGGATTATGCATTGCTACAATCGTCCAAGTAGCCGTATTGCTTTGCAATTCGGAAATCAACCAGTTGTATTGATCTGCCTTTAATTGATTGTTTGTCAAATCATTCGTATTCAGCATGATGAACTTCACGTTTCCGTAAACAAAGCTATAATAGAAGCCTAAGCTTGTAGCCTGTTCAGGAATCGAATAGTTAAAATGCTTATACGTTTCGTTAGAACCGTTTTTATACGTTGTTTCGTGGTTTCCAGAAATCGCTTGAACGGGAATGCTGGATAAATATTCAAAGTTCCCATCCAGCATTTCCTTCCATTCCGATTCATACTTGGACGTTTCTACCACGTCCCCAGTATGTACAAGGAAATCCACGTCGCCTGCAACCGATTGCAATACGCTTGAGAAATATTCAGGATATTCCTGCGTGTCCGCAACGTGTGCAAACGTAAAGTTTGTTGAAGTCGTATCCTTGGTTCTTAAACGAGCTACGTCCGTTTTTACGCCAATTCCTTTGTCAGCCACGTAATATTCATACGTGGTGTAGGGCACCAATTCGATTTCCGCTTTGGAAATGTAATAGGTAAAAAGTATATCGCTTTCGCTATACGAAGTTGCTTCTTCCACGCTTGCTTCGTACTCCGTCCACATAGACGAACCTACTTCTCTAATAAAGATAGTAGGATCGATAGGCTGGCTTTGCGTATTATACGTAAACCCGTAAATCGAGTTCCCCACGTCGTACAAGGAAACCGTCAACGACGTGGGTTTATATGGGTTTACAGGTAACTCCGGCAAACTAATCGGTTCTGACGAATAAGTTGCGTTCTTGATATACATTACGGGTGCAGCCGACGCAGCCGTTTCCGCATTCGTTTGAATGTTCAAAGGATATTCCCATGCGTTCGTAGCAGGACACTGCAAAGGCTTGATTACCATGGTATACCATTCGCCTGCCGTCCAGCTATTGACCTTTTCGCCGTTTTGATTGTAGATAGAAACGTAATCGGAATTAAACGTCTTACCTGCCGTAACCTGTTCAATCCACGTATTGCCGT
>JAZRFV010000036.1:0-2001 GCA_045643825.1 Candidatus Scatosoma sp.
CTCCTATTATTCTTTACGAGGGTCGATGAATTTCACCGCACCTTGTTCCGCAGAGAATCTGCCGTAGTGGCCCATAGCCTTTGCGTAAGCTTCGTTGGGTTCCATACCTTTCTTGATGAAGTCGGTCATTTTGCCGAGGGAAACGAATTCATAACCGATAACTTCGTTGTTTGCATCCAAAGCAAGGCGAGTTACGTAGCCTTCAGCCATTTCGTGGTATCTAACCCCTTTTTGAAGGGTGGAGTACATCGTACCAACCTGCGAACGGTGACCTTTACCCAAGTCTTCAAGACCTGCACCGATAACAAGACCGTCATCGGAGAAAGCGGACTGCGAACGGCCGTAAACGATCTGCAAGAACAATTCTCTCATAGCCGTGTTGATAGCATCGCAAACCAAGTCGGTGTTCAACGCTTCCAAAGGCGTTTTACCGGGCAAAATTTCAGCAGCCATTGCTGCGGAGTGCGTCATACCGGAACAGCCGATGGTTTCTACCAAAGCTTCCTGAATGATACCCTCTTTAATGTTAAGAGAGAGTTTGCAAGCACCCTGTTGAGGAGCGCACCAACCGATACCGTGGGTGAAACCGCTGATATCTTTGATTTCTTTCGCGTGAATCCACTTGCCTTCTTCGGGAATAGCAGCGTTTTCATGACGAGCAACACCTGCGCCTTTTGCAACGCAGTACATCTGTTGAACTTCTGACGAAATTGTCATTATAAATTCCTCCAAATAATTTTTTATTATTTTTGTTTCGTTTGTCTTTGGCTCCGTTTTCTTGCGGAAATTTCGCCGCAAAATCCCTTATACCACAAATAAGTATACCACATATTTTTAAAAATTTCAACCATCAAAAGAATGTTTTTTGCATTTTTTACAAAAAAAATGAATATTATTGTAGGTGAAATGAAAAAATGAGCCGTTTTCGGCCCATTTTACCCTCAATCCAAGAAATCCTCGGCATTTAATTTTGTACGCAGTTTGTCTATTGCGTGTTTTTCTATCCTTGAAATGTAGGATCTCGAAATCTTTAAAAGATTTGCAACCTCCCGCTGTGGCAACGGCACCCCACCTTTTAACGCATATCGTAAACAAATCACTGTATATTCCCTATCCGTCAAAATACGGCGGATTTGTTCGAGCAGCCTTTCCCGTTGCACGGAGCGTTCTACCTCCTCAAAAACACAATCCTCCTTCTCAAACAACAAATCTATCAAAGTAAGCTCGTTACCGTCCTTATCCGTACCGATGGGATCAGACAAGGACATCGTGTTTTTATGTTTCTTGTTTGCACGAATCAACATCAAAATCTCATTTTCAATACATCTCGCCGTATAAGTAGCAAGTGCTGTACCCTGCCCTGGTTTATAGGTGCCTATCGCCTTAATAAGCCCGATACTTCCCACCGAAATCAAATCGTCCGTTTCCGCCGCACCTGTATACTTCTTTACGATATGTGCAACCAACCGCATATTGTGTTTCACGAGCAAGTCCTTCGCCGCCTTATCACCTGCCCTCGCGCGTGCAAGATAATACTCCTCTTCCTCCTTTGAGAGTGGCTTTGCAAATGAATTCTTTGTCCCTATCGTCCCCGTGAAAAATACAATCCGCCCAAGCAACGTCCAAATAAAATCTAAAAACATACCTCAAACACCTCCGCGTTATCGTATGAGTAAGATGGTTTGTACTATTCGCAAGAACTGACGATTTTTGCAGGTATTCTATCACGCATAGGTATTATGCGTGATAGAATACCTTGATTTTAAAGGGTTTTTAAGAGCAATTATGCCACACATAGTTATTATGCGTGACATAATACCAATAAAAAATGCCCCTTTCGGGGCAAATAAAGGGATTTGAGTCTGTCTGTAAGCCGAGTTCTGTCGTGTACGGTCATTTATCTAGGCTTACCGTCACCGATAAGCTCAAGCGATGTTCACGGTATTCCGTCGGACGGACAGCCCTATTGACGGAAACCCAATCTTGCAGCGAGTGGGGTTT
>JAZRFV010000037.1:0-5088 GCA_045643825.1 Candidatus Scatosoma sp.
TCGAGAAGGTACGTTCTATCTGATTTTGATGGTGGTGCGCACCCTTTTTGAAGGAACGCATTGTACCACAAACTATTGTGAAGCACGAAAATATATCAGCATGTCGGATGCGGATGCAACAAAAGAGTTCTTGCGTGTTACCCACGAAAATTATTATAAAGTTTTGGGGGATGAATTTGGAAAAGGTATCAAGGCATTTTTCACCGACGAACCTTCTTTGATAGCGTATACCAACCAACCTGGACCTATGGCTATTTTGCCTTGGCATGAAAAGTATCCTGTGGAATTCGAAAAGGAATACGGGTACGATATTAGAAATGCAATGTGTGCGGTATTGCTTAAACGCGGTGCGGATTGCGCGAAACGCAAATGCGATTTTTGGGAGTATATCACGAAAACGGTTGCGGAAGGGTATTTCCAAACCATTGCTGATTGGTGTAAAGAGCATGGCATCGTAGCGGCGGGACATTGTTTGTCTGAAGAAAACATTCAGTGGCATATCGTGAACTACGGTTCATTGTATGAAACGATGAAGCGTTTTGATTGGCCGGGTATTGATATGCTTGGTACCATTGAAGAACATTTAATGGATGAATGTTTCCCTTTTGCAAAGCTGGCGGCTTCAGTTGCTGACGTATATAAAATGGGAAAGGCTTTAACGGAATTTTCCGATTTTAAATCAACCTATGGCGGTTCTTCGGTAGGGTTGAGCGAAATTTATCGTTCGGTAAATTGGCATATCGCAATGGGTATCAATCAGTTTGTAAGCTTGTACAGTTTTCAAGATATTAGCGATGATGAAATTCTCACCTTGAATAACTATGTGGCAAGATTGAACAAGTTGATGCAAAACGGTCACCGTGATTGTGATATTGCCGTGCTGTATCCCGATTTATCCGCATGGGCAAATTATACGTCTAACGGATATTTCTATGCGACGGACCCTACGGAAGGAATTACGAATTTGTCGGCTACGGTAAATAAGACGGCTTGGGAAATTCTTCATTGCCAAAGAGATTTTGACTTCATCGATAATGATGTGTTGACGAACGGTAAAGTTGAACAAGGCAAATTAGTCTTTAATGCAAGAAAATATAGTACGGTGGTTTTGCCTTATTGTGAAGTTTTGAAAGAAGAAATGGTTTCGAAACTTGTAGCATTGCTCAACCAAGGCGTTTCTATCATCTTCGTTGGTAAAGTGCCTTTTATCTCTCGTGAAACGGGGAAGAATGAAGCTATATTTAATGAATTACAAAGCGCTGTTGACCAAGGTAAGATAACCTTTATCAAGCAAGAAGATATTTCTATGCTTGGACAAGCGTTAAAGGATGAAAAATTCCGTTTGTCAAGCGGGAATGAAACTCGTTTTAGCCGTCTTTTAACGCAGCGCCGTAAGATTGATGAAAATACATATCTTATGATGGTTGCAAACATAGGTAATGAAGAGTTCCAAGGTGATATTGAATTAGACGGCGATTACGAGATAACCTGCTTCAATGCACAAAAGGCGGATGCAGTAGAATGCGGAAAGGCGAATAAAGTTTCGATTGTACTTGGAAATGGTGAAGCCCTTGTATATGCCTTCGTAAAAGGCGAGGTATAATATGAGCTTTGACACCTTAAGTGTTTTTGTGGAATGTTCCACAGGCTGCGTTCCTAAAATCGAATTTTTAAAGCAATATGCAAATATCCTTTCTAAAATGGGTTACAATGCGATGTATTTAGGGACTAGCGATACACTTCAATTGGAAGGAGAACCTTATTTTGGATATTTGCGCGGCGGCTATTCCAAAAAGGAAATTCAGGACTTAGACGCATATTGTAGAGAAATCGGCGTAGAGCTTCGCCCTGCGATTCAAACGCTTGCCAAATTGCATAGGCTGGGTGCGTATGAAGCATATCACGGATATATGGATATCGGTGACATATTGTTGGTCGGTGAAGAAAAGGTTTACGCTTTGTTGGATAAGATATTTGCGACCTGCGCAGAGTTTTATACTTCCCGTACAATACATATAGGCATGGATGAAGCGTTTATGCTAGGGTTAGGATCCTATATGTCCTTGCATGGTCACGTTTCACGTTTAAAAATTATGTTTGAGCATATTCAGCGTGTAGCGGATATTGCGGCAAAATATGGGTTTCAATGTGAAATGTGGTCGGATATGTTTTTCCGTGTAGTAAACGGCGATACGGGTGGTGCATACGAGTCGGATATAAACCCTGAAGAATTTATTCAAGGGTTACCCCAAAATGTAACGGTTGTATATTGGGATTACGTAACGAACGACTTTGATAAATGCGATAAGAAAATCAAGCAACATTATGCCATTACGGATAGAGTTGCATTTGCTGGTGCAATATGGAAATTTATGGGATTTGCACCTGATAACAGATTTAGTATTTCGGTCGCGGACAATGCGGTTAATGCTTGTCGAGATAATGGTATTAAGCATTTCCAAGTTTCCTTGTGGGCGGATACACACGGCGAATGTAGTTTATATTCCGTTTTGCCTAGTTTGTTCTATTATGCGGAGAAAGCGCGCGGGGCACAAACGATTGATTATGGGAAATATTCCCAAATCGTTGGTTGTGAGTACGAGCTTCTGATGCGCACAGACGAAATAAATGATCCGCACAAAAAGCGTTATACGACTTTGAACAATAAAAGTTTTTACTATCTTTACCAAGATGTATTTCTTGGGGAATTTGATAGTATGTTGTCGGAAGGAATCGGGGAGGCGTATGGTCGCTTGGCTGAAGAATTTATACCTTTGACAAAAGGTGCGTATGGTTATGTGTTTGCAACCTTGCAGGCGTTGGCAGAATGTTTGCAGGTGAAAGCGGAGCTTGGTAAAAAGATTTTTGAAGCTTATCAAGAACGCGATAAGAAAAAATTATCGCAGTATTCAAGAGATATTTCTCTTTTATTGGAAAGCTTGGATAAATTAATAAGCTGTTTTAAGACACAATGGGAATTGGAGAACAAAGCGTTTGGCTTTGAAGTGCATTTGATTCGCTTGGGCGGTCTTAAAGAAAGATTGCGTTACGCACAATCTAAATTGAATGATTTTTGTGAAGGTAAGGTTGGGACTATTGAAGAATTAGAAATAGTGCGTCAACCATTTGGTAAACTTCGCTCAGCCAAGGAGGATGATTATTTATATACTTCTTGGGATACAATTGTTTCAGTAAATTAAATAAAAAATTAGGAGATAAAAATGATGAAAACGAAGAAAATTTTGTGTAGTTTATTGGCTGTAATGATGGCTAGTTCGACCACGTTGCTTGCAGGTTGTGTTGGTGGCGGTAGTGGTGGAAATAGTAACGAATCAGGTTATACACCTGGTGGTATGGGCATCACCGAAAAGGTTGACAAAGATAGAACACAATTTTATGTGGGTAATTATAATGGCGGTTACGGTGATATTTGGCTCCAAGCGCTTAAAGCAAGATTTGAAGACGCGTACAAAGACGTATCTTTCGAAACAAATAAAATGGGCGTACAGGTAATTATCGATAACAAAAAGGAAGAATACAAGACCTGGGATAATTTATCTACGACGATTGAAAAATCGAAAAATGCCATTTATTTTACGGAGGGCATTCCTCAGAAAGCCCTTGTTGACGGTAATTATGTTTTAGAAATCTCCGACTTGTTGACGACTCCTTTGTCTGAATATGGTGAAACGGAAAGTATCGTAGATAAGATGGATGATGCACAAAAAGCTTACTTCCTCCAAAACGATAAATGTTATACGCTTCCTACCTATAATGCATTCTTTGGCTTTGTGTATGATATTGATTTATTTGAAGCGTATGGCTTGTATTTTGCTGCAGATGTAAACAATGGTAATGATGGTTTTGTGATTGCTGCAACGGATGCAAAGTCAAATGGCCCTGATGGTCAGTCGGGTACTTCCGATGATGGGTTGCCTGCAACTTATGATGATTTCTTTAAGCTTTGTGATCGTATGCAAGATGCTGGTATCACTCCATTGATTTGGTCGGGTGAATACGAATCTTCCTATATCCGTCAGTTGGCGGGTGCACTTTGGGCAGATTATGAAGGAAAGGAAAACGCGCTTAAATTTTATAGCTTGACGGGCTCTGTGGAAGTTGTAGATAGCATTGATTCTAATGGCAATGCAACTTTGAAGACGATGGATGTAACGCCCTCGAACGGTTATGAAGTTTATGGACAAGCTGGTAGATACTATTCCTTGAAATTTATTGAAAAGATGGTGCGCGGTGGCGCGATTGAACGTTATTGGCAAGGGATGAGCTTCAATATGACGCAATCGCATACGAATGCGCAAGAAGATTATTTGTACAGTAAATTTGAACAAGGCAGTAAGCCTATCGCTATGTTGGCTGATGGTGCTTGGTGGCAGTCGGAATCTGAACTTGTATTCAGCGATATGGAAGAAGGGTATGGTTCGGCCGCATCCAAAACGAATAGAAGATTTGGGTTTATGCCTATGCCTAAAGCAACCAGTGCGCAAGTAGGTGAAAAGGTTACGTTGTTGGATATGCTGGGTGCAAAGGTATTTGTGAATGCGAATGTTGCGAATAATCCTGTACAAAAAGATATTGCAAGTAAATTTATCAGATTTGTGCATACGGATAAATCCTTGTCCGAATTCCAAGGAATTACGAATATTCCCAAGGCATTTAATTATACCCTTGCAGCAGAAGATGAAGCTAAGTTGACGCATTTTGGTAAAGTAGTATCGAATATGGCGCAAACAGCTGATATTGTTTACGAATATCCTTTGAATGCAATGGTAGAAGGGATGCAAAATACTGGTAATACCTTGTCCGCGTATATGACGACGATTGAAAGATTGCCTTATTCGGACGTAGGTAGAACCTTTAATCAATATAGCTTTACGGCAAAAGATTATTTCGTAGGAATTAGAGATTATTATTACACAAATTGGCAGAAATTCGGAGGCTAATCAATGAGTGCAAAGATAGGGACTTTGTCAAGGAAGACAAAAAGACTAATATTCTATTCAATAGGCATGGCTTGGCCTGTTGCATGGTTTTTAATCTTTTATGTATATTTGAATTCGTCCAATATTG
>JAZRFV010000038.1:0-11392 GCA_045643825.1 Candidatus Scatosoma sp.
GGAACGTTGCGTCGCCTTCATACGGCGTATAGTTGTGCTGAATGAAGTCACGCACGTCTACTTCGTCGTTGCACCATTTACCGGGAACAAATCCTTCCCAACCTTTGTATTGCATCATATCAGTTACTCCTAATAAAATAATTTTTTCTTTTTATATAAGCTCGTTCGCCCCACGGCTCTCACCGAGGTTAAAACGGGACTTGTTTTCGTCTTTTGTTACTTGCTTGCTTTTCTTTCTTCAAGCTTTGCATCCAGCCAAAGTTCAAGGATTTCTTCCGGTTGATACCCTGCACAGCGCGCAAAGATTTCACCGTCGTCCACAAGCAAAATGGTAGGCACCTTTTCCACCTCCCACTCCTCCATCAAAGGAAGGGTGGTATAGTCCGCCTCTACGTGTACCAAACGCACGTCCCCTCTTGCCGAGCAGATATCCTTCAAAATCGGCATCAAGGTCAAGCAGTTGGCACAGGACTCACCGCTTACTTCCACACAGCAAAGCCCTTTCAATTCCTCTTTGTAATTCTTTTCGTTAATCGCCATACTCTAATCCTACCCGTAAATATCGCCCCAGGGCGTATTTACTTTTGTAAAATGGTTTTTGCAAACAAGACACGCTCTTTCGAAGGTGCTTCTTTGTCCTTCAACGGATATTCCAAGCCAAGCTTTTCATACTTCACAATGCCCATCGTGTGGTAGGGCAAAACCTCTACCTTTTCCACGGTCGCAAGCGAATCCACCAAAGCGCGTACCTTTTTCAAATCCTCTTCGTCGTCGGTGATACCGGGTACGAGCACCTGTCGAATCCACAGCTTCGTACCATTGTCACTAACGAAATTTGCAAAGGCAAGGGTGTTTTCGTTGGGAAGCCCCGTCAGCTTTTTACAAGCCTCGTTATCGATGTGCTTGATGTCAAGCAAAATCAAATCGGTTACGGAAAGCAGTTTCTTATGCTTTTCCACCACCGCTTCGCTATCCTTCTTGAAGGTGATACCCGAGGTATCGACGCAGGTATTGATTCCCTTCGCCTTCAACGCCGTAAACAGCTCGATAATGAAATCAATCTGCAAAAGCGGTTCGCCGCCCGAAACGGTCACACCGCCCTTATCCCCGAAATAGTTTTTATAACGCAGTACACGGTTTACAACGTCGTCCACGGAATATTCCTGACCGCCGCCCGCATTCCACGTATCGGGGTTGTGGCAATATTGACAACGCAATGGACAGCCCTGCATAAATACAACGAAACGAATTCCCGGCCCGTCTACCGTACCGAAAGACTCGAAAGAATGAATACGACCAAGCATAATTTCCTCCTTTTTCAGCCTTCCAACCGAGTGCCTTGTCCTTCACGCTACTTATTATAGCAAACCTTACCCGATTTGTCAAGCCTTTAAAGAAATTCTTTTCATCTTTTTCGTATTTTATACGAAAGCAGAATTTTCCATAAAAAGAAGGGATTGCCTGCTCTTGGCAATCCCTTATCCTTCTTACTTACACACCCATCATCAGGTCTTTGATAATCGAGAAGGCGTCTACGTTTTGGATACGGTCCTTTTGCTGGAAGGAGTATTTCGCAAAGTCGATATCCGCGCCGTTTACGTAGAAACGAACGTCTACCCCCGTATGCCCATCCGTCGTCCAAAGGTATCCTTCTTCAATGTTGGGGTTCTCAAACGCAGCCACCATCAAATCGTGGTTCATCGTAGGATCCAACTCCAAACCGCCCGTTTCGTGGTCAGCGGTTACAATTACCACCGTATCGTTACGGTTTTCAGCCCACTTCAACACCGCCTTAACCGCATCGTCGAAGGCAAGCAATTCCTCCAACATATACTTGATGTCGTTCTTGTGTCCGCCGTGGTCAATGTGCGAGCCTTCCGCCATCAGGAAGAAGCCGTCCTCGTCCTGGGAGAGGTATTCCAATGCCTCCGTCACAAGAAAGTCAAGGGCCACGTCGTCCATTTCACCCGACATGGAAGGTGCCGTTGCGTGAATCCAGTAGCTACCGAACACCTTGTCCGAGGTGGATTCCGAAATCAGCTTTGGATCGTCAATTTTTTCATAACCACACTTTGCAAACTCGTTCTTATAGGCATCTTTGATATTATAGCTTGCAAAGAGATTCACGTTGCTGGTGTCAATCGCCGATCTAATCAAGTTCACTGCCTCCCCACGGTTATTTGCGTGCGCCGCGAAGCCCATAGGCGTTGCGCCCGTCAACTCCTCCGTGGCAATGATACCCGTGCGTTTACCAAGCGAAGCGGCGATGTCCACGATAGTTTCCAAATCATCACCTTGAGAGTTTTTTCCAACCATGCCGTTATAGGTGCGAACGCCCGTTGCGAGTGCCGTTGCCGCCGCCGCGGAGTCGGTAATGTAATTATCCGCAGAACGGGTTTCCATCATCGTCATATACGGGAAGCCTTGCATAGCAAGAGGCTCGTCCCTGTAAATCTCGCCTGCCTTGATTTGGTTCGGGCCCATACCATCGCCAATCATCAAAATAACGTTTTTCGCCTGCGTTACGTTGTTAAGGATAATGGGAGTGTATTTTTCCACCTGCCCTTCTTCCGGTAAAATGCTTGCACTGTCCTTACCGAAAATACCTGCAATCTTCCCCGTCAAATCCGCGCAGGAGGACATCGAGAGCGCCATCATACCTGCCGCAACCAAGGACAACCATTGTTTCATCGTTCTTTTCATAAACACACCTCTTTCTTATTTAAAAACAAATATTTTTCTACCTACATAGTTAAACACCAACACGATGCAGGTCATAATTACCTTTGCCAGCCATTCCTCCCAAGGCAGTAAGAACTTCGTCAGACCAAACAGCGTAATTTCGGGGAAAATATACACGAGCAAGACCACGCCGAGCTCGGTTATTCCCAAGCCAATCAAACCGATTGCGCTAAAAATCGCAAAGCCTTTTGTGGAATGTGCTTCTTCCTTGTTTTTTACCGCACGGAAAACGAATTTCACCGACAAGATCCAATTGACCACGAGTCCCGCACAAAAACCGAACGCCGTGGCGATGATTAAGGAAATAACGTTCCAGGTATTCCCGCCCATCAACGATTGCGGCAACAACCATTGACGAAAGAGGTAAAACACCGCGTAATCCACAATGGTCGCCGTCCCACCCACCAAGAGAAAACGGAAAATTTCCCAAAACAATTCCCTTTTCGTTTGTCCGAATAATCTTTTTTCTTCTGTCATAATTCCTCACTAAACGCAAACGGTGTAGAACAACGTGGAGCTGATTAAAAACGCCCCCACGATAATGTAAAATACATTGCAAAATTTCACCGCTCGTTCATTTTTACACGAAAGCAATATTTTTTGTATCATCCCCACCATCAAGGCAAGCCCGAAGATAAGGGGCATAATGTAACGGAAATCCATCGTGCAGCCATACGGCATCTTGATGTAGAAATAGATTTCCGATAACACCTGCGACGCCACAAGCAGGACGGTAAAGAGCAAATCCTTATGGTTGACGGGCGGGTTTTGACGAAGAACGCTGTTTTCGTCCTTGCGGCTCTTCCACCATAAAACCACGCACCAAATCGTGCCTAAAACCAAAAATGCGATACCCAGGTATGCGAATAACACCGCAACTGCGCCCCAGCTTGTCCCCTGCGAATAGCTAAATTCACCAAAAATAGAGGATTTTAACGCATAGTTCAAGAGGTTGTAATTCCCCTCAAACGGACGGCAATAAAGGGTACCAAAATATTCCGACAGGTCAAAGGTAATACCAAATCTACCCCAAACGGAGTGATGTCCCGTGTATAATTTTTGGTTCAAGTTCGAGAACACGAAACCCAAGGGTTGATCAAAACGATTGCTTGCATAAACCTGGAACCAAAGCCCAATCGGCGCGCAAACGCAAAGGAATACACCGTACTGCACCACCATTTTCCACAAGGGTAACGAGCCGTCTTTCTTTAACAGGGTACGGATAAACTCGTAGATAAAAATCCCTGCAATGGGCAAGCAAACGGTTGCTGACGACAGCTTTGCCATCATCCCAAGCCCCACCGCCAAACCACACAAAAGGATATACACGGGGGATTTTCCCTCCTTCCACCATTTCAGCGAGAAGTACAACGCAAGGGTGGAGAACATATAGGCGATACCATCGTTGTTCAGCATCCCTGCAAATTGGATATGGCGAGGAAAGAACACAACGAAGGCCACTAAAAATAAATACGTCTTTTCCGTGAAGTTGAACAGCTTCAGCATTTTCACCAGCGTCACCGCCGTAATGAAGGAATACAAAACGGCTAAAATTTGACAACTGGAATAGAGAAAATACCGTTGATTATCCACGATATAATCGGGCTTACCATAGGTAAATGCATCGGGGAAAAAGTTCCCGTTAAACAGTGAGGTAAAGCCGTCCATAAACCGCATAAAGCCTGCCTGCAGCAATGCATTCAGCGGAGGGTGGTAAAATTGATAATCGTTGGTCGCAGGCATTTTACCCGTGTCGAACAACGTCCAAGCGTACGCCTCGTGGCCGTTAAACCGTTTCGAGTAGGTGTCCTGCTGACGAACGCTTGCAGGAGTATGTAACATATACCCTACGCGAAGGGCATACCCTGCCACCAATAAAATAATGAGGATATGTCTTGTCGTTAAACGCTTGGTGGCACCCATGTACGCGATGAACACGCCACAGCCTGCAAAAACGAAGGCTATTAAGGCCTTTGCGAACACCCCTACCTGATAATACCCCGTGAAAGGTTTCACAAAAATAAACAAGATAAAGGTGGCGATAAACACGAAAAGATACAGCAAGCCTTCCTTGATACAATCCCTTGCAGCCTTCCAATATTTGTCCTTATCAGGCATTTTTTCGACGATATCTAATGTCTTTTCGTCCATCACGCCTTCTCCTCGGTTTTCGTTTCGTGGTAGCTCTTTTCGGTGTTTACGTTCCAAACGGCGTTCTTATCCTTTCCGCCTTTGATAATTTCTTCCGCCGCCACCATCGCCGTCACCATCGAATGGTCCATATTATTGTAACGGTGCTGACCGTTTCTACCTACGCAGAACAGGTTGTCAAAGCCATCCAAATAGGTACGCACCTTGTCGAATTGCGTATACGAGCCAAAGTACGCAGGGTAAGCCTTCTTTACACGGATTAAGGTGGAATCCATCACCTTTTCGGGGCTGTCGATTACGCCCACCTTCACCAGCTCTGCAACGGCGTTCTTGATAAACTCCTCGTCGGGGCTTGTCCACATATCGTCCCCTTCGGAACAGAAATATTCCAAACCAACCCAAACGTTTTCTTGAGGGTTTTGCACCATATACGGCGACCAGTTGTTGAAGATTTGAATACGCCCAAGACGGACGTCCCTATCCTGCACGTAAATCCAACAATCGGGCACGATATCGCCCAAGGTTTTCATCTTCGTCTTGTTCTTTACCTTCAAATCCTTGAGGAGCAAACCAACCGTCATAAAGTCACGGTAAGGTAAGGTCGTTGCCACCTCGTAAACGTCGGTGGGCATGGTATCCTTCCCCATCGCCTCCGCCAAATCCTTGATGGGCATCGAGGATATGCAGTAATCCACAGGGTAGCTTTCCACCTCGTTATTTTCATTCAACGCGTACACGGTAGCCACCTTTCCGTCTTTTACCTCAATTTTATGTACATTTCTGCCGTAGTAAATTTTACCGCCAAGGCGTACAATTTCCTCCGCCATCTTCTCGTAAAGCTGGCCAGGGCCCTTCTTGGGATAGATAAATTGCTCGATTAAGCTGGTTTCTATCTCTTTGTTTTTCTTCTTGAAAGGCTTCGTGAGGGCATTAATAATCGCCTTGGATACAGACAAGCCCTTTACACGCTGCGCACCCCAATCCGCCGCAATGTTGCGAGGGTGCACACCCCACAGTTTTTCGGTGTAGTCCTCGAAGAACATTTCATACAAGGGTTTACCAAAACGGTTGATGTAGAAGTTTTCGAGGTTGGTTTCCTCACGTTTTTTTAAACAACTGCCGATATACCCAAAGCCTGCCTTCATCGTGGCGAAAAAGCCCATATTGATAAAGGTTTTCGCCTTCAAAGAGATAGGATAATCGAAAAATTTACGCTTATAAATAATACGGGAAACACGGTCACGAACAAGCATTACCTCATCCGTAGTTTCAGGATCGGGGCCGTTTTCGTCCAAGGGTTTCTCCCTTTCCAACAGCTTGTCGTCTAAAGCAGGTTGACCTTGCATGGGCAACATTTCCGTCCAAAGCTTGGTTACCCTTTCGTCCTTTGAGAAGAAACGGTGACCGCCGATGTCCATACGGTTGCCATTGTAGGTCGCCGTACGCGAAATACCACCAACGAAGTTTTCCGCTTCTAAAATAATCGGTTGAATATCCTCGGAGTTTATCAAAAGCTGATACGCAGCCGTAAGCCCTGCGGGGCCCGCACCGATAATCACCGCAATTTTATCTCTCATAACAGCCTCCAATCTATAGCAAAACGCCACAGTTACCCTATTATGAATATTATACCATGAATCCCTTCACATGTCAATACTCTTCCTAAAAAAATATACGCCTGCAAACCTGTTGCAAGCGTATATTCTTATGTCAATTATTCTTCCTCAACCGTTTCTTCCGTCGCTACAGCGGGAGCATTGTAGCCGCCGATGTATTGAGGAGTAACGTTTTTGTAGGATTTTGTACCCGTACCTGCAGGGATCAACTTACCGATGATAACGTTTTCCTTCAAGCCAACGAGGTAGTCTCTCTTCGTGCGGATAGCTGCTTCGGTGAGTACTCTCGAGGTTTCCTGGAAGGAAGCCGCGGACAAGAAGGAGTCGGTTGCGAGCGCTGCTTTCGTGATACCGAGAAGGACACGTTTTGCAAGCGCGGGCTTACCGCCGTTTGCCATCGCCTTCGCGCTTTCATCCTGGAAGGTGATCATATCTACGAGTTCGCCAGGCAACAAGTTGGTGTCACCTGCGTTTTCTACACGTACTTTCTTGAGCATTTGACGAACGATAATTTCAACGTGCTTGTCGTTGATTTCTACGCCCTGCGAACGGTAAACCGATTGTACCTGTTCGAGGATGTAGTCCTGAACGCCCTTAACACCTTGTACGTGGAGAATATCTTGAGGATATACGCTACCAGCGTTAAGCAATACACCAGGGGTAACCTTTTCGCCTTCTTTCACCTTGATTTCTGCGTTGAAGGGAAGGGTGTATTCCTTCTTCAATTCGTTCGTTACGGGATCCATAACCTTGATGTGTTTCGAACCGTCGGAATCGTCGATGGTGATAACACCTTCAACTTCGCAAATCGTTGCGCAGCCCTTCGGCTTACGAACTTCGAACAATTCTTCGACACGGGGAAGACCTTGCGTGATGTCGCCCGTTGCTGCGATACCACCCGTGTGGAAGGTACGCATGGTAAGCTGGGTACCGGGTTCACCGATGGATTGTGCAGCAATCGTACCAACTGCTTCACCAACCTGTACGGGAAGGGTGGTAGCCATGTTCTTACCGTAGCACTTTGCACATACGCCGAATCTCGACGAGCAACCGAAGATGCTTCTGATGGGAACTTCCGTCAAACCTGCCGCAACGATTGCGTCGGATTCCTTTTCGTCGATGAATTGGTTCATCGTTACAAGGACTTCGCCCGTTGCAGGGTTAATTACGTCTTCAGCGGCAAATCTACCAAGGATACGAGACTTCAAGCCTTCAATTTCCTTACCAACCGTATCGTAAATTGCACGAACCATCATGCTTTGAGGCTTTCTACCTGCGCAGCAATCGTCTTCACGAACGATGATTTCGTGGGATACGTCTACGAGACGACGAGTCAAGTAACCAGAGTCAGCCGTCTTCAATGCGGTATCGGTCAAACCTTTACGGCCACCGTGCGAGGAAATGAAGTATTCGAGAACGGACAAGCCGTTACGGAAACACGATTTAACGGGTACCTCAATCTTTTTACCTTGAGGGTTAACCATTAGACCACGCATACCTGCAAGCTGTTTAATCTGGTCGATGGAACCACGGGCGCCGGAGTCAGCCATCATCCAAATAGGATTGAACTTGTCTTCTTCCCCTTGCTTTTTAAGCAAGCCTGCGACCTTGTCGGTTGCTGCGTCCCATTGCGCGATAACCGCGCTGTAACGTTCTTCTTCGTTCAACAAACCTCTTGCATATTTCTTTGCAATCTTCGATACTTCCTTTTCAGCATTTTCGATGATTTCCTGCTTTTCGCCAGGGATCTTCATGTCGAATACGGAGGTGGTCAAAGCTGCAAGCGTGGAGTATTTGTAACCTCTTTCCTTCATCGCGTCAAGTACGTAGGAAGCCTTGGGTGCTTTACCCGTTCTGAACGAAGCTTCTACGATGCGGGAAAGGTGTTTCTTACCGATTGCTCTTGCTTTACCGATAAATTCGGTGTCAAGTTCAAGACGCAAGAAAGATTCGGGGGTGTTTCTCTTAACGAAGCCCAAATCTTGAGGCAAACCGTCGTTGTAAATCAAACGGCCGATGGTCGTTTTAACGATACCGCTAACCTCTAACTTGCCAGTCTTTTCGTTACGACGAACTTCTGCACTCTTAATAATAGCGTCGCCTTCTTTGTTTTCAACGGGACATCTATAAGGCAAGGGAAGATCTTCGAACATACCTTCGGGAAGCTCAACCACACGTTTCAAATACATTTCATCCTGTTCGTGTGCAATCTTGTTCTGATATGCCAAGATTGCTTCGTTTTCGGAGGAATATACGGGAGGCATGTAAACTTCGCCGTTGGGATCAGGTCTACCCTGTTCATCGTACGTTTTGCCTTCTTCACGGCGCTTAATCGTAAGATAGTAAGCACCGATAATCATATCCTGCGTAGGGGACATAACGGATTTACCGTCAGCCAACTTCAAGATATTGTTTGCGGAAAGCATCAAGAAACGAGCTTCCGCCTGCGCTTCTACGCTCAAAGGAAGGTGCACAGCCATCTGGTCACCGTCGAAGTCGGCGTTGAAGGGACCGCAGACAAGGGGAGAAATCTTAATTGCTCTACCCTCGATCAATACGGGTTCGAACGCTTGGATGGACAAACGGTGCAACGTAGGTGCACGGTTCAAGAGTACGGGATGGTCTTTGATAACGTCTTCAAGAACGTTCCATACCATATCTCTTGCCTTTTCAACAGCACGCTTTGCAGTCTTAATGTTGTGGCATTGACCGCTTTCTACCAAACGCTTCATGATGAAGGGTTTGAAGAGCTCGATTGCCATTTCCTTGGGCAAACCGCATTGATAAATCTTAAGTTCGGGACCTACGACGATAACCGAACGACCGGAATAGTCAACACGTTTACCGAGCAAGTTTTGACGGAAACGACCTTGCTTACCGCGAAGCATTGCGGACAAGGACTTAAGATCACGGTTGGAGGGACCAGACAATGCCTTACCTCTTCTACCGTTATCGATGAGTGCGTCTACCGCTTCCTGCAACATACGTTTTTCGTTTTTGATGATCATATCGGGAGCGCCGATTTCCATCATCTTCTTCAAACGGTTGTTACGGTTAATAACACGACGGTACAAATCGTTCAAGTCGGAGGTAGCAAATCTACCGCCGTCGAGCTGTACCATGGGACGGATATCGGGAGGAATTACGGGAAGCACGGTCAAAATCATCCATTCGGGACGGTTGCCGCTCTTTCTGAACGATTCGATAACCTCAAGACGCTTAATCGCCTTGATTGCCTTCTGACCAGGGCCCTTGGGGTTGGTCGTGGAATCGTTTACAATCTTCTTACATTCTTCACTTTCCTTATCAAGGTCAACTGCCATCAAGAGTTCGCGTACGGATTCAGCACCCATACCTACCTTCAAGCCCGTTACGGAAGAATCGCCGTACATTTCTTCGATTTCGCGAAGCTGTTTGTCCGTGATAACTTGCTTGTATTCTAATTCGCTTACGCTACCGGGGTTCAAAACCACGTAGGAAGCGAAGTAGAGTACCTGTTCAAGCTGTTTCGGCCCCATGTTGAGCAAAAGCGCGATTTTGGAAGGAACGCCTTTGAAATACCAGATGTGAGAAACGGGAGCTGCAAGTTCGATATGCCCCATTCTTTCACGTCTTACCTTGGAACGGGTAATTTCTACGCCGCACTTTTCACAAACGTGTCCCTTATATTTTACTCTCTTGTATTTACCGCAATGACATTCCCAATCCTTCATAGGCCCAAAGATCTTTTCGCAGAAAAGACCGTCCTTTTCGGGTTTTTGGGTACGGTAGTTGATGGTTTCGGGCTTCGTTACCTCGCCGTAAGACCATTCTCTTACTTTTTCAGGAGATGCAATGCTGATTTGAATAGAATTGAAATCGTTTAATTCGTACATAGTAATCTCTCCTTATTCCATATCATCGAACGAATCATCATCGTCGTCTTCGAACAACTTACCGAAGCCAAACGTGTCGTCTTCGTCGTCGAAATCGTCATCGTCATCCGATTCGGTAATGTTGAAGCCGTCTTCGTCGTCACCCTCTTCTTCGAAGATGGATTTAACGTCGAAGTCACCTTCTTCATCTTCATCGTCGTCAACGTTGAAGTCGATTTCTTCAAGCTCTTCGTCCTTAAGTGCTTCTCTACGGCTTGCCGCAGTATCTGCATTGTCTTCTTCTTCCTCTACCTCGCGGATTACGAGTTCGTCGCCCGATTCGGTCAATACCTTAACGTCCAAAGCCAAGGATTGCAATTCTTTAAGCAATACCTTGAATGCTTCGGGGATACCGGGTTCGGAAATGTTTTCGCCGCGAACGATGGATTCGTACGTCTTTACACGACCTACGATGTCGTCCGACTTAACGGTAAGGATTTCTTGCAAGATGTGTGCTGCGCCGTATGCTTCCAATGCCCAAACTTCCATTTCACCGAAACGCTGGCCACCGAATTGCGCTTTACCACCCAAAGGCTGCTGCGTAACCAAGCTGTAAGGACCGATTGCACGAGCGTGAATCTTATCGTCTACAAGGTGGATAAGCTTAATCATATATTGAACACCGATGGTTACGCGGTTTTCAAAGGCTTCACCCGTTCTACCGTCGAATACCTGGAACTTACCGTCAACCTTGCCATCAGGGTTCAAAACGTTGTTTTCACGGAACATAACCTCGAGGTCTTTTTCCGTTGCACCGTCGAATACGGGGGTTGCAATCTTCCAACCGAGCTGCTTACATACGTAGCCCAAGTGCACTTCCAATACCTGACCGATGTTCATACGCGAAGGTACGCCGAGGGGGTTCAAGAGGATTTGCAAAGGAGTACCGTCTGCAAGGAAAGGCATATCCGCCTGCGAAAGCACGCGGGAGATAACGCCCTTGTTACCGTGACGACCTGCCATCTTATC
>JAZRFV010000039.1:0-34576 GCA_045643825.1 Candidatus Scatosoma sp.
AAGGTCTGGAAGTCAACGGTTACGCAGTAAGGCGTACCGATTTCGTCTTGACGGCGGTAACGCTTACCGATAGAGCCCGTCAAATCGTAGGTAGCAGGGAACTTCTTCAACATCTTCGCATAGATAGCGTCCGCCGCCTCGGAAAGGTTCTTTTGAAGGGGAAGGACAGCGCACTTGAAGGGTGCGAGTGCGGGGTGGAAGTGCATAACCGTACGGATGTCGTTCTTTTCCGCGTCTACCACTTCTTCGTCGTAAGCGTCGGTAAGGAATGCAAGCACTACGCGGTCCGCGCCGAGCGAAGGTTCTACAACGTAAGGTACGTATCTTTCGTTGGTAACGGGGTCAAGGTAGGTGATGGGCTTACCGCATTCTTTCGCGTGCTGGGAAAGGTCGTAATCCGTTCTGTCCGCAATGCCCCAAAGTTCGCCCCAACCGAACGCGAACTTGTATTCGAAGTCGGTCGTCGCCTTGGAATAGAAGCAAAGTTCTTCGGGCGAGTGGTCGCGAAGGTGAAGGTTTTCTTCCTTCATACCAAGGGACAAGAGCCAGTTTTTGCAGAAATCTTTCCAGTAAGCAAACCATTCAAGGTCCGTGCCGGGTTTGCAGAAGAATTCGAGTTCCATTTGTTCAAATTCACGGGTACGGAAGGTGAAGTTACCGGGGGTGATTTCGTTTCTAAACGATTTACCGATTTGACCGATACCGAAAGGTACGCGCATACGGGTGGAGCGTTGTACGTTTTCAAAGTTCACGAAAATACCCTGTGCGGTTTCGGGACGAAGGTAAACGGTGTTCGTCGAATCTTCCGTAACGCCTTGGAAGGTTTTGAACATAAGGTTGAATTTTCTAATCGAGGTAAAGTCAGAGTTACCGCAAATAGGGCAAACAATTTTATGTTCAGCAATGAACGCTTCCAAAGCATCGTTATCCATCGCTTCTACCTTTACGTCAAGCCCTTTCTTAGCAACGTAGTTTTCTACGAGGTTGTCCGCGCGGTGTCTAGCTTTACAGGTTTTACAGTCCATCAAAGGATCGGAGAAACCGCCAAGGTGACCGGATGCCTGCCAGGTACGGGTATTCATCAAGATAGCACAGTCATCACCCGTGTTGTAGGGCTTTTCTTGTACGAATTTTTTCCACCAAGCCTTCTTTACGTTGTTTTTGGGTTCTACACCCAAAGGACCGTAATCCCAGGTGTTTGCAAGACCACCGTAAATTTCGCTGCCGGGGAAGATAAAGCCTCTGTTTTTACACAAAGACACCAACTTTTCCATGGTTACTGCTCTTTTTTCAGCCATAACGATTTAACCTCTCGTGTTAATTTTTGTATCAGCTATAATTATACGACATTTTACGAGGATAGTCAAACGAAAGGGGAAGTGTTTTCTAATTTTTTTCAACTTCTCGTCCGTTTTTTATAAAAAACGCAAGACGGCGGAAAAAATTTTAAAAAAAGGCAAAAAAATCGAAAAAAATTATGTCAGAAGTATTCCATTTTTCGAAAAGATATGTTATAATGGTATAACTAAAGTTATAAATTGCCGAATTATACCCACAAAGGAGAGAGAATATATGCTTTCGGATATCGAAATTGCAGAGAGTGCGGAGCTTATCGACATCCGCGAGGTGGCAAAGACCTTAAACCTCACGGAAGAAAATTTAGAGCTGTACGGAAAGTATAAAGCAAAAATTACCTTACCCAAGGATGCGAAAAGAAACGCGAAGCTGATTTTGGTGACGGCCATCAACCCCACCTCGTCAGGTGAAGGGAAAACCACCGTTTCCATCGGTCTTGCGGACGGCTTGTCGAAGATTGGCAAGCGTGCTTGCCTTGCGTTGAGAGAACCTTCCCTCGGTCCCGTATTCGGTATCAAGGGCGGTGCGGCAGGCGGCGGTTATGCACAGGTCGTACCTATGTCGGAAATTAATTTGCACTTCACGGGCGACTTGCACGCAATCACCGCGGCGAACAACCTCCTTTGTGCATTGATGGATAACCATATTTTCCGTGGGAACGAGCTGAAGATTGACACGAACAACATTTATTTCCATCGTTGTATGGATATGAACGAACGCCAGCTTATCAACGTAATGATCGGTGGTAAGGGTAGAGGGGTAGAACGTGAGGATCATTTCGACATCACGGCGGCGAGCGAGGTTATGGCGGTGCTTTGCCTTGCAACGGACATTGACGATTTGAAGAAACGTCTTGGCAACATCATCGTGGGCTTGAGCACGGATGGCGAATACGTGCGTGCAAAGGATATCCCTGGTGCGGTTGGCTCGATGGCGGTACTCTTGAAGGATGCCATGAAGCCCAACCTTGTACAGACCTTGGAACACACCCCTGCAATTATCCACGGCGGACCTTTCGCAAACATCGCACACGGCTGCAACAGCGTACAAGCAACCTATGCGGCGATGAGCCTTGCGGAATATGCGGTTACGGAGGCAGGCTTCGGTGCGGATTTGGGCGCTGAAAAATTCCTCGACACGAAATGCCGTGCGGCAGGTATCGAGCCGAACTGTGTGGTAATCGTTGCTACGGTAAAGGCGTTGAAGCTCCACGGTGGTGCGGATAAGACGACGCTTTCGGAGGAAAACTTGGTTGCCCTTGAAAAGGGTATGCCCAACCTCTTGAAACATATTGAAAACATTAAAAACGTATACAAGAAGCCCGTTGTAGTGGCGATGAACCGTTTCTTCACCGACACGCAGGCGGAAACCGATTTCGTCATCGAAACAGTCAAGAAGGCTGGCTCTACCGCGGTATTCACCGACGTATTCTTGAAAGGCGGCGAAGGTGGTAAGGAGCTTGCTGAAGAGGTTGTAAAGGCCTGTGAAATTCCTTCCAAGATGGAATTCCCTTACGACTTAAACGAAGGTGTTTGCGAAAAGATTGAAAACATTGCGAAGAAAATTTACGGTGCGGACGGGGTGGATTTCTCGGAAGAGGCACTCGCAAAAATTCAAACGATTGAGGCAAAGGGTTGTGGAAACTTGCCCGTGATTATCGCAAAAACGCAGTATTCCTTGTCGGATAATGCAGAGCTTTTGGGTAGACCTGAAGGTTTTAGAATCACGGTGCGTGACATTGTTTTGAAGGGCGGCGCAGGGTTTATCGTTGCCATCGCCGGTAAAATTATGTTGATGCCTGGTTTGGGTGCGCATCCTGCGGCGGAGAAGATTGGTCTTTTGTCGGACGGCACCATCGTCGGGTTATCGTAAAACGACGGATTTACTTCGCATTTCTGCGTTGTAGCTGTGTGCCCCTCGGTCACGTACGTCTATGTACGCTCCCATCGAGGTACTCGCTACGCCTTGAACTGCTCGCAACTGCGCCGTTTTACCCATACAATAGGTTGGGCGGTGAAACGGATTTACTTCGCAACTACGCCGTTTTAAAGGTGAAGTTTTGCTAACGCAAAGTGAAGTTCGTACCGAGTGAAGTTACGCCTGTGGCGTAGTGAAGTTTTTGCTCTGCAAAAGTTGAGGCTGTTATTAAATATGGCAACAACTTTTTACCAAAGGTAAAAAACTTCACTTATTTATAAACTTCACTGTGGCTGTGCCACAAATTCACTTTCGTGAATGCGCGAAGCTAACTACAAAAAACGAAAAATAAGACACTAAACTGCGTCCAACGTCAGGTTGGAAAGAGAGAAAATATGAAAACGATTGAAGCAACAAACTTTATTGAACAAATCATTAACGACGATATCGAGAGCGGGAAAATCAACGCGGTGCAAACCCGTTTCCCTCCCGAACCCAACGGTTATCTCCATATCGGTCACATCAAGAGCATGCTGGTAAACTTTGGTACGGCGAAAAAGTATGAAGGTAAATGCAACCTCTTCTTCGATGACACCAACCCCTCCAAGGAAAAAACGGAGTTCGTAGACGCAATCCGTAAAGACATCGCTTGGGTGGGCTACGATTGGGCGAAAGAGGTATACGCCTCCGATTTCTTCGGTGTTATCTACGAGTATGCTGAAAAATTGATCATGGACGGCAAGGCTTTCGTATGCGACCTTTCCCCCGAGGAAATCAGTGCCACCCGTGGCAGCCTTACCGAAGCGGGTAAGGAGAGCCCTTATAGAAACCGTAGCGTGGAAGAAAACCTTACCCTTTTCCGTGAAATGAAGGCAGGGAAATATCCCGACGGTAGCAAGTGCTTGCGTGCGAAAATCGATATGGCTTCGCCCAACATGAACATGCGCGATCCCGTAATCTATCGTATCTTGCGTTGTACCCACCATCGTACGGGTGACGCATGGTGCATCTATCCTATGTACGACTACGCACATCCCATTTGTGACTACTTGCAGGGCGTAACCCATTCCCTTTGTACCCTCGAATTCGAGGATCACAGACCTTTGTACGATTGGGTAGGTATCAACCTCGGCTTCTCGCCGAAACCTCGTCAGATCGAGTTTGCAAGACTCGCTGTTACCAACACGGTAATGTCCTAGCGCTACCTCAAGAAATTGGTAGAGGTACGGCACGTGCATGGCTGGGACGATCCCCGTATGCCTACGGTAACCGGTCTTCGTAACCGTGGTGTACCCCCTGAAGCGTTGCTTGATTTTTGTACGAAAATCGGTATCGTAAAAGCGAACTCCGAATGTCAGCTTTCCTACCTTGAAGCTTGTATCCGTGATAACCTCAACGAAAATGCGGAACGTGCGATGGCGGTGTTAGAGCCTTTGAAGGTGATCATCACCAACTACGAAGGCGAGGAAATGTTGGATTCTGCGATTCACCCCTTGAAGCCGGAGCTTGGTACCCGTAAGGTAGCCTTCTCGAACACGGTATACATCGACAAGGCGGACTTCACGATGGATCCTCCCCCGAAATATCAACGTTTGAAGCCTGATGGCTACGTGCGTTTGAAGGGTGCGTACATCATCCATTGCGACGAAGTGGTGCAGGATGAAAACGGCAACGTAGTAGAGCTGAAATGTTCCTACGTACCCGAAAGCAGATCCTCCAACGATACCAGCGGTTTGAAGGTGCGCGGTACCATTCAATGGGTAGATGGTAAAACGGGCGTAGATGCGGAAATTCGTAAATACGGCGTTCTTTTGAAGGATGCGGAATACGCAGGTCAGGATTTTGGCGAACGCATGAATTTGGACAGCGAACACATTTTCCAAGGCAAAGCAGAGCCTTACCTTGCGGACAGCGTGGACGGGAAGCAGTTCCAGTTGATGCGTATCGGCTACTACAAGAAATGCGTTGACGAAAACGGCAAGCTCGTGTTGTCGGAGATCGTGTCCTTGAAGGATAATTTCAACAAATAAAACGGAACGCGTTTATAAGCGCGTGAAGATAGAAGGAGCAAAATGATGATTTCTTTACATTCGATTTTGGCTACGGGACTTGCGAGTAAATTACCGACGCTCGTGTTTGTTGTGACGGCGGTGGCGCTTGCCATTGCGTTCAGCATGGGCTTCGTAAAGGGTTTCCGTAAGGTAAGCTGGAACGGTTTAATCTGGGCGACGGCGGCGGCTATTTTTAGCTTTGTCGGGCTTGCAGGTACGCCCTCGGGCGGTGTAACCCGTCAGCTTGTCGTGACGTTGGCGGTGGCGATTATCTATATCGTTGCCACGCTGATTTTCTACGGCGTTTTGGCACATTTCCTCCGTCCCAGAGTAAGATGGGTAAAAGATAACGTGAACGGCGACACGTCGTTGGCGGAATATGGGTTGGAGTTTGAACCCGAATACGTAGATTACGACGGTGAGGATGATCCCAGACCGTATGGTAAGCGTTTGAAAAAAACGGGCTGCAACCCTCCTAATATTATCGGTAGATTGCTGGGCGGTATCGCTTGCGCGTTGAACGTAGGCATGCTGTTTTGGGCGGTTGGCTCGGTAGGGCTGTTGGCGATTAGTTCGACCAGCCTTTCTGATATGGTAATCGGTGGTGTGTTAGAACACGCCTTTATTGCAAAGCTCTTGAAAGCGGCACAAAGATACCTTTTGGAATGGCTTTGTATCGGTGTGATCGTCGTGGTTGCAAAGATTGGTTTCAACAACGGCTTGTTGAACAGCTTGCGTACCGTTATCATAACGCTTGGCTCGGTTGCTCTCGTTGGTTTCTGTCTTTACCTTCCTTTCTCCCCCTTGGGTGCAAAGGAAACGGGTTTGTTCTCGTTCGTGAATAAGTTCATCGTAAGATGTGCAACGGCGTTGAAGAGATTCCCTCTTCCCGGTGCGGTATCAAAGCTGTTCGCTGGTTGCTGTTTTGCGGCTTGTGCGGTGGTATTTATGTTTATCGTAAATATCTTGTTGAAGAAATGCTGCAACCTCGTGGATGCAAGCGCACCTACCCGTATGGTAGATAAGGTGCTTTCCTGCGTGGTATATATCTTCGTAGGCGTAATCGTATTGATTGCCGTTTGGGTTGGTCTTGCCGTATTGGATCGTTTGCACCTCTTCCATATTAGCGAAGTATTGAGCGAACGCACCCCTCTTTCTAACGCATTGTTCAATTTTGCAAAACAACTTGTTTCGGAATTGAGAGCGTTGATTTAACGGCTAAAATTGCATAAACATAGGGGCAGGTATGCGTTGAATGCAACTCTGCCCCTAAATTTTACAAGAAAAAGATACTTGATTTAAGGAATATTTTTATGAAAATAACGAAATGGCTTGCTTTATTTTCGCTGTGTGCCGTAATTACGGCAGGGGCAGGGTGTGATATGTTCGGTGGGGGCGCTTCGTACGGCTCACGACCGAATAAAACCTCCTCGGAACAAATGGAAAGCGGTTCCTCAAGCGCGAGCCTAGGGGGTGGTTTGGAAAACGCCGAGGATGGTGAAGAGGATTCTACGGACAACCCCGACGATTACGAGGATTTGTTTCCCCCTGGTGAGAAGGAAGAAGGTATAAAGGATTGGGCGTATGATTTGAAGGCGGACAACCGCTACGCCGCACTCGACATTCAAAACGGCATCTCTACCAAGGTAGGGAATATGAGCTTTATCACGAAGGAATGCTACCGTGGGATTAAGCGGATTGCCTTCAACGCAAAAACGGGGGATACCGTTTCGTGGTGGGGGATTGCCATCAGTAACGAGCCGTCGAGCGCCAGCGTGTACAATACCGACCTGACTACGGGCGGCGGCACGGGGCGCTATTGGTCCACCTTCGTGTATGATTTTGAAGGGACGGGCTGTACAATTTATGCTACCCGTGGGGACATTCAGCCGAGGGTTCTTACCGAGTTAAAAAACGTACCATATTCCTCGGATGAGGCGTATGCCATTTATTTCGTTGGCCCCCTTTGGGAGACCTTTTCAGAGTTTGTTTGCATTGACAATTTTACCATCGAGCTGTTAGACGGTACCATCTACACTGATACCTTTGAAAACGACGTGGACGACGGCTTATTCAATACGGATGCGGCGGTTACGCACGTGGTGGATACCACGGTAGAGGCACCGAAGACGGAGCAACCAGAAACGGTTTTACAAGAAACGAACGAGGTGTACTACACCTCGGACGATCAAATCGATTTCACGGCGTATGCACCTGTGACGGTGGAAAATTGGGCAGGCTCGGGTACCTCTAACCCGAATTTGGTTACAGACACGCAGTACCGCTATATGGCGGAGGCAGGCTTCACCAAATCCCTTGGCTTGTACGAAGGGAGAACGGGGGATAGCGGCTACACCTACAACGAAAAGGCGGAAAAGGACGCCCTTGCGGTGTTGGAGGTGGCGGAAAAGTACGGTATTAAATATTACGTACTGAACGAAAGATTCTATAACTTTGTGCGCCCTGATATTAACATCGAATTCTTCGATCTAAATCGGAGAGGGGATGGTTTTTACAACCTTCAAGGACAGCTGGTGAGCGCCACCGATGCCTATCAGTACCTCAAACCCAACTGGATGGATTTATACAGGGAAAAGATGTCCGAAATGTTTGGCGAGGATACGCAGTATATCGACAGCCCTGCCTTTGGTGGGAATTTTGCCTCGGATGAGCCGCCCTTACCGCAATTTGTAGAGACGGAATGGGTATATGGTGAGCTGGAGCAATTATACCATCAAATCTCCCTTTATTACGAGTATATGGCGGAAAATAGCCTTTACGGTGGGGAGGCATACGTCAATCTTTTGCCGTATGGGGCGATAAACCCCGTTGGCCGTCAGGCGTATGATAAGATGCTGGAATATTACTTTGAAAACCTTGCACCCTTGCTTGGGTACGTGTGCTATGATCAGTATCCGTTGAATTATTCGGGCTCCGCATATATCAACAATACCCATCTTTTAAATCTTGAGATGATGGCGAATTACTGCAAGGCGTACGACGTGGAGCTTCGCTCCTTCCTTTGGGCGAAAACGGCTTCGGGAGCGGGACACCGTCCGATTAAGGAAGCAAACGACCTGCGTTTCCAGGCCTACGCAAACCTTGCGTATGGTGTAAAGGAAATGCCCTATTATACCTATTTCAATTACTATGCACCCGGCGCAAATGCAGGGGATAGCTTGATTGATTGTCAAACGGGCTACCGCACCAAGGCGTATTACTGGGCGAAGGAAGTGAACAACGAAATCCATTCCTTCGAGCAGGCGTATTTGAACTTTACCTGGGAAGGCTCGATGTACTTCGACGAAGGGAAGGCGAGTAAGCAATTTGCCTTATTGGAAACGACGATGAATACGCATCAACGCTTGGTGGATATCCACGCAAATGCGGATACGCTTGTGGGGGTATTTTCGGATATAGACGGTGTAAACGGTGCCACGGACGGCTTCGTGGTGATGAACTATACCGATCCTTATTATGAGATAGATGGAAAGAAGGAAAACGTTGTTCTTGCCTTTGCAGATGCCACCCATGTCCTTGTTTACAAGGATGGAAAGCAATATATTGCGGAATTGACGGGTGGAATCCTGTCGATGTATTTAGAGGCGGGCGAAGGCGTATTTGTCGTACCCTTTAACAAGTAAAATCACCCCTTAAAACCGTGCGTTTTTGTAAAAGCGTGGGGGCAGGGGCGAGGTGAAATGAAAAATGAAGAATGAATAGTGAAGAATGAGAAAACGGCGGTGTGGAAAATCCACATCGCCGTTAAGTTTTTCTATGTATTATTTACGAAGGTATATTAATTCGCCACCTTGCAAACGGGATTCCTCTGCGCAGATCCCCATCAAGTGGCTCTCAATCGATGCCTCCAAGGTGGTTGCCGCGTCCGATTTGCCCGTCAACATCTCGTACAGCTTTCTCACGATAAAGATATCGCCGCCGCCGTGACCGTAGCCACCTTCCTGCAATGCCGCCGTGCTGTAGGTTTCCTGCTCGTGACCGCTGAAAAGGTTGACGGTAACGCTGTCCGTTTGCTCCTCCAAAATGATTTCGCCGAGGGTACCGTGGAAGTGGATTCTTCTACCGCCGTCCTGCGTGAAGGCCGTCATAAGCAAAGAAGCTTTTACACCGTTTTCAAAGGTCATTTCCGTGATTTGGTGGTCAACGACGTCGTTGTCGCAATGGTACACGCATCTGCCGTAAGGGCCGTCTTTTAAGGCGTTATACAATTTTTCTTCGGTAACAGGCTCGTTTACCACGACGTTGAAGGGCCAGCTGTTTTCAGGCTTTCCTTCGTTGTTCCAACGTGTGAGGTAATGATTTTTTGCGCTGTAAGGACAGCTGTCCATCATTTTACAATCCAAGCAACGCTCCGCCGCCCCTTCGGGGGCGTTTTCGGGGCGGAAATAGGTCAAATCGCCCATGGCGGAGATACTTCTACATTTCGACTTTGCATACCATTGTAAAAGGTCTAAATCGTGGCAACATTTCGCCAAAATCATAGGGGCCGCCACCTCGCGATTTCTCCAATTTCCACGCACGTAGCTGTGGGCTTGGTGGGCGAATTGCACTCTTTCCAAGGCGTTGATGGCGATGAGCTTGCCGATTTTTCCGCTGGAAAGGAGCTCTTCCGCCTTCAAGAAAAGGGGTGCATAGCGTAATACGTGGCACACAAGCACCTTACCGCCGTACTTTTTCTGGGCTTCTAATAACGCCTCGCACTCCTCACGCTTCTCGGTGAGGGGTTTTTCCACCATAATATCATAACCAAGCTTAAAGGCGTTTAAGCAATGTCTGGTATGGTCGTTGTCGGGGGTGGCAATCAAAATAAGGTCGGCGCGTTTTTCTTTGAAAAACTCCGTTTCGTCCGTAAAGCGTGCATTTTCGGGTACTTCGAATTTCTTACCGAAGATATCCAAACGCTCGGGACGGGGATCGCAAAGGGCAACTACGTTAAAGCGGTCCTTTGCCTCGTGTAATTGCCAGCCGTAGGCGTTTGCGCCTCTTGCCCCAACGCCGATAATTGCTACCGTAAAAATCTTCTTTTCCATATTAATTTCACCTAAAATGGTATTGACGCCTTTTATCACAGCGCCGAAAAATATTATAGCACCTCTTCTACCGTATGTCAAGTAGATTGCCGATTATTTTTGTGTAAAAAAGAGGGGCGATAAATGGGTTGAAGGGGGATAAAAAACGGCATTTCTGGGCATTTTTTGCGGTAAAAACGGAAAATAATTTCACAAAGTAAAAAAAGCCTTGTCAAACGCTGTACATTTCAAAAAAAGTATGGTATAATGGTGGGGAAAAATAACGATTTTCCCTTTTTATAAAAAGGGAAAGCGGAATGGAGAACAAATGCTATGGCGGAAAGAGTAGAAGCCGAATACGGCGCGGAGCAAATCCAGGTTTTAGACGGTTTGGAGCACATCAGAAAACGTCCGGGTATGTACATTTCGTCCACCGACGCAAAGGGTTTGCATCACCTTGTACACGAGGTAGTTGACAACTCGATTGACGAAGCGTTGGCGGGGTACTGTACCCATATCGAGGTGACGATTAACCCCGACGGCAGCTGTACCGTACAGGACAACGGCCGCGGTATCCCTACGGGTATTCACCCCAAGGAAGGAATCTCTACGTTGGAGGTTGTTTTTACCAAGGTAAACGCAGGCGGTAAGTTCGGCGGCGACTCCGGTTACAAGGTATCCAGCGGTTTGCACGGCGTAGGTGTAAAAGCGGTAAACGCTTTGTCCGAATGGTTGGAGGCCGAGGTTCGTCACGAAGGGAAAATCTTTAAACAGGTTTACAACCGCGGTGTGCCTCAACGCAGCGTTCAGGTGATCGGTGAAACGGACGATATGGGTACCATCGTTACCTTTATGCCCGATGCCGATATCTTTGAAACGACCATCTTCAACTACGACACCTTGAAGGGCAGACTTCGTGAGCTTGCTTACCTCAATAAGGGCCTTCGTATTACCTTGAAGGATACGAGAGAGGGTAAAGAGCAAGAGGACTCCTTCTGCTATGAGGGCGGTATTTGTTCCTTCGTTGAGGAATTGAATAAGAGCCGTGAAGAGCTTTTGTTCCCTGCGCCCGTTTATTTTGAGGAGCAGGAAGGTGATACCGTTTGTGAAGTGGCTATTCAATATAACGAATCGTACAACGAGGTTATTTACAGCTACGCAAACAATGTCAACACGATTGACGGCGGTACGCACGTAGAAGGCTTGAAGATGGCTTTAACGAAGGTTATCAACGAAGCAGGTAAACGCCAAAACATTTTAAAAGAAAACGATAAATTGACGGGTGAAGACGTACGTGAAGGTATCACGGCGGTTGTATCGGTAAAGCTTATCAACGCACAGTTTGAATCGCAGACGAAGGACAAGCTGAACAACTCCCACATCCGTACCTTTGTAAACAAGTGCGTAACCGAGCACATGGCAACCTTCTTGGAAGAAAATCCTTCCATCGCAAAGGAATTGGTGCTTCGTTGTATTACCGCACAAAAAGCCCGTGATGCAGCAAGAAGCGCGCGTGACTTGACGAGAAGAAAGGGCGTTTTGGGTTCGACCACGCTCCCTGGTAAGCTTGCGGACTGTTCGGATAGAAGAAGTGAGCTTTGTGAAATCTACATCGTAGAGGGTGACTCGGCAGGCGGTACGGCAAAACAAGGCCGTGATAGACGTTTCCAAGCAATTTTGCCCTTGAGAGGTAAAATCCTCAACGTAGAAAAGGTGCGTTTGAACCGTGTACTTGAAAACGAAGAAATCAAATCGATGATTACGGCGTTCGGTTGCGGCATTTTGGATGACTTCGACGAAAGCAAGCTCCGTTATGACAGAATTATCTCCATGACCGATGCCGACGTCGACGGTGCTCATATCCGTATCCTTTTGTACACCTTCTTGTTCCGTTATATGCGTCCCTTGATCGAACACGGTCACGTATATTCGGCAAAGCCGCCTCTTTACAAGGCAAGCATCAAAGGCCGTGACGACGTATATTTGTATTCGGAAGAAGAAAGATTAGAATTTGACAAGACCGTAACGGGTAAGGTAGAATACCAACGCTATAAAGGTCTTGGTGAAATGAGTAAGGAGCAGTTGTGGGAAACCACCATGAACCCTGCTACCCGTACCCTTATCCGCGTAACCATGAAAGACGCGGCGGAGGCTGACCAGATGTTCTCGATGCTTATGGGTGAAAACCCTGAACTTAGAAGGAAGTTTATCGAAGAAAACGCTTCCTTGGTTACTGATTTGGACGTTTAAGGAGGGGAAAAATGGCTAAAAAAGAAACCAGCCCGGAATTAACCGAAGAGTTTAAGAAAACTCTTGAAATGACGAAATTCCTCGATATCGAGGTAGACGACGAATTAAAGCGTTCGTTCATTGCCTACGCAATGGCGGTAAACAAATCCCGTGCAATCCCTGACGTGCGTGACGGTTTGAAACCCGTTCATAGACGTATCTTATACTCTATGCACGAAATGGGGCTTTACAACGATAAGGCGACGAGAAAGTGTGCCCGTATCGTCGGTGACTGTATGGGTAAATATCACCCTCACGGCGACAGCTCGGTATACGATGCCCTCGTGCGTTTGGCACAGGAATTCACCATTAACTTCCCTCTTGTATTCGGCCACGGTAACTTTGGTTCGGTGGACGGCGACAGCGCGGCAGCAATGCGTTATACGGAAGCAAAATTGACCAAGCTCGCGGCGGAAATGCTCCGTGACCTTGATAAGGAAACGGTAGATTTGATCCCTAACTTCGACGGTACGGAAATGGAACCCACCGTATTGCCTGCAAGATATCCTAACTTGCTTGTAAACGGTGCGGACGGTATCGCAGTAGGTATGGCGACCAACATCCCTCCCCATAACCTTGCAGAGGTTATCGACGGTGCAATCGCTATGATTGACAACCCCGAAATCACGGTGGACGAGCTGATGGAATACATCCCTGCCCCTGACTTCCCTACGGGTGGTATTATCATGGGTAGAAGCGGCATTAAGCGTGCTTATCGTACCGGTCAAGGCAGCCTTATCATTCGTTCGAAGTGTGAAGTAGAAGAATTTGGTACGGGCGGTAACGTGCGTTCTCGTATCGTTGTTACGGAAATCCCTTACCAAGTAAACAAAGCACAGCTTATCAAGACGATTGCGGACATGGTAAACGACAAGCGTTTGGAAGGTATCTCCGACATTCGTGACGAATCCGGCCGTGACGGTATGCGTATCGTAATCGAATGTAAGAAGGATGCAAACGCACAGGTTGTATTGAACACCCTTTACAAAAAGACGAAATTGCAAATCTCTGATGGTATCATCTTGTTGGCACTCGTTGAAAACGGTACCGAACCTAAGAATTTGAACCTTCAAGAAATTTTGTACCATTATCTCCAACACCAAAAGGACGTTATCACGCGTAGAACTCGTTTCGACCTTAATAAAACGGAAGAACGTGCACATATCATTGCAGGGCTTGTACTTGCCCTTGCAAACGTGGATGAGGTTATCCGTATTATCAAGGCGTCCGCGGATAGAAATGCGGCGGTGGAAGGTTTGACCACGGCGTTTGAACTCGACGAAAAGCAGGCAATCGCTATCCTTGAAATGAGATTGCAAAGATTGACCTCCTTGGAAGTTGAAAAGCTGAAGGCGGAATTGGATGCGCTCCGTATGACGATTGCGGATTTGAAGGACATCCTTGCAAATGAAAGCCGTGTTATGGCGATTATCCGTGAAGATTTGACCACCATCAAGGAAAAATATCCTTCCCCCAGAAGAACGGAAATTTCCGAACTTGACGGCAGCGGTAACATCGACGACGAAGACCTTATCGATAGAGAGGACATCGTTATCACGATTACCCACGGCGGTTATATCAAGCGTTTGCCTGTTGACGAATATAAGGCGCAGGGCAGAGGCGGTAGAGGTATCACGGGACACAAACCTAAAGAAGAGGACTACGTTGAAAAGATGTTCGTTTGCTGTACGCACGATCCTATCTTGTTGTTCTCGTCGAAGGGTAAGGTGTACTCGATTAAGGGTTACGAAATCCCCGAAGCAAACCGCACGGCACGTGGTAGAGCTGTTGTAAACATTGTACAGCTTGATGCAGGTGAAAAGATTGAGGCAGTATTGCCCGTAGCGGAAAGCGTGGAAGGGTACCTCGTAATGGCAACCGAAAAGGGCTTGATCAAGAAAACGCACACCGACGAATTCAAGCGTATTGCAAGAAACGGTAAGATTGCCATCAAGCTTCAAGAAGACGACCGCTTGATTGGTGTAAACTTCACGACGGGTGAAAACGAAGTGTTGATTGCTTCCCGCGGCGGTAAGTGTATCCGCTTCTCCGAAACGGACGTACGTCCTACGGGTAGAGGCACGCAGGGTGTTAAGGCAATTACGCTTGCAAAAGACGACATCGTGGTAGATATGTTGATTATCGATCCTACGAAAGATTTGTTCACCTTGACCTCGCTTGGGTATGGTAAACGCTCCAACGTGGAAGATTACCGTTTGCAAAGCCGTGGCGGTAAGGGTATCAAGGCAGGTATCTTCAATGAAAAGACGGGCCTTCTTGTAAACCTTAAAGACGTAACGGATGCGGACGACATCATGATTATCACGACGGGTGGTACGATTATCCGTATGCACGCAGATGCCATCAGCTGTATCGGCAGAAGCACGCGTGGTGTTCGTGTAATGAACGTAAAAGACAATGACGAGGTTGCGACGGTAGGTATTACCGAACGTGACGATGAAGCGGAAACGCAGGCTCCTGAAGAAACGGCGGCGGATTTAAGCCCCGAGGATTTGGCAGGCGACGTGGAAGTGGAAGAAGTAGAAGAAACGGTGGTATTGGACGACGAAGCAGAGGAAACCCCTGCGACAGACGATGCAGAATAAAATAAGCGGTTAAAACCGTTCAACGCATACCTGCCCCCTTGTTTTTATGGTAAATAACCGCCTACGGGATGTCCCGTAGGCGGTTTATTTTGTGTATTTAATACAATGAATTGATGCTGTCGCATCATAAATTGTCTTCGCCATGATTTCTCGCTTCGCTCCATAAATTGCGAAAAAGTGATAGTTGCCTTATGGCGAGCGAAAAACCTGTTGGGCGTGAGAATAAATAAGAGCAAGAATGAAAGGGCGAAACCTTCTTTCTTGCTCTTTATTGATTTGGTTATGATTTCAAGGGCGAGCGCTTTTTGAGTTCTTCTTGCTCCAATTCCACAGGGTTCATCATATCGAAGGATTTGATTAAGAATCCCGAGATGGGGAAGGACGCTTGGACGATGATAATCATTAAGAGGATTTGCGGTACGGTGAAGTGGATATTTGCCCAGCCGTCAAAGACGAATTCGCCAAGGGCAGGCGCCGCCAAAACAATTGAGCACAAGAATACGGATATCACCCACAGTACAGCGCGTACTACGTTGAAGGGTTGACAGATACGGTACAGCATTACCAAACCGCAAGCGGTCAAGGCAAGCATCATCATTGCGTTATATACGGGCGTTTCTTTGCCTTGGATAAACCCAAATATTTCCGCCAACGAGGAGTTGTGTATCAGGTACACCGTCATGATACCAACCGTCATAGTCAAGGCACCAGGTATGGCGCGACTTAATACGTAAGGGATAAATTTGCCCTTTACACGGTCGGTGTTGGGTTGCAACGACAATACGAGCGAAGGTACGGCGCTGATTAGCATTTCATACATCAACATGTTGTTGGTTTGGAAGAAATACATCTTCTTCAGCGAGATACAAATCACCGCCAACATTAAGATGAGCAGGGTTTTCATAATGTAGAGCGACGAGGAGTTCTTTACGTTGTTGATAACTCGTCTGCCTTCGTTTACAATCTTGGGCATAGAGCCGAAGTTATTATCCTGTAAAACGAGGTTGGAAACGTTACGCGCGGCTTCGCTGCCCGAAGCAACGGAGATGGCACAATCGGATTCCTTCATTGCCAAGATATCGTTTACGCCGTCGCCCGTCATGGCTACGGTATTGCCCGATTTTTTAATCGCCTTTATCAAAATTGCTTTTTGTTCAGGGGTAACGCGGCCGAATACGGTGTACTGATTTGCCGCCGTTTCTACCTCTAAATCGGACAAGCCTTCAAGGGAAATGAACTGCGCGGCGTTTTTGATACCTGCTCTGCGGGCTACCTCGGATACGGTGACGGGGTTGTCACCCGAGATAACCTTTACGTTTACGTCGTTTTCACGGAACCATTTAATCGTTTCCACCGCATCGGGACGGATGTTGTCCGAAAGGGTGATGATGGCTACTGCACGGATACCCGAAGGTACCTTATCGCCTTGGATAGAGCCAGGGGAGTGTGCCAAAACCAACACGCGAAGCCCCATTTGTGCGTACTGTTTTACAATTTTATCCACACGCACGGGGACGGGCTTTAACACGAATTCCGGTGCGCCCATTACGTAGGTACCTGCTTCTTCAAAGGTAACCGCGGATAATTTTCTCGCAGACGAGAAGGGTAGGGTTGCGATGGGCTGTAACGCCGAGGAGTGACCAAACCGTTCGTACAAAGCAATAGAGGTTTGGTTGTTGTCGTTGAGGGAAGCGAGCATGGAGCCAAGGATATCGTCCACACCGTAATCGGGTCCGGCCGCACCGAGCAGGATGCAATCGCTTACCTTCATTCTACCATCGGTAATCGTACCCGTTTTATCAAGGCAAAGCACGTTTACACGGGCAAGCATTTCGAGGGAGTACATATCTTGTACGAGGGTGTTGTATTTCGCCAAACGAATCATACCCGTCGACAAGGCAACCGTCGTCAAAAGGAGCAAGCCCGAGGGGATCATACCGATCACAACGGATGCGGTGTTTTGGATGGATTTTCTTAAAGGGTGGTAAGGGGTTTCTACGCCGTTAATCAGCTCGTAGAAGGGGTGGAAACTTTCACCTGCTTCATTTGTCAGGGAGCCGTTGCTCATAAGCAGCTTCCAGAAACCGCCTTGCTCTTCCATGTATTCCCACGCACCTGCGATGGAGGAATAGTTGTTGTGGAAGGTCAAAAGGGCGATGGGGACAATCAAGAACGCAATCACCTTAATGAACAAGCTGATGGAGTTCATAATTTCCGAGTTGGGGCGTTTGTACTTCTTCGCGCGGGCGGTCAGCTTACTGATGTAGGTATCTTCACCGATTTTGTCCACCCTTACCGCGATACGTCCGCTGGACACGAAGGAGCCTGCATACAGCATGGCACCGTCTTCCTTTTTAATGGGTACGGATTCACCCGTCAGCAAGGATTCGTTCAGCTCCGCCATGCCTTCTACCGCGATACAGTCGGCAGGGACCTGCTGACCTGCGGATAAGAGAAGGATATCGTCGACAACCAGCTCTTCCGCGGGGATCTCTATCTTCTTACCATTACGCACAACCTTTGCCGTGGGGGAGGAAAGGATAGAGAGTTTATCCAGCTTTTGTTTGGCGCGGATTTCGAGGAAAATCGCCACCAGGGTATTGACGAGGAAGATTACCACAAAGAGGTATTGCGACAAGGGAGCGCGGGCCAAAGCCAAGGCTACCGCCGCGATGGCACAAAGGATGTTGAACCCCGTGAAAATATTGCCAAGGATAATACCAAGATAGGTTTTCGATTGTTTCTTGCCCGTCTTATTGACCAAGCCTTGGTTGACACGCTCGTCTACCTGCGCCGTGGTCAAGCCCTCGTTTGCCGAGGCGTTGAAACGTTGCACGTTCGCCGCGATGGTCGAAGGTGTTTTCTTTTTCTTCATTTTCGGAAACAGCTCGAGGAAATTCTTATGATTTTTTTCCTCTTTGGAGAGTTGTTCCGTTTGTTTGTTGTCAGTTTTCATATACGTAACACTCCGAAAATTATATCCTTTTAAGGATATATCGGCACTATTATAGCACATTGCGATAAAAAATACAAGGTTTTTACGGAAATTTTATAGGAAATCGGGTTTAGCGGTTGGGAAATAATTGCTTTTACGCGGAAAAAGTTGTATAATAGGCTAAACAGTTTGTTTGTCGGCAAATTTCACCTAAAAAATCCTTTTTGGGAAGTTCGTCGGCGACGGTACGTAAGAAATAATTATCGAGGTGTCAAAATGATTGATATTAACCTTATCCGCACGGATGCGGAGCTCGTAAAAGAAAATATTCGTAAAAAATTCCAAGATCATAAGCTTCCTCTTGTTGATCAGGCGTTGGAGCTTGACGGCAAGCGTCGTGCCTTGATTGCGGAAGGGGACGCACTTCGTGCGGCAAGAAACACCCTTTCCAAGCAAGTGGGTATGTTGATGAAGGAAGGTAAAAAGGAAGAGGCGGAGCAGGTAAAAGCGCAGGTAAAAGCGGATGCTGAACGCCTTGTTGCCATTGAAGCGGAAAGTGCGGAGGTGGAAGCTGCACTCAAGAAAACGATGATGGCGATCCCTAACATTATCGCAAAGGACGTTCCCATCGGCAAAAACGATGAAGAAAACGTAGAATTGCAACGCTTCGGTGAAGCAGTTGTTCCCGATTTCGAGGTGCCTTACCACCTTGATATCCTTGAAAAGTTGGATGGTATTGACGTAGATGCGGCGCGCCGTACCTCTGGTCAAGGCTTCTACTACTTGACGGGTGATATTGCTCGTTTGCACTCTGCTGTACTTTCCTACGCACGTGATTTCATGATTGATAAGGGCTTTACTTACGTAATCCCTCCTTACATGATCCACGGTGACGTTGTTTCGGGTGTTATGAGCTTCGACGAAATGGAAAACATGATGTACAAGATCGAGGGTGAAGATTTGTACCTTATCGGTACCAGTGAACACTCCATGATCGGCCGTTTCATGGGGCAAATCATCGACGGTAAAAAATTGCCTATGGCAATGACCAGTTACTCCCCTTGCTTCAGAAAGGAAAAGGGTGCGCACGGTATCGAAGAACGCGGTATCTATCGTATCCACCAGTTCGAAAAGCAGGAAATGATCGTGGTTTGCCGTCCCGAAGAAAGTGACGAATGGTATGAAAAGCTTTGGAGCTACACGGTGGAATTGTTCCGTTCGATGGAAATCCCCGTAAGACAGCTTGGCTGCTGCTCGGGTGACCTTGCTGACCTTAAATACAAGAGCTGTGACGTAGAAGCGTGGAGCCCTCGTCAGAAGAAGTATTTCGAGGTAGGTTCTTGTTCTAACCTTACGGACGCACAGGCAAGACGTTTGGGCATCCGTTACAAGGATGAAGACGGCAAGACGAAGCTTGCACACACCTTGAACAACACGGTTGTTGCACCTCCTCGTATGTTGATTGCATTTGTGGAAAACCACTTGCAGGCGGACGGTAGCGTTACCATCCCTGCACCTTTGCAACCTTACATGGGTGGCAAGAAGGTGATCATGCCAAGATAATCTTGGAGCTAATATGGTGTCTTATCTCTCATTTTAGTTGTCAGTTTCGTGCATTCACTAAAAGTAGTTTAGAGAAAGTATAACCGTTTTATTAAAATGAAGGGGGCAGGTATGCGTTGAACGTGTACCTGCCCTTATTTTACGGTTTTTTATCGCAAGAGGATAAAACAATTTGCCTTTATGAAAGAATTATGCTATAATAAAAGTGTTATGAAGTATTTATTTTTCGATATCGAGTGTTCGGTGGTATCTAAAAACGCCGCGAAGATTTGTGCGTTTGGGTATTGCTTGACCGATGAAAAATTTAATATTTTGGAAAAGGAAGACCTTCTTATCAATCCGCAGGGCGGTTTCCATTTGACCGACCGTAAGGGGAAACAAGGGCTTGTTTTACCGTATGAGTACGCAGGCTTTAAAAATTATCCCACCTTTTTACAGCGTAAGGAGAAAATCTACGGGCTGTTGCAGGATACGGATACCCTTGTCGTAGGGCATGCGACCATGAACGACGTGAAGTACCTCAATTTGGAAAGCAAGCGTTTCCAGCTCCCTTCTTTTGCCTTTGAGTTTGCGGATACGCAGTTTTTGTATATGAACCGCGTGGGGGATTTCTCTCGTCAGTTCGGTTTGGGCATGATTGCGGAACAGCTTGGGGTGGAATTTACCGCGCACCGTGCGGTGGACGACGCTTACGCAACGATGCGTATCGCCGAAGCTCTTTGTAAGGCGGAGGGCGAGGGGGCGACTTTACCCGATTTAATCAAAAAATACGGCATTACCTTGGGGCGGATTTCTAACTACGAAATTTCTCTTACCACCTCGGTGGGGTTGGAAAAGTTCCGTGTGGAGCAGGAAAAGCGCAAGGAAGCCCGTGAGCGTGCGAAGATTGAGTTCTATCGTTTTGCGGATAAAGAAAAACGCAGACGTTCCAAGGACGGTTTGTTAAAAAACAAAACGATTTGTTTCTCGCATCCCTTGGAAATTGAGTTGCCTTTGTCGAAAAAGTTACTGTCGGCGGCGTTTGCGCAGGGCGCCTTTTTTACCTCTCGCGCGGAAGAATGCGACGTTTACGTATGCTTTGAAGGGGAAAACGGTCAGCGCCTGAAATCGGTGAAGGGTAGGGTGCTTACCACCGAGGAATTTTCCTCGTATATCGGAATGGAATAAATGGGGGATTTATGGTAAAATTACCCGAACAATTTATTGAAAATATGAAAAAACAGCTTCCCGAAAATGAATGGGAGGCGTTTTTCGCCATTTACGGCAATCCACCCTTGAAAGGGGTGCGTTTGAACCCATTGAAGGGGGGCAGGGATGCGTTGAAACCGCTTTTGCCTTGGACTTTGGAGCCTGTGGAGTGGGAAGAAAACGGTTTTTATACCGCTGAAGAGAAGGTGGGAAGATCCCCTTATCATGCTGCGGGTGTCTTCTACTCGCAGGAGCCGTCGGCGATGTGTGCCGCTCCGCTTTTGGAGGTGCAAGAGGGGGAAAGGGTGTTAGACCTTTGCTCCGCACCCGGTGGAAAGGGAACACAGCTTGCCTGCAAGATGAACGGCAAGGGTATCATCGTTTTGAACGAGCCCATATCCTCCCGCGCGAAGATTTTGTCGCAAAACGTAGAGCGTATGGGTATCAAAAATGCCGTGGTTATCAGTGAAATGCCCGAGGATTTATCCACAAAGTTTGCGGGCTACTTTGATAAAATTATGGTGGATGCACCTTGCTCTGGCGAAGGGATGTTTCGTAAAAATGCCGAGGAAGCCCTTGGGGAATGGAGCGAGGAAAACGTGACCTTGTGCGCAGAGCGACAAGCCCGTATTTTGGATGAGGCAACCAAAATGTTGCGTGAAGGCGGACGCTTGGCGTACTCCACCTGCACCTTTGCAACCGTAGAAGACGAGGGGCAGGTATGCGATTACCTGCAAAAACACCCTGAAATGCGCCTTATCAAGCAGGAAAAATTGTACCCCCATAAGGTGAAAGGAGAGGGGCATTTTGCCGCTCTCTTTGAGAAAACCGCAAAGACGGGGGAATGGGACAGCCGTCTTAAGGATGGAAAGCCTTCCTACACCCGTGACGGCGAAAAGGCATATCGCGATTTTGAAAAGAGCTTCTTCAAAGAAAAATTTGCCACCCGTCTTTATGAGGTAAACGGCATGTTGTACGAGTTGCCCGAAGGCGTATTCGACTGGAAGGGTTTAAACGTTTTGCGTGTAGGTGTGCGCCTTGGCGAAGTGAAGAACGGCAGGTTTGAGCCGTCGCATTCCTTGGCGATGTGCGTGAAGGCATCGGAGTGCAAAAACGTCGTGGATTTGGAAGAAACGGATAGCCGTCTTGAAAAGTACCTGCGTGGGGATACCATTGATGCGGAGGTAAACAACGGTTGGTGTATCGTGTGTGTAAACGGTTTCCCCTTGGGGCTTGGCAAAGCGGTAGGGGGTACGGTGAAAAATCATTACCCGAAGGGCTTACGAACGAAATAAAAGGATATAATAGAAAGGAGCGAAAACGGACTATGTTTTCGCTCCTTTTTGCCGAAGGCGTACATTTCTACATTATTATATATAAGGAAAAAGAAACGACCTACCGTGTGGTAGGCCGTTTTTCATTTAGTCGGTTAGATTAGTCGTTGTAAGGGCTGTCCTCGTCAACTTTCTTTTCTACTTTCTTCGCGGTAGAAACTTTCTTTTCTTTTACCGTTTTGCGTGCTCTTGCACCGTGTTTTTTCTTGTAGCTTTCAATCACTTTACGAGCGATGATACTTACAACCGCAAGAACGAGTACACCTGCAACTGCAATCGAGCTTGCAAGGAGCCATACGTTCAATTCGCTTTCAGCCTTTTCTTCTTCGCTGCTATCTTCTACCGTATCGTCCGTCTTTTCTTGCGCCGCTACCGTTTGTTCGGATACTGCGTAGTTTGCATAGATATCGTAGATGTTGTCGCCTCTATTGTTGAGGTATGCAAGGAATGCAAGGCTTTCGGTGTAGGAGGAGGGAACGAAGCTTTCTTCGTATACGTTACCGCTCTTATCCGTGTCAAGGTCTGCATTGTATCTTACGTGCTTGTTGGTATCGAAGTAGGAGAATACGCCGTCGAATTTCGTAATGCCTTCAAGGTCCTTGTATTCTTCTTCGTACAAGGTTTCGAAGGTGCTTGCATCAACGCCAGGGTTGGAGTCGAATGCAACGTAGCCGTTTGCTACCTTGTTGGGGTTACCCGTTCTCGTACCGCTCCAAACTTCCAAACGGTAGTTCTTTGCAGCCGAGCCTTGATGGATGTAGAAGGTTACGGTTGCCCATTCGCCGTTCGTATTGATGTTTTCAATCTTCAATTCCTGCTTTGCTTGAGCTGTGTAACGAGCGGGCAAGATGCCGTTTTCTGCAACGTCTTTCGTGATGGAAGCGAAGTCGATTACCTTATCGCCCGCACCGTTTGCTTCGGTGTAGTAGTTTTCGCCGTGTTTGTAGAACATTTCACGGTTCCAGGTATAATCGTAGTAATCGTGGATAGCGCTGTCAGCCGCCGCATAGAGGATACCGTTCGATTCGGTATAAGCGGAAAGGTTAGCGAAATACATATCCTTCATATCGCCAAGCTTTTCATAGCTTTCCCAGTTCTTGTTTGCTTTGTACAAGCCGTTCTTTTGAAGCTTGAACGCAATCGTGGAGCTGTTCTTGGAAGGATCGCCCGTGCATACGTTACCGTCGTCGTCATACCAGTAGGTAAGAGCCCTGCTTACGGAGAGTACCGATTGATAGGAATCATCGCTCATATCGATGAGATATACGGATGCGCTTGCGTTGAAGGTCTTCACGCGAAGGGATACAGCCGTGTATTCTTCAGAGGTGGATTTTTCCGTACCGATGAAGCCGTAGGACTTCGTTGCCGTCGTATCGTTCATGATTACGAGGGGTTGGGTTGCGGTGCCGAGAGCATCACCGAAGTGATATTCCCAAACAGCTGCCGCATCAGCGCCTGCAGGTGCAGTTGCCTTCAAGGAGGTCAACCAAGCGTCGGTGTTGGTGCCGAAGTATTCGAGGAACTTTTCTCTATTGATCAAGCCTGCATCGCCGTTGTAGTTGTTGTAAGCAAGCTTATCGTCGCCACTTTCAAGGTCTTCAGCCGTCGTATCCTTTACACGAGCGCTGTCGTTGTAAACGCCCTTGTAGTTTTGAGGAATTGCAAGACCGTTTTCCAAAGCATTGGAAGGAACGCCTGTTGCGGAGTCGAAACCGCTGTTACCAGCAGCCTTGTCTTCTTCGTCTGCCTTCAATACAACTTTCTTTGCATACGTACCCGTCGCTGCGGTTTCGTATTCAAGTACGGTCATACCCGTATAGGTGGTGAACTTCGTGAATGCCGCAAAGCCTTGTGCAAAGCTGTTGCTTGCGGTATTGGTATCGATTTCGGTAGGGCCGTAGTTGAAGGAGAGGGTGAAGGTTAAATCGCCCGTCGTTTCTTCGTCTCTTTCCATGAAGAAGAATACCTGTTGCCAACCGTCGTAAGCGTCTTCGTCATCGCCCATTTTAACACCTTCCAAATCGGAGGTGTCGATTGCGGTGAAGGAGGTCTTGTTCAAGCCGTTGGTAAGGGTAACGCCTGCGCCCGTACCACCGTTCAAATCGGAGGTCTTCACGAAGAAGGAAATTGCCATGTAATCCTTCGCCGCGGGGAGGGTGAAGCTCATTGCATCCTTCATTGAGTAAGCGGTACCGTTGGTGCTTAAGAACATCAATACTTCGTTGTCGCCTACGAAGTCGGTATCCGTATCTTTTTCTTTATCGAAATCGAAGAAGTTGTTGTAAACGTAACCAAGGTATTCGTTGGAAGCTGCTTCCGTAGAGATTGCCGTTTGGTTTGCAAATACCTTTGCAACGTCGGTGGTAGCTGCTTCGGGATTTACCGTCGTGGGTTTCGCGGTGGTTACCGTACCAGTAAGGTCGTCGGCCATATCCACAGTGTCCCAGGTCTTCGTACCGTAGAAGTCCATAGCGAACTTCGTAGCGTCCTTGGTGTAAGCGTCAATGGTCTTGTCCACCTTTTCATCGTCGAGGTCAGCTTTTGCCATACCTGCCGTTTCGGTTTCGAAAGCGGCGTTGTCAAGGTCTTCCAAAACGATCTTATCGAAGAATGCGTAACCGTTTACGTATTCCAAACGGTCGGTCGTGGAGCCTTGGCCAAGACCAAGCACCAACGAGAAGGTGGTGTCTGCATAGTACGAACCCTTAATGTAGAAGGTGTACTGCTTCCATTCGCCATTCGTGTTGATGTTCTTTACTTCGAAAGCGTCAAGGGACTTGCCGCCAACGGAGTGGTTTACGCTGATATAAGCGCCCTTACCAACTGCATCCTGCGTCGTGCCGTCGCTGGATACCGATTTTAAATCAGCCGTCTTAACCCAAACGGAAACCTTTTTGGAGGTACCTGCGGCAACGGTAACGGTGGAGGAAGAGGTGTACTTCTGCGCCGTACCTACAAGCTGATCTTTCTTGCTGGAAGAGGTGTAGTAGTGGTTGTGAATCATCAAAACGCTGTCATCTTCCGATTCGGGGGCCTTACCAGGGTTAGCAACGGTAGGGATGTCTTCTTCGTCGATGTTGATGGATTCGTAAGCGGAGAAGTCGGTGGAAATCGTCTTTTCCTTGTTGTCTTCTCTTGCTTTCCAAATATCGTAATAAGCGAGCTTGTCTTTCACCTTGAAGGTATCCCACTTTTCAATCGCTTCTGCATCGGACATAGCCTCGAGCTGTTCCTTCGTGAATGCAGACTCCGTCATATAGCTCCACTTATCAGCGGAAACGTCGATAACGCCGCTTGCCGATTTAGAAGAGCTTGCCGAACCGGAGGAGGTCGAATATACCGAACGGCTCCAACCCGTAACGGAGGTACCGATTACGGTCGTTTTGGTCGTCGTGGTGAAATCGAAGTTCGCGTTTTTAATAGCACCGGTATCTTTTTTGGTTTCTTCCTTTTCTTCAGTTACGGAGGAGGAAGAGGACGACGAGGTGTCGGCGCTGTCCTTACAGGAGGCAAACACTGCACCTGCGGACGTTACCACCATTACCGATAAAAGGAATGCAAGAAACTTACTCTTGCGGTTGTTGTTAGTTGTTCTCATATAACCACCTTTGGTTTATTTGTTTTTCTTATCCGATTGTGTAAAAATGCCGTGGGTTTCCGCAAAATGGCGAGAAGCCGACCTATGCAATCCTACACCCTATTATTTTAATACAAAACGCAACTCTTTGGCAAGCATTTATGCCACAAAAACGAAGAAAAAGTTGGATATTTTCGAAAAAAATACGCATTATATAATGTATATAGGGGAATTATGGAAAAAAGTTTGCGAAAAAATCTACAAAGTGGCTTTTGCGGTACTGCGGTAGGGCTTGCCAACGGGTTATTCGGCGGGGGTGGTGGAATGCTTGCCGTACCCTTGTTACAGCGTGTGGGCTTGACGGAAAAACGGGCGCACGCAACGGCAATTTTGTGGATTTTGCCCATATCCATTTTGTCGTTTATCCTGTACGTAACCCAGGGGTATTATCGTAGCGGTGTGTTGATTCCAACGGCGCTTGGCGTGACAGCAGGGGGATTTTTGGGTGCGAAATTGCTTGGAAAAATGCCCGTCAAAGCGGTGAATATCGTATTTGCGATTTTGCAGGTGGTGGCGGGAGGGTTTTTGATTTTTGGGTGAAGTTACGCCTGCGGCGTAGTGAAGTTTGCCTGTCGGCAAGTTGTGGCTGTTATTAATATAGCAATAACTTTTTGCGGGACGCAAAAAACTTCACTTTGCGTCAGCAAAACTTCACTCGTTTACGAACTTCACTTTCGCTTGTGCGAAAACTTGACTGTGGCTCTGCCACAACTTCACTCTACATATGTCTTTCTATCTCTATCTACTTTTAGGCTTTCTTGGTGGTATCCCTGCTGGTATGGGTATGGGCGGTGGCACCGTTACCATTCCTTTACTCGTTTTGGTGGGCGGTGTGGAACAAAAAATCGCTCAATGCGCAAACCTATTTTCCTTTTTCCCCATGAGCCTTTTCGCCTTGAAAACCCATGCAGATAACGGGCTTTTGGAAACAAAAGGACTGCTGTGGGGCGTTTTACCTGCGATCCTTTCTTCCGCCCTTGGGGTATTGCTGGCGACGGCCCTGCCGTCGGATATTTTGCGTAAAGGGTTCGGGCTTTTTTTGATTTTTTTGGCGTTTGTCACCACTTACCGTACCTTCAAACCGCAAATGGATTGACAAAAACCGAAGAATTTGCTATACTCATTCCGTTATGAAAAAATATCGTTATGTTTTATTTGATTTAGACGGCACTTTAACCCACTCTCACCCCGGTATCTACGGGTGTTTCCGCTACGCCTTGGAAAAGATGGGTTTGCCTGAGGCGAGGATGGATCAATTGCGCCGTTGTATCGGGCCTTCCTTGATGTATTCCTTTCAAAATTATTTTGGTATGGACGAGGAAACGGCAAGGATTGCCACGGCGAATTACCGCGAGCGTTATTCGGTAATCGGTTGGCAGGAAAACGATGCAATCGACGGGGCGGTGAAAACGCTGAAGGCTTTAAAAGAAGCGGGGTATAAGCTCGCACTTGCAACCTCGAAACCTATCGTGTATGCGGCGAAAATTTCCGAAAAATTCGGCTTTGCGCCCTACATGGACGTGGAGGTTGGATGCGGAATGGACGGCAGTTTGCCGACGAAGGCGGACGTGATTGCCGAGGCAATGAAACGCCTTGGCGCGACGGCGGAGGAATGCCTTATGGTCGGGGACCGTTTCCACGACGTAGAAGGGGCGAGAGAACACGGTATGGACTGCGCAATGCTCCGTGTCGGATATGCGGAAAACGAGGAGGAATTTATCTCGTCAAAGCCTGCCTATATCTTCGACGATTTCGAGGGCTTGAAGGCTCTTTTGTTAAGTGAATAAACCAACGCCTCACGCTGTAAAAACGCGTGGGGCGATTTTCTTGTTTTCGTGAGGAATTTACGGACAATTTTCCTTTTGCGCGTGTGCAATTTGTCCTAAAAAAACGCTTTATTTTATGCAAAATAAAAAAAAATAAGAAAACGCTGAAAAAAATTTCCAAAAGGGTATTTACAAATTAGGTTTTATGTGGTAAACTAATGGAAATAAAATGGGGAAAGGGGCGAAAAGTTGCAAAAAGCAAAAAATGCCCCAAAAAATACACAAAGAAAGTTAGGTGAAGGCCTTTTGATGAGAGGCTTTTCAATAGATTGAGGTAGTACTAGTGGAAAGAATTGGTATCATTGATTTAGGTTCGAATACGGCACGACTTCTTATCGTGGATATGTTCGCGGAAGGACATTACATGGTGGTGGACGAGCTGAAGGAAAGTGTACGTCTTGGCCAGGATATGGACAGAGACGGTTTCTTGAAGCCCCAGCGTATTGCGGAAACGATTAAAACGTTAAAAATGTTTAAAAGACTTTGCGATGCAAGTGGCGTAGAACGTATCATCGCAGTAGGTACGGCGGCGGTTCGTCGCGCAAAAAATCAACGCTCCTTCTTGGATGAAATTCAGGTAAGCTGTAACATCACCATCCGTGTGCTTTCGGAAGAAGAAGAGGCACTCTTGGTATATCGTGGTGTTATCAACTCGATGGATATTCCCAAGGGCTTGATTTTGGAAATCGGCGGCGGCAGCACGAAGATTATTTACTACAATAGACGTAACGTACTTGGTTTTGCGTCCTTGCCTTTTGGAGCGGTAACCCTTACCGACCTTTTCGCGAACGATGCGACGCCCGAAGAAGCGGCTATGCACGTAGAGGAATTCTTCACTGAACAGCTCAAGAAAATTCCTTGGCTTTCGGAGGTGGATCCCGAGGCGCAGATGATCGGTGTTGGCGGTTCGTTTAGAAACCTTTTCAAAATCAACCGTTTGGTGCGCAAATATCCCTTGGAAATGCCCCACAACTACAAAATGTCCACGGAAGATTTCACGGGCATTTACGATATGTTGAAGGTGTTGGACGTAGACAAGAGAAAGAAAATCAAAGGTCTTTCCCCTGCACGTGCGGATATTATGCCCGCAGCGATGGCGATTATCAAATCCTTCGTAGATCGTATGAACGTACAGGAATTCACGATTGGCGGTTGCGGTTTGCGTGAAGGCTTGATGGTAAACCAGGCGTTGCCTATCACGGTAGAAAAGCCCATCTCTGACGTGCTTTCCTACTCGCTTGACCGTTTGGTGAAATATTACGAATGTGATCCCAAGCACGTGGAACACGTTATGCAGCTCTCCGTGCAATTGTTCAAGCAATTGCGTGTATTGCATAAGTTCTCCCGTCAGTATTTGAAGCTTTTGAAGATTGCGGCAAGCTTGCACGATTGTGGTATCCGTATGAGATATTACAGCCACGCAAAACATAGCTGTTATACCATTTTGAACTCTTCCATTTATGGCGCAACGCACCGTGAAATCGTGTTGGCGGCGTTTGTAGCAGGCTGTCACAACCGTGAGGATATTCCTCTTATCGAATGGCAAAAATATAAGGGAATCGTTACCGACGAGGACCTTGATGCTGTGAAGAAGTTGGGCGTATTGCTCCGTATTGCGGAAAGCTTGGATAGAAGCCATTGCGGTATGGTAACGGGCTTGAATTGTGACGTTTTAGGCGATTCCGTAATTATGAAGACGATGGTTGCAGGCGATGCGGCGTTGGAAATCCGCGATGCGATTGCGGCAAACCCTGAATTTAAGCGTGCGTTTAAGAAGAATTTGGAAATACTTTAAAGTAGAATGAACGATGCCGCCTTTTCCTTGCGAAAGTGGAATGGGCGGCTTTTCCATAGCGGACGGCTTTGCCGTTGAGGAATTTTTACAGGCATTATGAAATGGATTTTGGCAAGCGCGTCTCCGCGGCGCAAGGAACTTCTGGCGGAGCTTATCGAAGAATTTGATATTATCCCCTCCCTTGCCGATGAAAATTTAGTGGGGGATTTCACCCCAGAAATGCTGGTAAAAGCGTTGGCGGAGTTGAAGGCAAAAGAGGTTTCGTCCCGTCCCGAAAATAAGGGGAAAATGGTCGTAGGCTCGGACACGGTAGTGGCATTTGACGGAAAAGTGCTCGGAAAACCCAAGGACGAGGCGGATGCTTTTCGTATGTTGAAGATGCTTTCGGGCAAGGCACATGCGGTGTACACGGGGGTTTGTTTTGTCCGTCAGGACGAGGATGGTTATTTCATAGATACGCGCGCGGAGAAGACGGCTGTATATTTCAACGATTTAACCGACGAATGGATAAAGGAATATATCCAGGGCGGTTCCCCGATGGATAAGGCGGGGGCGTACGGGATTCAGGACGGCGGCTTGGTAGAGCGGATTGAAGGCAGCTACACCAACGTCGTGGGGTTCCCCATGGAGCTGGTAAAAGAAATGATGAAGGATATACAAGGTGGTGACAATGGTTAAGTTAGCAATTGATTTTGGTTCAAGCATGACGAAGATTTACCGCGCGGATACAAACAGCGGTATCGTCCTTGCAGAGCCTTCTTGTATTGCTGTGAGCGAGGATTTGGAAATCAAGGCAATCGGTAAAGAGGCGAAAAACTTAATCGGTAAAACCGCGGAATATACGAAGATTGTGAAACCCATCCAAGACGGCGTTATCGTGGATAGGACGCTTGCGGCGAGTATGCTGAAGGAGTTTTTATCCCGTATCGGTATCACGAGATCGGCATTAAAAAAGGCGTTGATATTAATCGCGATCCCCTGTGGCTTGTCGGAAGAACAGTTGACGGAATATATCGCTGTCACGGAGGAATGTGACCTTCGTAAGGTGCGTTTCGTGGAACAGCCTTACCTTGCAGCGCTCGGCGGGGGTGCGGCGTTGAGTGAAACGGAACCCATCTTTTGTTTGGATATCGGTGGCGGTGTTGCCAACGCGGCGGTTGTATCCGCAAACGGAATTATCGCAGGCATTGCCTTGAATATCGGCGGATCAAAGATTGACAAGAGTATTATGAAAACCATGCGCGATGAACATCAATTGACCATCGGGGAATTGACTGCGGAAAGAATGAAAAATAATATCGGTTCTTTGGCGGCAGGTTCGGGCGGCGCAATGGTGGTGGAAGGCAGCTCTGCTGAAAACTACCAGCCGGCGTCTAAATCGGTGCAATCCTCACATATTAAACCCACGATACGCATGTGCATGGATCAAATTGTGGATTATGCAATGGGCGTTTTGTGGAATTTACCTGCGGAGGTCGCGGCGGCGGTGCACCGCAACGGCGTTTACCTTTCGGGTGGCGTAATGAAGCTTACCCAGGCCCCTCAATACGTGGCAGGGAAGTTGAATATGCGTTACCACCTTACGGAAGAACCGCAATACGCAACCGTTTTAGGAGGCGGCGTTCTGTTGCAGGATAAGGAGCTGTTAAACCGCTTCGCAAGAAAAATTTAACCAAATTTTAGGGGAAAATCGTAAGGTTTTTCCCTTTATTTTTGCCTTTAAAATCGGTAAAGCAAATCATACTGCACATTATAATCGAAAATATAAATTAAAGAAATCTAAAAAATGCATAAAAAATTTTTCAAAAACCCCTTGACAAACGAAAAATATTTGATATAATAAAGGTACAAAAGATAGAAACGAACAAAAAATGTTTCATTCTTACAAAAAAGAGAGGGTAAACCGATGAACTCATAAGGAGTGGCCAGCAGGAGGCTGGCAGGTGGCCGTAGGGATACGGCAAGAAATAAAAGAAAGGAGGGTACGAAAAGCGATGATTCCTTCCCAAGATGAGGCCTTTGCCTAAAAAGAGTAGCCTAAAACCCCCATACGCGAAAGCGTGAGTCGGAAGTTGTAAAGAAAGCTTCCTGTGCTCGGAAGGCGTTTCCGTGGAACGAAAGAAACGGAGAATAAGTGAAAAGGAGGTATACGACGATGTTTGTTGTAGCTTCAAGAAAACTTAAAAAGGACGGGGATACTCCGACGTACACGTAAATTTCCACCGACGAGAGGTCGGCGGTAATTGAGAGAAGATTGTTAAAGGAGGTACGGAGAGATGATTTTTAATCCTACGTCAAGAAGGTACTTTAACAAAGAATATAAAGCGAGGTAACAGTCCAATGAACGCAATATGTGAGGGGCGCGAATAAGATAGAGATCCGTAATAGTAGCGTGGGCAGACCACAAGGAAATTAAGTTCAAAAAGACACGGATTATAAAAAAGAAAGAGCGCGCTCTTACAACTGAATACGAAAGATACACCCCTGTCAGGTTGGCAGGGGTTATTTTTTTGCGTCAGGTTTTTTTGGGGGGATATTGACTTTTTCCATCGGTCGTGGTATAATGTTGAAAATTAGGAAAATGGGGGTAAAGTCGCGTGCGGAAGCCGAATGAAGCGCAGCAGCGTGTGGTAGACGATTTAGACAACAACATAATATTGTTTGCCAGCGCAGGCACGGGGAAAACCTTTACCGTTGCCAAACGGGTTGCGAATATCATCGAGACGGGGCGCGCAAAACCCAACGAAATCCTCTGTTTGACCTTTACCGTGAAGGCGTGTGAGGAAATGCGTGAGGACATTTCTCGATACGTTGGCGAGCGGGCTGGAGAGGTAGAGATCCGCACCATTCACGGCTTTTGTTATCAGTTAATGCGTGAGGAGAGCCGCAAAAACGGCGCCCGTTACACCGACGTTGTCGTCTGTGACGAGTTGGATGCGGACGAGCTGTTGAATAGTATTTTATCCTCGCAGTTTGCTTGGTGGGAGAGTGGAAAAACACCTTCCTCTGAGACGGATGAGGGGCTTGAGGATACGCATTTCGAAATTTTGGGTAAAAAGGGCGGGCTGCGTAATTTTGTCAGCGCGTTAAAGCATATCCGCGAGGAACAGGGCTTCTACACCGAAAATGAGACGGAAGATCATCAAAAAGCCTTCGATTTTTTACAGCGACACCGCGCGGAGCAATGCGAGGCGTTGACCTCGGTTTTTGCAAAACAAGGGTGGCAGGTATGTGATGAAGCCTTTTTATCCGCCATGAAAAAACATGCAGGAAAGCTTGTTTTTGCATACGAGGACTACCTTCGACAAAGCAATCGGGTTGATTATGACGATTTGATTTTATTCGCCCTGCGTGCCTTAAAGGACGAGGAAACTCGTAAATATTGGGCGAAAAAATACCGCTATATCACCGTCGACGAGATGCAGGATACCAGCACGATTGAATATACCGTATTGAAGCATTTGTTTGCGGAAAACAAGGTAATGATGTGCGGGGATTTCTTTCAATCGATTTACGGTTGGCGTGGGGCAAGCCCTGAAATGGTTTTACCTGATTTTATTGAGAATTACCACGCGAAGATATATATGCTGTCGCAAAATTACCGCTCCACGCAATCGCTGACGGCGGCAAGTTTTGCTTATCTTTGTGCAACCTATCCCGACTTGGTGGGGAAATATTGCCCCAAAGACGTGCAAATTGCAAGCCCTGACGCAGGGGATAAAATCTATTGTATGGGCTTTGACAACCGCAAGGAGGAGGCGGCGCAAATTTACCGCTATATCCGTAAAAACGTCGAGCAGGGGGTAACCTCGTTAAGCGTTATCGCTCGGTCGAATTTTTACGTAAGCTCGCTTGCGCGCGCTTTTGAGGAGTGTAATCAATTCTACCCGATAGAACAGCAATTACGTTTTTTTACGGCGGAAGAGGATATGCAATTTTATAAAAAGCCCATCGTGAAGGACGTTTTGGCGATGGTGAAATTACTGCTCAACCCTACCGACCGTGTGAGTATGGAGCGCATCACCGAGAAGTACGTACGCCTTGTCGGAGGGAAGACGTTGGAGTGGTTGCGCCTTCAAAATCGGGTAGGCGTGTCCATCGTTTCCTTTTTGGAAAAACAGACCTATACCCATGAAGAGCCATACCATGTATTGATTGAATCCTTCCACAAGGGGGATATCGTCGTGTACGATACCGAAACGACGGGGCTGGATTTATCGAAGGATGAGATGGTGCAGTTGGCGGCAATCCGTATCAACGCACAAGGCGAGGTAACGGAAACCTTCGAGAAAATGATCGTACCCACCATCCCCATCGGGGAAGGGGCATACGCCACCCACGGGTTTGATATGGAGTATATCACCACCCACGGCGGTGTGACGGCAAAAGAGGCATTGACGGAGTTTTCTGCGTTTGTAAAGGGTGCGGTTTTGGTTGGACATAACAGCTTCCGCTTTGATTGTCCCTTGGTCGCAAGACAGCTCAAGGACAACGATTTACCGCCTTTGGATATCCAAGGTGAGTACGACACCTTGACGATAGCGAAGCAATTCCACGCGGATTTGCCTAACTTTAAGTTATCCACCTTATGTGAAAAGTATGGTATTGTAAACGAGGCGGCTCACAACGCCTATGGCGATATCGTGGCGACGGGGAAGGTACTTTGCCGTATGATTGCGGAGGACGTTATCCCTACGGCGTTGGAAAGGCAGTCCGTTTGCGCCAAGCATAAGGATAAATTTGAAAAGCTGTATGCGTTTTTATCCGATTTGACGGCCCGTATGAAGGTAGAGCCACCGCTGAACATTTTAACCGCCATCATTGAGAAGTTGGGTATGGATGTAAAGGCGAAAACGGATGGCGAACGGCATGCCTTAATGGATTTGTGTGCACATTTCCGCGTCGCTGATGGTGAAAATGCGGAGACGTTTTTACGAGAATTCATAGCCCGTGCGGACTTGTCGGGCAGTCGTACCGATTTACTGATTGAGAGGGAGCACCGTATCCCCATCATGACGGTGCACAACGCGAAGGGGTGCGAGTTTGATA
>JAZRFV010000040.1:0-4472 GCA_045643825.1 Candidatus Scatosoma sp.
CAACTTTGGCCCTTTTATCATTTTACCGAAGCAAAGATATTTCTTCTGCTCCTTTCTCAAATGATTCGCATCTTTTACAAATTTGAAAATCGGTTCTTGCTTGGGAATATCCAGTTCTCTATATCCCCAGTTCCAAGCAACATCGCCATCCTCATTGATTACCAAAGTAAACAAATCACCGATTACAAAGGAATATGCCATTCGCAACAATAACGCTGCGGGATATTTTTCAACGTCACCTGCAAACCAGTTATTGCAAACCCCATTTCCAGAGAAATTATTCACATATTCGTGGTAAACATAGGAATATACAGGAGTCGGCCAACCTTCCGCATAATTAAGATTAAAGCGGTTATCACTCAATCTCAAATAAGGAACATAGGTTTCCGCTGCCGCAGATTCACAACCCAACAACACTTCTTTGCCAGTTGTATCCTTGATTTCCTGAAGCAATTCCTGTAAGAATTCCTTCATTTCATTTACCTGCCATAATCCGGGAACAGGCGGATGCCCATGCGTTTCACTATAACAGAAATATGGCGTTCCACCATGGTTTTGGTCAAGCAATTGAATGTAATCAATGCCCGATTGCGCCATTTGAATGGTTTCGTTCATCAAAATTGCCTTCGTGAAATCTTGAGAAATACACATATCATAACCAACACGCTGTGCAGGGCAAATATGAGAATCGGGTAAGGTTCCATCCGGTGCTAAACACATAAATTGATGCAATTCATTTTCCTTAAACGTTTCCGTTTGACCATATTCCATCAATTTACTTTGCATTGTGTAACCCGTTCCGCTACAATACACCCCGAATGCATGTCCGCGTGCATGAACTTCTTCAATGAACCCTTTGAATTCTTCTTCCCCACCATAAGGCGGCCATACGTAAGGGGGTGCCCAAGGCGCCGTCCCTTCCCAATGCATCAAAAGAACCAGCAAATTAGAATCCAATTCTTTTGAAATTCTATCAATATGGGGAAGTGCATTATTATACGGATATAATTTATTTGGAACGATTAAGTCGGTATCATGTCTTCCGCGAATCGGATAGGTAAGCACCACAAACGATTCCTTATACCACTCAGGCAGGGTTTCATCATTCTCAATTTTCACAAACTCTTTAGACGAGTTTTGTTCAAACCATTCTCTATAAATTTCGGCTGCATCTTGCCAATCCCCCGAGAAGAATTGCCAAACCATTTCATAAGGCATCTCATAACTGGTATTAGGCTCGATCGCGGCATACAAACGGAAATGGAATTTGATATAATCGTTATCGACCGCATGGAAATCAATTGCTTTCAAATTCCCAGTCGTATCATGTGCGCCCATATATAAACCAGCACCATCTTTTTCATAATACGCCATAAATGGGGACTCCACAACAGCAGGGAATAAGCCCATCAAGCCTTCACTAGGATAACTCGGCTCGGTATAATTATGTCTATGCACGTCTTCAATAATCGTCCCTTCGTTTACGCCATATAAGACGCGCGCTTTACCGCCTTGTGCAATCAAATCGTTTGCCGTAACAAGTTCGGGCAACCCCACCCATTCCACAATATAGTCGGTATTATTTTCGATTGAAATTTTCCATGTGATGGTTTTATTGATTGCAACTTTTACCACTGCTTTTAAGTTGTAATCAATAAAATCGGAAAAGGAAAAAGTAATCGTATCGGCTTTTTCTTCTTTCAAAATGGTATTTGCCATTTCGGAGAATACATCTACCGTTTCACCGCGTTTTCTTAAACGTATTTGGAAAAGAGGTACTTTTTTCCCTATAAACTGTTTTCCATTATAAAGCAATGATTCTATCGAACCTTTTGTATCGAAAGATATCGCCATTTTACTTTTTTCTAACATCGAAGAATATCTCCTTGATTATTCTCATATGCTCTACCGCAATATGTTATACATTTATTATCCAATCTAATTCTTTCTTCAATGAATTCATTGTTTGATTTAACAATGCCTCATCTCTCGTTTTTACTTGCAAGTATATTTTTAATTTAGGTTCTGTTCCGCTTGGACGGAATATAACATTTACGTCTTCATTCCTAAATCTCAAAACATTACTCTTAGGTAAATTATTCACACCTTGTAAGAAATCGGAATACTCAACCTCTTTGCCTAACAATGTCTTTATGGGAGTATTGCGAATACCATTTAAGATTAACCTCATATCATTCATCCCTTTTTCACCAGGATATTTGATAGAAATTAATTCCGTTTTATAATGTCCGTACTTACTATACAAGCCATCTAAAGCTTCTGCAAGCGTTTTGCCTTGCGCTTTATAGTAGGCACACATCTCTACAATCAACATTGCCGCAGAAACCGCATCTTTATCCCTTGCGTGTTTCCCAACAAGATAACCGTAGCTTTCTTCCATACCCATTACAAAGTTATCCGTTTCGTCCATTTTTTCACCGATGTATTTGAACCCGGTTAAAACTTCCGCCACTTGAACCCCATAATTTTTCGCCACTTCAAACGCCATATCCGTTGTTACGATCGTCTTGATTACGGTAGCATCTTGTCCAAGCGTTCCGTTTTCAGCCTTCGCCGAAAGCATATAATCCATCAACAAAATCCCCGTTTCATTCCCGTTTAAGAAACGATATTCACCCACCGCTTCTTTAACCGCAATGCCAATTCTGTCAGCATCGGGATCCGTCGCAAAAAACATATCCGCATCGCAAGCTTTCGCATATTGCAAAGCCAATGTCATTGCTTCTCGTTCTTCGGGATTTGGATAAGGACAAGTGGTAAACGCACTATCGGGCATCTCTTGTTCTTTCACCAAAACGACATCGGAAACACCAATTCGATTTAAGATTTCCAAAACATATCTTCGACCGGTTCCATGCAAAGGTGTATAAACAATTTTAGGTAAAAACTGTTTTTCAACCTTCCTTAACGAAAGCGTCTGTATTTCACTTAAAAATTGTTCAAAGATCGCATCGTCAAGAATGTTCACCAAATTATCGTTGGGTGTATAAGGTTCAAAATAACCAAACCCTTCAATCGCATTCGTAATCTCCTTTGCGGCTTCATCCGTAATTTGGCAACCATTTTCGTTATACACCTTATAGCCGTTATATTCTTTCGGGTTATGGCTAGCTGTAATTACAATACCACCGCAAGTCTTCAAAGCTCTAACAGCATAAGACAATACAGGTGTAGGCGTAAGCTCATTAAAAACGTATGCCTTAACACCCATTGACGACAAAATATTTGCCGCCAAAAACGCAAACTCACGTGATTTATAACGACTGTCGTAAGCAATAGCTACACTCGGATTCTTCCATTTTTCTTTAAGATACTTCCCAAAGCCAAAAGTAGCTCTCCCTACGGTGTAAATATTCATTCGGTTCGTACCTGCCCCTATCGTTCCGCGCAAGCCGCCCGTTCCAAATTCTAATCCACGATAAAATCTATCCGATATTTCCGCTTCCTTTCCTTTAATGGATATTAACTCATCGTAAAGCTCTTTGTTTTGTTTACAATTTTCAATCCAAGTTAAATACGCTTTTTCCATTTTAGTTCACTTTGCATTCCGTCGTCAAATAATTCAACAACTCGTTAAAATCTGCCGTTGCCAACCCGATATACGTATCTGCCGTACCGTAATATACATACAGCGTGCCGTCTTTTACCACCGTACCCGTAGGGAATACACAGCCTTCATAAATACCGCAGGTTTCGTAATCGTGTTCAGGTTCCATAAGATAATCTTTCGTTCTTGCGATAATCTTTCTGGGATCTTCCAAATCCATCAAAACGGCACCCACACGATAAATACCTTTTTCGTCAACGCCGTGATAGAGCATAAACCAACCGTATTCCGTTTTAATCGGGGGAGTACCGCCGCCCATACGCTGACATTCCCACCACTGTTCCCCTGTCATAAGGAGTTCGGGCTTATCGTATTCAATAAGGTCATCACCAAACGAAATCCAAATCGAAGGCATCTTCACGCCTGCATTTTTGAACTTCGGACGGCTAATCATCGCATACCTGCCCCCTATCTTTTCCGGGAAAAGATATACATCGCGGTCGTCAACCGTTGCTTCGGTGATGCGTCCAAACTTCTTATACACCTTAAAATCTTTCGTTGCTGCAAGATAGGTTACGGTGATATTGTTTTTCGCAAACGCAGGCAATTCTTCACCGCATACGTCCGTTTCATCCATATACGTGGGTGCCTTGGAAACACCCTCGATATATTCCATAAGCCAGTATTGACCGGGCGCATACGCTCTTGCCGCATAGGTCATGTAATACATATCCCCTATCTTCATAAGACGAGGATCTTCCACACAACCGCCGTCAGGTTCTTCATGGCTGCCTTCAAACGCAGGCTTATTGCTTTGACGGACGAAATTTATACCATCTTTACTCGTTGCTAAACCGAGCTTGATTTGATGGCGCACGTCATTACCTGCCGCACGGTAGAGCAT
>JAZRFV010000041.1:0-3927 GCA_045643825.1 Candidatus Scatosoma sp.
TTTTTTATAGCTTCAGCCATACACCCGCCTCAGATTTTGCTTTGATAATCGCTTCGCGGATTTTCATAACTTCCAACGTTTCTGAACCACAGAAAGAAGTTTCCCCCGTTTCAAAGAAATGGAAAATATCCGCAATCAAATTATCGAAAAACGCCGAATTGATAGGCAAATATTTCGTTCCATCCGCAGCCGAAACCGTTGCGGCAAACGGCATACAGGGCGCAAACAACATTCTTGCATATCTACCGTCCGCATAAGCGATTTCCGCCCATTCTTGGTCGGCATTTTTCTCATAGCGTACCTTTTCCGCACCGATACCCAAACACTTTACTGCCATTTCGATTTGGTGAATGATATACTCGTCCAAATTCGAGCCGCCGCCTACCGTAAAAATAGCTTTTGCGGTACCCATGTACGCGTTGAGTTCCTCTGCGTAACGCAAAGCGGAGCTTGTGAAAAACTTTACGCCGTACTTTTCCGCAAGCGAATAGATTTCCTTTGCCGTTGCATAATCGGGAGCAAACGTTTTGTCTATATAAGGGCTTTTTCCGCACTTAAATACCTTTTCTGCATATCCTAAATGTTTCTCAGGATTAGAGGGAGAAAGCACGATAACATAGTCGCATTTTTCACACAATTCTTCAATGGAATTACAGCGAATAACATCGTGAAGCTCGCACCATTCATCGGTGCTCATTCCACCTGGAATATCCATTTCCGCCCAAGCGTATTTCACTTGATAATCCGTTCCGTTTTTCTCGTTATACGCCTTAATCATGCTGGGGTATTCGTTGGCGTGCCATTCATTCAAAAAATAATCGATAAATCCAACCGCTTTCATTAGAATCTAATCTCCTCTTTCTTTTCTGCAGACGTATACAATGCGTCGAGCAATTTCATACTTTCGAGAATGTTATCGATATTGTTCTTATCCTTTACGCCCGTTTCAATGGACTGAATAAACGCCGTATCTTCGCAAAGATACATATTCGGAATATCATATTCGGGATTGATGGTTTCAAGCGTTTGCCCATCATAAAATTCAAATTTGCCGCCGTAGGTCAAACGCGCGCCGCCTTTATCCCCCATAAAGTCAATAAACAGCTCGTATTTATTGATGTTTTGCGCCCACGCGCCGTTAAAGGAAATACTTGCCTTATCGGTACGAATATGCCCCGTGATAAAATCGTCTACGTCGTTCGTTCCGTTTTCTATATCTGAGGTATCCTCCGCCCACATACCGTGATATTTATACGATTTCATGTCCTTTGCCATTTCATTGTACGCGTCGCAAGTAACGCTCTTTACTTTGGCGCCGCCAAGCACGTACAAAATCAAATCGAGGAAATGGATTCCCCAGTCAATCAAAACACCGCCGCCCGATTGCGATTTCGTCGTGAATGCGCCGCCAAGCCCAGGAATATTTCTGAAATCACGGAAAGAACAATATACGTGATAAATGTTACCGAATTTCCCTGCATCTGCCCATTCGCGCAGCATTTCCACCGATTTTTGATAACGGTTACATACACCTATATCAAGAATTTTGCCCTGTTTTTTTGCTTCCTCTGCCATCTCTACGGAAAGCGCATAATTTACCGTAATAGGCTTTTCACAGAGCACGTGTTTCCCTGCCTTTAACGCATCCATCGTTATCGTGTAATGTGCATAGTTGGGCGTCAAAACAAATACCGCGTCCACTTCGTCGTCCGCAAGCGCCACTTTATAATCCGTGATTATATTTTCAATTTTAGGATATTTCGCTTTCTTTTCTTCCGCTTTTTCAATCAATAAATCACAGGCGTATTTAATTCTCACGTTTTCCATTTGAGAAAGCGCAGGGAAATGCGCCATATCAGAAATTCTACCGCAACCAATTACCGCTACTACTGTCATAATAATCTTTTCTCCTTAAGAAAATTTGTATTTTGATTATATAATAAATACTTTTGCAAGTAAATGGTTATAGTTCATGCAATATTTGTCATTTTTTCATATTTCTTAAATGCTAAACGAGAAAATCACTAATTTCCTTATCAAAAAATTGACATAAACACGCATTTATTTTATAATTATATTAAACAAGGAGGGATAAGATGGAAAACAAAACACGTTATCACTTAAGTAAACATTACGTTGAGAACCCTTTACCCTTTGGAAACATACACCTTTTGCAATTAGGGAGGAGATATTGCGAACCCACGGAAATCATTTCTCCTCACCCCCATTTGAATTGGTTTGAATTAACAATCGTCACCAAAGGCAGCGGCAGTATTATTACCAACGGAGAAGAAAACATAGTTAAAGCAGGCGACATCTATCTTTCATTTCCATGTGATATTCACGAAATCAAGGCAGATCAAGACGTTCGCCTAGAATACGACTTTTTTTCCTTTTACTGCACAGACAAAGCCCTCTCCAAAGATTTGAAAAATATCACACGCAATTATAGAGGCGGCGATAAACGCATCTTTCAAGACGGCAAAATTTCACAGCTTATAGAATATGCAATATCCGAATTCATCTCTCAAGAGCAACCACATTCTCAAACCGCGCTGAGCGATATTTTTCAGCTGATTATTGTGTATTTAATCCGCGACTTTAATAATATTCATCAAAACACAACGACTGTTTCCGAACCCGAAGTATTGTGCTTTCAGTTAATGAATTATATCGACACCCATATTTATACCATAAAAAAGTTGGAAGAACTTGCCCCTAAATTTAATTACAGCTATGGTTATCTTTCTGGACTTTTTCAGCGCACAACGGGAAAAACATTATCGGAATATCACAAACACCGTAAAATGGAAACAGGGAAAGCGCTTATTCTTGAAAAGAAAAAGAGCATCAGTGAAATCGCCGAAATGTTGGGTTATAATCTATATTCCTTTAGTAAAGCATTCAAAAATACTTATGGTATTTCCCCAAAAATGATGCAAAAAACACCCAATGAATGAGTTAACTGTAAATAACTCACTATTGATTGGAAATGTTAAACGACACCTTGACTTTTGCGAGCGCGCCTGCGGTGCTTAGGTTTTGGTGTCGTCGCTTTTACCGACTAGATTTACCGATTTAAAGGCAGAATACAAAAACAGAGAAGCCCCACACTTCTCTGTTTTTACTTTACTGCGTATCAAATTTTGAAGGGTGACGGGTTCGATCCCCGTCGCCTCGACCAAAAAATGCAGGAAATTGCTTGAATTTCCTGCATTTTTATTTGTTTTTCATCCGTCCGTATGTTATAATGGTATTGAGGTGTTACCATGGAAAAACTTATTCAAGTTGATATCAAAAATCTATTTTCATCAGAAAGCAAAAAACGTGGCGTTGAAAAATATGCCGATATCATGAAAGCATTCCCCTCGATAAATGCTGCAACCGATAAAGTATTTCAAAGGAAATTCAACGGTTTTTATCGTGTGCGCAGAAACGAAGAATGGCAAGCCCACTACTACACAATTATGGAACAAGGAAAAATCCGCAAGCTTTCCTTTGAGCAAATCCTACGCGAACTTTACATAAAAACTGGAAAGGTTGAAGCTTCTTTTGTAAGCAAACTTTTACATACCTTAAATAATGAACTTCCTATATGGGATAAGTTTGTTTTACAGAATTTAGGATTGAAAATGCCTGCTTGCCAAGGCGAAAAGAAAATCGAATGCGTCATTTGCATATATCAAGAGATTATTGCTTGGTATAAAAAAGCGTTATCTATATCAGAAATCAATCAAAAATTACTTGAATTTGATGAACTCTTCCCTGAATATAAATGGTTTAGCAAAACGAAAAAACTCGACTTCTTATTATGGCAAATGCGATAATTTTTTCAAAATCGCTTTTCTTTGTTTACTGTGTAGCAAAATTTGAGGGGTGACGGTTTATTTTCCGTCACCCCTTTTGCTTATTCAATATCCAAAATAT
>JAZRFV010000042.1:0-3237 GCA_045643825.1 Candidatus Scatosoma sp.
CGTGTAATTTTTCATTTGAAGTGAAAAAACGTGGCGTAATTTCCCTTATTTATGATGGCGGAGTAATAACGCCATTCCAAGACCAAATGCCGATATAGACATTAAATAAATTTAAGAAAAAAAGAATAAAAAATGAAAGAACAATGTGAATGGATACATAGTTGGTGTGATGAAACATTGCAGACAGACTTGCCTCGCGTATTGTTGGTGGGTGATTCTATTACGCATAATTATCAAGAAACGGTTAGGGCGTTGTTGCGAGATGTTTGCTACGTGGATTATATTGCAACTTCTTATGCGATTGACTCAAAATTATACAATCAGTTGATTTATAATTTTATGATGGACAGTAAATATGACTTGATTCACTTCAATCACGGCTTACACGGTATTCATATGGCTAAGAGAACCTATAAGAGTAAGGTGGTGAAACTGCTTGCAAAAGTTGATAAAGCGGTGAAAATTATCTTGGCGACCTCAACGGTTGTTTTTGAAGAAGGGAACAATCGCTTGGATTTGGCTTAGATGAAAGCAAGTACACGGTGAAAGACGGTAAGATTTATATCAACGTTGCGTTGGATAACGTAATTATTGAGGTAAGATAAGGAGGAATGACCATGAAAAAAACATATGAAAATATAAGGATTTGGTATTCTTCTATGATATGGATATCGTGCGAACTTCGCAAAACGATAACATAGAATCCGTACCGGACTTCCCTGAAGATTTTATTAGTTAAAAGGTTAAAATTGTGCGATCGCGTTGAGCGGTCGCACAATTTATTTATACGGAAAAACAGGGAAAAGCTAATTTTTGCAAAAAAGATATTGCAATATTGATTAAAATATGATATAATTTAATCAAAGGAGTATCTGGATATGATAGCGAAAGGGATTTATTTGCCTGAGGCAGACGTCGCAAGGCAAATTTACATAAAAGAAGACCCTGAATTGGCCAGCATTGGGCATTTTCATGAGGGGATTGAACTGGTTGCCATTTTAGAAGGGGAAGTAGAAGCGTACAGTTTATTGCGTAAGGAAACGCTACGGGCGGGGGAGATCTTCTTTGCGGACAGCTTTGAATGTCACCATTATCAAAATATTACCCCCAAAATTACGGCAATCGTTATCGTACTTAGCAGTGCATATACGGGTTTGTTCCGTGAATTGTACGCGCAAAAGACCTTTCCTTCTTTCATGAAGGATAAGGGGAAAAACGAAGGGATTATTTCGCTGATGAAGCAATGGTTGCAGGAAGAAAACAAAACGTTTATGCGCAACGTTGGATATTGCAATTTATTACTCTCTGAAATGGTAAGTAGTTACGATTTGGAAAACCGTGAGGAGAAAAAAGATAAAAACGCCAGCTTGAAATTGTTGAAATATATCAACGAGCATTATACAGAAGATATTTCTTTGACGACGGTGGCAAAAGACATCGGGTATAGCAAAGAATATTGTTCGAAAATCTTTTCCGAGGTGGTAGGGATGGGTTTTCGTGAATATCTCAACTTTTTGCGGCTCCGCAAGGCGGAGGAGTATTTTTCCGCTAAAAAGGATTTGAAGATGACTACCACCGAAATTGTGTATAAATGCGGATTTAACAGTATGGCGACCTTTTATCGCGCGCAAAAGGCGCTAAAAGGCAAAAATACTAATATTTGATACACTTTTCCCATAAAATGATATTGATTTGAAACAATATAAGGTATATCATAGATATAAGAATAATTATATAACATATAGATAATAAAACTTTAGGAGATAGAAGAAGTTATGGAAAAGAAAATCGTTACCGTGTCTATTATTGGTTTGGGCGGTAGAGGTGGCGAAGCGTACGGACGCTACTTGATGAAATTGCAAGACAAATTTAAGATTACGCATATTTGCGATATCAATCCCGTTCGTTTGCAAAAATACAGCGAAGCCTTTGGCGTAGCGAAAGAAAACTGTTTTGACAGCGAGGATGCTTTTTTCGAAAAGAAATTAAGCGACGTATTGTTTATCACCACGCAGGATAGAATGCACGTACGTATGGCGAAGAAAGCGTTGATGCTTGGTTATGACATCGTATTGGAAAAACCCATTTCCGACGACGTGGAAGAGTTGCGTGAATTGTCCCGATTGGCGCACGAGAAACAAAGAAAAATCATGGTATGCCACGTATTAAGATATACGGTAACCATGAGAAAGCTGAAGGAAATTTTAAACAGCGGCGCAATTGGGAAATTGGTTTCTATCGACCACACCGAAAACGTAGTATATTGGCATGAAGCACACTCCTATGTAAGAGGAAACTGGAGAAATAGAAAACTTGCTACCCCGATGATTATGGCAAAATGCTGTCACGACCTTGACTTGTTGCAGGATTTCGTGGGTAGTAAGTGCAAATCGGTTGCGTCGATGGGTAGCCTTGCATACTTTAAGCCAGAATTTAAACCCGAAGGCGCGGCGGATAGATGCGTAAACTGTAAGTACGTAGACAGCTGTACTTACAGCGCGAAAAACATTTACGTGCAGATGTGGCACAACGTTGGTAAGCCCATCAACATCTTCCCGTTCAATTTGATTACCGATGCATATCCTACGACGGAAGAAGCGTTGACGGAAGCGATTACGACGGGCCCTTACGGCAGATGCGTATTTGCTTGCGACAACGACGTTGTGGACAACCAAACGGTGATTATGCAATTTGAAAACGGCGTTACGGCAACGTTGAAGATGGAAGCGTTTGTAAAGAACGGCGGCAGAGATATTCGTTTCTTCGGTACGGAGGCAGAGCTTGAGTTGTGCGAAGATAAGGGCACGATTACGTTAAAACGTTACAACGGTCCCGATACCGTTTGGAAGATTACCGATTTGACGGACGACTTGGAAGGCCATGGCGGCGGCGACCATCGTATGATTGATGAATTGTACGAGATTATGACGGGTAACAATCCCAAAGTTGCAACGTCTATTGACGAATCGATTGAAAGCCATTATATGGCGCTTGCTGCGGAAGAATCCCGTTTGGCAGGCGGCGCGTTGATTCCAATCGAACAATACCGTTAAAAATAAGCGGTTTGCGCCGTGTAAAAAAAGATAAGGAGGAACGGTATGACAAGCTTTTTGCGAAAGATGCTTGTAGGCATTGTTTCCATGCTGTGTCTTGCGTTCGTTTGCCTTGGCGTCAACGTCTTGACGATTGCGCAGGCGGCGGATACACAGGTTATTTCGTCATCGGTCAATCAAATAG
>JAZRFV010000043.1:0-4116 GCA_045643825.1 Candidatus Scatosoma sp.
GTAACCTTGGAAGAATTGTACGAGCTTGAGCCCGATGCAGGCCTTGGCAATGGTGGTCTTGGTCGTTTGGCGGCTTGCTTTATGGATGGTCTTGCTACGCAAGATTATCCTGCGATGGGTTTCTCCATCCGTTATGACTACGGTCTTTTCAAGCAAAAGATTGTTGATGGTTGGCAGACGGAATTGCCTGACGTTTGGCTTCCTGGTGGTGAAGTTTGGTTGACACAAAGAAGCGATAAGATTTTCACCATTAAATTTGACGGTTACGTAGAGGAAAAGTGGACGGAACATGGTTTAGAAACCATTTATCGTGACGCAAAGGAAATCCAAGCTGTTGCATACGATATGATGGTATCTGGTTATGACAGCCAAGCAGTATCCGTTCTTCGTCTTTGGAAGGCAAGAAGCGTACAAAACTTCGATATGAAGTTGTTCTCACAGGGCGACTATGCATCCGTTATGAAGGATGATAATGAAGCGGAATTGATTTCCAAGGTATTGTATCCTGCGGATAACCACGTAGAAGGTAAATCCTTGCGTTTGAAACAGCAGTATTTCCTTGTTTCCGCATCCTTGCAAAACATCCTTGCCGATCATAAGAGAAGATACGGCTCGTTGAAGCTCCTTCCTAAAATGGCGGCAATCCACTTGAATGATACGCACCCTGCATTGGCAATCCCCGAATTGATGCGTTTGCTTATCGATGAAAATGGTATGAGCTGGGATGAAGCGTGGGGTATCACGACCTCCGTTTGTGCTTACACCAACCACACGGTACTTGCAGAAGCACTTGAAACCTGGCCCGAAGACCTCATTGCAAGAAGATTGCCTCGTATCTATATGATTTTGAAGGAAATCAACCGTCGTCAATGCGAAGAATTATGGGCAAAATATCCTGGGCAATGGGATAAGATTTCCCGTATGGCAATTATGTCCTACAATATCGTAAAAATGGCAAACTTGTCCGTACACGGCTCGCACCACGTAAATGGTGTATCCGCGCTTCATAGCGATATTATTAAGGATAGCATTTTCAAAGATTTCTACGAATTTACGCCGAATAAGTTCACAAACGTAACTAACGGTATCGCACATAGACGTTGGCTTAACCAGTCCAACCCTGAACTTTGCTCGCTCTTAAACGACTGTATCGGCGAAGGATACGCAAAGGATGCATCGAGACTCGCGGCATTTAAAAAGTTTGAAAATGACGAGAGCGTATTAAAGCGTTTGGATGAAATTAAGGCATTAAAGAAAAAGCAGTTTGCTGATTTTGCGATGAAAAAGCAGGGGATAAAAATCGATCCTACCACGCTTTTTGACGTACAAGCAAAGCGTTTGCACGAATATAAACGTCAGCTTTTGAACGTGCTTCATATTATCACGGATTACTTGATTTTGAAGGAAAATCCTGATACACCTATGCAGCCCAAGACGTATATTTTTGCGGCAAAAGCGGCGGCAGGGTATTATATGGCGAAGAAAATCATTAAATTGATTTGCTTCCTTGCGGAAGATATCCGTAAAAACCCGAAAATTGCTGAAAAATTGAACGTTGTTTACATGGAAGATTACAACGTTACAATGTCCGAATATTTGATGCCCGCATCGGAAATTTCCGAACAAATTTCCTTGGCTGGTAAGGAAGCAAGTGGTACGGGCAACATGAAGTTCATGATCAACGGTGCATTGACCATTGGCACCTTGGATGGTGCAAACGTTGAAATGGCTGAACACGTTGGCGATGAAAATATTTATATCTTCGGCTTGAAGGCTGATGAGGTTTCTGAAATTTGGCGTAATGGCTATTCCGCAAGTGTATATTACAACAACGATTCTATGTTGAGAAAGGTAGTGGAAGCCTTGATTGTAGGGTTCAATGGGGAATCGTTTGCGGATATTGCAAATTACCTTTTGACCGGCTCTCCCATTGCGGATCCTTATATGTGTATGGCGGATTATCAATCCTATCTCGCTACGCAACACGAAATGTCAAAGCTGTATGCAACCGATAAGTATTCTTGGAATCAAAAGGCGTTGCGTAATATTGCGGCTGCTGGCTATTTTGCGGCGGATAGAAGTATTCGTGATTACGCTGAAAACATTTGGAATACCACGCAATTAAAGGATTAATCCGCTCGATCAAAACATTTATTAAATAATTTCAAAGACAAAAAGCTGTAATTTTATTACAGCTTTTTGGTAAATAAAGGGCTCTTTTTATGTCAATTTCGATTTATTTCAATCCGTTGGATACTGCTTGTAAAAGTGTAATCGGCGGTCTTAAACAAGGGGAAGAGTTACAGTTAAATCTCTTTTTACTGAAAAAAGCAAAAGGGAATTGCTGTAATATTCCGAATTATAATTTCAAAACGCCACAACAAGAGGAATGTATGGCGCCGTTTCAAAACGCTTTTTTACGTATTAATCGTGACGGCGAAGAGGCGGATCTTTTTGAAATGCGTAAAACGGATTTTGGATGGAATATTTCCTTTCAAATCCAGGAAATTGGCTTATATCATTACAGCTTTTATATTGTAAATGAAGGCAACGTATCTTGCGGCGATATGGAAATGGGGTACATTTCTGAAGATGCACAAGGGTTTCAGTTGACAGTATCATCTACGGATTACAAAACGCCTGATTGGTTTAAGGGCGGCGTAATGTATCAAATTTTTCCTGATCGCTTCCACAAACATGGAACTATGCCAGACATAAAAGGGCGCATACAACGAAAAGATTGGGGCGGTTTACCGTCTTATAAGCCTAATGAGTTTGGAAAAGTCTTAAATAACGACTTTTTTGGCGGTAATTTGCAGGGAATTAAAGAAAAGTTGCCATATTTGAAATCTTTAGGCGTTACAACAATTTATCTAAATCCAATTTTTGAGGCAGCTTCCAATCATCGCTACGATACCTCGGATTACATGAAAATTGATCCATTTTTAGGCGATGAAACCGACTTCAAGGATTTGGTCGAAACTGCAAAAAATGCCGGAATTTCCGTGATTTTAGACGGTGTATTCAATCACACGGGCGATAATAGCGTTTATTTCAATAAATACGGCAATTATCCGTCTGTAGGTGCGTATCAATCGAAGGATTCTCCGTATTATTCTTGGTATTCCTTTCAGGAATTCCCTGAAAAATATAGCAGTTGGTGGGGAATTGACATTTTACCCGAAGTCAACGAGCAATCCAAGGAATACCAAGAGTTTATTTTTGGTGAAAATGGCGTATTGAAAAAATGGCTTTCCTTTGGAATTGGCGGTTATCGTTTAGACGTTGCTGACGAATTGCCTGATTTTTTCTTGAAAGGCTTGAGAAAATCGGTAAAAGAAAGCAATCCTGACGCCATTATTATTGGTGAAGTTTGGGAGGATGCGTCCAATAAAATCGCTTATTCCGAGCGTCGTGAATATTTGCAGGGTTACGAATTGGACAGCATAATGAATTATCCCTTAAAGGAAGCAATCATTCAATATATCAAAACGGAAAACGCAGCCGAATTATTACGGGTAGTTCGTACACTTATCAATCATTATCCAAAGGAAACGATGGATTCGCTAATGAATATCCTTGGAACGCACGATACGGCGAGAATTTTAACTGTTTTGGGCGGAATTTACTGTAAAAATAAGGACGAAATGGCGTTGCCAAGCGCGTATTTAAGCCAAAAAGATAAAGGAATTGCCATTAAAAAGCTGAAAATGGCTGCAATTTTGCAATATACCTTACCCGGCGTGCCTTGTCTTTATTATGGCGATGAAAACGGCATGGAAGGACATATTGATCCATTTTGCAGGCAATGTTTCGATTGGGAACGTCAAAACAAGGATTTGTTCGAGTTTTATGCAAAATTGGGAGATATTCGTCAAACAAAACGAGCTGTATTTAAAAACGGCAATTTTGAAGTATTATATATCAAGGATGGATTTATTTTATATAAACGCGAAATTGAAAATGATTGCATTTATATTTGCGTAAATAATTCCTCGAAAAAAGAATTGTTGGATTTAACGGATAAGTATCAAAGCTGTATTAACGATAAAATATTTGTAAATAAATTCGTCGTAGAAAAATATTCCTTTGAAATATTTAAAAAAGTAAAATAAA
>JAZRFV010000044.1:0-34578 GCA_045643825.1 Candidatus Scatosoma sp.
CTTCGCACGGTAGCGGTAACCACGTAGGCGTGAAGGAATCCTGGTTTGCATGGGTAAACGACGACAACTTCGGTATGGGCTTGTACGTACCCAACGTAGATTACTACGCATATTCCAAAATCAACCCCAACGATACCATTAACGGTATCCACAACGGTGGTGCATTTACTTGCCCTACGGTAAGCAATCCCGAATTGATGAAAAACAAGGCTCAACCTACCTCCAACTACACCAGCTGTTACGTGTTCAACGCTTGTTATACGGCACCTGTTGTTATGGGTAGAATGAAGGCGTACACGCCGATGGGCTATCAATACGTGCTTGCTGTGGATCAGCTTGATACGATGCGTAGCAACTTCTACGACATTCACAAGAGTGGTATTATCACCAACGAATCGTTGAACGTATGGCGTACTTAATGCGCACAAACGTCCAAAAATCAAAATCGTAATTTTTGGGACAAGTTGCGTAAATTTTGGATATATATCCGAGGCGAAAATTTTCTTAAGTATCTTTACAGTTTTGGATATATGTAGTATAATATTTATGATAAAATCGCGAGTGGTTTAAGATGATGAAACCCCTTGCGTTATATGAAAGGAAAAAAATTATTCATCAGGAGGAAACAAGATGAAGAAATCAACAAAAAAACTTTTGACACTTGCATTGTCGACGTTGTTTGTTGGCGCAGGCATTGGTGGCGCTGTTGCAACGTATGACGTTTTCAATGCAAAAGTAGCAGCGGCTGAAGAAGTGGCAACGTTCGTTGACCTTTCTAGCGGTATTCGCTGCTTAAACGAACATGCCAACGGTGATTGGGGTACGCATGGCGACTACAAAGAAGCTGGGTTGTATCGTTTCTGGATTGATCAGACGTGGAGCGCCACTTGTATCAACGAAATGGGCTACAAAGCGTTGTTAGATTCCATCCTTGTTAATGGTAAAACCGTTAATGAGTGGCGTGATGCGTATGCGGCAGGCGAAACCAACAAAATTACTTGGACGAATATGCCCGACAATGGTGCAGCTTATCCTCATACCATGCAGAGTAACATCGCAGCGGACGTAATTGCAAATCAAGCAAAATATGCACCTATCTTTGTAAACCTTTCGAACCATGGCGATTTAGGCTGTGCAATTGATATGTATATTCCTGATTCGTTTATTTCCGAAGTAACCAGCATCGCATTTAAGAAGGACTTTAAGTGGGACTACAATGGTCAAACATTGGGCTTCGCTCGAGGCGTTAAGTTTACGAAAAATTCTTCGGGTTTAGTTGGTAAGTCCTTTGAACATGCAAACGTAATCGAAACGACGGTTACGGGTATTGATGGTTCGTTTGGGGCTGCCGACCAGTTCTTATCCTTCCAAATTAGCACCAACGACTATGGCGATGTTGATACCGCTGAGTTTACCGATAAAACGGTGGTTTGGGGCCTTAACTACTTTGATTACATCTTGATTGACGACGTAAAACTTGGTACTACTTGGAATGGTAGTAGACCTGGCGAACAGTTCTTTAACGTATGGAAAAGAAAGAACACCTTCAGCACGAGATGGCCTAGTGGCGTTGTTGGTGACAACGTACAGAAAATCACGATTCTTGCAGGTGCTCAATTCCCTTCCATGAACGATCCTTACAACACCGTTTACGAAGTTAAGGAAGATATAACCTTCGTTCGTGATGGTGCGACTGGTACCTTCAAGCCTTATGTTGAGCTTCAGACCGCAGATATGGCATCGGCTATGAGAGTATCTGGTAAGTGGGGCAAGGGCGATTATGAACAAAACGTTGCGCACATCCGTTTGAATGCACAATTGGGCGATGCAACCTGGCACAAGACGGGTAGTGCATCTGTAAACATTTCCAACCTTCCCGCAAGTGTACTTGACAACATTTGGGTAAATGGTAAATCCATCAGCCAACACAATGCAGAATACAAGGCGCTTATCGAAAGCGGTGCAGAATCTCCCATTACCTGGGATAAGAATTATGCTTTCCCTGCAGAGATCGAGGCTGACGTAACAAAAAATGAAGCGTATTATTCGCCTATTTTCGTTAAATTGGTAAACCACGGTACTGGTTTGGCTGGCAATACGATTGATATGTATATCCCTAGAAGCTACTTGGATTCGGATGAAATTAAGGAAGTAAGAATTACGAAAGATTTCTCTTACGAATCGGAAGGCTACAACTTCACGGTATCCGATGACGTTATCTTCAAATCCAACTCCTTGCGTATGCCTGATAAATACATCGGCGAAGCATCCCTCCCTGCACAAAACTTGACCGTAATCGAAACGACGGTTGAAAGGGCGGACGGTAGCCATGTTGATGGTGATGCATTCCTTTCCTTCTACCTTGGCAGTAGCGACTATGGTACTTCGCAAACCCCTTGGTCTGGCTCGATTGAATTCTTGAAAGCAATCAACTACTTCGACTATATTTTGATTGATGGCGTTAAGATGGGTACTCTTTGGAACTATTCGCAACCTAGCGAATTGTTCATGAACGTATGGTCTAGACCTGGTTCGTTCGGTACTCGTTGGCCTGCAAGTATTGCAACCACGGAAGGTAAGACGGCTGCGAAAGAAATCACCATTCTTGCAGGTGCTCAATTCCCCTCCAAGGACGATCCTACTGGCACTATTTACGAAGTAAAAGAAACCACGAAGTTGATTGCGGTTGAACCCGGTAACTTCATCAATGAAAAATACAACATCAAGGCTGAAGACGTTACGATTTCCGAAGCTGGCAATGTTGGTGACGCTTTGGAAATGATCGCATTCGATATTAAGTATGCGAACTGGAATTCCGAGCGTGACAGCTACGACTACAACTACTTTGGTGATCAGTTCATCGCAATGCGTAAGAACATCTTCATCAACGGCGTATCCTTGTACGATATCAACACGACTGTAGATGATACGGGTTATAACTATGCAACCAGCCCTTGGTCGAACGACGCTGTTGCACCTGACCCTAACTCGCAATATCAATTGTTCCAGAACCCCACGCTTATCACGGGTAAAGGTGACACCATTACGGTTTATGTACACAAGGATTACCTTAACGCTATCGGTGCAAACACGGTAGAGGTAACGATTGGTAAGGGCTTTGCTCATTCTGAAACTCCTTCCTATGTGGTATTCAACGACATCACGGCAAACGTATGGGTTAGACCTATCAGCGTAAGCTTCAACACCAATGGTGGTTCCGCAGTAGATGCGTTCACCGTTCCTTACAACACGGCTGCTGCTCCTATGGCAAATGTTGTTGCTCCCACCAAAGAAGGCTACACCTTCACAGGTTGGACGGTAAATGGCGAACCCTTCACGGCTGAAACCGTTGTAACGGCTGACGTTACCGTTGATGCTAACTGGGAAATCAACAACTACACCGCAAAGGTTGTACGTGCTGATGGTTCTGAAGAAACCGTAGAATTCAACGTTGAAAATAGAGCTGAAAAACTCGCTGCAATCGTTTTGACGACGGGCGATGCACAATACTCCTATGTTTGGGCAACTGCACTTCCTGCGGAACTTGCGTTGAACAACGATCAAGTATTCACCGAAACGAAGGTTGTAAACAACTACACCGTAACCTTCGACGTAAACGGCGGTACGGCAATCGATGCAGTGACCGTTCCTTATGGTACGCCTGCAAGTGCTCTTGCTGAAGCAATCACTACGAAGGCTGGTTACACCTTCGCAGCTTGGACGTTTGCTGATGGTACGGCTATCCCTGACACCGCAGTTGTAGAAGGCGATATCACCGTAAAAGCAACGTGGACGGTAATCACCTACACCGCAAAGGTTGTAGATCCTGAAGGCGCAGAGGTTGTGGTAGAATTCACCATCGAAAACATGGCTGATAAGCTCGCTGAAATCGCTGCTATGCTTCCCGCAGACACCGACACCGTTGATTACTCTTGGTCGGCAGCGCTTCCTACCGAACTCGCATTGAACAACGATCAGGTATTCACGATGGTTGCTGAAACGATCGAACAACCTGGCTCCAGCGAAGAACCTGGTACGAGTGAAGAACCCGGCACTAGCGAACAACCTGGCACCAGCGAACAACCTCCTGCAAGCGAAGCTCCTGCAACGAGTGAAGAACCTTCCATCGGTGACGAAGTGAAGGGTATGATCCCTGGTTGTGGCAGCGTAGTTGGCGGCATCCTTGGTGGTGTTGCAGCTCTTGGCCTCGCAGCAACTGCTCTTCTTAAAAAGAAGGAAGACAACGAATAATTCGTTAACCAAGACTTAACGGTCTAAAAAATGGATATCCTCGGTGTATGCCGAGGATATCTTTCTTTTATTCACTTGACGAAAGGGAAACAATATGGTACAATATTTTACATAGAAAGCAAACGGAGAAATTGCTATGAGTGAGAAAATCTTTAATGTAATAGATTATGGTGCAATCGCTGACGGCGAAACTTTATGTACGGCGGCTTTGCAAAAGGCGATTGACGATTGTAACGCGGCAGGTGGTGGTACGATTGTATTCCCCGAAGGCACGTACGTGCTTGCTACGGTGTTTATGAAGAGCAACGTGCGTATTCGCATTGAAAAGAACGCCTTGATTTTGGGCGCTCCCAGCTTCTACGACTATGCTCCGCAGGAAAAAATTGATTACCCCTTATATCAAGACGCTTCCCACAGCTATTTCGATTGCTCGATGTTCGTTGCAAAGGGCTGTGAAAATATCGCCATTTACGGCGAAGGCGCAATCGATATGCGTTCCGTTTGGGACGAGGACAACGTGCGTGATATCGTGCATAGAGGCCCGAAATGCATCGCGTTAAAGGAATGTGTCAACGTAGAGGTTAGTGGCTTAAAAATCGACAATGTAACCGATTTAGCGGTATATTTTGCAGGCTGTGAAAACGTAGACGTGCATCATTTGACGATGCGTGTATATATCGACGGCGTTAGCCCCGACAATTCCAAAAACGTACGCATTCACGATTGTGATATTGAGGCAGGGGACGATGCAATTGTGTTCAAAACCTCGTATACCCTTAACCGTTTGGGTGCTTGCGACAATATCCGCGTGTGGGATTGCCGTTTAAAGAGCCGTTGTACCGCAATCAAGTTCGGCACGGAAACGAACGGCGGTTTCTACAATATCGACATCAACAACATTGATATCCGTGAAACCCGTATCACGGGCATTGCGATTGAGAGCGTGGACGGCGCAATCGCCGATGGCATTACCATCCGCAATGTAAGGATGAGAAACGTAGGTGCACCCTTGTTTATCCACGTTGGTAAGCGTATGCGTGGCCCTGCAGGGCGTGAAATCGGTCAAATCCGCAACGTAACCTTGGAAAACATCGTGGCGGAAGGCCCTTACGAACCGTATGAAATCGTGGCGTGGAATTACATCAGCTATGTAGAAGGGGACACCCTCCAAAAGCCTTGGGCAATGGGCGTGTTCGAATATGGCGAATCGAAGGTGTACGATGAAAACGGTGCTTGGCAAATTACCAGCAACATTTGTGGGTTGGAAGGCAAGCCCTTGCAAAACATCGTGTTGAGAAATGTGGAATTGCATTTGGACGGTGGCGTGCAGGAGTTTGATGCAAATGTACCCGAAGATCCGAAACCTTACCCCGAGGTAAATACCTATGGTAGGTTCTTACCTGCAAGAGGGTTGTATTTTAGACACATCGACGGTTTGACTTTGGATAATGTAAAGGTGACCTTTAACAAACCCGACGTGCGTGAAGACTTCGTGTTCGATAGAGTAAAGAATTTGCAAATTTTATAAAAAAGAAAGGGGCAGGTACGCGTTGAACGTATCTGCCCGTTGTTTTTTGTTGTGAGGGTTATACCGCGCCGTGTGCCATCATTGCTTCCGCAACCTTTTCAAAGCCTGCAATGTTTGCACCCATTACGTAGTTGCCTTCAAACCCGTAACGCTTTGCCGCGCTGTCGATATTGTGGTAAATATTGATCATGATGGTTTTCAGTTTCGCATCAACCTCTTCGCTCGACCAATACAATCTACCCGAAGATTGTGCCATTTCCAATGCCGAGGTAGCAACGCCACCTGCATTTGCCGCTTTAGCGGGCAAATACACGGTATTTTGAGCCGCTTGGAAGACCTCGATAGCTTCCAAGGTGGAGGGCATATTTGCCCCTTCAGCGACGTATTTTACGCCGTTTTTCACCAATGCCGCCGCACTCTCACCGTCGATTTCGTTTTGAGTAGCACAGGGGAGTGCAACGTCGCAGGGGATGTTCCAGATACCCTTGCAACCTTCCACGTATTGCGAACCAGGTACTCTTGCGGCGTATTCCTTGATGCGTGCACGCTCCACCTCTTTGATTTGTTTGATGACGTCCAGCTGAATGCCGTTGGGATCGTAGATATAGCCGTTAGAGTCGTACATGGCTACTACCTTTGCACCGTATTGTTGTGCCTTTTCACAAGCATAGATGGCAACGTTACCGCTACCCGAGATGATGGTGGTTTTCCCTTCGAAGGAATCCCCACGCAAACGCATCGCCTCCGCCGTGATGTAGATCAAGCCGTAGCCCGTCGCTTCCTTACGGATGAGGGAGCCGCCGTATGCCAAGCCTCTACCCGTCAAAACGCCTACGTGTTGGTTACGCAAACGCTTGTATTGACCAAAGAGGTAACCAACTTCACGTGCACCTACGCCGATGTCACCTGCAGGTACGTCGGTATCCGCATCGATATGGCGGTAAAGCTCGTTCATAAAGCTTTGGCAAAAGGCCATAATTTCACGGTCAGATTTGCCTTTGGGATCGAAATCGCTACCGCCCTTACCACCGCCGATAGGGAGCCCTGTAAGGCTGTTTTTCAAGATTTGCTCCATACCAAGGAACTTGATTACGGAAAGGTTTACCGAAGGGTGAAAACGCAAACCGCCCTTATAAGGGCCGATTGCACTGTTAAACTGCACACGGTAACCTTTATTGATGTGAATTTTGCCATTGTCGTCTACCCAAGGCACACGGAATAAAATGGTTCGTTCAGGCTCTACGAAGCGTTCCAAAAGGGAATTTGCCTCATATTCAGGGTGCGCGTTGATAACGGGCTCCAAGGTCAACAAAATTTCCGTTGCCGCCTGGTGAAATTCCTTTTCCCCAGGGTTGCTTTTCTTCAAATCCTCCAAAACTCTTTGCACGTAAGACATAGATTTACTCCTCATAAAATAAATTGAAAGTATGTTTTTAATCGAAATTATTGATACTATAACATCTTATCACATTTTTTTCGATTTTGCAACACTTTTAAGGTAGGAATATAAATTTATCTTAATTTTTTCTTAAAAAATCGCTATAAAATAACTAAATTTTATAATTAACATAAGCTGTTGTTATATTAATTAGGGTATAGTGCGAACAATCGATGATTTTAAAATAGAGAGGGACATTAATGAGCCTAAAACGGAGTGTTGAGGTGAAGTAGGACAATGGGTGGATATGTTGGTTATCCCTAAATTTTGATACGCAGTAAACAAAGAAAGGGAAATCTTTATTTTAGGCGCGATTTTGCCGTTTTTTTGTGCTATTGCGGATAAAACTAATAAAGCACCAAGAAAACCTAATAAGACGCAAATTTACGTGATTATACGCGTTATAGAAAGGGGGAGGTGCGTTTGCTTTTTTCGGTTGAAAAAATGCACGCAACTCGATATTTTCCGTAAGTGGTCAAACATGTGGTCAAGCCTGAAATTTATGGCGACGGGTATCTGCCGTTTCCGCTTTGCGGAGCCTCGGCAGGGCGTCGTCGCGCCGTCAATTTTCGTGCTATTTCCAACTACCATTTGCGGTTGCTCCTCGCGTGTAAGGAGCGTAGCGACGGAATAGCGAGCTTGTCGAGCGTCCGGGACTTGCGCCTTTAGCGGCGCGCCCCGCTCCGACGTTATCAACGTCGGACTTTGCCAGCAAATTCCGCGTTTTTCCAAGCTTTGTAAGGCAAAGCGTTTTGCTCCCGCAAAACGGCTCCCACCCTCAAGTCCCGTCGCAACGCCGAAACAATAAAAAAATACAGCACATCAACGATGTACTGTATTTTTTGGTTGAGGCGACGGGACTTGAACCCACGACCTTTTGGTCCCTAACCAAACGCGCTACCAAGCTGCGCTACGCCTCAATATTCTTTATGCCGCACACATTCCGCGTAACAGCATAAATCATTATACACACCTTACCGTGTTTAGTCAAGCGTTTTATCAGCATTTTTTAAAGTTTTTTTCAAAAAAATTAAATTAATTTTCCGTCTTTTGTTTTGCAATTGTATTTTGCCAACAAGTATGGCACATTGCCACGTAAGAATCGTTGCCACCAATCAAAATTTGCCCGCCTTCGGTCACGATTTTACCGTTTTCGTCAATACGAGCGTTTACGATTGCCTTTTTACCGCAACTACAAATCGTTTTGATTTCCGTGACGGAATCCGCAACCTCAAAAAGACGACGGCTCCCAGGGAAAAGGTGGGTTAAGAAGTCGGTACGAAGCCCATAGCAAAGCACAGGGAGATTTTTAACATCCACAATACGACGCAGTGCATCGATTTGTGCAGGGGTGAAGAATTGACACTCGTCCGCAATAATTACGTTGCAATCGGGGTGCTTTTCAAACTCCGCGTACAAATCCTTATCAGGAGTGATAACCTCCGCACGAGAGCTCAACCCGATACGAGATTTTACCACGTCAGCGCCGTCACGCACGTCGATGGAGGGCTTAATCAACCACACCTTCATACCACGTTCTTCATAGTTAAACTTTGTGATCAACGCATTTGCCGTTTTCGACGAGCCCATTGCCCCGTACTTAAAATATAATTTAGCCACCGTGTAAACACTCCTTCGCATGTTCATTTGTACCATTATAACACAGTTTCACCGTTTTTGCAAGACTATCGTTGTAAGATTTATGAAAAAACATTGACAAGCCCCTCGAAGGTATATTATAATAAACAGGAAAGTAGAAGGAGTATCGTAATGAAGAAGAGAAAAGTAGCAATTTCATTGTTGTGTGCTGTGGTAACGCTGACGAGCGGTTGCTCGTTCTTGTCCAACAAAACCTCCTCGGGTAGCGAGTCGGCAAGCACGGAGCAAGCCTACAAGAGCGTATATACAGGCGAAGGTATTTTTTCGTTAGGGGCAGAGCAAACGAAGGTCTTGACGATTAATAAAGACATTAGCGGTCAGGAGTATATCAAAATCACCTTGGATAGCAATGTGAATCTATTAGGTGAATACAAATATAGCGATATCAACAACCCTGATAATGTGGTGGTAGAGCCTTTCTATATCGAGCCATCGGCTTCGGAAATCGAGTTTAAGCAATTTTTTGACGCCTTCCGTCCGAATGCAATCGGTGCGTTTGACAAGAAACTGATTTCTATCACCTTTAAAAACCTGGATGATACGGTGGCGAATATCAACGTAAAGGATATATCCGTGAAAAACCGTGAAATCCCTGCCTTCGAGAAGGAAATCTATCTTGAAAAAGACGGTTTAAAGGTGGGGGCGGACCTTGCGATGGGCGGTACGCTTTCTTACCTTGAAAAGATGGGCTATAATGGTGAAACGGTGGATGAAGTGCTTGACGGCAATGGAAACGTTACCATCGGTGTAAACGCCAAACAGAATGCGGAACGTCACCTTTCTTCGTCGGTGAATTTGATCAATATTTACGATGCGGGGCGTGAGTTTCAGCAATCGTACTACGCCGAGGTAGGCGGTACGACGGAGGAAGCGACGGGTGCGAACGGTTACGACCGTCGTTGGAGCTTTACCGCAACGCGTGAGGGCTATTATTGGCCGTACAACCCCGTGCAGGGCGGCGATGAAGTGTGTAACCTTTCGCAAATCATTGATTATGAGGTAACGGATAAATCTATCTATGTCAAAACCCGTGCGATGGATTGGGCGAACGGTTATGCCCGTCCCGAGTATGCAGGGTTGGAAGGCTACGAGGCGGTAAAAAACGGCCGTACGACCAAATCTTACATCGAAAATACCTACACCATCAAGGGTGGAATGCTGTACGTGGACAACCGTTTCGTGGATTGGAACGGTTTCACGGATATGGAAAATATCCCCATTTGCACTTTGGAAATCCCTGCGGCGTACGTGGTGCATCCTTTGAGTAACTACGTTTGCTACGTAGGTAGCAATCCTTGGAGTTTGACCGATACGAATTACGAAAGAGAACCCGACCTTCCTGGTTGGTGGCTTGGCGAAGGGGAAACCCACGTCAACTTTACGCACCCCGAGGATTGGTTTGCTTGGCTGAACGACGAGGACTTTGGCGTGGGCGTGTATGTCCCCAACGCAGGTGCGTATATTTCGGGTAGAAATAACTTTGGACGGAATATTTCTCATAAGAATAATAGTGACGCTTTGAATAGTAAAATGGCAACGCAGTATTTGTACAACAAGCCAGCTCCCACGTCGGAATATACCAGCTGTTACGTTGGAAATACCTCTTATACGGCGCCGATTGTGAACGTCCGCATGAAGGAATACGTGCCGATGAGTTATACCTACGTCGTGGCGGTAGATTATTTATCGGTAATGCGTGCGTCGTTTAAAAATATCCACGAAGCTGGGGTAATTACCAACAAAGGATTAGAGGCGTGGAACTAAATTTACTGTAAAAATGCAAAAAAGCAAGGCAAAAACCTTGCTTTTTGTACATTTTGGCGACTATTTATGTAAAAGTACTTGAAAAAACTTATTTTTTGTGATAAAATAAAGTAAATTAACAGTATGAGGAACTTTATGCAAAAGCAGGCAAAACGATTCAATATGTATCGCAAACCGAATAAACCGAAATGGTATTTGAAGCCGGTGGAATTCATCGGCGCGCCGTTTTATATGTTGTTCAACAACGGACACGTTAAAACGGAAAAAGCGGTAAAGCAGTTGAAGGGACCGTATTTGATTTTGTCCTCACATGCGTCCTTTATGGATTTTGCACAGATGGTTTGTGGTTTATTCCCTCGTACGACGGGTTGGGTTATGTCGGTAGAGGAATTCCGTCGCGGCGACTGGCTGATGTATGGTATCGGCGGCATGCCGAAACGTAAATTCACCCACGATATCGTGACGGCAAAACACGTTATGCGCTATATTAAGACGTTGAAGCATACCTGTACCATCTACCCCGAGGCACGTTTCTCTCTTGCGGGGATTAACGAGCGTTTGGATGATGCGCTTGGTAAGCTTTGCAAGCATTTGAAGGTACCCGTAGTTTTGTTCAAAGCGAACGGTAACTTCTTATGCTCCCCTCAATGGTGTAAACACCCTTATAAGAAAATCCGTCAGGAAGCGGAGATTTCCCTGCTTATCAGCGAAGAAGAGCTTAAAACAATGACCGCTGATGAGGTGCAGGCGAAGATTGAAAAGGCGTTCGAGCGTGACGAGTATAAGTGGCAGGTTGAAAAGGGCTACCACATCAAATCCAAGCACCGCGCGAAGGGTTTGCACCGTATCTTGTATAAGTGTCCCGCTTGCGGTGAAGAGTTTAAGATGAACAGCGAGGGTACGAAACTTTGGTGCGAAGGCTGTGGCGCTACCTGGGAAATGGATACTTTGAGCCGTTTGCACGGCGTTAATACGGAGGCTGGGTATTCCCACATCCCCGACTGGTATCGTTGGGAGCGTGAAGAGGTGCGTAAAGAGGTGCAGGCAGGTACCTATCACTTCGAGGATGACGTGCGCGTAGAGGATTACTACTCCACCAAGGTAGGATTCTTGGACGTAGGTATGGCGCACGTTGTACACGACGAAAACGGCTTTACCTTTACTGGTGAAGTGAACGGCAAACCGTTTACCCTCAATAAGCCCGTATCTTCGATGTATTCGGTGCATATCGAGTACGATTTCTTAAACCGTGGCGATGCGTTTGATATTGCAACGGAAGAAACCAGCTACTTTATGTTCTTGAAGAATGCGAAAAACTATCTCACCAAGATGCATTTTGCACAAGAAGAGCTGTACGATTACTATGCAAGAAAGTAAAAACGGAATACCGAGCTATATTTGGCTCGGTATTTTTTTATGAAAGTAAAAATATCCGTTTTCACCCGTTGACAAACGACAAAAATCTTGGTAAAATATAAGAAACGGAGGATGGCTATGTATTATATCGGTTTGGATATCGGCGGCACGAAATGCGCCGCATCGCTTGGTAAAATCGTAGGCGATAAAATTGAAATTCTTGCTCGTAACGAGGTGAAAACCTTGCCTTCGGCGGAGGAAACCTTGCGTGGCTTATTGCCGTTTGTAGAAGAATATAAGAAAACGGGCGCAACCGAGGCAGGGATCAGCTGTGGCGGCCCACTTGATTGTAAGAAAGGGATTATTTTAACCCCGCCTAATTTGCCCGATTGGCATGGCTTTCCGATTGTCGACTTTGTGAAAGAAGAATTTGGGCTGACGGCTCGTTTGCAAAACGATGCAAACGCCTGCGCCGTGGCTGAATGGCGTTTTGGTGCAGGCCGTGGTACGCAAAATATGGTCTTTTTGACCTTTGGTACGGGCTTGGGTGCAGGACTTATCTTGGATGGTAAATTATACAGCGGTACCAACGACAATGCAGGGGAGACGGGGCATATCCGTCTTGCGAAAAACGGGCCCGTAGGCTTTGGTAAGCACGGCTCCTTTGAAGGCTTTTGCAGCGGTGGTGGCATTGCCCGTTTGGCGGAGGAAATGGCGAAGCGTTGTAAAAAAATCCCCGCTTGTATCGAAAATATGGGGGGCATGTCCGCGATTACGACCAAAAAGCTTGCCGAGGCGGCGTTTAATGGCGATCCGTTCGCAAAGCGTGTTTTTGCAAAAAGTGGACAAATGCTTGGTAAGGGGTTGAGTGTATTGATTGATATTTTAAACCCTGAAAAAATTGTCCTTGGTGGCGTATTTATGCGTTCCCACGCCTTGCTTGTACCTGCAATGCAAAAGGAAATCAATAAGGAAGCTCTTGATATCAGCGCGGCTGTTTGCCAAATTGTTCCTGCTGAGTTGAGTGAAAATATCGGGGACATCGCGGCGCTTGCGATTGCGAAAGGAGTATAATGATGAAGGAAACGACGAAAGCGATTTTAACGGAATTAATGGAAAGATATCCCGCCCTTGCAGGCAGTGAAAAGGATATCGTATCGGTGTATGAAACTTTGCAAAAATGCTTTGCAAACGGAAACCGTTTATACCTTTGCGGAAATGGTGGCAGTGCGGCGGATTGTGAACATATCGCAGGGGAACTTTTGAAGAGCTTTAAGAAGTGCCGTCCTCTTTCCGACGAGCTTGTGGAAGGCTTAAAATTGCAAGGGGATAGGGGGCAGGTATTGATTGAAAACCTCGAAGGTGGGTTGCCTGCGGTATCCCTTTGTGGTCATACGGCATTTTCCACCGCTTTCCAAAACGATAGAGATCCTATGTACGTTTTTGCACAGCAGGTTGGCGTATGGGGACAAAAGGGCGACGTTTTGTTTACCCTTTCTACCTCGGGTAACTCGAAAAACTGTATCTATGCCGCTACGGTTGCAAAAGCGAAAAAGATGTCGGTGGTTGCGTTGCTTGGTGGTAACGGTGGTCAATTGAAGGCGATGGCGGACGCTTCCGTGGTGGCACCCGAAAAGGAAACCTTTAAGGTGCAAGAATATCATTTGCCTATTTACCATTGTCTTTGCGCAATGTTGGAAGAAGAATTTTTCTAATTTTAATTTTACGATTGCCCCGAAAGTTTTTCCTTTCGGGGTTGATTTTTACCCTAAAATATGTTATACTGTATGGGTGAGGTGAAAATATGTTAGATTGCATTATCGTAGGTAGCGGTGTCGCGGGAATTTCGGCGGCGTTGACCTTACAATCGAATAAAAAGAGTTTTTTGATTTTCGGTAACAAAGGGTTGAGCGAAAAGATTGAAAAAGCGGAAAAAATCCACAACTACCCTGGCCTTACCGATGTATCGGGGAAGGAGTTTGTCGAGGCGTTAAAAGACCAGTTATCCACCGCAAATATCGAGGTAAAAGAACAAAAGGTGGCAGGCGTGTACGCGATGAGTGAAAAATTCATTCTTTTAACGCAGAATGGGGAGCAGTATGAAAGCCGTTCCGTTATACTTGCTTGCGGGGTGGAAAGTATCAAGCAAATCGAGGGGGAGGAAGAATTTCTTGGCCGTGGCGTCAGCTATTGTGCTACCTGCGACGGCTTCCTTTACAAGGGAAAAACGATTGCAGTCGTTTGCACCACGAAGCGATTAGAACACGAAATCGGCTACTTGGCGGATTTTGCGAAAAAAATCTACCTTATTCCGATGTATAAGGGTGTGGATATCGAGCGTAACAATATAACGGTGATAAGGAAGATGCCTACGAGGATTGAGGGCGGTAAGCGTGTTGAAAAGCTTGTGTTCGCCACCCCTCCGTCGGAGGAAATTCCTGCGGTTTTGCCCGTTGACGGTGTGTTTATGCTCCGCGATGGCGTTTCCCCTGCGGTGCTTGTCGGTGGACTTGCGACGGATAACGGGCACGTGGTGGTAAGCCGTGATATGAGTACGAATATTAAGGGCTGTTATGCGGCAGGTGATTGTACGGGTAGACCGTATCAGTATGCAAAAGCGGTGGGCGAAGGCAATATTGCGGCGCACAGCGTAAGTGAGTTTTTAAAGTAAGATTTTAGAAAATCTATAAAGGAGGCGAAAATGGAAAAACGCAAGCGTGTTATCTTGCATTCGGACTTGAATAACTTTTTCGCTTCCGTAGAGATTGCCTTAAACCCTTCGCTCGCAGGGAAGCCGTTGATTGTTTGTGGGGATCCCAAGGAACGCCATGGTATCGTCTTGGCGAAGAACGAAGAGGCGAAAAAGTTTGGTATAAAAACGGCGGAAACGGTGTATTCCGCCTTGAAAAAATGCCCCGACGTTCAGATGGTCGGTTCGCATTTTCACGAGTATAAAAAATATTCCCGCAAGGTTGTAGAGATTTACGCTCGATATACCGACCAAATTGAGGAGTGTAGCATTGACGAGTGTGCTTTGGATATGACGGAAAGCACCTTTTTGTTTGGTAACGGTAGAGAGATTGCTGAAAAAATCCGCGCGGACGTAAAGAGGGAACTGGGCTTGACGGTGTCGATTGGCGTCAGCTTTAATAAGGTGTTTGCAAAGCTTGCCTCCGAGATGAAAAAGCCCGATGCCGTGACAGAGATTGCCGAGGGGAATTATAAGGAAATCGTTTGGAAATTACCCGTTAGTGACTTGCTGTTTGTTGGTAAATCCACGGCGGAAACCTTGCGTAAAATCGGGGTGCATACCATTGGCGATTTGGCAAACTCGGACGAGGTGTTTATAAGCAAGTTTTTAGGGAAACGAGGTATGCAGTTACGCGTTTACGCCCGTGGTGAGGATGAAGAGCCCGTTAAATCGGAAAAGAAAAAAGAGGATTTGAAATCGATAGGCAACTCCACCACGCTACCCAAAGATATCACGGATAGGGAGGAGGTAAAGCGTTGGTTTTACGCTTTGTCGGAAAGTGTTTGCGGACGCCTTCGTTCGGCGGACGTGGGCAGGGCAAACACGGTGCATATCGTGGTGAGAAACGAACGTATGGAGGATACCACTTGCCAAATGAAGGTGCCGCCTACCACCCTTTGTGGGGACGTTGCCCAGGCGGCATATCAGCTTTTTTGTAAGCATATACCTTTCGGATCTCGTGTGCGTATGCTCGGTATTACGGTGTCGGGGTTTGATTATCACGTGGAACAAATGAGCTTGGATCCCTTTTTAGAAGGGGATAGGGCGAATTATGAAAAGAAGGAACGCGCGGAGGGGGCAATTGCAAAGCTGCGTGATAAATACGGCTACGCTACCGTACAAAGAGGCTTGGTCTTGGAGGATGAAAAGTTGAACGGCTTGGATATCCGTGGTAAAAAGGACGATCTTGATGGATAGAAAAAAGAAAACCGCCCATACTAATCGTATCGGCGGAAGACAATTTCGCTTGGATATAAAGAGGGGCTAACCGAAACGTATTTTGGTTAGCCCTTCGTGATTTATACAATAAAAAACTGCGCGATCCTTTGTTGCCGAAACTTACCGAAGCGGAAACGCCGCAGGTGACTACTGCAAAGCTACCTCATGGCACACGCAAACATCCGCTTAGTGCTGCTACATTCCTGTCCTGACACGGTTCACGGCATTACGTTGCATAAGACCTTACGATCAACATTCCTTACGACGCGCAAACCTTCCATAAACTCCGTCGAGAAAGGCATTCAGCTCTGCTATAGCGGATTGCAGATACAGGGTGCCGCTACCTCCCCACCTACGCGCAGCCTTTATATTATACAACATTTGTTTTGCTTTTGCAACCGTTTTTGCCTTGTTTTTTCCTTCGTTTGGTGAAAGTGTCGTGAACTTTTTGTCGAAATGCCGTAAGACGTGACATTTTTACATGGAATGGTTGACAATTTTTAACCAAAGGGGTATAATGGTGAGGATAAGAATACGAAAGGAGTATAGATATGTCTGAAAATTGTACACACGATTGTTCAAGCTGTTCCAAGAGCTGTGACTCGCGTAAAAAAGAAAGCTTTTTGAAAGAACCTCATAAAAATTCTTCGGTGAAAAAGGTTATCGGGGTTGTTAGCGGTAAGGGTGGCGTTGGTAAATCGCTTACCACCTCGCTTTTGGCTTCGTTTGCTAATAAAAAGGGTATGTCCGTTGGTATTATGGACGCGGATATTACGGGGCCTTCTATCCCTAAAATGTTTGGGGTGAAGGACCATGCGACAGGTAGTTCGGAGGGGATTGACACCGTTCTGTCTCCCTCGGGCATTCAAATGATGTCAATGAACCTTCTCCTCGATGATGAAACGATGCCCGTTATTTGGCGCGGTATGGTCATTTCGGGTACGGTTATGCAATTCTGGACGGACGTTGTTTGGAAGGATTTGGATTTACTCTTTATCGATATGCCTCCTGGAACGGGTGACGTGCCTTTGACCGTCTTCCAAAGCATTCCCATCGCAGGTATCGTTATCGTAACGACACCGCAGGATTTGGTGAAAATGGTGGTGGAAAAAGCGGTGAATATGGCGAAAATTATGAATATTCCCGTGCTTGGCTTGGTGGAAAATATGAGTTATCTTCCCTGCCCCGATTGTGGTAAGGAAATAGAGGTGTTTGGCCCCAGTAAAGCGCAGGCTACGGCCGCGGAATATGGCATTCCTGCCATTGCTCGTATGCCACTCGATCCAAAAATTTCTACTCTTGCGGACGCAGGTAGAATTGAGGATTACGACGGCTCGGCACTAGCAGACATTTTTGCACAAATCGAAAAAGCGGAGCGCAAATCGGAATAAGGAACTATGGGATATCGGGCGGAAAAGGAAAAGATTGAAAATAAGATACGCGTAATCAAGCTGATTGCGTTGTATATAGTCTTGGCTCTTATGTTAGGGCTTTGTATCTTTTCCGCGTTTTGTCCGCCCATTCGGTGGAAATATTACGTTAAGAAGCCCGACGTTTCAAAGCGTGTAGATGGGGAAATGCGTATCCACTTTTTGGACGTGGGGCAGGGCGATTGCACGGTGATTGAGTTGCCTGATGGTAAGGTTGCGATGATTGACGGCGGGGATACGTCGGATATCACGGCAAAGGCGGTTTTGCGCTATTTAAACGCATTAAAAATTAAGACGATTGACTATCTAATCGTTACCCATCCCGACAGCGATCATTGTGGTGGGTTAAAGAAGGTTTTACAACAAAAAGACGTGCTCAACGCATACCTGCCTGCCGCTAATCCAGAAAAAACGGGCGGCACTTACGCGGAATTTTACCAACAATTGTTGGAAGAAGACTGTAAATGTGTCTATGCGGATTGCGGTAAAGTCATTGGCTCCGCCGATGCGGGCTACACCTTCACTTGCTTATATCCGTATGTTAGGAATGAGTGGAGTGATCCCTATAATGGGGAATCTACCGTTCTTTGGTTGGATTATAAGGGAACGAGTGCAATCTTTATGGGTGACGCCACTTGGGGTACGGAGACAGAATTAATGCGTGATAATGAACTTGGATTTCTTGAGGGCTTTGGCGTGAATTTGCGTAGTACGGAAATTTTGAAGGTTGGTCACCACGGTAGTAACACCTCCACCTCGCTGCAATTTTTACAATATTTAAATGTAAAGGCATCGGTGATTTCGTGTGGCGAAAATAATCCCTACGGGCACCCTACGGGTGAAGTTTTGCAAAACATAACGGTGGTAGGGGCAAAGACCTATCGTACGGATAGTAACGGTACGGTGATGATTTCGGTGAAGAGTGACGAAGGATTTACCGTAAAAACGGAAAAATGAGCATAGCAGGTATCAATTGAATGGTAGAAACAGCGACGACAATGGGTGTTTTCGCTGTTTTATTTTTAAAAAAATAAAAATTTTAACGGAATAACACACAATTTCACATGATTTTCATTGTAAAAAACAAAAAAATTTGCTATAATGAGGTTGTTAAGTTATTTTGCGAAGAGGCAATATGGAAGCAATTCGTTTTGACAATGTATATTTTTCCTACGAAGACGGGGAAGATGAGGTCGGCGGGGAGGTATTTTCCTCCGTCGGCGATTTTGCGTTACGCGGAGTAAATCTCACCGTTAAGGAAGGGGAATTTGTTGCCATTTTGGGGCATAACGGCAGTGGTAAATCTACCTTGGCGCGCCTTACCAACGGTTTGCTTTCTCCTACCTCGGGTGGAATTACAGCTCTTGGGTTGGATGCAACGGATGATAAAAACTTGTTCGATATTCGTAGGCAGGTGGGGATTGTTTTCCAAAACCCCGACAACCAAACGGTTGCCTCTATTGTTGAGGACGATATTGCCTTCGGCCCTGAAAACGTTGGTATCACTCGTGAAGAGATTGGCGAGAGGATTGATTTCGCTTTAAAGGCGGTAGGGATGGAGGCATTCCGCCATTCTACCCCTGCTCGTTTGTCGGGTGGCCAAAAGCAACGTATTGCCATTGCGGGCGTATTGGCGTTAAAGCCTCGCGTGATGATTTTGGACGAAGCGACGGCGATGCTTGATCCCCGTGGTAGAAAAGAGGTGATGGACGTTGTTCTTCGTTTAAACCGTGAGGAAGGGATTACGGTAATTTTAATCACGCACTTCCCTGAAGAAGCCTTGCTTGCCGATCGCGCGGTGGTAATGCATCAGGGTAAAATCGTTTTAGAAGGCAAACCGCAGGAGGTTTTTGCAAAGGGTGAGGAGTTGAAAAAATACGCCCTCGTAATGCCTCGTTCGGTGGAAATTTGTCGTCGTTTGACGGAAGGTGGTTTCCCCGTTTCGGACAGCATGGACGCGGAAGAAATTGCTGAAAGCATTTGTGCCGCAATGCAAACTGTGAAAACGGAAAATATTAAAATGGAAGGGGCAGGTACGCATTCAGATATGTCTTTTTTGGGGCAAGATAATGCGGTTGGCAGTATTTTGTGCGAAAACTTGTCCTATGTATACAACAAAAAATCCCCCTTCGCAACGCAAGCGCTTTGTGGCGTGGATTTGCATATTCAATCGGGTGAATTTTTTGGGATTATCGGGCATACGGGTAGTGGTAAGTCTACCTTTGTACAGCACCTTAATGCTTTGTTAAAGGTGCCTACCGCCGAGAAGAAATATAAAGCAAAGAAACCGAAAAAAGGTCGTCCTATTCCGCCGAAAACGGTGTTGACGGTTAACGGCTTTGACTTGACGGATAAGAAAACGGATTTCTTGCAATTGCGTGGTAAGGTGGGGATGGTGTTCCAGTATCCCGAATACCAGCTGTTTGCGGAGACGGTTTTTGAGGACGTAGCGTTTGGTTTGAAAAACTTCCGTGCTGATTTATCCGAGGTGGAGGTTGCCGAGGCTGTACGCGTTGCTTTGGAAACGGTGGGGTTAAATTATGAGACGGTAAAGGATCGTTCTCCCTTCGAGTTGTCGGGCGGGCAAAAACGCCGTGTGGCAATCGCAGGCGTTATCGTAACGAAGCCTGAAATTTTGGTTTTAGACGAACCTGCGGCAGGGCTTGATCCCTTGGGTAAGCAAGAAATTATGTCCTTGCTCCACAAAATCCACAATGATTGGTGTAAGACGGTGATCGTCGTATCGCACGATATGGACGAGATTGCGGAAAATTCTACCCGCGTCGCTATCTTTTCGGAGGGTAAGGTTTTGGCGGTTGCCGAACCGAAGAACTTGTTTGCGGATATGGAAACCTTGCATGAAAAAGGCTTGGACGTGCCGTTTACAACAAAACTTACCTCCGCACTTGCTCATAAGGGCGTGACGGTTGATAATGATTTTACCGTGAATGATTTTGTTGAAAAAATGCTCGTTTATGCAAAAACGGCAGGGGCAGGTATGCGTTTAACAACGGAAGGAGGTCAAAGCGATGCGTGAGGCTTCCTTCGGACAATACTATCCTACAAACTCGTTTGTGCATAAATGTGATCCGCGTATCAAAATACTGTTTTTGATTGCGTATATCACGGCAGTCTTTTTGGGTAAGAACTTCTACGCGCTTGGCGCGTGCGCCGCTGTATTCTTGATTGCTGCGCTCTTTTCAGGCGTATCCCTTTCGGCGTTAATTCGTTCGGTAAAAGGGATCTTGCTTTTATTATTCTTTGTTACCGTGTTAAACCTCTTTTTCTACGAAGGGGAAACGGTATGGTGGAAATGGAATTTTATCACCATCACAAAGGAAGCGGTATACTATACAGCATTCTTGGTGGTAAGGCTGTTCTTATTGGTGCTTGGATCTTCGTTGTTGACGTTGACAACGACGCCTGTATCCTTGGCGGACGGTATTGAAAGCTTGCTCTCGCCCTTGAAGATAATTCGTTTCCCCGTGCACGAATTGGCGTTGATTATGTCAATTGCGTTGCGCTTTATCCCCATTTTGACGGATGAAACTGGTAGAATTATGAACGCGCAAAAGGCCCGCGGTGCGGATTTTGAAACGGGCGGCTTGGTAAAACGAGTAAAGGCGATTATTCCGATCCTTATTCCTTTGCTGATCAGTGCATTCCGACGCGCGGACGAATTGGGTGATGCAATGGATGCTCGTTGTTATTCGGGAAGTAAAGTTCGTACAAAATATAAAAAGCTTACCTTTGGTTGGCGTGATTTTGTTGCATTCTTATGGATGGCGGCGTTGGTTGCTGGGGTAATTTTATTGCGAATTTACACACTTCCATTCGTATAATATCGGTAAAAAGTGAAGGAGGACGGCGCAATGCGTTACGTGATGAAAATTGCATACGACGGCACGGAATACGCAGGTTGGCAACGGCAAAAGAACGCGCTGTCCGTACAAGAAGTATTAGAAAATGCCATTGAAAGGGCGCTTGGTATCACGGTAAGAGTGGTGGCGAGCGGTCGAACGGACGCTGGTGTTCATGCGGTGGGGCAGGTTTGCCATTTTGACAGCGATGCGTTGACCATCCCTCCCGAACGCTTGCCCGATTGTTTAAATTGTTTTTTACCGCGTGATATTCGCTTAATGGAAGGATGGGGCGCTGACGAGAATTTTGACAGTAACCGCAGTGCAAAAAGAAAGACCTACTGTTATTCATTGTACGTATCCAAACGTGATATGCCGATGAAGGAACGTTATGCTGTAAGAATTGAGGATGATCCCGATTTGTCTGCCTTACAAACTGTTGCGAAATGGTTTGAAGGGGAACACGATTTCAAGGCATTTTGCGCTTCGGGCTCGGCTGTAAAGACTACGGTGCGTACCGTGTACGAGGTAAAGGTGGAAGAAAACGAATCCTTTGGTTCTCGAGATATCAAAATTTACGTAACCGGCAACGGATTTTTGTATAATATGGTGCGGACAATGACGGGGGAACTTTTAGACCTTGCAATGGGAAGAAGAGCGAAGGAAAGCCTTCTTCGTGCATTCCAAACGGGGGATAGAGGCTTGCTTGGAAAAACAATGCCTGCGAAAGGATTGTTGTTATTAAACGTAAATTATGACACAAGTTTACAAGAATGCGATGAGGAATAACGCAAAGCAGTAAGAGGTTTTAATATATGGAAATTTATAGTATTTACGAAGCGATTAGGATGAATATGTCGCTTATAGATAGTAATATGTATGGTAATATGCCAAACAATATTATAGGGATTATTCTGTTGGCTACGATGCTTGTGATGGTGCTGACTCCCTTGTTTATTTTGCAAGGGATTGGGCTCTATACGATGGCGACCAAACAAGGGGTAAAAAAACGCGCTTTGGCCTTTGTGCCCTTTGTCAATATTTGGTATATTGGTAAACTTGCAGGCGAGTGTCAATTCTTTAATCAGCGTATGAAGAGGGCAGGCATGTACGCGATGATTGCTCAAATTTTGACATTTGTGGTGTCGGTTTTGACGATTGCAGCGGAGCAGTATTTATGGTACACAAAAGGTGCTCCTCAAATTGCGCCCGAGTATGGGTATTACTATTGGTCGGGGCTTTCAGGGTTTTCTTTACACGTAGGGAAGTTTTTTGAGGTGAGCGGTTACGTGTTGATGATTTTTACCCTTCTTATGGAAATCTTCCTTATGGTTATGATAATGGGGTTGTGCAAAAAGTACACGCCGAATCATTATAGATTGTTCGGCTTGTTGGTGTTGTTTGTACCGATGGCTCGTTTTATCCTTATTTTCGTGTTGCGCAACCGTCAACCGATTGACTATGAGGCGTATATGCGTGCAAGACGTGAGGCATATATCCGTCAGCAGCAATACTACAATCAACAACAGTATGGAACCCCCTACGGCAATCCTTATGGAAATCCTTATGCCAACAATCCTTACGGTAGACCTTCTGCCCCCTACGGTCAGCAATATGGTGGGGAACAGTCGGGCCCGAAACCTGCCGATCCTTTTGAGGAGTTTAATTCTCAAACCAACGGCAACTCCGATGATGAGCCTTTTGCGGAAATGAACGGCAAATCGGACGATGTATTCAGTTAAGACGAAATTTACAATAAGAAAGACGGAAAATAAGCTTCGGTTATATTTTTCGTCTTTTTTTTTGCATAAAAACCCGTTCAAATGATTTACAGCAGGGCGATACTGTGCTATAATAGGTGTATATATAATCAAAGATTATATATTTTGAAGAAAATATGTTTTCTCGGGAGGGTAAAATTATGATGGAAGAAAATATTGCCGCAATAGCAACGCCTGCGGGGAAAGGCGGTGTGGCGATTATTCGTATCAGCGGAAGGGATCCGCTTACTCTTGCGGCGAAAATGTTTACCCCCGTTGGGAAAACGAAGGTGGAAAATTTCGAACCTTACCGTATGTATCCCGGGCGTATCGATGCCGGCAGTTTTGAAGACTACGGCTTGTGTGTGTATTTTAAAGGCCCGGCAAGCTATACGGGCGAAGACATTGTAGAATTCCAATGCCATGGCGGTGAAAACGTAGCACGCGGCATTTTAAAGCAAACCTTCCGTTTGGGCGCAAAGGCTGCCGGTCGTGGGGAATTCACAAAACGAGCATTCTTAAATGGGAAACTTTCCTTGGCGTCGGCAGAAGGTGTTGCGGATATGATCAACGGCGAATCGGAGGCGGAGGTAAAGGCAGGCTATCTTTTGTATAGTGAAAAACTGACGGATAAGGTACGTGCTTTACAATCGGAGTTGAAAACCATCTTGGCGGGTATCGACGTGTCGGTGGATTACCCCGAGGAGGATATTGAAGAGCAACACATCGCGGAATTGTCGGTGGCGCTTAAAAAATTGAGCGGTGAAATTTCCACCCTTACCGAAAGCTATGCCGTGGGGAAGAAGATAAAATCGGGTGTAACGGTTGCCATTTGCGGTAAGCCGAACACGGGTAAAAGCTCTCTTTTAAACCGTTTGCTCGGTTATGAAAAAGCTATCGTTTCCAACGTCGCAGGCACGACACGTGATGCGGTGGAAGGTGTTATTGAAATTGACGGTAGAAAATTCAACCTTTACGACACCGCAGGTGTGCGTGAGAGTGGGGATTTTATTGAAAATATCGGTATCGAGCGTGCGGAATCGATTATCCGCTCGGCGGATGTGGCTGTGTTTGTGGCGGATATGTCGGCGCAAGGCGGCGTAGATGAAGAGGATGCTCGTGTCCTTGAAATGGTGAAGGGCAAACCGCTTATCAAGGTTATCAATAAAATTGATATTACCCGTGATGAAACGGATACGGATGCGGACGTTTACACCTCGGCTGTGACGGGGGAAGGTATCCCCAAACTGAAAAGGCTTTTGATGGAAAAGGGCTTTGGCGCTCGTACAGAGGATGCCGCTTTCTTGATTGAGGAGCGCCACTATGATGCGTTGAAACGCGCCCTCGACAGCTTGCAAAAGGCGATTTTTGCCTGTGAATGTCAACCTCTCGACCTTATTGGCATCGATGTGAAAGAGGCGTGGGATGCCCTTGGCGAGATTACGGGGGAAACGGCAACGGAAGCGATTATTGAGGAAATTTTTGCGAAATTCTGCGTTGGTAAATAAGCAGTAAGATAGGGCAGGGAAAGGGATTTATGGTAAATTTAGAATTGTATAGGGTGTTCTATACGGTGGCGAAGTGTGGCAGTTTGACGAAAGCCGCCGAGGAACTGTATATTTCACAACCAGCTGTATCACAGTCGATCAAACAGCTGGAAAGTCAGTTGGGCGTACGTCTATTTAACCGTACACATAGGGGGATGGAGCTGTCCGCACAGGGCGGTCAGGTGATTTTCTCCGAGGTGGAACGGGCGTTAAATCTCCTAAATGCGGCGGAAAATCGTGTGACGGAGATGCAACAAGCGGCGACGGGCGTAATCCGTATCGGTGGAAGCGATACGATTTTCGAGTATTTCTTGGCGGATAAAATTGTAGAATTCCATGAAAGATATCCAGCTGTAAAAATTGAACTGTTGGCGGATTTTACCCCCGATACCGTTGAAAAGTTAAAGGCAAACCGTTGCGACGTCGCTTTTGTCAATTTGCCCATCGAGGTGGATTCCGAACTGACGTTGTATGGCAATTGTATGCGCCTTAATGATATCTTTATTGTTGGGGAAAAATACAAGGAATTGGCAAACGAAGGTGGCATGTCCTTGGCGAAACTGAAGGATTATCCCTTGATTATGATGGATAAGAATACGGTGGCAAGGCGTTCTTTGGACAATTTCTTGGGCTCGCACGGGGTGGAATTGACGCCCTCTATCGAGGTTGGCAATTGGGATTTAATGAAACGCCTCGTCCTTCGCGGTATGGGTATCGGTGTAATCCCTCGGGAATACGTTGATCGTCGATTGGCTTCAGGTGAACTGTTTGAGGTGAAAACGGATCCTATGCTTCCTACTCGTTCGGTGGGGATGCTGTTACCGAAAAACGTATCCACATCGTATGCATTGCAAAGCTTTATCGAGTTTGTGTTGAAAAGAAAAATTTAACTTTAGAAAGATTAAAAAGTAAGGTATATATATGGCAAAACCTAATAAAAATTTAAGAAACTTTTGTATTATTGCCCACATTGACCACGGTAAAAGCACCCTTGCGGACCGCTTAATGGAACGTACGGGGCAGGTGTCTCAACGTGACATGGAAGAACAGCTTCTTGACAGTATGGATATTGAAAGAGAACGTGGGATTACGATTAAATTAACCCCCGTTCGTATGTACTATACGGCAAAAGATGGTCAGGAGTACGAATTTAACCTGATTGATACCCCGGGGCACGTTGACTTTACCTATGAGGTAAGCCGTTCGTTGGCGGCTTGCGAAGGTGCAATTTTGGTTGTAGATGCGACGCAGGGCGTGGAGGCGCAAACGCTTGCCAACGTATATCTTGCTCTTGAAAATAACCTCGAGATTTTACCTGTTATCAACAAGATTGACTTGCCCAGTGCCCGTGTTGACGAGGTGAAAAAGGAAATTGAAGATTTAATCGGCTTGGATGCGGAAGGCGTTCCTTGCGTTTCGGCAAAGGAAGGCACGAACATTGGGGATTTGTTGGAGGCGATTACGCAATATTTCCCCGCACCCGATGGTGACACCGAAAAGTCCTTGAAGGCGTTGATTTTCGACAGCTATTACGACAATTATAAAGGCGTTATCCTTTTTGTGCGTATTATGGACGGTCAGGTAAAGGTGGGCGATAAAATTAAAACCTTCCTTTCGAGCGTAGTGTACGACGTAACGGAGGTAGGCGCGTTTGCACCCAATCCCACCCCGAAGGACGTATTGAAGGCAGGTGAGGTAGGCTATATCGCGGCTTCGATTAAATCAATTCAAGACGTAGCGGTCGGGGATACGGTTACCCTTGCGACTAATCCTGCATTAGAGCCGTTGCCTGGTTACAAAAAGGTACAACCCGTGGTATTCTGCGGTATTTATCCCCTTGACGGTAGTAAGTTTAACGATTTAAAGGACGCAATTTTAAAATTGCAGTTAAACGACGCTTCGTTGATTTTTGAGCCTGATAACTCGGTGGCGCTTGGCTTTGGTTTCCGTTGCGGTTTCTTGGGACTTTTGCATATGGAGATTATTCAGGAGCGTATCGAACGAGAGTTCAATTTGGACATCATTACCACGGCTCCTTCCGTTAGCTACCACGTGCATAAGACGAACGGCGAAGAATTCTTCGTAGATAACCCCTCGCACTTACCCGATCCTTCCGATATCGAATACATGGAAGAACCGATTGTTAAGGCGGAAATCTATACGCCACCCGATTATATGGGTTCGGTTATGGATTTGTGTAAGGAAAAGCGCGGTGTGTTCAAAAATATGACCTACGTGGACGATCGTCGTGTAAAGCTGGAATATACCTTGCCCTTGAACGAAATCGTGTATGATTTCTTTGATAGCTTAAAATCCAGGACGAAAGGGTACGCAAGCTTTGACTACGAGCTTGCAGGATATCAACGCTCGAAGCTTGTGCGCCTTGACATCCTTTTGAACGGTGAAATTTGCGACGCACTTTCCATCATCGTATTCGAGGGTAGAGCGTACGAACGTGGTAGAACGCTTTGCGAAAACCTGAAGGATGCAATCCCTCGTCAGTTGTTCGAGATCCCCGTGCAGGCGGCGGTGGGTGGTAAAATTATCGCCCGTGAAACGGTAAAGGCGGTTCGTAAGGACGTACTTGCAAAATGCTACGGCGGTGACATTACCCGTAAACGCAAATTGCTTGAAAAGCAAAAAGAAGGTAAAAAGCGTATGCGTAAGATGGGCTCGGTGGAGGTACCCAGCGAGGTGTTTATGGAGATCCTTAAAACGAATAAGGATTAAACCCATTTTCAAAAAGGTAGGGGCAGGTATGCGTTGAAATGCGTGCCACCCCAACCGATGATAGATTTTTAAGATAGAGGAAATAACCATGGCAGGTATTTATATTCACGTTCCTTTTTGCAGACATAAGTGTTCCTATTGCGATTTCGTGTCTTTTCCTGATAAAATCGACTATGCGGAAGCGTATATGGCGTGTTTGTATAAGGAATTAAAAATGCGTGGCGAGGAATTAAAGAATTACGAGTTTGACACCGTTTATTTTGGCGGTGGCACGCCTTCCTATATTCCTCCGAAGCTGATTTTGGGTGCGATGAACCAAATCCGTTCTTGCTTCCGTTTGACAAAGAATGCGGAAATCACCTTGGAACTGAATCCTGGTACGATTGGCGAAGCGAAGGTAAAAACCTACTTGCAGGCAGGTATCAATCGTTTTTCGATTGGCTTGCAAACCGCGATTGACGATCAGCTTGCAGATCTTGGTAGAATTCACAACGCACGCGATTATGTGTTTGCAACCAAGCTTTTGGAAGGTCAAAATTTCAGCACGGACGTAATGCTTGGCTTGAAAAATCAAACAAAAGAGGATATCGCAAAGACGATTGAACTTGCGCACGCTTGCGGCTCGAAGCACATATCCATGTACGCGTTGACCGTCGAAGACGGTACGCCCATTTACACCGATTATTTGAATGGGGAGTTGCCCGACAGCGACGAGGTTGCCGAGATGTACGAGTTTGGTAGAAAGCTCTTGGAAGAGAAAGGCTACAAGCGTTACGAGGTGTCCAACTTTGCGATGGAGGGGTATGAAAGCCGTCACAATATGAACTACTGGAAACGTGGCGAATATATCGGCGTTGGCGTTTCGGCAAGCTCGTTTATGATGGGCAAGCGCTTCACCAATACCTTCGATTTGGACGAATATATGAAATGTATAATTTCGGGCTTTTATCCTGCCGTGACCAGTGAGCAGGTGGAGGGAAAGGATGCGAAGTTCGAATATGTTATGCTTGCGCTCCGTACCGCAAAGGGCTTGTCCTTGAAGGGGTATGAAGAAACTTTTGGCAACCCGATTGCGGAGGATTTCCCGAATGCGTTGAAGAAAACGGTGAAATATTTAGACCTCGTTGACGGCAATTTGAAGATTAAGGACGAATATTTATACGTGCAAAACTCTATTTTGGTTTACTTTATGGAGGAAGAAGCGGAATGAGAATTTTGATTATTCGTCACGGAGATCCCGATTATGAGCACGATACTTTAACAGAAAAAGGGCATCGTGAGGCGAAATTGCTTGCCGATAAGCTGAAAAATGAAAAAATCGATCATATTTTTTGCTCGCCTTTGGGTAGGGCAAAGGATACCTGTGCATATACGGCAAAGGCGTTGGGAAAAGAAAACGAGGTGGTTGTTCACGATTGGTTGAGAGAATTTGGTACCCTTCACTATTGGCCCGACGGGACAGAACGCCATATTTTGTGGGATATGTATCCTGCTTTTTGGACGAAACGTGAGGAAATGTACGACCGTAAAAATTGGGTAAAGCAGGATTTTTATCAGGCATCAAAGATGGAAGAGGTTTATAAAAACGTAACCGACTCCCTTGATAAATTGTTGGCGGAACACGGTTATATACGTGAGGGAAACTTGTACCGCACCGAACAAGGTCATACGGAAACATTGGCATTTTTCTGCCATTTTGGGTTGGAAATGATTTTGCTTTCGCACCTTTGCAATATCTCACCCGTGGTCTTGACGCACCACTTTACGGCATTGCCTACCTCCTTGACCACCCTCTACACCGAGGAAAGAGAAAAGGGAATTGCCCTCTTCCGTTGTTGCGGTTTTGGGGATATCGGACATTTGTATGCAGGTGGTGAAGAACCCTCTTTCTCGGCTCGTTTTTGCGAAGTGCATGGCAACGGCGATAGAGAAATTTAATAAAAGTAATAGGCAGGTATGCATTGAAATGAAAAAACACGTAAAAGTAGCGGCTGCGCTTGTGTTTAATAACGGTAAAGTTTTTGCCACGAAGCGAGGGGATTCCCCCTTTCCCTACGTGGCACATAAATACGAATTCCCCGGTGGCAAAATTGAAGAAGGGGAGCGTGGCGAGGATGCTGTAAAGCGTGAGCTCGTTGAAGAATTGAATATGGACGTCGAGGTTGGCGGCTTGTATGCTTGCCACACGCACGAATATCCCGATTTTATCATTACCTTATCCGTCTACGAATGCACGATGCGTTCGGACTTCGTGTTGAAGGAACACGAGGGGTATGCTTGGTTTACCCCTGCGGAGTTAAACGCGGAAGAATGCGCTCCTGCCGATGCGGATATTATAGGCAGCATCAAACGAGTATTTGGCGGTATTGACGAATAACGGAGGCGAAGATGAAGGCAAGGGAAGCAAGAATTGCCATTTACGGTGCCGGTGCAATGGGCACGGTGCTTGGCGTAATGCTGAAAAAGGGCGGGCTTGACAACGTAGATTTGATTACCCGTAACGAAGCCCACGTCCAAGGGATGCGTACGCAGGGTGCAACCGTCGTTTGCGAGGCTGACGGGGTGGAAATCAACGAAAAGGTCAACGCAATTTTGCCCAAAGAAATGGTGGGACAATACGACGTTATCTTTTTGATGACCAAACAACGCTTTAACAAAGAAACCTTGACGGCGCTTTTGCCCTATTTAAAGGAAGATGGTGTTGTTTGCACAACGCAAAACGGCTTGCCAGAACCGAGTGTTGCGGAGGTGGTCGGTGAAAAACGCACCTATGGTGTGGCAACCACCTACGGCGCAACCTTTATCGGTGGTGGTAAAATGTCTTTAACCTCAAAAATGCAGGCGATGAGCATTGAGTTTGGTGGTTATCACAACGACAATGAAAAGGCGGATTTGCTTGCGGATATTCTTTCCTATGCAGGTAGAGCCGCGGGGAGCGAGAATTTTGTGAAGAAATCGGACAACCTTCTTGGGGCTCGTTGGGCAAAGCTTTCTATCAATGCGGCTTTTTCGGGGTTGTCGGTTGTGACGGGTATGACCTTTGGTAAGGTAGCAAAGAAACCGAAAACGAGAAAACTTGCCCTTGGGATCTTGCGAGAATGTATGGCGGTTGCAAAGGCGTCGGGGGTGACGCTTGCAAAAATGCAAGGCCACGACATGGAAAAATTGTTAGGCGGAAAAACGCCTATAAAACGCTTCGTTGCGTACATGGTGCTTCCATTTGCAATGAGAAAACACAAAAAACTCGTATCTGGTATGTTGAAAGACGTACAAAACGGTAAAAAATGTGAAATTGATTTTATCAACGGCGTTGTATGTAAGGAAGGCGACCGCGTAGGTGTGGAAACGCCCCTTTGCGATCAGGTGGTAGAGCTTGTCCACGGCATTGAAAACGGTTTATACGAAATCGATTACAAGAATACGGACTTTTTTGCTTGACAACATAGTTGTCAAATGATAAAATAAACAAGAACGAAACGAAAAGAGGAAAAATATTATGGATTGGAACAAACTTGCGGAAACACTTATCCCTGACGAAAATATAAAACCGCTTGACTACTACGAAGCGCAATATCCCGAACGCGACCTTCCCAAAGGCGCGCAGGTAACCCGTCTTGCACCCAGCCCCACGGGTTTCATTCACTTGGGTAACTTGTTCGTGGCCATTGCAAACGAACGAATTGCACACCAAAGCGAAGGTTTGATGTATTTGCGTATCGAAGATACCGACTTGAAACGTAAAGTGGACGGCGCGGTAGAAGCGGTTAAGAGTGCACTTCGTTACTTTGATATCCGTTTCGACGAAGGTGCAGAAATTGAGGGCGCAGCAAACAACTACGGTCCTTATTATCAACGTGAACGCGCAGAGATTTACCACGCATACGCAAAGGAACTCATCAAGCGTGGCTTGGCATATCCTTGCTTCTGCACGGAGGAAGAATTGACCGCACTTCGTGAAAAGCAGACCGAAGAAAAGAAAATTACGGGTTACTACGGTGAATATGCGGCTTGCCGTAACTTAACCGAAGAACAAATTTACGAAAATATCAAGGCGGGCAAGCCTTACGTTATCCGTTTGCGTTCGCAGGGTAATGCTGAAAACAAGCTTACCTTCCGTGACGAAATCAAGGGTGATATCACGGTTACCGAAAACGACCAAGACGTTGTTATCTTGAAATCGGACGGTATCCCTACCTACCACTTTGCACACGCAATCGACGACCACTTCATGCGCACGACGCTCGTTATTCGTGGCGAAGAATGGCTTGCATCCTTGCCTATCCACATCGAGCTTTTCGATATTCTCGGGTTCCGTAGACCGAAGTATGGTCACAACTGTTCCTTGCAAAAGATGGATGGTGAGACGAGAAGAAAGCTTTCCAAGAGAAAGGATCCCGAATTGTCCCTTGAATTCTACCGTCAAGAAGGCTACTATGCCCGTGCGGTAAAGGTATATATGTTGACCTTGCTCAACTCCAACTTTGAAGAATGGTATATGAAGAATCCCGACGGTGCGTTGGAAGATTTCAAATTCTCCATCAATAAAATGGGTAAGAGTGGCGCTTTGTTCGACCTGAATAAGTTAAGTGACATCAGCAAAAACGAACTCGCGAAGCTTTCCGCTGAAGAAATGTTCGATTTCTTGAAGGTATGGACGGAGGAATTCGGTACGGAGGTTCAAAAGATGTACTTTGCGGATAAAGAATACCTCTTGAAGATCCTCACCCTTTGTATGGGTATCGGGGGTAAGAAGCGTAGAAAGGACTTCACGACGGCAAAGCAAGCGATGGAATTTATCGCATACTTCTTCGACGAAACCTTCGCGCCTGCATACGAATATCGTTTTAGTGCGGATACGGTAAAAACGATCCTTGGCGGCTTTGCGTCGGCGTACGATTACAACGACGATTGCTCCGCTTGGTTTGAAAAGGTGAAATCGGTTGCTGCGGCAAACGGCTTTGCAACGGATATGAAGGCTTACAAGGCGGATCCTACGGCATTCCCTGGCAACGTTTCGGACGTAGCGGAGATGCTTCGTATTGCAACGACGGGGCTTTCCAACACCCCTGACCTTTGGACGATTATGCAAATCTTGGGTAAGGATAAGACCTTGGCAAGATTGAATAAGGCAATCCAAGCACTTTAACAATGCGCAAAACCGTTTCAGGTGGGCGATTTTGCCCGTTTGAAACGGTTTTTTGATGAGGGAATGAGGATGGAAATAAGAAAATTGATGTGGGACATGGAAAAGCTTTTTCAAACCCTGCCTGCGACCAAACCGATGGAAGAAATACGTTTAGGGGAAGGGATGGAGTCGTTTAAGTTCCAATCCGCCCCGTATGGCGACAAGGAATCCACTTGGGTATTTGCAGCGATGGGTGTTCCTGGGACAAAAAAACCTGCGGAGGGGTATCCTGCAATCGTGCTTGTGCACGGCGGTGGTGGTTTTGTCTTTAAGGAATGGATGCAATATTGGATGGATAGGGGCTTTGTGACGATTGCGGTGGATATGTTCGGCAATCAGTTAAACGAGGCGTTGGAAAAGGTAGGTAACCCTGAAAGTGGACCGAAGGAACACGACGGATCCAATTACGACGGCGTGGAGGCCCCTACACAATCTTGGGTATATCATTCGATTTATAATGTAATCTTGGCGCACAATATTCTTCGTGCATCCAAGGACGTGGATAAGGATCGGATCGTGCTCACGGGTATTTCGTGGGGCGGATATATCACGAGCATTTTGTCGGGCGTGGATCACCGCTTTGCGGCGTTTGCCCCTATGTATGGTTGTGGTTTTGTTTACGAGGACGGGTTTTGGACGAATGGTTACGGCACTTTTGGTGGAGCGGATAAGGAAAAATGGATTGCATTGTACGATCCATCCTCGTATTTGCCTTTCGCAACAAAGTCGATGCTGTTCGTGTCGGGTATTGACGATGGCTTTTTCTCTGCGGTCAACCGTATGCGTTCGGCTGCACTTGTGAAAGGATCGGCGTTTTACTCCCAACGAACTAATTTACCCCACGGACATTGCTGGGCCTTAACCCCCGAAATCAATGCCTTTTTTCAATATATTCTCTATGGTAAAAACACCTACACAAAGCTGAATTCGGCGGTTGTAAACGACGGCGTTGCAATTGTACAAGCTAATAGCGGTTTGTACCCCAAAGCGAATTTTGTTTATACCATTTCCCAAGAAGAAGACAGCCATAAATGGGAATGGAAAACGATACCATTGACTTTAAAGGACGGGGGATATGCTTGTAAAATCCCCGAAAATACAACGGCGTTTTCCTTTGAGCTTGTCAGCGATTGCAAGGATGGTGAGGAGTTTATCCGCCAATCCACCCCCGTATATATAAATAAAGAAGGCGTAAGGTAAAGTCTATCAAAAATAGCCCGCAAGCTGCGGGCTATTTTTATGTTTTAGATCGTTGATTTTTGCGGTATTGCAGGGGGGAGAGCTTTTCTTTTTGTTTAAAGATAAGCCCAAAATAATTGGCGGAGGAAAAACCGCAAAGCTCGGATATTTCCCCAACGTTTTTATCAGAATTTATCAACAAATCCTTCGCTTTTGTTAAGCGTACGTTCAGCAAAAAATCAATGGGGGAACAGCTTGCGTATTTGTTGAAATTATAGATTAAGGTTGCCTTGGATACAAAAAACTGCTCGGATAAATCGTCGAGGCTTTGCTTTTCAGCGTAATGTGTATTAAAATGGTCAATCACCTTTAACATTAAGGGTGGCATTTGGTTTTTTGCCACGGTAGTGGGGTGTAAAGGGGTACCATGTATGCGATGAAGTGTCAATAACGAGTATCCAAGCAATGCTCGAAAGCGATGTTCTGCGTGTTTTTCGTGCGGTTGAATATCCTCCCCCTCATCAAAAAGGTTGCAAAACAAGGCGGTTTCCATATCGTTTGGCTGTAAAAACTGCAAGGCACACTTATCCAAGGTCTCCTTTTGAAAGGGATCAAGGAAATCGGTGGAAACATTGACGTTGTAGCGTTCAAAAGGGCCTCCCTCTGTCTTATGCATCACGTACGGGGGGATAACGACGAGGACGGGTGCCGTAACCTTGTATAAGGCATCCGCAAGGAAAAAGGAGCGGCTGCCCTTTGTTAAAAAGTAGATTTCATAATGCGGATGCGTATGTAAATCGTGCATGGACCAATCATTTTCACGTACCGATTTTTCAAATTCAATAAATGCCATAAAAAACCTTAAAATATATATGTAATTTATCAAAATATTATCATTTTTTATATTGAAAGTCAAGTAAA
>JAZRFV010000045.1:0-6699 GCA_045643825.1 Candidatus Scatosoma sp.
TTCTTCCAAGGATTCGCCGATGCAAACGATGGGGGTGATGTTGTTTGCAAGTGCGGTCAACGTTCTCTTGTTTACCGTTTCATCCGTTTCACCGAAGTATTGACGACGTTCGCTGTGACCGATGATAACGTATTCAACGCCATATTCAAGAAGCATAGCCGCGGAGATTTCACCCGTGTATGCACCTTTTTCAGCAAAGTGTACGTTTTCAGCCCCGAGTTTGATGTTGGTGCCTTTGATTGCTTCGCTAATAGCGGGGATGTTGATTGCGGGAACGCATACAACTACGTCGCAATTTGCATCCGTTACAAGGGGAGCGATTGCATTAACAAGCGCAACGCCTTGCGATGCGGTGTTGTTCATTTTCCAGTTACCTGCGATAATAGGTCTTCTCATAATAATTATCTCCTAATTGTATATTTTTAATCAAAACGCAAGGAAAGGGCAACGACGTTGCCCTCCTGCATACTATTCTTATTTATCGTTGAGGCAAGCGATACCGGGAAGCACTTTACCTTCGAACAATTCGAGGGAAGCACCGCCACCCGTCGAGATGTGCGTCATCTTGTCGGCGTAGCCGAGTACCTGTACAGCCGCTGCGGAGTCACCGCCACCGATGATGGTGGTAGCCTTACCGTAAGCGTTAGCAAGTGCAGCTGCAACAGCCTTCGTGCCTTCTGCAAGGATGGGGTTTTCGAATACGCCCATAGGACCATTCCAGATAACGGATTTTGCATTTGCAACAGCTTCTGCGAAAAGCTTCTTCGTTTCAGGACCGATGTCAAGGCCCATCATATCGTCGGGGATGTCGTTGGAAGGAACAACCGTCGTTTCGATGGGAGCGTCGATGGGGTTGGGGAATTCTTTTGCAGCAACCGTATCAACGGGCAACAAAATGGTCTTACCAAGGCTTTCAGCCTTCTTCAACATTTCCAAGCAGTAGTCGATCTTTTCGTCGTCAACGAGGGAGGTACCGATCTTGCCACCTTTTGCCTTCAAGAAGGTGTAAGCCATACCGCCACCGATGATGAGGGTGTCGCATTTTTCAAGCAAGTTGGAAATAACGTTAAGCTTGTCCGCAACCTTTGCACCGCCGAGGATAGCAACGAAAGGTCTTTCAGGGTTTTCAAGGGTGTCAGCCATTACGGACAATTCCTTTTCGATAAGGAAACCGCAAGCAGCCGTTTCAACCAAACCTTCTTCTACGATACCAGCGGTAGAGGAGTGGGAACGGTGAGCCGTACCGAATGCATCGTTCACGTAAACTTCGCAGTAGCTTGCAAGTGCCTGCATGAATTCGGGTGCTTTCTTTTCTTCGCCCTTGTGGAAACGAAGGTTTTCAAGAAGTACGCATTCGCCTTCCTTGCAAGCAGCAACCTTAGCCTTTGCATCTTCGCCGATAACGTCAGTAGCGAATGCAACTTTACCGTCAAGCAATTCGTTCAAACGAGCTGCAACGGGGGCAAGGGACAATTTCTTAACGTCCTTCTTTGCTTTTTCCAAAAATTCTTCGGTAGCAGCTGCCTGTTCACCTTCGGGAAGAGCGGCAACTTTACCTTTTTCTTTCTTGTTGAGTTCAAGTTTAGCGTCGAAAACGTTGTGGGGTTTGCCCATGTGCGAGCAAAGTACAACTTTCGCACCCTGTTCCATCAAATATTTGATGGTGGGCAAAGCGCCGATAATACGGTTTTCATCGGTGATAACGCCGTCTTTCATAGGCACGTTAAAATCGCATCTTACGAGGACCTTTTTGCCTTTTACTTCTACGTCTTTTACTGTTTTCTTGTTCATAGAGTTTATAGTTCTCCTTGATTAATTTTTAGCATACACATATATAATACCCATTTTTTTCATTTTTGTCAACGCTTTACGTAAAGAATACGCGAAATTATTTTTCAAGAGGGGCTTTTTCTTTTCCTTCGAGCACTTGACGAAGGGGTGGAAAGTATGTTATAATACTCGTTGAGAAACAAAAGAGGTGGATTATGAGTAGAGCAGACGAAATTTTTGCACAAAATATGCAGGACATTATGGAGAACGGCTTTTGGGATACCGATTTGAACGTGCGCCCGAAATGGGAAGATGGTACGCCTGCGCATACGGTGAAAAAATTCGGTGTTGTGAACCGTTACAACTTACAAGAGGAATTCCCCATCTTGACGATGCGTCGTACGGCGTTTAAATCCTGCGTGGACGAGCTTCTTTGGATTTGGCAAAAGAAGAGTAATAACATTCACGAGTTAAATTCCCACATTTGGGATAGCTGGGCGGACGAAACGGGCTCTATCGGTAAGGCATACGGTTATCAGCTTGGTGTAAAACACCAATACAAAGAGGGCGAGTTTGACCAAGTGGATAGAGTGTTGTACGATTTGAAACATAACCCTGCAAGCCGCCGTATTATGACGAATATCTACAATTTCCAAGACCTGCACGAAATGAACTTGTATCCTTGTGCATACTCGATGACCTTTAACGTGACGGGGGATACTCTGAACGGGATTTTGAATCAACGCTCCAACGACATGTTGACGGCGAACAACTGGAACGTGGTACAGTATGCAATTTTGCTTATTATGTTTGCACAGGTTTCGGGTTTGAAGGCAGGCGAGCTTGTACACGTAATTGCGGATGCACATATTTACGATAGACACATTCCACTCGTGAAAGAAATTTTAGAAAATCCTCGCCACAAAGCTCCGAAGTTGATTGTGGACGAAAGTATTACCAATTTCTACGATTTCACGGTGGACAGCTTCAAGCTGGTGGATTACGAGTACGAAAAGCTCGAAAAGAAGATCCCCGTGGCAATTTAAGGGGAAAATGGGTAAGAATTTATGATTTACGCAATTGTACATGCGGATAAGGAATGGGGAATCGGAAAGGGGAACGATATGATGTTTTCCTTGCCTTTGGATATGAAATTTTTCCGTCAAACGACGATGGGACACACCGTGGTGATGGGTGGGAAAACCCTGCGTTCCTTCCCTGGTCAAAAACCCCTTAAAAATCGGGTAAATATCGTGTTAACAAGGGGGCAGGTATGCGATGAATGTGTAACTGTCCGCTCGTATGAGGAGTTAAAAGCCGAAATGAAGGCCCGTGAAAACGAGGACATTTTCGTGATCGGCGGCGGTGAAATTTACAAGGAGCTGTTACCCTACTGCCACGGCGTCTTTGTAACCAAAGTGGATGCAATCGGTGGCGCGGAGGTCTTCTTTCCGAACCTTGACGAACACCCTGATTTTGTTTGTGTGGATGAAGGGGAACCGCTTGACGATAACGGCTATACAATCCGTTTTACCAAATACGAGAATAAAAACGTACAAAAATTATAACAAAATTTCTTCCGTGGGACGTTCCGACGGAAGATTTTTTTATATTTTATAAAAAAGTTTTTGGAAAGCCGTCAAAAGTTCTTGTCAATATCGAAAAAAAGTATTACAATAAAAAGGTTGAAAAGTTTACATTTAAGGAGCAATTCCACATATGATCAGAGAAGATTTAAGAAACATTGCAATCATCGCGCACGTTGACCATGGTAAAACGACGCTCGTTAACGAAATGTTGGCGCAAGGCGGCGTATTCCGTGATAACCAACAGGTGCAAGACCGTGTTATGGACAGCGGCGACCTTGAAAGAGAACGTGGTATTACCATCCTCGCAAAGAACACCTCCGCACACTATAACGGGGTAAAAATCAACATCATCGACACCCCTGGTCACGCCGATTTCTCGGGCGAGGTAGAGCGTGTTTTGAAGATGGTAAACGGTGCTATTATCCTCGTTGACTCGGCAGAAGGCCCTTTGCCTCAAACCCGTTTCGTTATGCAGAAGGCGTTGGCACTTGGCTTAAAAATGATTATCGTAATCAACAAGGTAGACAGACCTGATGCTCGTATTGACGAGGTTGTAGAGGAAATGCAGCTTTTGATGATGGAGCTTGATGCTACCGATGAACAGCTCGACAGCCCTATCGTGTATTGCTGTGGTCGTCAAGGTACGGCTTCGCTTACCCCTGACAAGCAGGAACCGAACTTGAATCCCTTGTTCGATACCATTTTGGAAACCATTCCTCCTATGGAGATGGATGTGGAAGGCCCTGGTCAGTTGCTCGTTTCCTGCATTGACTACAACGAATTCGTTGGCCGTATCGGTATCGGTAGAATTGAGCGTGGTGTTATCCGTGCAAACGAGCCTGTATCGTTGTGCAATTTCAACGACACGAAGGTGCGTAACAACTGCCGTATTGTAAACTTGTACCAGATTGAAGGTTTGGAAAGGGTACTCGTTCCCGAGGCGAAGGCAGGGGACATCGTTATGTTCTCGGGTATCGACGGTTTGAGTATCGGTGATACCGTGTGCGAACCTACGAAGGTAGAGCCCGTACAGTTTGTGAAAATCGAAGATCCTACCGTTGAAATGACCTTCTCGGTAAACGACAGTCCCTTTGCGGGTAAGGAAGGTAAATTTGTTACCAGTAGACAGCTTCGTGATCGTTTGTATAAGGAATTGTTGCGTGACGTATCCTTGCGTGTAAACGATACCGAGTACGCGGATAGCTTCCGTGTTTGCGGTAGAGGTGAAATGCACCTTTCCATTTTGATTGAAACGATGCGTCGTGAAGGGTACGAATTCCAGGTTTCTACCCCTAAAGTATTATATAGAGAAATTGACGGCGTAATCCACGAACCCATCGAACGTTTTGTTGCGGATGTACCCGAAGATATGACGGGCCCCGTATTGTCTGCGATGGGCAACCGTAAGGGTACGCTTGTACAAATGAACGCCATCGGTGCGCGTATGCGTTTGGAATTCACCGTTCCTTCCCGTGGCTTGTTCGGTTATAAGAGCGAGTTCTTGACGGACACGAAGGGACAGGGTATCATGAACACCATTTTCTATTCGTACGAACCCTACAAGGGGGATATGCAACGTAGAAATACCGGTTCCTTGGTTGCGTTTGAAACGGGTGAAGCGGTTACCTACGGCCTTTTCAATGCACAAGGTAGAGGCAACTTGTTCGTAACGCCTGGTACGCCTGTATACCAAGGTATGGTTGTAGGCTACACCAATCTTGCGGATGATATCAACGTAAACGTTTGTAAAACGAAGCATTTGACCAATACTCGTTCGTCGGGTAGTGACGATGCGTTGACGCTTGTACCCGTTAGCAAAATGAGCTTGGAAGAATGTTTAGAATTTATTGCCGACGACGAATTGTTGGAGGTAACCCCGAAATCCTTGCGTATCAGAAAGCGTATTTTGGACGCAGAATTGCGTGCAAAGGCTCGTGCAAAGGAAAAGGCTGGCAAGGCGTAATTTTCCCCGTAAAATACCAAATGGAAGGGGCATGTACGCGTTGAATTGAGTAAAACAAGGTAAAAGTATGCAAAAAGTTTACATTTTTGACTTGGATGGGACCTTGGTGGATTCTATGCCTGTAGGGATAGGGATCGTGCTTGGGTTCTTGGATGAAAAGGGAATTCCTTACCCTGATGATATCGTAACGACCTTGACACCGCTCGGATACAAGGGCTCGGCAAAATACATTGCCGACCACCTTACGGGCGGTTACCAGGTGGAAAAGATTTACGAACATTTCAAGGCGGAAACCTTGCGTGCTTACGGGGAAACCATTCCCTTGAAGGCACACGTAAAGGAAACCTTGGAAAGGTTGAAGGCGCAAGGCTATCGCTTGAACGTGTTGACGGCAAGTCCACAACTTCTTACGGACATTTGTATGAAGCGCTTGGGCGTGTATGATCTGTTTGAAAACGTTTGGTCGATTGATGCGTTCGGCTTGACGAAGGCGGATGAGGAAATTTACCTGGAGGCGGCAAGACGTCTTGAGGTAAGCCCTGAAGAGTGTATTATGGCGGACGACAACCTCAACGTGCTGAAAACGGCGAAGAAGGTCGGTATGGCGACGGTAGGGGTGTACGACGATTCCTCCAAGGACGTGATGGAGGAAATGCGTGCTATCGCGGATAAATACGTGGTAGATTTTGCGGAATTGTTATAAATTCCATTTATTTTAATATTAAGGAAGAGGTCGGCATTCGCTGTCGATTTTCTTTTTCATGCGCGCGCGTGCGCATGCGTATATATAATATGAGGAAGTAAAACGGCGAAAAAAAGCTTAAAAATGGGGTATAAAAGCCATAAAAAAGGCAAAAAATAAAATATTCCAATTTTTTTCAAAAAATTTTAAAAAAATGCGTTCAAACGCTTGACAACATATTGACGAATTTGATATTATATACAAGCTGTGTAATAGCGCGTTGTATAGGGTTGACGCGGGAAGTTACTGAAAATCCAAGGCAAAAGCCGTCTTGGCAGATAATTTCCGCCGACAAAAGTGGGGGCTCGACTCCTGCGACTAACCGAAGGCTTTGCGGAAACGCTCGGTCAAAAATGGGTGTTTTTATTTTGCAAAACGTTCGATACACACGGGTAGGTTGATACAGCGAAATAAACAGTTAGTATAAACTAAAAAGGAGTAACAAAATGGCAGTACAGAAAATCAGAATTAAGTTGGCAGCATATAGCCACGAGCTCGTTGACGAAGCGGCAAGCCGTATCGTTGAAACGATGAAGAAGAGCGGTGCAAAGATCTCCGGTCCTATTCCCCTTCCCACGGAAAAGGAAATCGTAACGATCCTTCGTTCCCCTCACAAATACAAGGATTCCCGCGAA
>JAZRFV010000046.1:0-1869 GCA_045643825.1 Candidatus Scatosoma sp.
AAGCGATTTCTTTCTATTGCCGTTGCGCCTTCTTCAAGGTCAATGGCACGCAACATACTATTTTTCCCAAATCGGTCCTTTAATTCTAATACCGTCTTTTCCAACTTCTTCTCTTTTTCCACCGCTGCAAAGTTCGTAAAAAGGCTATAACCTTCACAGCCTTCCCCAACAACATTATTACATGTTAAACCTATTCTTCGTATCGGCGTCGTTCTATCCGTCGTTTTATTAAAAATCTCCAGCACCCCGCCCAACACTTCCGAAAAAACATTCGTCGTGGAAAGCAATTTTGCCGTTCCGCCCGTTGGCGGTATCACGTCTTTGGAATACCCTATGTACAGTGTCAGGCTGTTCGTCACGACCTTTTGCCGCATCATCTTATGGCAAGCGTCTAACACCATTTCCTTGACCACTATCTCCGCCTTTTCAAAAGAATAGTCCTCAAATAAGATTTGTGAGCCGAAGATGGATTTCCCCTTCGTTTTATGCGCCTTTATATCCGCTATCGTGCAGGACTCCCGCCCCCAGGCGTGGTCGATAAGAAGTTCCGCGTTAATGCCAAACTCCCTGTACAAAAGTCGTTCATCCGTTTTGGTGATTCCTTCCATGTCGTGTATTCCATACTTTGCAAGACGTCGTTCAATTCCCTTGCCTATCTGCCAAAAGTCCGTCAGCGGTCTATGCTTCCAAAGGGTTGCTTGATACAAATCTTCATTCAGCCAGCCTATATGGTCGGCTTTCTTTTTTGCCGTTATATCCAAAGCTACCTTCGCCAAATATAGATTGCTTCCCATCCCTACCGTCGCAGGTATATGCGTGCGCTCTGCTATCTCGTTTATCAAAAGCTTTGCGAACTGTCTTGGTGTTTTTTTATACATTTTCAAGTAGTCCGTAACATCCAAAAAGGATTCGTCTATCGAATACACGTGTATGTCTTGTGGCGACATATAATCCAAGTAGATATCATAGATATCTCCGTTGTATTGAATGTACTTTTTCATGCTCGGCATAGCCGTTATGTATTTAATATCTTTGGGGATTTCAAACAGTCGGCATCTGTTCTTTACGCCAAGCGCTTTCATCGCTGGTGATATAGCCAAACATATCGTACCGCTGCCACGTGATTCATCCGCTACTACCAAGTTCGTTTCAAAGGGATTCAAGCCGCGCTCTGCACATTCCACAGAAGCAAAAAATGATTTCATGTCCACGCAAAAATAGATTCGATTCTCTGCCATAAGCTCCCCCTTTTTACAACTCTTTGGAGCATTATTATAGCAAACGATTTCACGTTTGTCAATAAAATACGAACATTTGTTTGTTTTGTTTTTAGGTTTTTACTGTTAATTTTTCCCAGAGAAAATAAAAAACCAAGGTCAACGCCTCGGTTCTTCTTCTTTTAATTCAATAATTTCCCATATAGGATATATTCTCCCAGCATACGGCGGATAATGCTTATCGCAACGCAACACCTGCACTACTACGCCTTGTACGTCCTGATGAACCCCGTAATCCACTTCCACCGTAGAGCCTACCGTTGCCTTATCCTCTTCATCAAGATACCATGCAGGTTTATCGCTGTACGGAACCGCAACCAAAACAAACCGCTTGATTTCCGTCGTAAATTCCTTACGGTTTCTGTAATATTCAAGCTCTTCCTTTTCCGTCGCCACTCGTATTACTTTCTTCCCGCAATCAGGACATTGACAACAACCCTCATCTTCTAAAAAAGTGTATAAACATTTTTCGCAAGTGTAAATCATTTTTCCCTCGAAGCGTATTTATCATAACAAAAATATCTCCTTTTGTCAACCCTCGCGCGTGTTATATTTCTTTTCTCTGTTAACCTTTCTTCCAATGAGAAAGTTC
>JAZRFV010000047.1:0-3028 GCA_045643825.1 Candidatus Scatosoma sp.
ATCCGTAAATTGGAAACACAAAACCCTGTATATCTCCGTAACGCATCTAAAGAGCTTCGCGCTTACATTAACGAGCTCTTCGGTGAAGATTGTATGCCTCTTTGTCAAAACGCCATTAGACGTCTTGAATTGAACGCTTAACCCTATACATTATATATATTAATTATTATAGCAAATCCGTTGCAAGTGCCTATTGAGGATTATTATGAAACAGTTAGACGTTTACTATCGCGCGCTATTACAATACCGCGAGCAAACACAACAAAATAAACAATGCGTTTCGGACTCCCGCGCGGTTATTAAGGCAAACGCTGACCTCGACAAGATTGTTTTAACGAGAAAACATTGTATCGTTGAAGAAGATTGGGTTGATGCGATTGAAGAAGGTCTGAAATATATCGCGAAAGCAATCGCCGAAGAACGTCAGTTCATTTATTCCAACGGGGAAGTTGTACCCATTGAAAAGGTGAAAAACGTCTCGAAGGATTCCGTCGTGCACCTTGCAAAGCACAGCAACCTGATCACAAGAGAAATCCCCGGCGAAGATATCATCCCCGACCAACTCTACACCGTAGAAAAGTTGAATGATTACGCCGTGTATGAAAATAGATTCCTCTATATGCTCTTGTGCTATTTGCGGGACTTCATCACCATTCGTTACAACAAAATTCTCGATTTAAGCAACACGTACAACGGCACCATGACCATGAATAAGGTCATTAAGACGGCAAACCGCACGATGAATTACAGCGTGAATTTCGCCGAAGTGAAACGTGACGACGACTACTTAAAGGAAACCAACCAGGCAAAGGATATTATCAATAGAATCGACCTTCTTTTGAAGACGGTACTCGCATTCTTCTCTACCCCTTTGATGCAGGTCGTTTCCAAGGCCCCGATGCTGAAGCCCCCCATCACCAAGACCAACGTCTTGAAGATGAACAACAACTTCAAACAATCGTTGAATTTGTACGGGTATATCGTTGCATACGAGGGTGACGGTTATCGTGTGGAAACGGAGGTAAAAGAAATCTCCCCCTTCACCGATACCATTGCCGAGGAAATGTCGGAAACCATCCTCCTTTCCTCCTTTATCACCTACGAACATTCCTTGGGTATCGAATCCTTGCTCAAACGCGAATACGAGCTGGAGGAACAACGCCGTAAAGAAAAAGCTTTACAGGAATTCCGTGAAAAACTCGAAGCGGCTCGCTTAAGAGTGCAAAAATCGGAAATGTCCATGGAAGAATACATCTTGATGCTCGAAAAGCACGTCCGCGCCTTGGAAAAGAAGGCGAAGGAGCTGGATCAGGTCAAGAAAGAGCTGGAAGAAACCAAGGCGTTGTTGGAAAAGACGACGCAGGAAAAACTCGAGCTTCAAGAAACGTTAGAACGTACAATCAACGAACTGGAGGCGGAAAAGCTTCGCTACATCACCGATATGGCGGCGTTGAAGCTTGCGCATGAGGAAGAAATCCGCAACCTCGTTACCGAATACGAGGATAAAATTTCCGAAATCATTGCGACGCATAAGGAAGAAATCCAGGCGCTTAACGAAAAGCACGAAAGAGAAATCGACGAAATCAACGACGCGCATCAGCTTGAAATTGCTTACCTGAAAGAGCAACACGAGCAAGAAGTGCTTGACATTAAAGAAGGTTACGAGCAAAAAATTACGGCCCTTAATGAACAGCACGAGCAAGAGCTTGCCGTCCTCGTTGAAAAGCATGAACAAGAGCTTTCTACCCTCATCGAAAAGCATGAAAACGAAATTTCCTCGTTGAAGGAAGGGTATGAAAAGGAATTGACCGCAAGGAATAACGAAATCACCACTTTGCGTGAAACGTTGGCATCCGATAAGGCGAGATATGAGGCGGAAATCCTGCATAAGGACACCGAATATTCGAAGAATATCACCACCCTTACCACGCAAAATAAAGAGCTTACCCAAAAACTGGAAGAAGAAACCAGGGAAAGACGTTATTTGAAGGTGCAATACCTTGCCTTAAAGAAGGAAACCGGCAAGTTGACGAGCGAGGACGAGCACCTCACTCAAATGAAGTTTGACGATTTGCAACACACCTTCGAGCTCTTCAAAGATTTCTACAAAGAAGAATGGAAAAAGGCAAAACGCTATATCAGAAAAGAGCTTTTACACGACATTTTGAATATGATGTTTAGATGGAGAAAGCGTCGTAAAAACAGCGATCAGCCCAGCGAAACCACCACCGTATCCAAACAAAGCGCAACGGACACCGCGGTGAAAACGTCCATTCCTGCGGAGGTAACTCCCCCCACCGCTGAAACGGTAAGCAAGGAAATCCCCGCCCCTGTTTTAGAAATAAAAAATGAAGAAACGGAACAACTTTTAGACGCAGTTAAGAAGGAAACCCCTCTTTCCCAAGAAACGGAGAGCGGTGTAAACGCAGACATGCCCCCTTCTAATACGCAAATCGTGGAAACGGAAACAAAAGCTGAACCCAACCAAGACCAACAATAATAATTTAAACGCGGATATAAAATTATGAAAGATAAAAAACCGAAACAACTAAAATGGGTAATCTTATTTACCGCCATTGCAATCGTCGGTATTCTTTTGACCATTGCAATCGCAGCGGGAGGCGTTTTTGACGTGGGTATCGTCCCTTCCGAAACGGTAACGTTGATTTTTGTATTTTTAACGTTGCTCCCCGTCCTTCTTCTTATTCTTTTTGTCGCATGGATTATCGACGAAAAGAGTTCGAGGAAAAATCCGCCCGTTTCCGTGATTCGAGCGGACAATATCGCATTGCCTGCCAACATTAATATGGTAAGCGGCGCGCACGCGGTAAGCGGAGCGCATGCGGTAAGCGGCGCACACCCTACCTTGGCAGGCCCTATGGCGCAAGCTACGGCACCTGCGGTAAGCGTTGCATCCAACGGAAAAAATAAGATTTCTAATGACGGATCGTCGAGATTTTGTATGTTGAGCCGTATCGACTCCAACAAGGCAAAATACAAGGAAAAACGCTACCACACCGATATTACC
>JAZRFV010000048.1:0-2122 GCA_045643825.1 Candidatus Scatosoma sp.
TACCTGCGTAACCTTGGGTTGAACAACAATCTTTTCCTCATATTTCAACTGCAAGGTTACGTGATTTGCAGGCATCATGGTAGGCACTTCGCCGCCTGCCATCGTCCACACGCCTTCATACCCTGCTTTTTCAGGGATTGCGGGCAAAGCAATCGTTTCGCCTTGCTTATACATTTGCGTGCTATGTACGCTACCATCTTCGTTCAAATAGGTAACTTCGTAGAATTTTTCAATAGCCCAGTCTACCGCCCACGTTGCATTGGTCATATTATTCGAGGTGCAAAGATATTCCGCATCCAAAACTTGTACGGTGTATGCCATATCCGCATTCCCTAAATAGTCATAGCTAGGGAATTCGCAACCCTTTTCAAACAAAACTTTATCGATGGTGGTACCATTGTATGCAGTATTGATGTCAATCTGCATCGTACCGCCCGTTTCGCCCCAGTTGTTAAAATGGTAAGTAAGCTGACGTGCTTCGGGGTTGTAGTTAAGGATGCTACCAAGCGTTACCCAAGCATCCGTTTCTTTTACGTGCAATTTCACTTTACCAAGGAAGTTGCAGGCAAGCATTTTACGCCAGTACGTACCAGAATGTGCGTTTGTACCATCTGCACCAGGCACCTGCGTAGGAAGAACGTCAGTACGACCTTCGCCTTTCACCCAGTCGTTGCCTTCGCCAAGACCAATATTGATTCTACCGCGAAGATGCAATTTCGCCAAAGACGTGGAAATTACGTTGTAACCGTCCGTGTAGTTGCCAATAGCATTATCCGCAGTATTATGAGGGCTCCAGAAGGTACTCGTAATCGAGGAAACTTTCTTCGTACCATCAAGCATAGGGATTTCAGCGCCAGCGTCAATTCTTGCGCCGGTACCCATGTTCGATTTATATTCCGATTTCATGGGGAATACTAACGCGTGGGTTTCCCCCCAAATGTATGTACCGCAGCTTTCACCCGTCCAGGCTTCACGCAACGTTGCCGAACCATCCAAGAAATAAAGGTGCACTTTATCTAAAATGTTGGTGTTGGTGATCATGGAAGGATCATACCACTGGTTAAGCTCCGTATAATCCGTCTGCCCGTCCATACGAAGGAAGAAGAAGCAACTTTCCCCGCTGGTACGGAACTGTACTTGCGTGATAGTAATCGGTTCTTCCGCTTTGACTTCCGCTTTCGTGTTCAGCGAGAACATGCCACCTACAAGGGCAAGCACTGTCACTGCACACAATGTAAGCAACCACTTGATTTTCGACATAATTGTCTTTCCCATACTTTTCTCCTTTGCAATACTATATAATTATTGCTACAATTATAATATATCTTATATTATTTCAAATCAATATCATTTTATAGAAAAAAAGTATCAAATATTAATATTTTACTGTTTAGCGCCATCGCAATGAGGTATTTATTGGTGAGTTATCGCGATTTTTCAAAAAACACAAGAGGATCAAGCAATGCGCGAGGGCGCCACAAAATACAACCCACTCCCCACAATATCCACTACGCTCTTGCATTAAATTATATCATATTTTAATCAATATGGCAATATTTTTACACAAACCTACAAAATTCATTTAATCTCTTCCTCATAAATTAATAGAACTAACACGATCATATGCCTATAATTTAATTGGGAGCAACACACGACACCTTGACGGACTTAAAGCCTGAAAAAACGGCGGTTTTCGCGCTGACCCGCTTGCGATATATAAAATTGAAGGTATTACATAGGACTTAAAAACAGCTTAAACCCGTACATGGTATGCCCATTTTTTTATTTTATAGTAATAATTTTTGGCGTCCATGTTGGCGTTCAATAGCAAAAAAGCCTTGAAAATCAAGGCTTTTTTCGTATCGTCGTATGTCTTCAATTCCTGGACGCTCGTTCCACGCTATTCCGTCGCTTTGCTCCTTGCGCCCGCACCAAAGTAAGGCATTTTTAAATAAATATTCAGTCGAAAATGCCCATTTTCACGAAAATCGGGTGGTTTGGCACCTGTTTTGGCACCTGTTTTACTAAAAAATATCGCCACCTACTCTTGCTCTTTCTGTTTATATAGGAGGTGGGTTTAGCCCACAGTGCGCCTGTTTTTATTATCAAATTTTATTATTAG
>JAZRFV010000049.1:0-1735 GCA_045643825.1 Candidatus Scatosoma sp.
TTCATAAAAGGCAGGTGTTGATTTGTAAAAGTTGTTCAATTCTTTTACCATTGTGGAAAGCTTGTCGTGCAGTGGATATTGCTTGAGGAAAAACTCGATTCCCTCTCTATAATTCCATTCCTTAAATTGACCAAACTCAAAGCCCATAAAGTTGAGCTTTTTCCCGGGATGCGCCATCATATACCCAAGAAACGAGCGTATACCTGCAAATTTATCCTCGTAATCGCCGGGCATTTTATTGATTAAGGAACATTTCCCGTGTACTACTTCGTCGTGAGAAATGGGTAAGACGTAATTCTCCGAAAAAGCATACATCATAGGAAACGTCAATTTTCCGTGAGTATAGCGGCGGAATAACGGATCCGTCTTCACGTACGAGAGTACGTCGTTCATCCAGCCCATATTCCATTTGAAATTAAAGCCAAGCCCCCCTACGTTCGTAGGTTTTGTAATCATCGGCCACGCCGTCGATTCCTCTGCAATCATCAATGCATTCGGGAAAGCCGCAAAAACTGCTTCGTTTAAACGACGCAGGAATGCCAGCGCCTCCAGGTTCTTGTTTTCCCCATAGATATTGGGAACCCATTCGCCCGGCTCTTTATCATAGTCAAGGTAAAGCATCGAAGCGACTGCATCTACGCGCAAGCCGTCAACATGAAATTTTTCGAAGAAGAAGATTGCCGACGATATTAAGAAGGAAAGAATCTCCGCTCTTCCGTAATCAAATCTTCGCGTGCCCCACCCTTTATGCTCCATTCTGTCGGGTTGAGAGGCTTCGTACAAGGGCTCGCCGTCGAATTCATACAAGCCAAACGAATCCTTCGGGAAATGTGCGGGAACCCAGTCTAAAATAACCCCAATCCCTGCCGCATGAAAGGCGTCGATAAGATGCATAAAATCAGCGGGCGTACCCAATCGAGAGGTCACGGCAAAGTAGCCGGATACTTGATACCCCCACGACCCATCAAACGGATATTCCGTCAAGGGCATTAGCTCTACGTGGGTATAGCCCATATTCGCTACGTATTTAACCAGCTCGACTGCAAGCTCTTTGTAGGTATAGTATTCGCCGTTTTCCTTGCGTTTCCAAGAGAGCAGGTTTACTTCGTAAACGTTCATCGGAGAAGCGTAAATATTCGTATGCTGAAGCCTTTCTCTATATGCCTCGTCGTGCCATTTGTAAGGCGGGAAATCGTACAGTTTTGAGGCGTTGGAAGAAGAAGTTCCCGGCGTTTCTGCGTGAAAAGCAAGCGGATCCGCCTTGTGCAATACCCTGCCGTCCTGCGTGGTTATCGCATATTTGTAGGCATCGTATTGCTTTGCGTTTGGAATAAAGAGCTCCCACGACTGCCCGTCAATCATTTTTTGCATAGGATGTGAAGTTTCAGACCAATCGTTGAATTCACCCATTACGCAAACTTTTACGGCACGAGGAGCCCATACGCGAAAAACGTATCCGCGAACCCCGTTTTGCATCAAAGGATGTGCACCGTAGGTTTCATAGAGCCTAAAATTCTCCCCTTGATGAAATAAATGTAACGGTACATTTGTTTTTAATACGTCCACTTTTATCTCCTTAACTAAAAAACTGCGCAAAAATCTATCAAAAATGCTACATTATAGTTATTATACTATAAAAAGAAAAATTTTTCAATACTAAAACGAAAAATTATTCAATATTTTTTATAAGTACACCACTGTCAAAAAATGTTAAAATAAAACACATTTATGAAAC
>JAZRFV010000050.1:0-41162 GCA_045643825.1 Candidatus Scatosoma sp.
CCTCTGCTACGTCCTCGCTTTCGCCCATACCCATACCGTAAGCAATGGCATCGTAAACGAGCAATTGGCGCATTTTATCCACGTTAAACGCATACCTGCCCCCTTCGCTTATCCCTTTCAGCAATACTTCGGGCATACGAAGGTAATAGGAAGGCAACAGCATTTCGGGCACAAATAAGGTAGTGTAACCCGCACCCGAACGCAAGCACGCCGCCGCCGAAAGGTACGCCGCACCCGTATATTCTACGTTCCCTGCGACAATCGCCGCTTTTCCGTAAATCCCCTTGTGGGAATTGCGTTTACGGGAAGGCAAAATTGACAAAGCCAGTTCCTTATCCACGAGCAAGGCATAGCCGTCCTTATTCGGCAATACAATACCGATATCCGCGCGGGAAACCTCCCCTGCATGATCGATACCGTCCGATAAGAAAACGCCCGTCTTCAGTTCGCCAATGCACAAGGTTTTGTCCGCATAAATCGCCATCCCTTCCACGTAACCGTTGTTGCCGTTTACACCCGAAGGGATATCCGCGGAAAGAATTTTCACACCTTTTTTCTTTAAGCGGACCGCCTTGGAAACCAAGCGTTCGTCCTCACCGTTTAACACACCGTGAAAGCCCGTACCATACAAGCAATCCACAATAAGCGTGCAATCCTCGGGGATATCGGTCAGGAGTTCTCCGCCCCCCACCGTCCATTTTTCCATATTCACACGGCAATCGTTAGAGAAACTTTCCGCAATACAAACCACCGCAACCTCGCGGCCGCTTCCTTTTAATACACGCGCACACACAAAACCGTCCCCGCCGTTGTTACCGCCACCGCAAAGACATACAATTTTTCCATCGGGTACGAAGTCTACCGCCGCTTCAGCGAGTACAAGCCCTGCCCTCTCCATCAAAAGCAACGAAGGTACCCCTTTTTCCGTGATTGTGTAATTGTCCGCCGCACGCATTTGCTCGTTCGTCAGTAAGTACATACGATTATCCCCTTATCCTTTTTATATCCTAACGGACACCTCCGCCGCCGTCAAACGACGCTCCGTCCCGTCAATTTCCACCCATAAGCCACCCTGCTCGTCTACGGAAAGCAGCCTACCATGTACGCGTTCATCCCCTAAAATAAAGGTCGCCTCACGCCCCATATAGCCAATATAGTTGCGATATTCCTCTATCGAGCGTTCCTTTTGAAGCTCCGCAATCAACCGCTTTCTCACCGCCTCCACCGTAGGCGGATTGTCCAGCAACAACGCCATCGTGGTGGCAAGCTCTTTTAGGTCACTCGGAAGCTCGTTCGACACGTTCAACCCGATACCGACCACGGAAGATCGCACCTTGTCGCCCGACAAGGTATTTTCAATCAAAATACCGCAAATTTTCTTATCATTTACCCAAATATCGTTGGGCCATTTTATCAAAGGTTTTAACCCGTAAAAGCGTAAGGTTTCGCACACCGCAACCGCCGCCCCAATCATAATTTGAAAGGCATTTTTCACGGATAATCCCTCGTAAAAGGTCAATTTCGACAGATATACGCCGCCCGTTTGCGAAGAAAAACTACGCCCCTTCGTACCCATACCGCACGTTTGAGAGGTTGCCGTCACCACCAAATTTTTCCCATCCACACGCCGCTGCTTGGCGTAGGTTTGGGTGGAGGGAAGACAATCAAAATGCAGGCATTTTACCATATTTTCACCATTCATCGCATACCTGCCCCTATCAATCCTCGTCACAATCGCCAAAAGAGGACAATGCCGATTTTACAACTTCGTAATCATACCCCTTCCCAAGAAGGTATCTATACGCCTTTTGCAGCGTGCCTTTATCGCACGCCTTACCACGCATATACTTTTCCAAAATCGCCTTCGCCGTTTCCTCTTCACGCTCTCTTGGTAAAGTTTCTAACGCCGCGTCGATTTCCGTTTCCGACACACCCTTGCCCCGAAGCTCCATACGGATCAGCTTACTGCCCTTGCGTTTACTGATACTCTCCACGTACGCCTCGGCATACTGCCCGTCGTTGAGGAAATTATACGAGCGCAATTTCTCTACCACGTAATCGATTACCGAAGGTAAATACCCTTTCCCTTGTAAAAATTCTCGCATTTGCTTTTCCGTTTTTTGGGTTGCGGAAATATGAACGAGCGCCTTATCAAAGGCGGGATTTTTCTCGCTGTCGAGTTGAATCTCCGCCAAACGCTCCGGGGAGACAATTTGCCCGACCTTGAGACGGTTTTTCACCGTCGCCTCCAGCGTAAGACCGCAACAAAAACGCCCGTCGACATAGATGTTGCAACGGCGCTTGTCCTTGATTTGGGGTGTAATTGCGGTGATTTCGTTCATATCCCTACCTCTTTTTAGACATTTTACCACAACGCAAGAAAAAAGTCAACCAACCCCTTGAAATCCGTTTGCAATTTCTTGAAAATATGTTATAATGGTATCGTAGCGACAACAAAGGAGCGATTATTTATGAAATTTTACACCGTTGACATTGCAGGATTTAAGGCAGATTTGCCCATCTTAACCCTTCCCAGCGGCATTGGTATTGCGTTTTTCAATCTTCACGGCGATAACGAGTTGACCGAACACTCCGCAAAGAGCCTTGCCCCCTACCTTTCCGATTGTGACGTGATTATCACCGCGGAATCGAAGGGCTTACAGCTTGCACATTGCGTTTCCCGTGAGTTAGGGCAAAGATATTACGCCGTAGCGAGAAAGAGCAAGAAGCTCTACATGCAAGACGGCATCGAAATCACCATCGAATCCTCCATCACGACGGGTACCCCTCAAAAATTATACCTTTCCAAGCACGACGTTGACCTTATCAAGGGTAAAAAGGTGGGTATCGTTGACGACGTAGTTTCCACGGGTGCATCCTTGAAAGGTCTTGAAGATTTGGTCGAAAAAGCAGGAGGTATCGTACACAAAAAGGCCTTCGTACTCGCAGAAGCGGATGCGGCGGATCGTAAAGACGTTATCTTCCTTGCAACCATCCCCCTTTTCAAGTAAGAGCCGTCCACACTCTACGATAAACGACAATTTTATTTTAAAATGCATATTTTGGCGGAAACTTTTTTGCGTTTCCGCCTTTATTTTTTCAAAAAACACTTGATTTTTCAACCGTTATCGTTTATAATGTGTATATATAATGTCATAGAGTGGCGTATTATATACGCACGCGCGTAGATTTCTGTCGCGAAAAGTGGGAAAAGAAAACGAGGAAAGGAGCAAAAACTATGTCTGGTCTTTACGAAGAATACGGATTAGAAATGGAGAAGGAACCCTCTACGGAGGCGTATAACCCCGTCAATAAAAAGAAAGCCACCGCAAAGAAAAAAAGCGGCGGTTGGTTCCGCACGATTATCGCCCTTGGTTTGGGTGTGGTAATCGGCGTCGGCGGTGTAGTTGGCGGCGGCTATCTCGCTCTTACCCGTCCCGCAGGCCCTACCCTTAAAACGGTTGGCGGCTTCGTTGGTATTAACTACGAAGAGCAAATCAAAAATAAGCTCCTCTCCGAGGAATATGAAAACAAATCTATTTTAGAGATTGCGAAAGAGCTTGCGAAGGTTGTAAAGGATAAAAACCTCGTCGGCATCGCAAACATCTCCCCCGTTGTGGACGAATACGTGGATAAGTTGGTCAACAAAATGAACACGGAATTCGGCGTTACAATGGACGGCGATACGTTGATTGAAACCCCCTTCCAGGAATTGCCCGCTTACCTTGGCGACACCTTCCGCACCACGCCTTTGGGCAATATGCTCCGCGCAACCAGCAAAACAGAGGAATTAGAACCTATCTTAATGGAGCTTTGCTACGGTGAAGAAGGTACCCACTACTACATTGATGAAAATGGTGAAATCGTGATGAACGAAGGGCACTCCCCTGCCACCTTTGAAACCTTCGGCACCAACCCCAACTCTATGATTAACAACGTTTCTCTTGCGGCGGTACTCCCCCCGAACGATAGCTTGATGCTTTCAATGGCATACGGTAAAGAAGGCATCACCTACGAACTTGAGAAAAACGAAGACGGCACGACGAAAACGGACGAAAACGGACATCCCATCGTTTCGATGCTTCCTATGTACTACACCTATGACGGAACGCAGGTGTACGACTACAACGGCGAAGTTGTAGAATGCGCCGTAACCACCTTGGAGGGTAGCGAGTTCTTGCAAATGGTAAAAGCCCCCGCATACGACGGTGCCGGCGAAAACACTTATTACTTGAAAGAGGTAGACGGTAAGTACTACGCTTACGCAGAACCTTCCGAAGAAGCCGCACAGGTAAACTTCAAAAAGACGATGCTCGGCGACTTATCCGAGGATTCCTCTGCGATTATCGACAACATCTATTTGAAAGACGCGTTGAATGTAACCTACGATCCTGCACACCCCGAAAACGATCCCCACGCCATCCTTTTCTCGTTGGCGTACGGCACGGAAGGTGTGGAATATACGGTTGATCCCGTCACGAAAAAAATCACTATGATCGGCGGCGCGCATCCCCGTACCATCGGTGACTTGCGTGAACACGGAACGGACCTTATCAACGACGTGGCGATTTCCGACATTATGAGCGCGAAACACGACGATAGTTTGAGTATGTACATCCTCTACGGTAAGGAAGGTATCCACTACGCACTTGACGAAGAAGACAATCTTTCTATGTTGCAACAATTTATCGCAATCTCCGACGATGGCGCGAAAGTGTATAACGAATATGGCGAGCTTCTTCAAATCGCCGACGGCGAAACCAAGGGCTATACCTTAACCGAAACCACCTTCACCAATATCCACGGTGATACGTACACCTACCAGGCGGCAGATCCTGCAAAGACGATTAAAACCAACGACGGTCAGGTAAAAGTGTACTACCTCTTCAACGAAGATGGCACGGCGGCAATGTTTGCAAAACACAGCCTTGGCGAATTGGCAGGTAGCGACAACCTTATCTCCCGTTTGACCGACCGTTTGAGCTTAAGCGAAGTCCTTCACGACGCTGACCTTGAAAACAACAAGTTCTTAAAACACGTTAGCGATTGTCCTGTAAACGAAATCCCCGACGAATTGTTAAAGATTTCCGTCACCGATATGTTCAGTGAAGAAATTTACGGCGCAAATGCCGTGAAGTACGAAGGCGAAACGCCTTTGACGGCTGTGGGCGGCGTTGTAATTGAAAACGGTGATTTCTACACCCAAGAAACAGACGGTTACCACAAAGCTGAAATGAAGAGTACGTGGAAGTATTTGTTGACCGATCCCAACGGCGTAATGAAACCCGGTGATTACAAAGCGGCGGAAGATATGGATAAACTCCTTTCCAATATGACTGCAAACGTAGAAAGCGCAAAAATGCGTGATTTGAAGAACGACGAAATCATCCACGGCTTATCCGACGAAATGTTGAATACCAAGGTAAGAGATTCTATCGGTGGCCATACCCTTCCCCTGCCCGCAGGCACGGAAATCGGTGTAACGACGATGGGTGACTTGACGGTAACGGAAATGCTCAACTATACCTCGGCAATGATAAGCGCATTGAACGAACTCGGTATCTAACAACAAAAAAATATTGAAAAACGACCGAAAAACGATTGACTATTTCTATGAAATAGGATATAATCATATGGTACGGCTGTGAAAACAGCTGTTTTAACCTTGCACATCGGGGCAGATGTGCCGAATAAGACCAGGAGGTGAAAAAATATGGCTAAATACGAAATGCTTTATTTGCTCAACAACGATTTGTCTGACGAAGCAAAAGACGCAAAGGTTGCTAAATTCGAAAAAGTAGTTACTTCGATGGGCGGCAGCGTTGAAAGTTCGGACAAGTGGGGTACGAAAAAAACCGCATACCCTATCAAATTTAAGAACGAAGCTTATTATGTTCTTATGACGTTTGAAGCAGACGGCAAGGTAGTAGAAGAGCTTAAGCGTATCGCATTGATCGACGCTGACGTTGTAAGACGTTTAATCACGAAGCTCAACTAATCGAGGAAAAACAGTATGAACAAAGTATTTTTAATTGGCAACTTAACGCGTGATCCTGAAATCAGAGAAACCCCTTCGGGCGTACCCATGTGTCGTTTCTCTATCGCTGTACAACGCCCCTACTCGGGCCAAGACGGCGAACGTCAGACGGACTTCTTCGAATGTACCGCATGGCGTGGTTTGGGTGAAACGATTGCGCGTTACACCAAAAAGGGCAAGAAGGTTGCTGTAAGCGGAAGCATTCAAATCCGCAACTACGAAGACAACCAAGGTGCAAAGCGTACCGCTGTGGACATTATCGTTCAGGATTGCGAATTCCTTTCTCCCAGAGAAAACGGCGAAGCATTTGACGAAGCACCCGATATGCCCCGTCAGTCCGCACCCAAGAAGAAACCTACTCTTCAGGCAATGGACGACGACAGCGACATTCCGTTCTAATTAACGGAAACCAAATCTTAAAAGGAGTAAACGATCATGGAAGAAAAAGCACCTGTTAAAAAGGTATTTAAGAAAGCACCCCGTAAAAAGGTATGTGCATTCTGCCAGGAAAAACTCGACGCTATCGATTACAAGGATGTAAACCGTTTGAAGAAATTTATCACGGAAGGCGGTAAAATCCTCCCTCGCAGAATGAGCGGTACGTGTGCTGCTCACCAAAGATTGCTTGCAACCGCTATTAAGCGTGCAAGAATCGCTGCTCTTCTCCCCTTCAAAGGCGAGTAATTGCAGGGCTTGTTATAAGACAAATTCAATTTCAATCAAAAGTACAAAACTTTCCGACCTGAAATTATATATAATCTTATAACAAAAATAAAACAAAATAACTAACAAAAAAACACTCTGCGAACGCCGCAAAGTGTTCTTTTATTTTAGCTAAAAATATATATACTTCTACTCCCCCCTCAACCTACCTCAAAGCCTTATATTTCCTAGCAATTCGTCCCCTCTACCTATATATAATTATATAGTAAAAACTTTAGTAATTTTCTTCTTACTTCCCCCACCTAATACAGCCTGTAATTCAGTCCGTCATTTACGCCATTCGGTCTGTCTTTCTGTCCTCGCCACAGGTAAATTCGTTTTGTCATTTTCTTGTAAATCGGTCTTGTACTACGACAGAAATTAAGAAAACCTCCGACAACCGTCGGAGGTTTTTTATCATATTGTTATAAGACCACGCAAATTCGAACAAAAAACAACCGCTTTTGATCTCAAAGGTTGCGTTGATAATCAAGAAAAAACAGGACGCAATTTTGCGTCCTGTTTTTACGTTTTACCATTCTAATTAATACAATGCCCGCAAGGCGTGTATCCTGACGTGCTTGTGATATAAACTCTATTTGAAGCTGATGGCAAATAGCTACACGTGGAAACGTGGTAAACCTTTGAAGTTGCGTTAGCGACATAGGTTATTCCCGTACCATAATTCTTTAAGCAACGTCCACAGGGCGTATATCCTGCGATATTGATAATCCACCAATAGTTGTACATTACGTTTTGCTTTGATGCGGCAGGAAGGTTGCCACAAGTGGGAAGGTGGAACACCTTTGTTTCCGTGTTTCCAATAAATATATCGGATGTGGTTGTGCCAGCCGAAGAAGAACCGCTAGAAGATGATCCACTCGAAGACGAACCTCCAGAAGTAGAGCCACTTGAAGATGCCCCACCATTCGAAGATAAGCCCGAGCCACTACCGGTCGTATCAGCGCTTCCATTGGGTAAGTAAAGCGTATTTCCATCGGTAGAGAATTTAACATCACCGTTTTTATCGGTACGGTATACCGTAGTACCTACAGCTGAAAGTCTACTCAGCGCTTCGGACGTGGGATGACCATAGGTGTTACTACCTACACAGATTACACTGTATTCTGGTTTCACTTTATTAAGGAATGCGGTGGTGCTTGAGTATTTGCTTCCGTGGTGACCAACTTTTAAAACGTCACATTTGAGGTCATACCCCGAAGAAATGAGGCTCGGTTCGGCTACCTGACCAACATCACCCGTGAAAAGGAATTTGAAACTGCCGTATTCAAGCATTACAACGATGGAGGAGTTGTTCGAGTCACCTGAAACAACTTGTGAATAAATAACGGTAAGCGTTAAATAACCGTATGTATATACCATGCCTGCATTGGGCGTTTTGGCGGTTAAGCCTTCACTTGCAATTGCGGATATGAAGTTTTTATACGCGGCGCTTGTCTTGCTTGTATCTTTCGAAATCCAAACTTGTTCCACAACATAGTCTTTGAAAACCTGCGTAAGACCTCCGCAATGGTCGGCATCGGGGTGGGTATTGATAACTAGTTCGAGGTCATCAACCTTTTGGCTCTTAAGATACGATGAAACGGTTGACCCATAACTTGCCGTACCCGCGTCGATAAGAATGTCGCAATTTTCAACCTGAATGAGCATGCTATCACCTTGTCCAACGTTGATGTAGCTTACGTAAAGTGTTGGTGCGGTTACGGGCGTTGAGGCATCGAGCTTATCCCCTTCGGTAGCCCCACAGGTTGTACAAGTTTTAGGCGCTTCGGTGGTCGCATCTTTCCAAGTATGCCCGAGCGCATCGATATAATCGGATATGTAAGTGTCGTCGCACGTACTGCAAACATAGGTTGTATAACCCATATTCAAGCAATCGGGGGCAGTTGCGGTTGTATTATAATCGTGTCCCAAGGAGGAAACCTTGTTTCCTACGTAAAAATCGCCACAAACGGAACAGGTATAGGTTGTATACCCCTCATTCGTGCAAGTAGGTACAACTACAACTGAAGTATAACTATGACCAAGAGCATCTACATTATCCGAGTTATAGGAGTCGCCACAAACGGAGCAGGTATAGGTTGTATACCCCTCATTCGTGCAAGTAGGTACGACTACAACTGAAGTATAACTATGACCAAGAGCATCTACATTATCCGAGTTATAGGAGTCGCCACAAACGGAGCAGGTGTAAGTTGTATAACCGTTGGTTGTACAAGTAGGTTTTGTTACCACAGACTCATACAAATGCCCAAGCATTGCAACTTTATCCGCAACGTACGTATCGCCACATTCACAGGTATAGGTTGTGTACCCTTCCTTCTCACATGTGGGTGGCGTAACGACCGCCGTGTACTTATGTTCCCCCTCAGGTTGATTACCTTCAGGCTTTTCCTCTTCGGGGTTTTCCTCGGGTTGATTGCCTTCAGGCTTTTCTCCTTCGGGGTTTTCCACTTCAGGTTGATTGCCTTCAGGCTTTTCCTCTTCGGGGTTTTCCTCGGGTTGATTGCTTTCAGGCTTTTCTCCTTCGGGGTTTTCCTCGGGTTGATTGCCTTCAGGCTTTTCTCCTTCGGGGGTTTCCACTTCAGGTTGATTGCCTTCAGGCTTTTCCTCTTCGGGGTTTTCCTCGGGTTGATTGCTTTCGGATTGACTTTCCTCGGATTCCTCACTCTTATCCTCGGAAGACTCCGACTCGGTAGAGAAAGATTCCACGCTCTCCAAAACAGAAGATTGACCGGGTAAAGTCTCCTTACGTCCATCGGTAGCACTACACCCCGTAAAAAGCACGGTAACACTAAAAATCAGTGCGATTAGTTTTTTCATTTTCACGCTCCGTCTTTATTGATTTTCCTCTATTATACCATATCCACGATACTTTCGCAAGCATAACACGAGTATTTGTAAAAATCTTTACAAGTCCTATGAAAATGTCCAACACGTTATAAAGCAATAGCAATTAAATCAATCTTATACCCCATATTATCTATAACAAAAAAGCGACTCTATCGAGCCGCTTTTTATTTGCTTTCCAATATATAATTATCACTACTATCCAAGTACCGTCTTTAACGAATTAACTCGACGGGCTTTTTCTTGGAAATTTTAATAATCGGCAAAACAGAAGAGATGACCGACGTCAATAAGCTCAAAACGAAAAGGATTATCACTTGTTTCCACTCAAAAATTACGAAAGCGACGGGAATATTCATTGTCCCCATAATATACGCATTCACAAGCTCACACCCAAGCACGCACAGCATATTTGCCAACGCACCATTGATTAAGCCTATCAGTAAACTCTCAAACAAAAACGTCGATAAGATATCTTTGCCACCTGCACCAAGTGCCCTTAAAATACCTACGCTATGACGCTTGCTGGCGATACTGGCGCTGATATAGTTATACAGCATAAAGATTGAAAATCCTGCAAGAGCCAACGATAAATACAAGAATAAATCCGCTGCTTGACGAATCATAGGCTCATTCTCTTGGATTATCGTCAATACCTCATTTTGATACCACGTAAACGAAACCCCCGTTTCGCTTGTCAAATATTGCACAATTTTATCCGCGCCTTGTTGCAAGCTTTGCTGTGAAAAAAGCACTTGCTTATAATCCCCTTGCTCGGGATAAATCGACAATGCACACATCAAAGAAGAATTTATCATTAGCTTGAATTCAGACGCCGATGACGTATTATTCCCGTCCACACCGAAATAGAAGCCGACGATTTTTACTTGCTTTGAAACGGTTTCATCCTCCTTCGAGGAAATGGTAGCCGTAAAAGGCCCAATCTCCGTCTTATCTAAAATCTGCAAAGCCTCGTTAAACCCCGCATAAACGGTATCCATGCTTCCATTTTCAAATTTCCGAAAGATCGAACGAACGCTTTCTTTATCCGTCTCATCGTAAAGCTTATCGATTTCGCCTTTGAACACAGCCTCAAGATTTAAGCAATTTACCAAAACCTCATCATCCGCAAGCACAATCTTCCCGTCCGCAGGGTACTCTCCACTAAATAAAAGGATATTTTTTTCGTCGTAGTCTTCGCTATTATACACATAATCCGTTAAAGGCTTTTTAACGGCAACATTGCTTACCGAAAACATACGATCCGTATCACCTGCGTAAAAAATATCCGCCGAATTCGTCTTTTGATTTACAGCACGTCTAAATCCATCTGCAACAAACAAACACTTTTGCGCGCCCGAATTAATGAATACATTATAATCATCGAACAAAGAATTCAGTTTATCGTTGCGCGGCGCAGAATATTTAATCGGATCGTATTTACTGGGGATTTCCCCACAGTCGATGAGCCCGATTATCGTATATTTCTGGTCACCAATGGAAATGGTATGTCCCAGCAAAGCCTCCGCACTCTCGACATATTCGCCATCAATCGGCCTACCATTCAAATAATAAATAATAGAATCGGCAAGATATGTAGAAATTGCCACCGTTTGCAGCGATTCCTCTACCACTCGCCCTTCATCGTCTAACTGAAGGCGAGGATATTCCCCTGCCACAACCGAATAATCAAAATCTCTGAAGGTCCCGTCCGCATTAATTTCTTTAAGATCGTCAAATTCAATAAAACCGTTAATCGAATTGCTGTAATATCGTTTTCCAACAAGCAACCCCGTTTCAGTCAACTCTCCGATTGCTTGGGTATAGGATACATACCCCGTAAGATTATCTCGAAAATCAAAGATCCCTTTTACCGTTCCACCCGTTTCCTGCGCCAAATTTTTCAACGCATCGTCGGAAATCTTTAGATTATACTCCTCCTCCAAGCTGTTTTGTCCAATATAGTCGACCGTGGCAACCATCGTAGAGGGCGTTTCGTGTAAACGATTAAGCAGCCCCTTTCGCACAGTAAAATTCGCAACGGCACTAAACAACCCAAAGGCCGCAAACGCAAACGCGGAAATCAAAACGGTAATCAGCAAGCGCACAGGCTTTGCTCTCACCGATTTCCACCCTAAATGCGCCGACGTTTTTAACTTCATACTACTCTTTTTAAAGGCAATCGGTTGAGTATTTTCCGTAATCACCTCACCTGTCTTCGCTTTGTCTCGGAACCATAATCTTTCGGTTAGATCAATGCGCTTTCGTTCTTTGACCGCCTTCGCCAAAAGCTCTTTCTCATCAAAGGACAAGTCCGCACCCTCTTTGACAATCACGGCATCCTCTCGCTCGCTAATGTTGGCATGCAGCTCCTTTTCCTTAAAGCTAACGTCCTCCACAACCTTACCATCTACCAGACGAATGATACGATCCGCATACTTTTCCGCAAATTCATTGTCATGTGAAACAACGATCACAAGCTTGTCCTTCGACAGTCTTTTCAAGGTATCAAACACCTGCGTACCCGTTGCACTATCAAGTGCACCCGTCGGCTCGTCCGCCATAATAATATGAGGGGATTTCACGAGCGCCCGTGCAATCGCCACACGTTGACGTTGCCCACCCGAAAGCTCGGAGGGTTTGCGGTTTCGCAAGCTCTCAATTTCAAACTCCTTTAATAACCCGTCAACCTTTTCTTCATCTGTGGGCACACCTTGCAGTTCCATGGCGATTTTGATATTGTATTCCACCGTATATTCCGACAACAGGTTGTATTCTTGAAAAATAAACCCAACCACCGTATTACGATAGCTATCATATTCCTTCGCGGAAAAAGCAGAAAACTTCTTGTCTTGGATGAAAATTTCCCCTTCGTCAACCCCATCCAAACCGCCTATAATGTTTAAAAGCGTCGTTTTACCACTCCCGCTTTTACCCAAAATAAAAATCAATCCCGACGAAGGAAACGTCAAGGAAACACCATCCAATGCATTGACCGTGCCCGCTTTTGTATGATAAAATTTTCTAACGTTTTTTAATTCTAACACTTTTTCCCCGCTTGCTCATCCGATAGCGTTTCTTTTGTTCTTTCATAAAATTGAGCGAATGCTACCGAATAATATTATATCATACCCCCATAACGGAATGCAATAAAAAAATGAACATTTCATGTCGAATTATTCGTATTAAATAATGTAAAGAAGAAAAATCCACCACAGGCTTTCCGCCTATGATGGATTTATCTATTAAAGTGTCTTTATTAAATTACTTATCGTATTTCGCAAAAAGAGCGTTCAAAAATCCTACCGTCGGCATAGGACCGCAGGGGCAAAGCGTTTGGATAGTCCGCACGGAGAATTCCTCATCGATAAGCGTGATCAACATCCCGCCCAAATGATAAGGAAGGTGATAATCGTACTGCCCCGTTTTAAGCCCAAACGTCCACGCCACGTCTTTATAGGAAATGCTGTAACAAGCTTTATGGATATGCCCTACGAACACACCGTTGATGTTGTTCCCCTTCAAAAAGTCGTAAAAATTTTCCGTAGGGATCGTTCTATACACCTCGTAGCAAAGCCCAAAATCGTTATCCTTCGCAGGCATATCCACACCGATGATGTAGAAATCTTCGTTCCCCTTTCGATACCCCTTGGCAATTTCCGCCTCCTTAAAGCAATCGACAGGGATGTGGAACGCCGCAAAAGCAGGGATTTCCTTCTTTTGAGCCGCACGAATGCGAGCGGTATTGTCCGCCACCATTTCCATTTGATCAGGGTAAATCCCCTCTATTTTTACAACGGAAGGATCGTTACAGCTGCAACACCCGTTGGAGTCCAACATATGTAACACACGGATCAATGTGTCCCCTATTGCCACACCGACCGTGTAATTGCTGTTCCCCGAAACCGTACCACGCTTGAAAAGGCAGTATTCACACTTTTCAAACTGTTCGCATTGCCACGCCACACCCATGGCGGTTTCGTTGTCGTGGTTACCAAACACGGGCGCCCAAGGGATTTGGAAAGAATCCATCATCTCACAAATATAGCGGAAGGTGGTGCCTGCATCGTCAAAGGAGCCGTATACGATGTCACCTGTGAGAATAATTAAATCGGGGCGGGCTTGCGTAACCAAGGATCTAACGTGGTTACCGCACATCGAGTCAAATTTATCGCTCCCCCAAGCGGCAACCTCGTCAATGCGAAGTCTATCAGGGTAGCGGCGTTGCTCCGCATCAATGATTTGCATATCGGTGATTTGCAGGATATTGACAGGCTTTCCCTTTCTATTTTCGGGCAATTGTACAACAAAATCACACCCGTCAAAGGGGGTATTTTTCAATTCACGTAAAATGGTGGTAGACATATAGGAAAAATCCTCCAAAAATGTTTGTTTGGCCGCATAATTACTGGTTTTCGAGTTTGTAAAACCGAGTAATTGACGGGAATAGTATACCAATTATAGCAGATAAATTATGCGATGTCAATGCTGTAAAAAATATTCCCATGCAATTATGAAAAACGAAAAATATTATAAATACTTTGAAAAAGTGGGCAAAAATAGTTGACAAAAAGTAAAAAAAATTCTATACTATATAAGCGCTTTGATGAAGAAGCCGTTTAGATTGAATTAAATATGCACTGTTAGCTCAACTGGATAGAGCGTCGGTCTACGGAACCGAAGGCTAGGAATTCGAACCTCTTACGGTGCACCAGCAAAACCCACAGCGATAAGGCTGTGGGTTTTTGCTTGGTGCAAGAGGTTCGAACTCCTATGTAACAAGGAAGCCGTTTCACGGAACGGAAGGACGAGCTGCCCGTTAAGCAAAGCATTGATAATGCTTTGTAGGGGCGGAAAATGCAAGCATTTTCTTTGGCTCGCCAAGATAAGTGAGCGCATAAGTCCGCGCGAACGGTGACCGAGCGCAAAGCAAACCGCACTTTGCGCGAGAAAGGAGTTCGAACCTCCCCCCTGCGCCTTGCGCGCAGTAGCTCTTACGGTGCACCCTATCCCCCACAAAAATACAAACTTTTTATATAAAATATAAAAACACTATTGACGATTCCACGAAAAAGTGGTAAAATATTGCCGATACCTTAACGATAGGGAGGCTTTTATGAAGAAAAGATTGTTAAAAGCGTTTTGTATCACAACCTTTATTTGTGTGGCAAGCGCTACCACTTTAACGGGTTGTGCATTTTTAAAGGGCGCACAAGGTATACAAGGAACCCAAGGCTCACAAGGTATACAAGGTGAAGCAGGAGTTGACGGTGTGGGCATTGAAAAAATCGAAAAAAGCGCCACCGAAAATAATATCGATACCTATACCATTTATTTAACCGATGGCACCACCGCTACTTTCTCCGTAACGAACGGTCAAAATGGCGTAGATGGTGAGAATGGTGAAAACGGTACAGACGGCGTAAGCATCACCAACGCCACCGTCAACGAAGACAAGGAATTGGTTTTGTCTTTTTCCGATGAAACCACGATTAACCTTGGCAAAATCGTAGGTGACAATGGTATTGATGGTATCGATGGTCAAAACGGTATCAGTATTACAGGTGCGGAACTCAACGAGCAAGGCGAACTTATCCTCTCTTTCTCGACGGGTGCTCCACTTAACCTTGGCAATGTAAAAGGTGCTGATGGCAAAAACGGTGAAAACGGCGTTGGTATCGAAAAAGTAGAAATGAATGAAGCGGGTGAGTTGATGATTACCCTTACCGACAGCACCCCTATCAAACTCGGTAAAATCGTCGGTGAGAATGGTAAAAACGGCGTCAGTGTAAGCAACGTTTCCTTGGATAATTACGAATTAACCATTACCCTTTCCGACGGCACGGTTTACGAGCTCGGCAATATCCGTGGCGAAAAAGGTGACCAAGGTATTCCTGGTGAAAAAGGTGAAAACGGTGTCCAGGGCGAGCAAGGCATCCAAGGTGAAATGGGCAAATCCGCCTATGAATTGTATCAGGAAACCTATGGTTATGAAGGCACGGAAGAGGAATGGCTTTCCGACCTTGTAAACGGGCGTTTAGCAACGCTCAACTCGTACATGGTTACCTTTAACCCCAATAACGGCGAAGAAATTTTCACGCAATCGGTAGAAGACGGTAAAAAGCTTTCCGCACCTACTACCCCCACCAAAGAGGGCTACGATTTCCTCGGCTGGTTTGCAGGTGACGAAAAATGGAGCTTTGTTGGCTATACGGTGACCGAAGATATCGAATTGGTTGCAAAATGGGAAGAAAAAGAGACGCCAGGATTATCTTTCACAGCATTATCAGACAATACATATTCCGTTGCAGCTGGCGAGGCTTTATATAACGAAACCATCCATATCCCAAGCATGCATAATGGAAAGCCTGTTACAGTTATTCAAGAAAAGGGCTTTTATGGAGCTAAAAATTTGAAGCAAATTAGTCTTCCAAATTCCATCCACACACTAGAATATAGCGCTTTTTCGGGCTGTACCAGTTTGGAAAATATTGAGCTCAAAGAAGGTTTATCGGTCATTGATGACTCTGCCTTTTCGGGTTGCTCCTCGTTAAAAGAAATAGTTATTCCAAATACAGTAACCCAAATCGGTAGATCTACCAATTTGAATGTTTTTAGTGGCTGCACCTCGCTCGAACGATTAACAGTACCTTTCGTAGGTTGGACGAGCGACAATCTTCATCATATAGGTGTATTTTTTAGTGATAAATACACCTCTGGAACAAAGGATGAAAAATTATTAGCAGTTGCTACCGGTGAAAGCTATAAACAAAGCTCCTATCCTTATAATACATACTATTATTTCCACTACGTCCCTAAAAGTCTCGTAGAAATCGTCGTTACCGGCGGAGAAATTGCAGCAAATGCTTTTAACGCATGCAGTTCATTTTTATCCGTAACTCTCGGTAAAGACGTTAAAACAGTGGGCAAATCGGCATTTGCGGGCTGCAATAGCTTGACCATCTATTGCGAAGAAAGTTCTGTCCCCGCAGATTGGGAAATAAATTGGAATCCCTTAAACCGCCCCATTGTTTGGGATTGTTGTAATAATAATGTCGCCGATGACGGTTGCCTGTATACGAAAATTAACGGAATAAGATACGCCTTAAAAGATAATCAAGCAACTGTTACGGCTCAACCTAGCAATATTTCCTCCCTACATATTCCTTCTAATGTAACTTATAATAACCAAAATTACATAGTAACTAACATTGGAGATAGAGCGTTATACTATTGCCAATCGCTAACGGAACTCATACTCCCCAAAACAATAACAAACATCCCTACTACTGCAATTTATAATGCTGGTACAGGAATCAATGTGTATTATGAAGGCAATATTGAAGACTGGAATAATATAACATCTTCCGCTTTTACCTCCGCAACAATATATTATTATAGCGAAACAACTCCTTCAACCACAGGAAATTATTGGCATTATGACGAAAATGGCAATATCGCCATTTGGTAAATATCAATAGACTTACCCCACAAAAGGAATTTTTTACAATGGAACAAAATCAAACTCCGCACAAACGCAGGGTGCGTTATTCTGGCACTCACCCGAAGCGTTTTGAAGAAAAATACAAAGAATTAAACCTCGAAAAGTACGCCGACGACCTGCAACGCATCATCAACAAGGGCCACACCCCTGCCGGTATGCACATCTCGATTATGGTGCAGGAAATCCTCGATTTTCTCAACATTCAACCAGGTCAGGTAGGTCTTGATGCCACTCTTGGTTACGGCGGACACACCCGTGCTATGCTTGAAAAATTGCAGGGCAACGGCCACATCTATGGTTTGGACGTCGATCCTATCGAATCGGTAAAAACGGAAAAACGCCTGCGTGATGCAGGCTACGGCGAGGATATTTTCACCGTCCGCTTGCAAAATTTTGCCGACGTCGATAAGGTGGTAAAGGACACGGGGCGAAAGCTCGATTTTATCCTTGCCGACCTTGGCGTTAGCTCCATGCAAATCGACAACCCCGAGCGTGGTTTTTCCTACAAGGTGGACGGTCCCCTTGACCTGCGTTTAAACCCCCAAACGGGTGTGAGCGGGGCGGAGCGTTTACAAGAACTCACCCGTCAAGAACTCACCCATATGTTCATCGAAAACGCCGACGAGCCGTATGCGGAACAAATCGCCAACAACATCATGAAATGGCGTTACATGTGCAAGCCCATCGAAACGACCACCGCCCTTCGTGAGTGTATCACGGAAGCCCTTTCCTTCCTGCCCAAGTATGAGCAAAAGGAAGCGGTGAAAAAGAGCTGTCAGCGGTGTTTCCAGGCCATCCGTATCGACATCAACGGTGAGTTTGATGCCTTATACTCCTTCATGGAAAAGCTCCCTGATGTACTCGCACCGAACGGCAGGGTTGCCATCCTTACCTTCCATTCGGGTGAGGACCGTTTGGTGAAGAAGGCCTTCCAAACCTTCCAACGCCAAGGGATTTACAGCGATGTAGCGCGCGACGTTATCCGTCCGTCCGCGGAGGAATGTGTACGCAATAGCCGTGCAAAGTCCACCAAAATGCGTTGGGCAATCCGTGCGGAAGAATAATATCTTGTATAAACGTAAGGGGCGAGGTTGCCGAAAAGCAACCTCGCCCCATTTTTTTCGTCTTATTCAATTAGTCCATCAAAAGAGCCGCACCGCCCAAAAGACCTGCCGAGTTGCCAAGCTCCGCAACCGCAATTTTTACTTGAGGACCAAGCTCGCCCGCGAAAATTTCCTCGTCCAAAAGCTTTTGCAAGGGCTTCACAAGGGTATCCCCCTGTGCACATACGCCGCCGCCCAAAAGCACCGTTTCGGGACGGAAAATGTTGGCGAAGTTTACGATACCGCACGCCAAGTGCTGGATATAACCATCCACAACCGCTTTTGCGTAAGGATCGCTGTCCGCATAGTCGAACGCCGTCTTACCGTTGACCGCATCCAACGAGCCAACCTCCCACAGTTTGCTGTCCTTATGCGCCTCCATCATACGCTTCGTATCACGGATGAGTGCCGTTGCCGATGCATACGCCTCCAAACAGCCCTTTCTACCGCAGGTGCATTGTTCACCGCCAACCACGATTACTGCGTGGCCAAGCTCCGCACCCGCCGATTTATTCCCTTCGATAAGCTTGCCGTTAGCAACGATACCGCCGCCTACACCCGTACCGAGGGTAAGCATAACCATATTGTCACAACCCTTCGCTGCACCGAATTTTGCTTCGCCAAGAGCCGCTACGTTGGCATCGTTTGCGATTTTTACACGCAACCCCGTCAACTCGCCCACCGTTTCACCGATGTGGAAATCCTTCCATTTAAGGTTGTTCGAATAGGTTACAACGCCTTCCTTGCTGTCAATCATACCAGGAACGCCCATACCGATGCCTTCCACGTCGTCCGCGGAAAGACCTACCCTTTCCATCAAGGCTTTTGCGAGGTTTGCGATGTTCGTCGCAACCCTGCCTGCCCCAAATTCACTTTCCGTAGGGGTTTTGTCCTGACAAATGATATTGCCCAAATCGTCCACGATACCGCCCTTAATGAACGTACCGCCAAGGTCGATGCCTACGTAATATTTTCTAACTTCCGCCATAATAATACGCATATCTCCTGTTAATTTCACTTCGCCGTAGCCAGCAGGCACGAACAAGCTGTCGCCTGCCGAAACGGTTTTACCGTCCACCGCACCCTTGCCATCCACACAGCAAAGACACTTAAACGAGCCCTTATCCGCAAACACGCTGTTTTCACCCTTTACCGCAACCGAGGTGGTGGTGAAATAACGGCTAATACCAAGCAATTCGCCCTGCGCCGTTTGAAGATTTAAGGGGGTGTATTCGTACTTATTGAGGTTGGTCACCTTGAGTGCCTTTTCCACGTGCAGCTCACGAAGGTTGCCGTTTTTGTCCCTTCTGCCGTAGTCGTACACACGATAGGTAAGGTTGCTGTTTTGTTGAATTTCACAAATCAAACAGCCCGTTGCAATGGCGTGGATCGTACCCGAGGGAATAAAATAGCAGTCCCCTGCCTTCACCTCAAAGAAGTTCAAAAGGTCGGTCAAGGTGTTGTTTGCGATCGCTTCCTCGTACTGCGCCTGCGTAACCGCTTCCTTGAAACCAAGGTAGATACCTGCGCCCTCGTCCGCCTCAACGATATACCACATCTCCGTCTTACCGAAGCTGTTTTCGTTTTTCAACGCGTAGGAATCGGAAGGGTGTACCTGCACGGACAAATCCTGCTTCGCATCGATAAATTTTACGAGCATCGGGAAGAAGGGGAAGCCTTTGCAGTTGCTCCCAAGGTCCTGCTCCGTTGCCGTTTCTTGTAAAGTTTTACCGTTTTCCAAACGGGTAGGGCCGTCCTTGTGGAAGGAAAGCTCCCAGCTCTCCGCAACGGGGTTTTTATCCGTTTGTTTGCCGTATTTTTCCTTTAATTTTACGCCGCCCCAAATATTGTCCTTACATTCGGGGAATAATTTTACGATTTCCATTTTACACCTCTTTTTCTTCATTGGTCACGGCAAATACGCATTTCAACGCATACCTGCCCTATTCATTTTACAAATCAAACGCCACGGCGGTTACGTCATCCGAGTAATCCCCGCCGCAATACACGCCAAGTGCCGACTTAATTTTCGCAATAAAATCCTCCGCGCTGTGGCTTTGCATCAACACGCTTTCCACACGCTCGATACCGAACTGCTCGCCTGCGGAATTGGTACATTCCGTCACGCCATCCGTCAACATAACAAGGATGTCCCCCCTCTCGAAAGGCAATTCCTTTTCTTGATAGGTGAAATCGGGCATCCAGTTAGATATGGGTGGAGCCGGGGATTCAATTTCGTGGATACCATACTGATTTTTCAGCAAAATTGGTACGTTGTGCCCTGCCACCGCATAACGCATCAACCCCGTCCGTTTGTCCATACGCACCGCTGAAACGGTGATGTACGAACGCTCGTCCTGGTTCAACTCGTTAAACTTCATATTAAGTTGCGACAATGCCACGGCAAGGTCGGGCTGTTTCTTGTCAAACGCCGCCTTGATAAACGCCGACAGCATACCTGCGGAAATACCCTTGCCCGATACGTCAGAAAGGATCCCGTAGGTTTGACCGTCCAGCTCGTACACGTCAGGCAGGTCACCACCCACGCCGTATTTCGGTATGTATACGTAGGCGTAATTAACACCGCCAACACTCTTACCCGCAGGCAACAAACGGCGTTGCATTTGTTCCGCCGAAAGCATTTCACGTTCGATTTCCGATTGATAAGTCCCCTCGGTCAAGCCCAAAAACAGCTTTCCCTTCTCATCCACAGGCAATACACGGATACGCATGGACAGCTTGTCCGTACGCCCGCCACGGTTAACGGTAGTATGTATCGTTTCTTCCTTTTCTACCCGTTCCGCCACGGCGTTTTTCATAACGCGTAAGAACGCGCACTCCGTACAATACGCACCTTCGCCGCATTTTTTCTCTTCACGACAACCTACCGCCTGTGCAAGGCTACCCTGCGTTTTTGCTCCGTCAGAGAACGAACGGCGAAAAGCCGCATTCGTGAATTTCACGCGCAGCTGATTATCAAAGACGAACACCCCTTGGGGCATTCGGTCTAATATTCTTTTGTACCGTCCGTTTGTTATCATGCTTTAACTCTTAATAAAATTTCAAACCTTTACAAATTTTCGCCACGAAAGGATGATTGTGATATACCTCGCCATCGAGCTGAATGGGGCTGTCCACGTCGGGGATAAACTCCACCTGTTCACAACGGAAATAGGTGGTCAGGGGGTATTCGATTACCCTACCCTTCATCAGCTGTATAAACGCCTTCACAATTTTCCAAGCGCCACCGATACAATCCACCACGATTACGTCCATCAACCCATCGTCCTCTTTCGCAGGAGGACAAATCTTGATACCGCCACCGAATTGCGAGCCATTGCAGGCCGCGCAAATCAAGACGTTACGGGCCTCTTCCTTGCCATCACCGATAATTTTCACCTTACAGCCCTTGAAGGCAAACAAACTCTTAATCAGGCTAATAAGATATTTCATTTTTCCTTTCAGCCAGCCCTTTTGACAACGCTCTAACACGTCCACGTCAATACCAAGCCCCGCAACGTTCATACAACGGGTACCGCTGACGTCCAAATAATCGACAGGCTTCGCCTCACCGTCCAGGATACGCAAAATCGCCTTTTCGGGATCAAGTGAAATTCCCCTGCGGCCAGCAAAGTCGTTACCCGTCCCCGAAGGGATTAACCCAAGGGTGCAAACGGAAGGATCCTTCAAACCGTTGAGCACCTCGTTCAAGGTACCATCGCCACCCAAAACGATAAGCTCCGTTTCCCCTGCCTCGGTCAAACCTCTTGCGATTTCCTCCGCGTCGTGTACGTCCTTCGATTGGTGCAAAGCATACGCCACCCCACGCTCGGTTAAAACCCGTTCGACCACGCGCAGATTTTTCAACGCTTTCTTTTTCCCTGCTACGGGATTGAATATAATGTGATACATTTTTCTCCTTCGTGTATCCAAAGGCGCGCATACGCATACTTTGAAAAATTTTTTCTAAATATATTATATAACACTTTCACAAGAATTGCAATTTATTTTTTAATTTGTTATACTGTAAATGTAAAAAATTTTTAAAAAGGAGGGTGAAAATGCTCGAAAAACTGAAAAAACTCATTCCGGCACCACTTTTCCGCCTGGCAACGGCATGCAGCCACCCTCTTTATCTTGTTGGCGGAGCCGTTCGAGATACCTTGGCAGGGCTTATCTTGTCAAGTGGGAGGATCGATCTTGACATCTGCTCCCCTATGCCCTTTGAGGAATTTTTATCCCTCGCTAAAGGGTGTGGCTTTACCGCAAAATCCGTCTTTAAAAATACGGGTACGGTCAAGCTTCTTGACGAGGATGAAAACGAGTACGAATATTGCAGTTTTCGTTCGGATAAGTATGTACGAGGCACCCATGTACCTGTTGAAATCTATTTTACCGACGATATCGAGCTGGATGCACGCCGCCGTGACTTCACCGCAAACGCCGTCTATTACGATATCAAGGGGGAAAAGATTGTCGATCCTTTAAACGGCGTGAAAGCTATCCATGAAAAACGCCTTACCACCGTCGCAGACAGTGAGAAGGTGTTTGGTGAGGACGGCTTACGGTTGATGCGTCTTGCAAGACAATCCGCTTGCCTGGGTTTCGCCCCCGACGAGGCTTGTCTTTTGGGTGCGAAGCAAAACGCCGCCTTAATCAAGGATATCTCCCCAGAACGCATTTTTACCGAGCTGACCGCCCTTTTAAACGCTGACGAAAAATATGGTCAAGCGGATGGCGTTTACCGTGGTTTAAAGCTCTTGGTCGAAACGGGCGTGCTTGCCTTTATCTTCCCCGAGCTTGCCCTTGGAAAGGATATGGCACAGCGTGCGGATTTCCACAAGTATGACGTGTTAGAACACTCCCTTCGTGCAGCAGCCTATGCAGACAAGAAGGTTCGCCTTGCATCCCTTCTACACGACGTAGGTAAGCCACTTTGCGCCTTGCGTGACGGCAACAGCTACGCGCACCCTACCGAGGGGGCAAGGATAGCGAAAGAGATTTTAACCCGCTTAAAAGCCCCTAAAAAAGACATTCAACGCATACCTGCCCTTGTTGAATGGCACATGTATGATTTGGATTGTAAAACGAAGGAACCAAAATTGCGCCGTTTCTTCGTCAAACATTTTGATATTTTAGAAGACCTGCTCCTCGTGAAACAAGCGGATTTTTCCGCGTGTATGGATGATTTTTCCATCGCCCCTACCGTCAAGCATTGGAAAGAGGTTTTGGCAAAAATGGAAAGAGAAAACGCACCCTTGCGACTAAAAGACCTCGCCCTGACAGGAAAGGATATTTTGGCGTTGGGCATACCTCCTCACAAAGTATCCGACGTGTTAAACGCCCTACTCCTTCAAGCGGCAGTTAACCCCAAAGAGAACACCAAGGAGCGATTAACCCAATTTGCTTTGGGTATCTCAAAAAATCTATAACCCCATAAAATACGGCGAAACAAATCGTTTCGCCGTTTCTTTTACAATTTTTCTACCGTGATACCATCCTCAATCGAGGTTTCATAGAAGCTCGCTTTGTAGCCGATGGCGTCTTGGTACGCCTTACTCACTCTACGGATAAAGCCTTCCACCGCCGTCTTTTTCACAATGGAGATGGTGCATCCACCAAACCCTGCCCCGATCATACGAGAACCAAGGCAATCCGTTTCGTTACGCGCAAATGCCGACAAGGTATCCAGCTCTTTCCCCGTTACCTCGTACAAATCACGGAGACTGTAATGGCTTTCGTTGAGCAATTGACCAAGCTCCACGATATCCCCACTCTTCAACGCCTTTACAGCTTGGCGTACGCGGTCGCATTCCATCACGACGTGTTCCGCACGCTTTGCCACAACACCCGACAACAGGTATTTTACCTCGTTGAATTGATTAGGAGTAACCTCCGCAAGGCATTTTACGTCCAACACCGTTTGGATGGTTTTCAATGCCGTTTCCACCTCTTGACGGCGTACGTTGTACTTGCTTTCCACAAGGTTGTGGGGCTTGTTGCAGTTTGCTACCACAAGGCAGTAATCCCCAAGCTGCAAGGGTACGTATTCGTATTCTAACGTAGAACAATCCAACAACACCGCGTGATCTTTTTTACCCATCGCTGAAGCGAACTGATCCATAATACCGCAATTTACCCCTGCGTACTTGTTTTCCGCCTTTTGCGAAAGCAATGCAAGTTTTACCTTGTCGTAGGGAACGCCTGCATATTCGCACAAGGTAACCGCCGTTGCTACCTCAATCGCAGCCGACGAGGAAAGCCCACTGCCAAAAGGTACGGTGCAGTCGTAGTACAAATCGCACCCAACGATTTCCACCCCTTCTTCTTGTAAGAAATACGCAACCCCTGCCTGGTAGTTACCGATTTTTAAATTTCTGTACGAATCCAACTTATCCGTTTCAATCTCGACGATACCGTCAATACCACGGAAGGCCATACGGATAACCTTACCGCCGCGTTTCTTCCCATACACGTTGCAACGCAAATTCAACGCCGCAGGGAAAACCTTACCGCCGCAGTAATCAACGTGTTCGCCGATAACGTTGATACGCCCTGCCGCCGTGAACAAATCCTCAGGCTTTTCGCCAAAAATGCTCTCAAATTGAGCCATTGCATCCATTCTTTCCATCGTTTACTCCTTATTTTCTTCTATTTTCGTCGTTTTTTTCTTGTTAAAATACCAAATGCACAGATAACCAACAGCCGCCACCACCATAACGATTGCGATAAGCTGTGAAGGACTTAATGCCGAAATAATCGTCTCGCCACGCTCATCCGCGCGCGCAAATTCAATACAAAATCTCCATACCCCATACACTATGGCATAGATGGGCAATAAGGGGAAGCGCCCTTTATTTTCCCTGCCGAATTTCACAAAGAACAAATAACACAACGCAAAGGACAACGCAAAGAGGAACAACGCCTCAAACAGCTGTACGGGAACCATTTTGCCTATGGGGACAAGCTCCCCACCCGTGGTCAAGCCATAATGCATAATGCCGTACCATTTGTCCGTCAAACCACCGTGACAGCAACCTGCCGTCAAACAACCGATACGCCCCAAACCGTGTGCGAAGGGAATCAAGCAAGCCGCCATATCCGCAATGGTGCCGAATTGTTTTTTCGGCTCCCCATCTTTACACCACAGCTTGCCCAGGCCAAACCAAACCACCAAGAAAAAGCCGACACCGAAGATAAAACCGCCATAAAAGGTCATACCCGTGTCCTTATCGATGATAAATCCGCCACGTTCTGGTATATTGTAAAGGGCCTGGAAAAATACCGTACCGAATAAGCCCATAATGATTGCCACCATAAAGGCAATAATGAGCACCTTTTGCAATTTCACCGAAAATCCACGCAAAATGCCCATACGGTCAGCGGAGATTAAGCAGGTCAAAATCGCCACGACAAGCAGGATATCGTACAGTCCCATTGTGCCGAATAAAATAGGCGCAGGATACATAACCGCCCTCCTTTTTATCTCTGTGAGATAAATTATACCTCATCTTCCCCCATTTGTCAACCGTGTAAAGGAAAATGCGGCAAACTTTCACAAAAAAAGAAAACCGTACTTTCACGAAGTACGGTTATTTCTATCTTATATCGTTTGTACGTTGATTGCACGCAGTTTTTCGGGATTTTTGGGATCTGCTTCCGTTTCATAGGAAACCTTTTGCCCTTCCTTCAAACGTCTATACCCCTCCATCACGATGGCGGAGAAGTGTACGAACACGTCGTCGCCACCCTCGTCACCGGCAATGAAGCCGTACCCCTTTTCTGCGTTGAACCATTTAACTGTACCTTGTGCCATTTAGGTACCTCCTTCATAAGAATTTGATAAATTTGGCGCAAAGTACCCCCGTCATTTTTATCGATTGTAAAGCAATTATACCATATCTTTTGAGACTTTGCAATAGCAATTTGAAAAATTTTTACGCATTTTGTTGCCTTTTTTCGTTTTTTTAATAAAAACAATAGACTTTTTCGATGGATAGGTGGTATAATTGTTGCATACAATAATTTATCGGTGGAAAAACATGGAATTTATTGAAATTTTAAAGGTTATTTTGCTCGGGATTGTGGAAGGGATTACCGAATGGTTGCCCATCTCCAGTACGGGCCACATGTTACTTCTTGACGAGGTCTTCACCCTACAATTAAGCGAAGCCTTCAAAGAGATGTTCTTCGTGGTAATTCAGCTGGGCGCAATCCTTGCCGTGGTCGTACTATTTTGGCGAAAGCTTTTCCCCTTCGCTTTTGAAAAGCAGGAAGGAAAAATGAAACTCAACACGGACATGGGTATCTTAAACCTGTGGGGCAAGGTGTTGGTAGCGTGTTTGCCTGCGGCGATTTTGGGTATTCTTTTTGATGATATTTTGGAAGAATATTTACATACGCCGTTGATTATCGCATTGATGCTTATCCTCTATGGCGTGGCCTTTATTTTGGTGGAAAACCGCAACAAAAACCGTGAATTGCCCATCCAATCGACGGACGGCATTTCTTACAAGCAAGCCTTCCTTATCGGTGCTTTTCAGGTGTTGTCATTGATCCCTGGCACCTCCCGTTCGGGTGCGACCATTATCGGTGCATTGCTTATCGGTGTTTCTCGTCCTGCTGGTGCAGAGTTCACCTTCTACCTTGCCATCCCCGTGATGGTGGGCGCAAGCGGTATCAAGCTCCTTAAATTTTTCTTGGAATCAGGCGTGATGTCGGGTACGGAAATTGGGTATCTTCTCATCGGCGCAATGGTTGCCTTTGTCGTTTCTCTTGTAGCAATCAAGTTCCTAATGAACTTTGTAAAAAAACACGATTTTAAGGTGTTCGGTTGGTACCGAATCGCCCTTGGCGCGTTGGTCATCGCAACCCTGGTTATCCCTTCTTTGATTATGGCGTAAAATTTAAGGTATAAATATAGCGGCGGCAATCCTTACGATTGCCGCCGCTTTTTCACGCTTTTAAACGCTTATACCAACGTTTTAACGAGTGCGTAGGTATCCTGCACGTATTCGCATTTGCCGTCCTTCCAAAGACCGCTACGTTCCCACGTGAAAGGGCCAACGCTGAAGTTTTCTTGTTCCATCGTGTGGAAAGGCCCCAAAAGGTTTCTATTGCCCACGGTGAGCACGATTTCAATTTCGTTTTCACCAACCTTCAACGCCTTGGAAATATCCAAACGCTTACCAAACATCCACATACCGAAGTCTACGCCGTTCACCTTCACCTCCAACAGCTGGAATCTGTCGTCAATGATAAGCTCGCAATCGGTATCCTCTACCGTAATCGTTTGCTTCAAGGTGATATCGCCCGAGAAGAAGGGATAGCCCTGTTCTACAAGGTCGGTTACCGTCGTCGTTTGCTTACCCAAGCGGAAATTCTTACCCAACACAACGTTTGCCGCTTTACCTTGTTCAAAATCACCGTATACGCCGAAGCTACCCTTAAGCGCAACCGCTTCGATGTCGGAATCGTATGCAAGACAGTTCTTCAAGCTTTCCGTTACGTTTTCACCGAACAATGCATAGTAAACCTGCTCGCTTTGGAAATATTTCATCATTACGACGATTTCGTTTTTGCCCTTTTGAAGCTTGCTTGCTACGTCGTACTTGTAAAGAGGGGTTTCTACCTCGGAACGACCGCAGTTTTCAACGCGTTCGCCGTTTACCTCTACCCATACGGTGTTGGTGTCTTCCGCAAGCAATACGCAGTTTTCGGGGATTTCGTCCACCGTCACTTCGTACTTCAAATACAAATCCCCTGCATATCTTTCTCTCAAAAGAATGTCAAAGATACCCATGTGGTGCAAAGGCTCGCTGTAAGATTTGCCGTCCTTCGAGTAACGGATATAGTCAAGGAAAATGTAGTTTTGAGGGGTGCCCACAACGGTAAATTCTTTACCGAGGGTAACGGGCTTCAACGCCTTCTTTCCTACAGGCTTTTCATCGCTGATATAAAGGATATACGATTGGCCCTTGTCGAAATGCACCTTCGTGCTGATTGCCGTATATTCGTCCTTGATAAGATCGTAGGAAAGGAAGGAGCTACCGCCCTTGATGGAGTATTCCACGTCCGTATCCTCGCCCAAGTTAAGGGCATAGATGAAGGTTTTGCCTTCCGCATCCTTGCGGATACAGGAATAAAGGTTTTCTTTTCTTTCCGCCGTATAGGGTTGCGATGCGATGATTTCTTCCCAGGTTACGTTGCTTTCAAGATAGTCGTAGTCGAATTCTTCACCCTCAACGTAGGTAGGCTTTTCGTCCGTCATCAAAACCCTGCCCCCTGCATTTACAAATTCACGGAGCAATTTTTCGGTGGTTTTGTCCATCGTGTAGATCTTGGGGATAACCACAAAATCATACGCACACTTGCCCATTACAAGTTGCTTACCTTCTACCTTACCGTATTTGGCAAGCAAGGTTTCATCCAAGTAGTGGTGAGGGATTTGCTTCCAGCTGATATCTCTTTCAAGTGCATAGAATGCTTCGTTCAGCTCGTCAATGCAGTGTCCGTTTACTTCACGCTTGTAGTTGAAATAGGTACTGCGGATGGGGTGCAAAATCGCCGTATTCACGATTGCATCGCTTTCCGCAAGCATTTTACCGAGCAACGAGAAGTAATCGTTGAACTCCTTAAAATTCTTTCTAACCCAAGGATTTACCTTGGAATAATGCGCGGGATAGTCACGCTTTCTTTGGCCGTGTTCGGTGTAAGGCAACAAGTGTTGACACATAAGGTTGATACCGTCCACGTATTGCACCTCTGCGATTTCCTTCAATTCCTGCGGGGTAACGTCCCAACCACAGCAACCGTAGGTCTCGGTGATGATTTGCTTTTTGCCAAGCTGCGCCGCAACGCTGGCTACCTGGATACCTGCAATCGATTTCCAAGCACCTCTACCGAGCCAGTCAATTCCGGGGATATGTTCATATTCATAGAAAGGCATACAGCCTGCGCAGCACCACATTTGAGGGCCAAGGCTGCTTTCTTCTACGTAGTGCCCCGTGAGCTTATACCCTCTTTCGTCGCACCAATCGTAGATTTTCTTTGCGAAGTTTTCAAGCATCAACGCCTGCATAGCCTTCCAATATTTGTAACGGAACGCACGGTAGCCTTCCTTTTCTACAAATAACAAGCCCAAATTATCCAAGATATCTTCGCCGTATTCCTTTTCGAAATAGGGTGCAAGCACCTTGGTGTAAGGGGTACCCCAACGATAGTATTGAGGCTCGTCCGTGAAGAAACCCTTCAAGCTGTATGTGTCACGCTTTTTGTATTCTTCGTGCGTCATTGCGATGAACTTATCCACCACTTCGCCATTCAAAATATCCGCCGTGGATGCCGCATAATGAATGTATACGTTGAGGCAGTTTTCACAAGGTTCGCTTACTCGACGCAACCCTGCCCCCGACATATCGTAAGAAACGTCTGCCTTTTCATCGTACGCACCGATATTGTAGGTGAGGTATTTGTCGTGGTTTTCAATATCGTCCAACAGCTTACCGCCAACGAAACCGCTGGGCCAACCGTTTTCATCGTAAGCGTACGCTTCCATACCAAGCTCTTCCGCTTTTTCCGAGCAAGCCTTGATACAGCTAAACCACTTTTCCCCTAAATATTCCGTTTTTAACCCGCCGCGCGCGTGCATAAAGAACCCGCCCACGCCGTTTTCATTCATCCATTCTACTTGGTCTACCAAACCCTGTTCGTCTAATTCGTCATTCCAAGACCAAAAGGGTATACAACGATAGATTTTTTCAACTTCTTTCATCTTTTTACTCCTTCTTTTTTATAAAAAACACGAAAAAACCTTGCCACGCCTTACGCCTGACCTGTTTTCCCGTATTTATTATCCATTCCGATCCCATTCATCCTTTTTCATTAAAGGAGGTAATAGGGCATATCTTCGCCAAATTCAACGCGTTCAAAGCCGTTTTTGGCAGGTGCAACCACTTTCTTTGCCGCAGGCTTCTTTGCGGGCGCTTTCTTTGCCGCAGGATTTTTCGCCGCAGTCTTTGCCGCCGTCGCTTTTTCTACGGGGGCGATCATTTTTTCTACTACTTGTTCGTCAGGCTTTGCAATCACGCTGCTGTTCTCCATGTCAGGGGCGGACGTTTTCACGTTCGAATAACCGTTGTTTTCCACTCTTTTAATTGCATTTTTACCGATCGGCATACTTCATAATCTCCTTTGTCAATTCGATATATTCCTTCGCGCTACGGCTGGTTTTCTTGAAGGTTACCACAGGCTCGCTGTTGTCCTGCGCCCACTCTACCGCGCTGTCTACGCGAATATAATTTTCAAACAAACGTACCCCTTCCATTTCGTTTAAGGTTTCCATCGTTTGCTTGAAATATTTCTTTCTTTCGTCCGCCTTCGTTACGGCAATACCAAGCACCTCTAATTTTGGCGCAATCGTTTTTGCCTGATTGCAGAATTCGAACATATTTGCCAAACCGAACAAACCCCAAGGGCTTGCTTCTACGGGGATCACCACGTAGTCGGAGGCACACATTACGTTCATCACCCAACCGCCCAAGGTGGGAGGCGAGTCAATAAGGATATAATCGTAATACCCTTTCGCACGCACACGTTCAAGGCATTTTTTCAATACGCTCTCTCTTTGCCATTTTGCGAACAAGTCAAACTCGATCGAGCTCATAAGCGAGGTGGAAGGCACGATGTCGAGCCCGTCGATCTTCGTTTCTACGATATAATCGTTGAGGTCACGTTCGTCCTTCACCGCGCGGTAAATATTCTTTTCGCCCTTGGCATAATCGTATGCCGTTTCCTCGTCAAAGAAGGAAATGGTGAGGTTGAGCTGCATATCGCCGTCAATCATCAACACCTTTTTCCCCATCTGTGCCATTGCACAGCCCACGTTAGAACAGGTGGTCGTTTTACCGCTGCCGCCTTTGTTGTTTGCAAATGCGATTACTTTCGTCTTACTCATACGTTCGTATCCTTTTTCGTTTTTGCTTTTGTTGTTTTCTTGGCTTTCGCCTCTTCTTTCGCCAAACGCCGAGCCCTATCCTCGTCGTCCTCTAAATACGCCGCAAGCTCCGCAATCCCTTCGCCTGTAAAAGCGGATACGGGGAAAATCTTTTTACAGCCTGCAAGCTGTAACCAACGTCTTACTCTTTCCACGTTTGCATCAGGCTTGTCAATGCCCGTAATAATGCCGATTGCCTCACGATTTACCATACTCGTCAAACAGGGCGAGAAAATCGAATACGGCTCGTTTGCCGACAGCACAAGCCCTACGATATCCGCCTCGTACGCATAGAGTGCAAGGGCACCGCTCGTTTCACGACGCTCGGTATATTCCCCGGGCGTATCAATTACGGTGTCGAGATAATTGACGTACTGCGTTTTATAATATTTGATTTCTTCTCCGCGTAAAGCCTGCGTTAGGGTGGTTTTCCCCGCCGCCACTCTACCGAATAACATAATCTTTTTCATTAGGTCTTCGTCACTTCACAGCAGGTGTAATGCAATTTGTTGGTGAAATAGTCACGTACGGAGGTGAAAGCAGATTCCACGGAAGACACGGAGCCCGTGATAATGAGCGTACCCGTGAAACGATCCACGAAGCCGATATCCGCGCCCGAAGACTTCATCGAGATATCCGCAGCAATAACCGCACCCTCGTAAGGGATAATGGTCAATACGCCGATTGCGGATCTGCTGTAATCCACTTGGGGATCCAAACCGAGCTTGGTGTAAAGCACCTCGCCAGGGTTTGCGATGATGTGACAAAGGGTAATTTGTTTCCCGGGTACAAATTCTTGTACAATTACGGGTTTATCTTTATTAAAAAGTTCCATAAAACTCTCCTCTTATGAAGTGAAGTTGTGGCGTTGCCACAGTGAAGTTTATAAATAAGTGAAGTTACACTTCGTGTAGTGAAGTTTTTTACCTGTGGTAAAAAGTTGTGGCTATATTTAATAATAGTCGAAATTTACCGATAGACAAACTTCACTTTGTATTCGCAAAACTTCGTTAAATAAAACACCTGATTGCGTCCAACGTCAGGTTAGTTAACCGCCGATTTGACATTTTAAGCCGCTTTCTTCCGCAACCGAGAGTAAATACTCCATCTTTTCCTGCGGAGGCGGGGTGATTTCCTTCAAGGAATATTCCCTACCCAAGCCAGCATACTTATCCGAGCCCAAACGATGGTAAGGCAACAGGTGATGTTCCTTAACGCCAGGCAAGCTCGCCGCGAATTTCGATATCGCGCGGATTTCCTCCGCCGTATCGTTAAACCCAGGCACCACGGGGGTACGAATAATCAGCTCCACACCGCTTTCCGCCAAGGTCTTGGCATTTTGCAAAATTCTTTCGTTGTCCGCACCCGTGTATTCCTTATGCTTCGCCCCGTCCATGTGCTTGATATCCATCAAGAAGAGGTCAAGATAAGGTAAAATCTTTTGAATGCTCTCAAAAGGTGCGTTTGCGGTCGATTCTACCGCCGTATGTAAGCCGTTTTGTTGACAAGCACGAAGCAAATCCCTTGCAAAATCAGGTTGACCGAGGATTTCCCCACCCGACAAGGTAATACCGCCGCCGCTTCTTCTATAATAAGGCTTGTCAGCGAGTAATTCGGGTAAAATCTCTGCAACGGTCACGTCCCTGCCCACGGTTTTCACTTTTCCGTTTTCGGCCATTTGTTGGATTTCATACGCCTGTGATTCGGGGTTACAACACCAAGCACAACGCATAAAACAGCCCTTAAAGAACACGATGGTACGGATACCCGGTCCGTCGTGTATCGAAAAGCGCTGGATATTAAATATTCTGCCTTTGGTGTCGTAGATGCTCATAGTTTTAAAAGTGAAGTTGTGGCAAAGCCACAGTGAAGTTTATTTTATAAGTGAAGTTGCAACTGCGTTGCAGTGAAGTTTTTTACCTTTGGTAAAAAGTTGTTGCTATATTTAATAACAGCTGAAACTTGCCAACTTATCAAAGCCTTATTGAAAATGCAGAGATGCAAGTAGTTCAAGGGATATACTCCAAAAACGACGGAGTTGCGAGCAAGACAAGGAGCAGGAGTATTTTCGACGGGAGCGTACATACCGTACGTGACCGAGAAAAGCGCATCTGCAACGAAGTATTGCGACGTAAATGCGTCGTTTTTTTAGAAGCCTTGTTCGGTACGATTTATAATATCATCCTGCAACGATCTCGACAAGGTCGTGAACAACGCGCTGTAACCAGCTACGCGGACAACCAAGGTCTTGTACTTTTCAGGATTCTTTTGTGCATCCAACAACGTTTCACGCGTAACCACGTTGAACTGCATGTGCATACCCTTTTGGTCGAAGTAGGAACGAATAAGCGAGGTGAATTTCATAAGCCCGCTCATACCCGCAAGTGCCGAAGGGTGGAATTTTTGGTTCAACAGCGTACCGTTAGAGGCTACGTCTTGTTCCAATCTTGCAACGGAGTTTGCCGTTGCCGTAGGGCCTTTGATATCTCTACCCGATGCGGGGCCGATACCATCCGCTACGGGGGTGAATGCCAATCTACCATCGGGGGTTGCACCCGTTTGTGCACCGAGGGGTACGTTTGCCGATACAGGATACAAACCTGCCTGGAACACACCACCACGAGGGTTTTTGTATTTTTCTACTTCGCGCGTGTAAGAGTTTGCTACCGCACGAGCCATCATATCCGCATTGTAATCGTCGTTGCCGTACTTGGGACAGGTTTCGTCGATCAAACGCTTGATTTCTTGGTATCTTGCACGCTTTTCCGCAGGGATTGCACTTGCCGTCGTTACTTCGTGGTAAATGGCACGGATTACGTTTTCCGTCACGCCGATACCTTCTTCTGCAAGGCTGCACGCTACCTCGTGGGTTACACGTTCCGCCGCCTTACCCGTCAAGCCGTAGCCAAAGTTTGCCTGCATTGCTTCACGCATTTCCGCAAGGGTTACACTACCGTCCTCGAAGCAAAGCTTCTTGATGGCAAGCAAACCATCCGCATTGTTTGCGATACCGAAGCCTTGAGGCCCCGTGAAGTTATAGATAGCACCACCTTCCTGCAAGGATTTACCACGGCCGATACAATCGTCCACCATACAGGATTGGAAGGGCAAAGGACAACGCTTTGCGTGTGCCACGTCGATGGCGTTGTTTGCATTAACAAGCAATTTAATGAAGTAGCTTTGTTGCGTTTTATACGCCTCAAACACTTCTTCAAAGGTACGCATATCCGCTACGTCACCCGTTTCGGGACCGATTTGCACACCCTTATCCACACCGTTGGAGAAGACAAGCTCTAACGGGCGGCACATATTGAAGAACGCCGCATCGTGCCAGCCATCCGTCTTTGCACCCTTTTGAGGTTCTACGCAACCGATGATACAGTAATCACGGGCATCTTCCAAGGTAAGCCCTCTTGCCATAATGGAGGGAATGATCACTTCGTCGTTGTAATAAGCGGGCAAGCCCGTACCCAAACGAGTAAGCGAACCCGCCTTAATCATAAAGTCGTCAGGCGTACCATTCCATACACGTACGGAGATGGAAGGCTGGGGCAGAGGCACGTGAATCGCCGCCTCAATACACATATACGAAAGGTCGTTGGTTGCATCCATGCCATGGACGTTTTGACCGCCGACGATGAGGTTTTGGAACATACCATACCCTGCAAAGCCGTCCGCGGATGCCGCGTCGCGAACCTTGTTGATGTCGTTGAATTTTACCCAAATACAGTCAATCAATTCCTGTGCTTGCTCAATCGTGAGCTTGCCTTCGTCGATATCCTTTTTGTAGTAAGGGTACATATATTGGTCAAAACGACCAGGGGAAATGGAGTGACCGCTCGATTCTACCTGCAACAAGAGTTGTACAAACCAGAAGGATTGACAAGCCTCGTGGAAGTTGCTTGCGGGGAATTCGGGGACGTGCATACAGTTGGTAGCAATCGTCATCAATTCCGCCTTGCGGGTTTCGTCCTTTTCCTTTTTCGCCATTTCACGAGCGAGTACAGCGTATCTACGTGCATATTCCACCACCGCTTCACACGATTCGATAACAGCGGCAAGGAAATTGTATCTTTGTACGTATTCGGGATCGCTTACGTCCAATTTCGCCAAAGCGGATTGCGCCTCTGCGATGATCCCACGATACCCCTTTTTCAATACCTTTTCGTAGTTTACGTTTACGTGACCGATACCGTTGTAGAAGTAGTTACCAGGGGTAAACATACCGTGTACGGTAAATGCTTCGTACGCTGCAGGTGCCATGTTCGATTTTGCAAGATCGCTACACGTTTTGCCCTTCCAGTAAGGGTATGCACCGCGAAGGTCCTCTTTCGTCTTTTCGCTGATGTAGAAGGGATCGGCGTCACGGGTTGCCACGGTGTCGAATTCCGCCTCTAACCATTCGTAGGAATATTCGGGGAATACTTGACAGCCACGAGGGGCCACCGTTGCACTACCAACCACCAACTCGTTATCACGGATAACGATGGGGATGTTACGCAAAATGTGTGCAAATGCCGCACTTCTTCTCAAAATCACGGGCAAGTTTTCGCTTGCTTTGTAGCTTTCGGTTACCAACAAGCCTCTTGCCGATTCGATTTCGGGCATTTTTTCATATAAAGCATTGACAAGCTTTTCAATTCTTGCACTTTTTTCAATCACAAATTTGATATTTTCCATATTACACCTATTGAAAGTGAAGTTTCACCTGTGGTGAAGTGAAGTTCGTAAACGAGTGAAGTTGCAACTGTGTTGCAGTGAAGTTTTTTGCATTCCGCAAAAAGTTATTGCTATATTTAATAACAGCGACAACTTGCCGCCAGGCAAACTTCACTTTTCGCAAAGCGAAAAACTTATCTCTTAATAAGAACTTCTCTTTCGCCGTGCGAAAACTTCACCTATCTTATAATTGTTCCCACAAATCCGCGTGGGGTGCCGCGATTACTGCGTTGGAGGAAAGCTGACCGCTTTGCGTTGCGTATGCCGAGCCAGCCTCTACAGCCGCCGTTACGTCGCCAACCTCACCCGTCAACATAATTACACCCTTACCGCCCATACCACGGGATACACGCAAATCGAAGATCTCTACGCGAGCCGTCTTCACAGCGATATCCGCCGCCTTGATGGTGGTCGCCGCCGAGTAGGTTTCAATCAAACCAAGCGAGCCCTTGCGTTCCGATTTTTGCGTACCGAACAATGCCTTGATAACCTGTTCGTCAATGCGCCCCATAATCGACGAGTCAATGATATACCCGTCAAATTTCGATTGCACGTGGCTTACCGCCGCCGTCACGTTGGAGATCGAACCCGTCAAAACGATTTCGTATTTACCAGGGCAGGAAGGATGTGCCGCAATCAATTCTACGCCCGCGCTCTTAAGCGCTGCGTCCGTTGCTTCTACACCCTTGGGAATACTCTTTAATTCAATAACACCGATTGCTTTAAACATTAGTCAGTTACCTTATCTATGATAATCTTAATTCCGTCGTAAACGGTTACTCTACCGTCTATCGTCGCATACTGCGGCAAGGACAAGCCCTCCGCACTTTCTGCAATTTTGTCCCCTTTCTTCACCATATCGCCATCCGCTACACAAGGAATGCTCGGTGCACCGATGTGTTGACGAAGGTAAATTTCCACACGGTTAAAATTCGTATCTTCGCCGATGTATTTGGCTACTTTGTCGAATTTTGCCACGCCAAGCACGCTTTCCCAACGCTCCGAAGGTACCATGCGATACTCCCTTTCCTTCAAGGGGCTTACCTCGTCCTTCGCTACGTAACGCATCTTGTTCTTTGCGAGTAAGGTCTTGTATTCGTTGATTACTGCACGAGGGGAAATCCCTTGACAGCAAGCCAACGTTTCGCAAATTCCACAACCGCAACAAAGGGTTGCGGAAAGCACCATCTCGGGCATTACCGTTGCCGCACCCTTGGCGGTACGCACCATCTTGTGCGGTTCTAACGGATAACCGAGCAGGTATCTCGGACACATATCCGTACAACGCGTACATTGACAGCAAGCGGTTTCCGCACGGGCAATGGATTTGTCACCGTCCAAGAACTTACTTTCCACCGCAGGAATGTTCGGAGGGAGAATCAAAAGACTCTTGGTCGTTTTGGTTACCACCGCCGAATCGGGGTTTATTACTTTACCCATCGAAGGGCCGCCGTCAATCACGACGTACTCTTCGGGGATTTCTATCGAATTTTTCTCCAAAAGATCGGAAACGGGTGTACCTACGGGTACCTTTACCACGAAGGGTTGGGGGATATCCCCCGCCACCGTCACCCATTTCATGAGCATCGGAGTGTTATTCTTCAACATCATCGCTACGTTGTAAAGGGTTTCGACGTTGTAGACGATTACCCCTGCGGTGATGGGAAGGTTACCGGGCTTTACTACCCTGCCCGTCGCCTGATAAATCAGGCTGATTTCGTCGCCCATAGGATATACGTCGGGCAACGTTTTTAAGCGGATACGGTTTGCCAAACGAGTCCCGTCCACCAAACGCAAACGCTTTGCCGTATGTTCTTTCACGCACAACAAAGCCTGCGGGATTTTCGCAAAATCCAGCACAGCTTGGATGCCCGCAAGCACCATCGGCATTTCTTTTTGTAAAAGCACGTAATCGGTATAGAGCAACGGCTCGCATTCCGCCCCGTTAATCACGAGGGTATCCGCACCGTCCGCCAGCTTTGCATACGAGGGAAAGCCCGCCCCGCCTGCACCTACGATACCTGCTTCTTTCATAATCTCTTTCAAGTCCATAAGTCTAACTTCAAGCATTCCGCTTGACCTTATATAACGTTTGTTATTTGAATATAGTAAAACTGGCATATCACCAAAGTGAATGCGCGAAATCACCTATCCAAGTGCACGAAAAGACACCTTACTGCGTCCAACGTCAGGTTGGTTAGTCTACAATACCGACGATAACTGCGTCACAGGGCGCGTTAGTATTATGCAACGCCAAACGTGCGGAGCTACCCGTCGTAATCAAAACGGTTTCACCGATACCTGCGCCAACGCTGTCTACTGCGATGAGAAATTCACCCGTAACAACGCCGTTTTTCATAATTTCCACTTCCATAAACTTCGAGCCAATCAACGATTCTTGCTTTCTCGTGGAAACGATATTTCCTCTGATAATTCCTCTTAACATAGTTACTCCTTAACTACCTTAACCTTACAACCATTGCCGATACCAACTGCGTTTGCATCGTCCGTGTCAATGTGCATTTCCAAACGGAACTCCGGATGTACGCGTACCTGCACGTCATACCAACGCGTGCGGCGTTTGCCCACTACGTCCACCGTAACGGTATCCCCATCCTTCACACCAAAAGCAGCGCCGTCTGCAGGCGACATGTGGATGTGTCTGTTGGCTACGATACAGCCTTCCTTCAATACCACGATCCCTTTAGGGCCAACGATGGTAACGGGCGCCGAGCCAGCGATATTACCCGATTCTCTTACAGGGGGCTTTACCTTCAACACGTAGGAATCCGTCGTGGAAATTTCCACCTGCGATTTTCCTCTCAAGGGCCCTAAAACGCGTACGTTTTCGATGGGACGCATTGCAGGTCCAATCAAGGTAAGCGTATCCTTACAAGCATACTGACCGGGTTGGGAAAGGTCCTTCATGGGGGTAAGCTCGTACCCTGCGCCAAAGAGGGTTTCCATATCCGCTTTGTTAAGGTGAATGTGTCTATTCGATACGCCTACGGGTACTTCGTTCGTGTTTACGGTTGCCGCAGCCACGTCTTCACCCATATTCGACAATACTTTTTTAACCAATTCCGCGATTTGCGCGTTCGATAATTCCATAGTTTTCCTTCCAAAACTGTTTTTTACCATCCCTTGTCAAGCATAAAGGCACGTACGCGCGCGTACGCAAGGGATTTTACTGTGTAGTTGGTTGAAAAATCCCCCGACCGTCCGCCCTAAACGGACGGTCGGGAATTTTACTCACTCTTTAACAATTAACAGGTTAATTATTTGATAGCGGGCAACAATTTTTCAACGTCTGCGTGGGGACGAGGGATTACGTGCGTTGCGATAACTTCGCCAAGAGCCGTTGCAGCAGCCGTACCTGCTTCTACAGCAGCTTTAACAGCGCCAACGTCACCGCGAACCATAACGCTTACCAAACCGCTACCGATCTTCTCGCTACCGATAAGTACAACGTTTGCAGCCTTTACCATTGCATCTGCTGCTTCAATCGCTGCTACCAAACCTCTGGTTTCAACCATACCTAATGCTTCCATTGTTAAATCCTCCTAAATATTGTTTTTTTGATTTTTTTAGAGTTTATCGTCACAATTGTGACAAGTTTTTGGCATTTCAATGCCTTTTACATTGTTTTGCCGTTAGCCCGTTGTTAAAAACCGCATAACATCGGGATGAGGGCGGGCGATTACCTCGCACACCTTCACGTTGCCAACCTCAGCCGCTGCTGCAGCGCCTGCTTCAAGGGCTGCCTGCACCGCGGAAACCTCGCCTTCAACAACGACTGTTACCATTCTACCGCCGAGGCGTTTTTCCACGTGAATCAGCTGTACGTCAGCTGCCTTTACCATAGCGTCAAGCCCTGCGATTGCGGCTATCATAGCTTGCACTTCGAGTAACGCTATTGCTTTCATGATGTTTTCTCCTTTCCAATGCGTAATTTAAAATTTGGAGATACGAGCATTTCCAGGCGCGCGAGGCTTTTCGACATGCGTGTACATAGACGTACACAAATTAGAAAAACGTAACGCAACGCCGAAATGCGAAGTATATACAATTTTTATTTAATAGCGGGAAGAAGTTTTTCAACGTCCATGTGGGGACGAGGGATTACGTGCGTTGCGATAACTTCGCCAAGAGCCGTTGCAGCAGCCGTACCTGCTTCTACTGCAGCCTTAACAGCGCCAACGTCACCGCGAACCATAACGCTTACCAAACCGCTACCGATCTTTTCGCTGCCGATAAGTACTACGTTTGCTGCCTTTACCATTGCATCTGCTGCTTCGATTGCTGCTACCAAACCTCTGGTTTCTACCATACCCAATGCTTCCATCATAATTTTAAATCTCCTTAATATTTTTATTTTTTTATTTTTTTTATCTTAATTTGTCTTTGCCAAGTGCGCTTAAATGTGCAAACCATTCAATTTCTTCGCTTTGGCGAGCAATCACCTTGTGGGTGATGTACAGGTCTCTTTTTTCTGCTTCGGCTTTCCCTGCCGCAACCGCCGCTTCTACAGCAGCCGCGTCACCTTCCACCTTAATCGCCATAACCAACGGTACACGGGCGGAATCCCCTGCCGCGGGTTTGTTTTTGTCGATTGCCACTACTTTTACGTCAGCGGCCTTCGCCATAGCGTCTGCGACCACGATGGAGGTTGCAAAACCGAATACTTCTATCATGCCAAGTGCCATTGTTTTCTCCTTTTTGTAAGATTGCTTCCTTACTTATCGTAAAATGTATAGATACGAGTAGTTCAAGGCGCGGTGAGTATCCTGACGGGAGCGTACATATCGTACGTGACCGAAGGACACGGAGCCGCAACGCCGAAATACGAAGTATATATACTTTTTACTTATTAACGAAGCAGATCTTAATACCTTGCTGCGCAACGTTCACTTCCATTGCCTCGTTCAATTTATCGAGGGGGAATTCGTGGGTGATCAATTCCTTAATAGGAATGTTCATTTCACGAGCCTGACGAAGGAATGCCATCGTCGTAGGATAATCGTCAGCCGAGTAATCCCAAGAACCAACGAGGTTGATTTCCTTGTTGCACATTGCAAAGTGAGGGTTCACGTTGTATTCGCCGTTGTTTACGAAGAAGCCCATTTCGCAAAGACCGCCGCCACGACGGATGTATTCGAAAATGTCCTTCGCTGCAGCGGGAGCACCCGTGCATTGGAATGCAAAGTCAGCACCTACGCCGTTTGCTACGCT
>JAZRFV010000051.1:0-14779 GCA_045643825.1 Candidatus Scatosoma sp.
TACGACGGCAGTACGATGAAGCAAATCAACGCGCAGGATATTCTCGATATCGCTATGGCAGGTACGAGTGCAACGCTCCTTGCCAAGCGTTGGGAATCGGCACTCTTAGTCAACGTGGACAACGATACTTTGTCGCGTTTGTTTTCCAATAAAGAAGCCTTGGACGCGATTATGAATATCGAAGGTTTCCGTTCTTTGAACCAAGACATTCAAACGATTATCAACAAATCCGAGCACGTTAAAAAGGCGAAAAAGGAAGCAGGCGATAAACTCACGCCGAAAGAAAAGAAGGAACTTTCCGACGAAGAAAAAGAGTACAAATCCAAGCGCAAACAAATACAGGAAAAGCTTATCAAGTTTGCTACGCGTATTCCCGTGTTTATGTATTTGACGGACTACCGCGAACGTTGCTTGAAAGACGTTATTACGCAATTAGAGCCTGGGCTTTTCAAGAAGGTTACGGGTTTGGACGTAAACGATTTCAACCTGTTGTGCTCTATCGGGGTATTCAACGCGAGTCTTATGAACGACGCAATTTTCAAGTTCAAGCGTTATGAAGATTCGTCGTTGTCTTATACGGGAATCGAGAAGAATATTTCCGACGAAATCGGTGGTTGGGATACCGTTATCCGCAGAGAAGAATATCAAAAACTGTTCTTCAATCAACAGGCAACGATGGTCTTTGTGGCGGAAGCAATCCCCGAAGCCATCGAAGAAATTGCCCCTGCCGTTGTCGAGCCGAAAACACCGCCTAAAACGGGCGATTCTATCACGGCGACGTATGGCGTAAAACCGACCGTTACCACGACGGTTACGGCAAAAGAAGAACCGCAAAAGCCCGAACTTGACCTGTCGGGCGCAGTTGCAGGTGCGACGGTTATTCATAAGAAGTTTGGCGAAGGCAAGATTATCCGTATCGACAAAGCGCAAAAGTATATCAAAGTCGATTTCGGACAAGGCGAAAAGACGTTTGTTTTCCCGTCCGCCTTTGAAATGGGTTTCTTGAAATTGAAGTAAATTTATAAAAACCAAGCATTTTGTTTTACAACTTGCTTGGTTTTCTTTTTAAGGACCTAATTACTCCTAGTCATTTTTCAACTTTTAATATTTCTTTTTATCTTATTTTTTACTATTTTTTTTCTTTTTTCTCTTTTTCTTGTATCAAAACAGTTGACTTTTTTCTTTTCTTTCATTATAATAATGTAAAAAGGAGGTAGCTATGGGAAAATATTCTTTTGACTACTCAATCGACACCAGCGGAGTAGCTAAAATTTCAATCTCAAATGCAGGTATTATTTTCAGTAAAGAAGCAATAGACCTTTTGGGCTATCCCGAAAAAGTAAATATTGGGTTGGATAAAACAAAAAAGGTTTTAGGGGTTCGCAAAGCCGACGACAACTCTACTATCAAAGCTTTCGATTTTGTAACAAATCCTAAAAAGAGAAGCTGGTTGCGTATTCAATCTAAGCAATTAGTTAGTGAAATAGGGAAAATTACAAGACTCACTTATGGGAGTGAATCCGTTCCATATTTAGCTAAGCTTGAAGAAGACGATGGGATAAAATTCCTCGTCGTTGAATTATCAAAAAAATAAAAAATAGTAAGAAAAAAGACAGGAATGAAATCTGTCACCCTGCCTTTCTTGTGATGCGTTACACTATGGTATACAACACCCTAGACAAGTTTAGTATACCACAAGTCGGGGAAAATTGCAATAATTTACACCCCCCGTAGTGCAACTTTTCTTATGATTTTTTATATAAAATCTTGTTTTAGGCGTAGTCAGCCACAGTGACGACCTTATCAAAAGGTGGATTTCTAAAGCAAAAACAGGAGTAGAACATGGACGAAAAACGTGTTCGGTATTACATCTACAGGACTAAAATCACCCTGAAAGATGGAACCGTTCTTTACGCCAAGCAATATGGCAAAAGAGCGTTCAGAATCCCCGTATATGAAGAATAATCGGTAGTTCTGAGAAGCGACGGAATATTTCCGTCGCTTTTTCTTTATCATTCTTTTTCAATATAAAAAGATAATCCGAACCATTCGCTTGTGGTAAACAAATAGTTCGGATTATACTGACTTGGAGCAGGTGACGAGAGTCGAACTCGCCGGGAACAGCTTGGGAAGCTGCCGCCATACCGCTAGGCGACACCTGCATTACTATTTAATTACTGACCTTATTATAGCCATTTTCAGGGAAATTGTCAACCCTTTTTTATCCCTTTCCTCTTTTTTATGAAAAAATTTCCGATTCCCCAAAATAAACAACGAGGACAGGCTTCATTAAATACCTGCCCCCGCCATTTTTTAGTCTTGACACGCTTTACACGTACCGAAAAACTCTACGCTGTAACCGCTGACCGAAAAACCATTGTCCGCCGTTACACTCAAACCGCCCACAGGGATCCCCGTGGCAACTACGTCCGCAACCCTTCCGCACTTTTCACAATGTGCGTGATAATGTGGCATCACGTTGTAGTCGTAACGCACTTCGTTGCCTGCCGCACGAAGCTCTAGCGCCCTGCCGTTCGTCGCAAAACCACCCAAAACTCGAAAGACTGTTGCACGTGAAACGGTAGGCGAGATTTCGTGTACATAGCTATACACTTCCGTCGCCGTCGGATGGTCCAACGTCTTCAATGCATCGTAGATGATTTGCTTTTGCTTTGTCTGCCTTTCTTGCATTATGTACCTCCTTATTGGGATTGAATATCGATTATAGTATAACATACTTTTTTACATTCGTCAAGGGGTTTTGTTAAAAAAATTACACGTCCCGAAAAAAATCTTCAAGACGTGTTTTTTGTTAGATTTTGTTTTGAGCGTTGATGATGGCGATTTCGTCACCCGTTTCCGCATCGATATACACGTAATAATAGGTGTCTTGGTAACTACAAAGGATTTCGTAAGCAGCCCGTTCCCCTCTTGCCGTTTGTACAACCGCCACTCGGCTGCTTTCCACGGTCAAGCTTTTGTGGAGCTTATTATACGCGGTTTCCAAGGGGATTTTCACGTTCAACGCATCCCTGCCCCTATGGTTTCGCAAATATCTCGTCGCATCCATACCCGTGACAAGCCCTCTCGTACGGCAAACCTTCACACGCACCTCGTCAGGGTAATACACCACGCCGTCGTCCTCATAGAGGAAGGTGAATTCCGCAGTAGAGCCACTCTCACGGCATTTTACAAGCTCCATATCCTCATAACCAAGGGTGTCTAAAAACTCCATTGCAATCATTTCCGCATTGGCGATATCAAAGTTTTCCTCGGTGCAATCCTCAAAATATTCAAAACCAACGAGGGCACCGCTGTGACGGTCAATTTCCGCAAAGAGCATCGTACCTTTGTCGTCGTAGCCCTGCACGTTGTAAGCCGAGTAACGGTTGGTTACCGTTTCGCCTACGCATTGAAAATCCGCTATTTTATACTTATTAAAATACTGCTTACACATCTCCACGGCATGTGCACCGTCAAGGGTGTTTTCGCCACTTTGGGGTACTGGGGGCACCCCCACCCCCTGCATTTCCGCTTTTTTTCGCTCAAATGCCGCACGATTTTCCTCCAAGGTAAGGCTTTCCAAACGACCTAACGCCTCCGAAACCATTCCTTCATCCCCTTTGAGGTAGCCTGCGATATCCTTGTCCGTCATCTTTTCCAATAAGCCGTCCAATTCCTGACGGATAGCGTGGTTTGTGGTGTAAAGACTCTCTAAAACCGCCGTATCCTGCTCGTTTAACCCTTCCCCACGGCGTAATTTCGCCAACATCCGTTCACACTCCATCGCCGTGCGGTTGATAAACACGGTGATATTTTGCTCTTCTTGGTGAGAAATGGGCAATTTTTCCAAATCTGCCTCCGCAAGACGAGTTTGCACCAACAAATCCGTCAAAATCCTACCCTGCTGCACAGGGGAATTGGATATACGAGCCCGTTCTAAATCGTCGTCTATATGCTCCATAATCCCCGTCAACTCGTACATGGTGGCCTTATTTTGCGACATAGCACCCTTTTTCATCCTACCCATCTCTACCCCGCCGACGGTAACCGTGGTTGCCAAGGCAAGCGAAGTCACACCAAGGGTTACCACAGCCGCAATCCAACCACCGTAACCCTTTACACGGCTTTCATGCTGACGAGAAGGCTTTTGCTTTCTCTTTTCCGCCTTCTTCTTTGCCTGTGCCTGGTGTTTATTTGCCTTTGCGTGGGCACGCTCTCGCCGTTCTACCTCACGCTCCTCCATACGCTTTTGCTCCTTTGCCTTTTTATCAGCAAGCCGTTTTTTACGACGAGCAAGCTTTTCCGCTTTACGTTTTTCCTTTTCCTCTTTGCGCTTTGCTTGGGCTTCCTTGCGTTTTAAGGCGAGCTGTACCCGTTTTTTCGCCGCTTCACTTTCCGCCTCCGCCTTTCGACTGCTCATTTGTTCGTTCACCTTTTTCGCATTGACGGGCGTTTCTTTCTTGGTAGAATCCCCCAACGCCGCATCCCCTTTCGCCGTGACGGTTTTCGTTTTCTTTTGAACACCCTCACCACGAGATTTTTTCATTTCTTTTTCCACAACCTCTACCTTTTCCGCACCCGAGGACACGTTGGTTGCAATTTCCGTTTCTTTCTTTTTCATACTTCTCCCCTTATTTACATTATAATAAGCATTAACACAACTTTATCCAAAGCTATGGGCAGGGCAACGCCATATTACCCCGACAATACGCCACCCGTCAAGGGCGTGCAGATGCAAGCAAGACAAGGCGACCGAGGCTTCCCGACGGGAGCGTACATACCGTACGTGACCGAGGGAAACACAGGGCAACGCAGTATTGCGACGCATATCCACGCCCTTAAATAGCAAAGACGTGCTTGCCAATCACCGTCACCGTCTGCCTATCAAAAATCCAAGAGCTCGTCGCCACGGCAGGATTGTAATAATACAAGGCTCCGCCGGTGGGATCCCAACCGCCGATTGCATCACGCGCCGCCTTCAATGCCGTTTCATTGGGCGTTAGATTGATTTGGCCATCGTCCACAGCTGTGAAAGCTCCTTTTTGATACACTACCCCCGATATCGTGTTCGGAAACGCAGCGCTGCGGATACGGTTCATCACCACCGCACCGATGGCAACCTGCCCCACATACGGTTCTCCACGCCCTTCCGCATAAATGGTCTTCGCCAGCAAATACACCTCGGAGCTTGTGTAGCCATTCGTCCCCGAGGAAGCGTTCGCACCCTGCAAAACCTGATAAGAGCTATTCATCCCAAGCGCCTTATAGGTCGATTGCCCAACAACGCCATCCGCCGTCAAACCGTTTTTCTTTTGGAAGGTAATCACCGCTTTCTTCGTGCCTGCGCCAAACACGCCGTCCACGCTGCCGTTGTAATACCCCCACAGTTTCAATCGGCGTTGCACCTCCTTCACCTCGCTACCCGTCGAGCCTTGGCGAAGGATTGCCACCCCCACCATTTCCTCTACGGCATTTTGTGTAAGCTCCGCTTTGACCGTTCGCACCCCCACCGACACGGCAGGGATCAAAACTGCAAAGGACAACACCGCAATCGCGGCTTTTTTTATTGACTTTTTCATTCCCACTCCTCCTATGTATGCAGGTTAACCGTAAAACCTTTCGATGATTTCCTTGATTTTACTCTTGTATATAACGTCCGATTGCGTTGCCACAAAACACAACGGCGGGTACGCCACGCACCACCAGTTATCCCCCTCACCACGCCCAAGGCGTATAATTAAGGCCGTGTATTCCCCAGCAGGCAGGGTGTAATCCTCGTAAACACGGGTGGGGAATTTTTCCACGGTGATTTCCGCTGTCGCCCCGTAAGAAAAGCCGTTTGCTTGTAAAACCCCTTCCGCCGCCTCGCATATTCCGTCCAAATGACGTGCAAGCCCTTCTACGGCTTCCGTTTTTGTGTCGTACTCCGCAACCAAAGGGGCAAGGTAGGAAACCACACCGTCGCGTACCTTATATTTGACCGCCTGCGCCTCGTCCTTATTAGAATCCGCACGGATATGCAAGCGTAAATACTCACCCGTTGCGCCCTGCTTCTGCTCCGTCAACGCATACCTGGGTGCCTCATTTTTAAAAAGCCCACCAAAACCAAGCGCCGTTAAACTTATTATGATTGACATTAAAAAAATTATGCAAACCTTTTTCATAAAAAAATAACCTCCGTGTTTTCACACGAAAGTTATCGTCTACTTTTTATGATTTTATACCTAAAAATAAGAATTATTTCACTTCACTCCACTTATGGTGGTGAAGTTCACCTTCTTCAAGCAAGCCTTCGTAGTCGCTTTGGCGCAATGCCTCGTAAAGCGCGATTGCAACCGAGTTACCCAAGTTAAGCGAGCGCGCCTCGGAAAACATCGGGATACGGAGGCAGGTTTCCTCATTTTTCATCAGGAGCTCTTCGGGTAACCCTCTCGTTTCCTTACCAAACACCAAGAAATCGCCGTCTTGGAAGGCAACGTCGCTGTGACGATGTCTACCCTTCGTGGTGAAATAGAAGAAACGCCCATCGGGGTATTTTTCTTGCAATTCCTCAAAGCTATCGTAGTAGGAAATGTCCACAAGGTGCCAATAATCAAGCCCTGCGCGTTTCAAATATTTATCCGTTACCTCAAACCCAAGGGGGCGAATCATGTGTAAACGGGTACCCGTTGCGGCACAAGTACGGGCAATGTTGCCTGCGTTTTGAGGAATTTCTGGTTCGACAAGTACAATATTATACATCTTTACTCCTTACGCGGGCGTACGCCCGTCATTTTCACTTTTACAGTATCTATTTTACCCAAAAACGCCGTGTTTTGCAAGCGTTTTTACCATTCTTTTACAAGTAAAATACACGCATAATCCCCTTTCACTCGGTTCATACTACCCATAAAGGAAACGGCGAAAATCGTCGGACACACCTTTGATTTGGGAGGAAGGTATGCAATTTGAAAACACGGAAACTTTTAAAAACCTTGCACGAAGCTTCGCAGGGGAATGTCAGGCAGGGATGCGGTATCAAATGATCGCAAAGCTTGCCATGAAGGAAGGGTTTAAAACCTTGGCGGATGCGGTGAAAACCATCGCAAAGAACGAAACCTTACACGCTACGCAGTTCTTTAATAAGATTATCGAGAAAACGGGTAGCCGTGAAAACGTTACGTTTGATGCAGGGTATCCTTTCCACATGGGCACCTTGGAGGAAAGCCTGAAATTTGCCGCGAATGACGAGAAGAGTGAGATGGAGGATATCTACCCCACCTTTGCCGTCACCGCAAAGCAGGAGGGCTTTGAAGACGTTGCCGCCCTGTATAAAATGATTGCGGAGGTGGAAGGTCAACACAAAATTATCTTTCAATATTTGCATGATGGCGTAAGGAACGGTACGCTGTATAAATGTGAAAGCCCCATCCTGTGGATTTGCAGCGAATGTGGATATATGCACGTTTCTACGGAGGCGTGGAAGGTTTGTCCCCTTTGTAAATCGGAGCAGGGTTACGTGGAATTGCATCTTCCCTTCGAGGGCGTGCGCGAGTAAGATTTTTACCCGTTTCAAAAGGAGAAAAATATGAAAAACAAACAAAAAAACAAGAACAACAACTCGGCTAAAAATTGTAATGAAAAGAATTGCAGCAATAAAAACTGCGCTGAAAAGAAGGAATTTAACCACGGCGGTAACAACGACTGATGTCCGCTAAAAAATCGATTCAACGCATACCTGCCCCCACCGAAAAGGCTTTAGGTCTGGTGGGCGACACATCCAAGACAGATGTAAACGGCAGTTATACGGGCATACCTCTTAATAAAAAAGAGAAGCCTATCCAGGACGCGGATGATCTTTAAACAAAAAACCTCTACCTTATCGGTAGAGGCTTTTTTGTACCATTAAAAATCGTCGTCTTCACGCTTTTTCTTTTTCTTTGTTTTGGGGGTAGGGGCATCGTCATCGTCGAAGGAATCGAAATCGTCGTCTTCGTCTTCGTCGTCTTCGTCGTCCATATCGTAGTAATCGTCCGCGGAAACATACTCGAAATCGTCTTCTTCCGTAACAATTTCTTCCTCTTCTTCCTCTTCTTCCTCGTCGTCTTCAAATTCGGAATCAGGAATACCAAGGTCAAGCTCTTCTTCCTCGTCGTCGAGATAGCTACGCCAAGAAGCGTCCTCTTTCTCTTCGTCTTCCTCAACCTCATCCTCGTAAGCAGATTTCTTCTTACATTCTTCGCACATCTTTTCGCCAAGTGCCATGTAATTTTCACCACATACAGGGCAAAGTTCGGTTTCGTCCACGTTTTCCTCCGCCTCGAAGCCGTCGGTAAACGTTCTTTCGCCACTTAATTCCTTGATACAAACGTCGCAGTATTCCTGCGCGTCCGCATCGATAAAGTTTAACTCACATCTCGGACAAATAATATATCTTGCCATCTTTGATTTTCCCTCGTTATTGGCTTTCGCCTTGATTTTGCTATATTATATTAATATTTACGACTTTTGTAAACTATTTTTTGCCCACTTTTTCAATATTTTTTCAAAAAGTTTACTCTTTTTACAAAGAAAAGCCGTTTTCTTTACGAAAGCGGCTTTTTCCTATTCCATTATTCGGTTATTTCCGTTTCAGCCACGGGTTCTTCCGTTGCTTCCGCTTCGTCGTCAGCGTATACGTCGATCGACTTATCGTCCGTCGTATCGATCTTAGGACGCTTGTAAGCGTTCTTAACCGCTTCCGCCGCCTCACGAGCAGCCTTCTTCTTGTTTACAATGATTACGGGGATAATGATCGCCGCCGCAAGAACGATTACGGAACCAGCAATGATAAGGCAGATAACCCAGGTCTTCATGCCTTCTTCTTCCGTTACGGTCGTCGTTTCAGTGGGAAGGGTTGCTCTCCAATCCTCTTCCATCGCCGTCTTATCGTCTTCCTTGATTGCGTCTTTACCAACAAGGCTTACAAGCTTGCTCATCGCTTGCTTTTCGGTGTATTCGGTGAATACCTTGTATTCTTCTTCCGTGTAAAGGCCTTCGCCGTAAACGGTTTCTACCATGGTCTTGTCGCCCGTACGGTAGTAGTAGGTCATCGCCTTCTTGATGGTATCCTTTTCGGTCATTTCGTCCATCAATTCGTAAGCCGCTTCGTACGCTTCGTTGTTTGCTTCGATATCCGCCAAACCAAGCTTGGTTGCATAGATATAGTTGTAAGAGTTGCTGCCAACCGCTTCCGCATTTGCAAACATCAATACGCCGTCGAACATTTCAGGCATATACCAGCCGGAGCTGAAATCTACGTAGTTCAAGGTTGCTACCTTATACTTCGAATCAGCATTCAAGCTGGGAAGGTTTTCGTATACCTTGCTGTCGCCCGTGTAAACGATCTTGGAAAGGTTGTAACCGCTGGTTGCAGCACTCGTTACAGGGTGCGTACCTGCTGCGTAGAAATACAATACGCCGTCTTCGCCTTCCGTTGCCGTCTTCCAAAGGGTTGCGCCGGAGGGAGCGTTGCAAAGTTTTACGGGATCAGCAACTACGCCAGCCGTCGTCGTTACCTTGTAAATACTCGACTCGGATACGTAGAGTACGGTGTGGGTACCGTTTGCATATTCAAACAAAGCCGTTGCCGAAGCGTTGGTCGTGTTCCAAGCCACCATTTCAGCCTTCGCGTTTGCCGTCACCGAGTTGGTAGCGTCGTTGCCTGCTGCAAGGTAGTAAAGCTTCGTATCCGTTTGTTCGCCAGCCTTCGTGTAGTAAACACCGCCGTTTTCGTTACGGGTAATGGTGTAGGTGTAGCCCTTCAATTCGGTACGTTCGGTAGCCTCGTGCGTATCGTTGAACATCGTGTTGCCTTCTTGGTTCTTACCAACACCGTCCAAAACAAGCTTACCAAGGTTTACATACGGATAGGTGGAATAGTCGTCGAAATCATAAACGGGGGTGTAGTCCGTCTTGCTTTCCTTCGCGGTTTTCTTCGCGTCGTCGTTTTGTTCTTCCATCCAAGCTTCGTCGAAGTCGTACGTTCTACCACCTGCAACGGTGTAGGAAGCCTTCTTCGCGTCAACCGTAGCCGTAGCCGCTGCGTTTACACTGTAGATTTGGTTATAAGCCGCCGTCGTAGGGGTATCGGTATCCGCATTGGTCGTAACGCCCATCGTATAATATACGGTGCCGTTCGTCAAATCCTTTTCATCGTAGAAGTAGGTGCCGCCCTTTACAAGCACCGTCGTCGCATCCGTCGAGGTGTTGTAGGATTTCAACATACCATCTTCTTCGTACAAGCAGTAAACCACGTCGCCTTCCGCCACGAAACGGTATTTAGCCGCATTATCAGAAAGACGGAAGAAATAATCCTTCATCGTTTCCGTACCGTCAAGCTTTGCACGTTTGAAGTCAATCCAGGAGCTGGTTACTTCACCTTGCATATTCTTGCCGCTGGTCGGGGTTGCGTAATAAACGTAATCACCGTAGATGAAGATACCTGCATTGTAGTTTTGTGCCGTGAACATCATAGGTACAACTACGTCGGTCGCTGTATAGTTACCAGCTACGAGGTCGCTCTTCTTGATACGCATCAAAGCGCCCTTCGTTACTTCGCCATACTTGTTGGATGCTGCGTAGTCTTCTTTACCGTTAATATAGTAAATATAGTCGCCCTTCTCAACCGCAAAGCCGCCGTTGGAAATACCGGCCTCCGTTTTCGTTGCGCTATTCGTGTAGCCCGCCAACCCCTTTTCCTTATAGTAATCGCCACCGCAAGCACTCATCGCAAGCGTCGATCCGAAAAGTGTAGCTACTGCTACCAAACTAATGAATTTTTTTGCTGTTTTCCTCATGGAAAGCACTCCTTTATTGTGTTGTCGGTTTATACAAAAGATTAGCATACGCCGACTATATTATCGCATACTCTATTATATATCAAAACTTCAATTAAATCAAACAAAAACGCTGACTTTTTCTCATTTTTTCTTTGAAAATTTTATATTTTGGAGGCTTTTTCAAATGGAACCCTTCGGTTTATTCCAATTTTTACAATCTTTGTTAAATACACAGCAATTTCCACAGGAAAACGCCCCTTCCCCATCCTGTAAAAATGCCGAGGAATCCGCCCCCTCGCCCATTTCTACACCATCCGAACCCCTCAAGGGAAACGATACCTATGCGCAGTTTATTTCCGCCCATGATTCCCGTATAAAGAAAACGAGGAAGTAGGCTTTTTCCTACTCCCTCGAGGCAGTTTTACCAAATAAAAGGTATCAAACGATATTTTACTTTTTTCTTATATTCGGTGTAGCCGACAAGCTCCTTTTCCAGCACCCTCTCCTCGTAAACAATGCGGATAACAATCAACACGGGATAGAGTAAAAACACAAAAAAGGCAACTACGGAGCCAAGCACCAACGGCATCGCCAAAAAGAGAAAAATCGTCGCCGCGTACATCGGGTGACGGAGGACGGAGTACAAGCCTTTGTCAATGACCTGCTGCCCCTCCTCCACCTTAATCGTCCTCGAAAGGTAGGCGTTTTGCTTTAACACCGCCGCCCACATTACGTATGAGGCGAGGAATATCCCCGAGGCGATATAGGTACAAATCGGAGGGAGTTGCCACCAGCCAAAACGGAAATCCAACCCCGCCAACACAAAGCCCGCGATAAACATTAAACCGCTTAACTTAATAACAATCCCCTGCTCCTTTTGCTTTTCCTTGGCATCCAAACGCCGCTTTAAAAGATCGGGGTTTTTCCACATCATCACTACCCCTGCAAGGAACATGGGGATAAACAGCACACCCATCAACAGCCAACCGTTTGCAAAACGAAGGGTGCCTGCGGGTAAAAACACCAACACCCCTACCAGGGCTACGCCGAACAGGAATTTTGTAATCGCGGAAAGGAATAATTTCACGCTCATTTCGCCTCCTTCACCACCTCGTAGCGCAGGCGCAGGTAAGAGTTTTCGAGTGGTTGACACTCAATCAGCTTTAACACGCCAAGCCCTGACAATTCCTCCTCCGTCGTGAAGGATTTTCCGTCTACAAGAGTGGAGGTATCCTTACCCCCAACAAGCACGGGTGCCACCACAAGGTCAACAAAATCAATCAACCCCTCACGGACAAGCAAGGCGTTGAGCGTACCGCCCGTCTGCACGGTCAGGCGTTCGCACCCAAAATCCGTTTTTAAGCATTTTAACCCCTCGGAAAGAGAGAAATTTTCTTGGTAAATAATATGCAGATTGTCTGCCTCCACCCCAAAAGCAGGGTGTTTTTTGTTGGTGGTAATCAGCACGAATTGTTCGGACAGCGCGCAAAAATACCGCACGCCGTGGTCGGTCAAATGGGTGTTGTCGACAAGGACAAAGGACACGGGGATTTTGCCAGGCATCGGCTTCTCATTTACCCCGATTTTCGCCTGCACTCTACCCGAATTCATCGACCATAAATCGGTGGTTTGTTCAATTTCGTAATACTGGTACAACCCCTCTTTTACCCCTGTAATCGTGGGAAAATCCTTATCCACGTCCATATTGTCCGTAGAGCCTGTGCTAATTTTTCCATCCACCGAGGTCAATAAAAACAAGGTGGTAATCGGTCTTTCCATTTTGCGCTCCTTACCCTAAATCTACGCTGATTTCATAGGTATTTTCTATCAAAACATAGTTTACTTTATGCTCTTTTGCAAGGCGTAACACCTTCGCATTGTCCCTTACCGCATCCTCAAAGGCATAATCGTCCGCCAAGCGATTTTCAATCGCATTTGCGTGCATTTTTACCTCGTCAAAGTGGTTTTTAAGGTAGTTTTCGCTCATAACAAGGCAGTAATAACAGATATTTTTGCGGTACTCCTCGTCAAAATCCTTTTCCCAATCGAAGGGGATATAACAACCCTCGATGATAAGATTTTGCCCGTTTTCCACGGCTGTTTTCACCATTTCACGGACAATCGGCCATAAATACGCGGTTAAATCCTCGTCACTACTCATCGGTGTGAGCTGGGTATTCCCGCTACGGATTAAGCCCATTTTTAAATGGTCGATGGACAGGTAAGGATACTGATATTTTTCGAGTAATTTTTGTGCAAGCACCGTTTTTCCCGTGTGCGAGGCACCTGCGATAAGAACAATCATTTTTCATTCCTTTTGTTGCGGGCATTCATGGACAAGCACGCCGAACAAGCACAAAATAAGGCAATCCCCGTGGCTTTACTTGTACCATCGATAAAGCTAAATACAATCACAACAAGGCTTGCAAGCAGTCCCACGATGGACATTACAATCCCTACGTCCGTACCCGTTATTTTTCTCTTCTTTTTCATAATCAATCCCCTTCAACAAGCTTATCAATCAAGTATTTTGCCGCAAAATATAATCCCACGAACACCCCAATGAATACAGAAAGCAATACGAGGACGTAGAACCAATTGATTTCAAACCAACCATAAACGGAGGACGGGAAGGCGTTGTACAAGAATTTTAATGGAGTGCCATTGTAGTTGAAAAGATAAAAATAGTTCGGCTCCCATCCAAGCGCTTCTCTAAACAGCGAGTTGCACACGATCGCCATGACCGCCATACCACCAACGAACATCAAGGAATTATACAGGTCTTTTTTCGTGAACTTCGGTTTATGTATAAACACCCCATAAAGGGCACACACGATGATGAAAATATGCCCCCAAACGTAGGTTTGCGGTCTGATTTTCCACAAGGTGTCGTAGTTGACCAAAGCGTCCGCAAACACCATTGCCAATAGGGCAGGTATGAGATGAAAGCAAAAAGAGGTCAAAATTAACCACTTCTTTTTGAAAATGAGGGCAAGCCCTGACACCAAACTACCGATATGGCAAACCTGCAAAGGAACTACCTCCAAATCCCACCCGTTTCGAATAAAAATATCGACGTTGCGGAGCGCCAAAATAAAGACGGAAATTCCACCCAAGACGTAACCCAAAATATCTTTTGCTTTTGCCGTACTTTTCCTTGTCAAGAAATAAATACCCGCAAAAATTAAAAAGGGTGAAAGGATATATAAAATATGCCATATCGACCATAAATCGAAATTCATAAATGCATCCTCTTGATTTGTTTCGATTTATTATAGCACAATTTCGCAAAAATGTAAAGGCTTAAAAACAAAAAACAACGCACCCAAAAGGATGCGTTGTATTTTTGTCCATATCCAAAGATTATCTCTTGGAGTTTTAGCAATACCGTTTGATATCGTGAGTATCGTCGCATAAAGTGTTGCACCAAATTTGCACCAAAATCAAACCACATTCAACGCCCATTCAGCTCGATAAATTAGAGTTTGATCATTAGTCTTTTATCGGCATCTTCCTTTCTTTTGTTTCTTGAAATCAACACTTTTTTTATTTTTGTTGTTGATTTTCTCTCATTTTTTTGTTAAAATATGCTTACATAAGGTTAATTGAATATTTAATTTTATCAATCTTAGTTATATTTAATGAATCATTGGAGAACCAATATGTATAAATCAAGAAATTCATTTTCGACTTCTTTAATGGTTGAAGCTTTACTTCTGTTATTAGAAAAGAAGGAATATGACTTCATTACCGTGAAAGAAATTTGTGAAAAAGCCAGGGTAAATAGAAGTACATTTTATATGCATTACGATACTAAAGATGATTTGTTAGTAGAAACGATGAAGTCTATAAATGCAAGATTATTATCTGATTCTAATTATGATGCTATTATTCCGCGTTCAAATGATGAGAATAACTTTAATTTAGATGAAATACATTTAGTACCAAATTTAAAAACCATAAAAGAACTTAAAAAA
>JAZRFV010000052.1:0-2740 GCA_045643825.1 Candidatus Scatosoma sp.
CGATGATGAAGAAGGTGATGTTTTGTGATTTTGCGATACGCATCAATTTCGCGGCACATTCTCGCACCTGACCAACGGAGCCAGCCGCCGAGGACAACGCCTCGGTGTAAATCGCTTGCACCGAGTCAATGATAACGAATTTGCTGTCGCCAAGGGCAAGCTCGATATCTTCAAGGCAGGTTTCGTTGAGGAGTAAGAGGTTGTCAGAATTCAGCCCAAGGCGTTCGCACCGCATCTTCACCTGGGAACAGCTCTCTTCCGCGGAAACGTAGAGGGTAGGGCTGTTTTGCGTTTGGGCAAGGAAAGCGGAAACCTGCGTCAAAAGGGTGGATTTACCGATACCGGGATCACCTCCGAGAAGGACGAGGGAGCCACGGACGATGCCGCCGCCGAGAACGGTATCGAATTCGGGGATGCCGCTCTTTACGCGGTCAAACTTCTCATATCCGACCTGGGATAAGGGGAGCGCGCGGGTTTTCATCACGGACATGCCCTGTCTATTTTCCGTTTTTGTGGGTTCCGCCGTGCGGACGATTTCCTCTTGTAAAGTATTAAAATTGCCGCAATCGGGGCATTTACCCAGCCATTTCGGCGCTGTAAAACCGCATTGCGAACAAACGAATTGCGTGGTGGGGGATTTTGGTTTGGTTGCCATAGGGAGCTCCTTTAAGAGTGATGTTTTCGCTACGCGAAAGTGAAGTTCGTAAACGAGTGAAGTTACGCTTTGCGTAGTGAAGTTTTTACTTCGTAAAAGTTGTGGCTGTGTTTAATAATAGCAATAACTTGCCGGAAGGCAAACTTCACTGTGTTTAAAACACAACTTCACTGACTTTGGTCAACTTCACTGTGGCTATGCCACAACTTCACTTATTGCAAAGCAATACAAATGCATTTACCGTAATTCCCTTACCTTCGCCGACGTAGCCAAGACCTTCGTTTGTACCTGCGGAGATACCTACTCGGCTTGCATCAACGCCCAAGGTAAGGGCAAGGTTTTCTTTCATAGTATCTATATATTTTGCAAGGCGGGGGCGTTCCGCTTGAATGGCTACCGACAGATTTTTCACAGCAAAGCCTTCCTCGGTAAGCAACGCGTTTACCATACCCAGCATCGCCATCGAGCTGGCGCCTTTCCATTTCTCGTCCGTGTCGGGAAAGTAATGCCCGATATCCTTCAAGCCTGCCGCCGAAAGCATTGCATCCATCACGGCGTGTACCAAAACGTCGCCGTCGCTGTGCGCAATCAAGCCGCTTTGCGAGGGCACCTTCACCCCTGCAAGCACGATATAATCCTGCTCCTTGCCAAAGGCGTGGGTATCCACCCCAAAACCGCAACGTGCAAAGCCGTCCTTGAAATCTTCCGCATAGGTCACCTTCACGTTCTCACGGTTCCCTTCGCAAAGGTGGGGCAAAACGCAGTACTTTGCATATACAGAAGAATCGTCGGTGTAGGAAGGGTTGCTTTCCGCAAACGCTTTTTCGTACGCGCCTACGATGTCTTTAAGGTAAAAACCCTGCGGGGTTTGGATTTGGCGTAAAGTATCACGGGCGGGCACGGATACGATTTTGCCGTCCTCAGCCACGGCAATCGTGTCACGGCATTCCACTGCACAGATACCACTTCCGTACGCTTTTACGCTGTCGATACAGCCGTCAATCATTTTACGGGTAACAAAGGGGCGTGCGCCGTCGTGGATAAGTACGATGTCCGACTTCGCCTTCTTCAAGGCGTTGTAAACGGAGTGGGTACGGCTCTCACCCCCAACCACCACACGGGTGCGTGCGAAGGGCGTGCAAAGGGCGGTGATGCGGTCAAAATCCTGCACCGATGCGGTGACGAGGATTTCGTCAATGGCAGGGTAATCAAACGCCGTCAGCGTTTTCTCTAAAACCGTGCTGCCATCGTAGGGGATAAGCAGTTTGTTCTCGTCAAAGCCCGCACGGGAGCCTTTTCCCGCTGCGCAAATGATGGCACAAACACTCATACAATCACCTCGTAAAGGCTTGCCGCTTCGTCCTTTTTCACCGTTTCCTTGATATTGAGAATGCGGAATTTTAAACTGCCCGAGGCGTACAACACCTCAACCACGTCACCGATTTTGACGTTGGTGGAGGGCTTTGCGGCTTTGCCGTTAATCAGCACCTTATCCTCGGTGCATGCCTCTTGGGCCACGGTACGGCGTTTCAAAATGCGGGAAACCTTTAAATATTTGTCGATTCTCATATATTTTACTCCTTTTTACGCCCCGAAAGGGGGATTGTGGAAAACTTTTCAAAAAAATTTTATTTTACTTTCAAAAAACGCTTGACAACTTTTTTTGGGGGCGATATAATTGGATAATGTATCACTATGCTTTTATGCTGGTGTAATGTCGCCCGAAAGGGATATTTCCTTGAAAAAATAAGGAGAAAAATCCCCAAAAAACGGCAAAAAACACCCAAAAATTCTTTCTTTATAATATATTATATCGCAAAGAAAGGAAAAAGTAAAGCGTAGAGAGAAAAAAATTTCTAACCAAGACAAAAATTTCGATTTTTATCGATGAAAAGATATACTCGGTAGATCGCCTTAAAAAAATTTGAAAGGAGCAAAACGAACAAAATGGATTTACCTATTCAAAAGTACGGCAAAACCGAAAGAAGAAAATTCGGTTCCATCAACGAAGTTATCGACATCCCTGACCTCGTTGAAATCCAAAAAGACAGCTACAATGCGTTCATTGAAGAGGGTATTAGCGAA
>JAZRFV010000053.1:0-20848 GCA_045643825.1 Candidatus Scatosoma sp.
TGCCAAACCCCAACCGCAAACCTTGAGGAAACAACTGATTAATAATCCCCGTAGTCGGCGTTACACGAAAGGCGGTATACACAAGATACCCTATCGGCAACACCCACAAAACGCCCAACGTCGCAAGCAACGCATACGTCAAAAGGTTGGAGGCGTGAAAACCGATTTTTGCAGCGTTTTTACTCATTGAAAGTCCCCCTCGTTTTTTGCCGCCGCCGTTTTGTTGTAGGTAACGAGCGACAGCACCGCACTAATCACAAAAATCACGATACCTATCACGGAGGCAACATTATATTTCGGGTTTTGGTCGGTGGTTAAGCGGTACAGCCAAGTAACCAAAAGGTCGGTTGCCTGTGCCTGCGAGCCGCCGCCGTAATGCACGTTATCCACAGGGCCACCGCCTGTCAGCAGCCATATCACGTTGAAATTGTTGATATTCCCCACGAACTGCGTTATCAAATACGGTGTGGTGATATGCAACATATACGGCAGGGTGATATCAAAGAAAATCCTCGTTGCCCCTGCCCCGTCTATCCTCGCCGCCTCGTAGAAATCGGCAGGGATATTCATCAAAATCCCCGAACACATCATAAGGGTATACGGTACGCCAATCCAAATATTGACAAGGATAATCATCACCCGTGGCAACAACGCAAAATACCGTTGGTCGGTCAACCATAAAATTCTTGTACCTAATACCGCATTTAATATCCCATCGTTATCCAATATCTTTTGCATAAGGAGTAGCGTAACGAATTGCGGTACGGCAATCGCCACCACGAACAAGGTACGCCAAAGCGCCTTAAACCGTATCCCCTTTTTATGGATAAGCAAGGCGATAATCAAACCCAAAAAATAATTGGTGAAGGTTGCGAAAAACGCCCACACGAACGTCCACAGCAATACCCGTAAAAATACCCATACAAAGCCACTACCCGACGACAGCGAAAACATTGCGGTAAAGTTTTGAAGTCCTACCCAATCGAACAGCTTTCCAGGGGGCATGTGCGCGTAATCGTAGTTAGTAAACGCAATCAGCACCATAAAAATAAGGGGCATCACGGTAAACACCAATAGACCTATAAAAGGTACGGACAACAGCGGAACGTAAAAGCGTTCGTTGATAAGCGTTTGCAAGTCCTCACGGAAGGTAGGCAAGCGTTTTCCCTCGCGAAGAAGTGCGTCGTTTTGGTAACTGCCCTTTACGTTCATACCCCATACGATAAGGTAAAATACCAAAAGAACCACACTCACCACGCCGTAAAGTAAAATCAAAAAGCTGTTGTCCCCTTGAATTTTTTCAAAGAGCTGTAACTCCTCATTCCATCGTTCACCCGAAAGGGTTGTGCCTAAATCGCCCGAAAACAAGTGCAAGATATACCGACCACCGAACAGGAGCATAAACGTCCAAAACAGCCCTTGCACAAGCATATACACCAGCCCTTTTACGATTTGCCCTTCCACCACTTGGCCAAACCCCATCACAAGGAAAGAAAGCCGTGTTTTATACGAGCCGTTTTTGGCTGCATCATACAAAACCCTGATCGAGTTTATTCGTTTGGTTTTCTTCCCCGTATTTACTGCCACGACTTCCTCCCTATCCCTTATTTCGTCGTTTTCTCTATCGCATCCACGCACGCCTTTAACTGTGCCGTGATATCAAAGTTGCCGCTTTGTTTCCCTGTAATCATCGCCGAGCCAAGCCCTTCCATCGGTATCCATAAGGTGGAAGGTACGCCCTTTTGCGTTTTGCTGAATTGAAGCTGGTGCGTAATCGCCTTTGCACAGGCATCCTTTTGCACCTTTTCGTTTAACCGAGCTTCCTTGTCCGTAGGCACGAAACCCCTTGCCTCAAAATGCTTGATTTGGTTTTCACGGTTGGTGTAGAACTCCGCAAAATCCAACGCATCCGTTTTGTTTTTGGAGTAGTTGTTTACCCCCATCAGCTTATACCCTGCAAACGCCTTTAATTGCACCTGCTCTTCCTTGTCCGTACCCTTATTTAAGGTGTAGGTGGGCAGCTTCGCCGCAGCAAAGTTTTCACCAAGATACCCCTCTATCGTCGTCTTATTCCATATACCCGACACCGCCGCAATGATTGTGCCATCGTTAAACCCTGCCGTGATCTTGGAATCGTTTGCATCCGCCTTAAAGCCGTTGGTTTTTACATAATTCCACATCGCATTCGTTACCGCTACGCCCGTTTCGTTGTCAAAATCGCATACGATACCCTTTTCGGCAAGGTTATCGTCGTAGGTGACCTCATACCCTAAATCCTTACCAAAATAGAAGGACGTCGTGTACCAACCATCCGCCATCGGGAAGGCAAATTGCTTGTTCGCCGAGCATTTTTTCAAAATACCGTCAAAGCTTTGCACGTCCGTTTCCGTCAGTACCGCCTTATTGTAATACAAGAAAAAGGTGTTGTCCGTATAAGGAAAGCCATATACGCCATCCTCACCCTTGACCGTCACCGTAGCCGATTCCATTGCGCCTTCAAAGTTTGCCTGGGCAATCCTTGACAGCCTATCCCCTGCGATACGGGTTAAAGCGTCGCCGTTGATCAGCTTTGACAGTTGGTCGTTGGAGCAAGAATACACGTCCGCCGCATTTTCCACGTCGTTAAGCACCCTCGTCGCTACGTCGTTTTCCCCTTGAATATCCACGACGATATTATAATTTTTATCAGGGTTTTTCGCCTTAAAATCCTCCACAACTTGGTTTGCAAACGATTTATCCGCCTCCGACACCCAAACGGTCAACTTCACCGCGCTATCGTCCTTCCTTTTACACGCCGTAACCCCAAGCGTTGTCAATGCCATAATACCGCAAACGGCTTTTGCATACTTTTTCATTTTCCTATCCTCCCCTACATTCCTTTCTTTTAGTGTTGCTTTTAAAAAAGGTTTTTATACGGTAAAGCAAAAGAAAAAACTTGCCCGAAGGCAAGTTTTTAGATTATCTGTTATATTCTTCCGTCAAGGCCTTCAGCCAAGCCGCTTTTTTTCTGCCGAAATCGTTTTCCGTGAAACGGAAGGTCCAGTTTTTACCCGACACCGTAGAAGGCGCGTTCAAGCGAGCTTCCCCGCCGAAGCATAATACGTCGTGCATCGGCACAATCACGGTATTCGCCTTGGTGGACATCACCAAAGCAATGATCGTTTTACACTCGTCCTCAATGGTTTCGGTGATATACGGTACGTCCGCCAACAAGCATTGTTTTTCAAGCTCCGTTTCAAAGGCTTTACGCTCCTTTTCCTCCATACTTTCCAAGAAAGAACGCAAGGTATCGTTGTCGTGCGTACCCGTATATACAACACAGTTTTCGTCTGTAATATTAGAGGGAAGATAATCGTTGTCGGGATCGCCGTCAAAGGCAAACTCGAACACCTTCATACCGGGATACCCCGTTCCTTTCAAAAGGTCACGCACGCCGTCGTCGATAATACCCAAATCCTCGGCAACAATCTCTAAATCCTTCCAGCCCTTGAAAAGATCCATCTTCGGGCCGTCCATCCATTCCCCTTCCTTCGCCGTTTCCGCATCCATGGGGATTGCAAAAAAACGATCAAACGCACGGAAATGGTCGATACGCACGATATCGTAGAGTTTAAAATTATACTCGATACGGGCATTCCACCAAGCGTAGCCGTCCGCCTGCATTTTATCCCAATCGTACACGGGGTTACCCCAAAGCTGACCGTCCTCGCTGAACGCATCGGGGGGAACGCCTGCCTTACAAGTCAGCCTGCCGTCGCCATCCGTAAGGAACAACGCCTTGCTGTATTTCCAGGTTTCCACGCTGTCACTCGCCACGTAAATGGGCAAATCACCCATGATAGAGACGCCCTTTTGATGCGCATAATCACGCAAGGCATTCCATTGTTTCAAGAAAATATATTGGGTAAATTGCCAAAAATCGATATCCTCTTTACGTTCGGCAATATACCCTTCCAACCCCTTTCCTTCACAGCTTCTATACGGTTCGTCCCACATCGTCCAAGGGGCGTAGGAAAACTGTGTTTTCAAGGTCATAAACAGGGCGTAGTCGGCGTATTTACCTTCTTGTAAGAAGGCTTTCCACCCCTCGTCTTCACGATTAAAACGAGCAAACGCCTTTCTTAAAACGTGGATTTTTTCATTGAATTGCTTTCCGTAATCCACACGGCGTTCGTCGTCGCACCAGCATATATCCGCGTAGTCGTTTTCCTCTAACAAGCCGTCCTCTTTCAATAGCTCGCAATCGATAAAATAATGGTTGAGTGCATCCGCCGCACACGATTGATACGGGCTGTCACCGAACCCCGTAGGGAGCAAAGGCAAAACCTGCCATACCTGCATGCCAGCACGTTCTAACCAATCCACAAACGCATACGCCCCCTTCCCCATCGTACCGATCCCTTGCGGGGAGGGTAACGAGGAAACGGGCATCAAAACACCTGCTCTTCTTTTCATCACTTTCTTCATATCCTTCATCGTTCGTATTGTATCCGTTTTGTTAGCTTTCCATACGCGAAAGTAAAATTTGTTCAAACTTTTTCACGCCTGCAATTCTCTCATTTTGCATGCATGCCTCCGCCTGAACAAGCAAAGCTTTTACAAAATCCGTTTGTCCGTTCGCCTTGGACCAAGCCGCCAAAATACGCTTTGCCGTTAAGGTATTCCCCTTTAAAAAGCCTTGACAAGCCTTGGCGTTTTCCTCCGCAACCGACATTTCGCCACGCAAAGACGCCATATATACCAGCTCCGCAGCGATCTTTTCCGCCTCCGCATACGGCATATAATCGATAATGCTCGCCAAACGGTTTAAGCACGTCGCCGCATTGTCCATATCCCCTTTTTCGAGGTAGTAGCGGTAGCGTAAGTCGAGTATTACCGCAAACAACGGCTCGTCCTCGCAAAGCTGTGGCGTATTGAAATAAAATTCCTCTGAAATCTCCGTAAAGGATTTACCTTCGGCAAGCTGACCTTGGATTTCCATGGCGGAAACCATTGTTTTTTCCGCATCCGCGCCCTTTTTCAAGCCGATATATACAGCCATGTCCGTTTTACCGCTGGGGTAGTCCGCAGGGGCGATATTTAACAAGAACGAATAGCCCATAAACGGCAACAGCCCCCACAAAAGATAATTAGGTGCAAGGAAAATTTGCATACAAACCGCACAAGCCACCGTGACAAGAAGGAGGATAAAGCTAAACGCCAAGCCACCGATCGCGTACGCCTTGGTGCGGCGACACATATCCCCGCCAGTTTTTGGCATCACCTGGGTTTCGTCAGGCGAAAACGGAGAGGCAAAGCCTACCTTTTTCCTGCCGTTTTCACGGTAAAAGCGGAAACAAAAGCATTTTACGTATACGCAATCGAGCCCTGCCGTTTTTGCAAAGGTTACGTGACCGATTTCGTGCACAATCGGGGTTATCATAAACCCAAAAACAAAACCGACGATACATTTTACCATATCCGCGATTTCCTTTTGCAAAGCAAAGGAAAATACCGCAATAAAGCCCGCCACAAGCAGTAGCGTGCAAAGGATTGCGTATATCGTCGAGTTTCTTCTTTTCATAATTTACTCCATCAAACCTTTTTTGATTGCGTAGCCTTCTAAATTGTCACGATCGCTGACAATCAAACGCTTGAAACCAAGCTTTTTCATGAGCACGGTAAAAAGCACCGCGCCACCCGTCAACACGTCCGCCCTACCCTTGGGCATACAAGGAAGCAAAGAAATTTCTTCCACGGACATCGAAAGCAATTTATCTGCCATCGCCTGCATTTCTTCCGCGGTAACGACCGCACCCGTAATTTTTTCGGAGGAATAGGTTTCAAGGCCGATTACCTGCGCCGCCAAGGTGGTGGCCGTACCGCCGATACCATAAATGGTATCCCCTAACGGGATTTCGCCGTATTGCGCGCTCGCCTCCGCGGATACCTTTTCAAGCAAGGTCTTATCCCTGCCGCACATATCCTTTAAACGCACGACACCGATATTGACGCTCTTTTTATATATCAGGGAGCCGTCCTTTTTCACGACAATCTCCGTACTGGCACCGCCGATATCAATCACACCGCCGTCACGATTGCCAAGGGCACCCAAGATACCGATCTCCGCCTCTTCTTCGCCCGAAATTACCTCTATCTTTAAGCCGCACAGCGCATAGACCTTGTCCAAAAACACCTGCCTATTTTCCGCGCTGCGGACAGCCGCCGTTGCGAAGCAAAGCACCTTTTCCGCACCTTCTTGCACGGCTTTATTGTAAAAATCACACACCGCCACGGCGGAGCGTTCAATCGCCTCGGGTTTTAACAAAGGCTTTTCCGCAAGCCCTTCGCCAAGACGGGTTGTGTTTAATGCCTTATATAAAACTTTTCCGTCCGCCACGAACATGAGGCGAACGGAATTAGAGCCGACGTCAATTACGGCAAATTTTTTCATCAGTTTTTGTCCTTTAATTGTTGATATTCTACAAGTTTTTGCGTTAAATAGAACTCGGACTCGTAATATTCCGCATCCATTTTAGCCTGTGCAACTACCTGCTCTAATTGAGCGATTTCCGTCTCCAACTTATCAATACGCTTGTTGTAAATACCCATCGATACCCATTGATAAACCAAGACACTAAAAAGCGTAACAAGTAAGGCGGTCGCCGCTGAAACGCACGCCGCTATGACTTTTCTCATTTTTTCTTCTGTCATACCAAATCCCTCTCTTTTTGAAGAGTTTTTTCCTTACTTTTTGCTTTTGTCACCATTTCGACAAGTACATTATAACATATCTTATGGCAAAATGCAAGTATTCTGCGCAAAAAAATTAAATATATTATACCGCCGAACGCCCATCCAAGGCACATATATCCCCGAAAATCGGGAAATTGGAGATAAAACGAAGAAATTATGCTTAAGAAAGCGAAGCTTATCCCAAAAAAGATATCCAAGCCCACGCCGAGCCATTTTCGTTTCCTCCGATTGCACCTGCATAAATGCCGAACAAAAGCAATCAGTTCATAAAGCAATCCGCCCACAAGCCCTATCGCCACCGACCATAGAAAGAAGGCAAATTGATTTTTCGTATCCATTATTTGAATATCCTTGCGGCCAAATTTTTACCGCCGTAGGATATCCCTATCACGTCCCCTTCCGCGGTAAAGGTACCGCTCGTTTTGGAAAAGCCCGTAATCTTTAACCCCGTACCTACCACGCTCAATCTATCGCCGCCGAGCAAGGTCAACACGATTTTTACCTCTGAAAAAGAGGAAACCGTCTCTACGCCGCCTATGGATAAACTCTTCCTTTGTTCAAGCACCACCGAATGTTTACTGTCTTGCATAGTGTATTCTATGCGGTAAAAACTGGTTTATGCCACTTAATCGAATTTATCCAAGAAGGATTTTTTCTTGCCGTCTTGCTTATATTCTGCCAAGGTGTCCAGCTGAACGTTGTGTATACTTTGGAAAATATTGTTTTCCACGTTGGGGTTTTCTTTTTTCAGCTCGGCAATCAGCTCCTTCACCCTGCGTCTTGCCGAGAAAGTATCCTCGTCGCCGCCCGTTAAGTTTTGCGTAAACTTACACGCGCAAGCGATAAATTGTAAGCCGTTGTAATCCTTCCAACGCAGGATATCGTTTTCAAGGATGCAATACATCGGGCGAATCAGCTCCATTCCCTCGAAATTCGTACTCTTGATACGAGGGAGCATGCCTTGGATTTGACCGCCGTACAGCATACCCATCAGCGTTGTTTCAATCACGTCACTCTTGTGATGTCCGAGGGCGATTTTGTTACACCCAAGCTCCTTTGCCTTCGCATACAGGTGTCCCCTACGCATCCTTGCACAAAGGTAACAAGGGGATTCCGCATTGGCGTTTTCAGCCGCCTCGAACACGTCGCTTTCAAACACCGTAAGAGGTACGTTGAGAAGCTTTGCATTCTCTTCTATCCTTTGGCGGTTTGCCTCGTTGTAGCCGGGGTCCATCATCAAAAATACCATCTCGAAGGGTACCTCGCTGTGACGATGCAGTTCTTGCATCAGCTTGGCGAGGAGCATACTATCCTTCCCACCCGAAATGCAAACCGCAATTTTGTCCCCCGCCTCGATTAAACGGTACTTTTTCACCGCTAACACGAAGGGAGACCACAGCGTTTTACGATAGGTTGTGATAATCGAACGCTCGATTTCTTGATATTTCTCTAATGCTTTCGGCATCTTATTACCTTCCGATTTTTTTTGACATTATAACAAATTTGTCAATTTTCGTCAAGCATTATCGAACGATGAGCAGTTTTTCTTTCGCACGGGTAATCGCCGTATACAGCCAACGGTTTTTCTCTTCACCGAACACCCAGCCCTCGTCAAAAACGATAACGAAGTCAAACTCCGAACCCTGTGCCTTATGGCAGGTAATGGCATAAGCAAACTCGAATCGGCAAATCGGTTCTTCGTCCACCGCCTTTATGCGGCGTAAGATTTCGTAGCTATGCTCGTGCACCACCGTACCGTCCACAAGATGTACCGCTTGCTGTCCGTAGGAGTGTCGATACTTCCCTCGAAGAAAAATCCCCGTATCAAACGGCACCTTCACACCGTAGTCTAAAAAGTCAGCGGTGAACTCCATCGTAGCCAAATCGTCAAGCTGTTCCTTGATATCCGTCGCTATACCGATGATACCATTGACAAGGTGAAAGCGTTTTTCCTTGTCGAGCGGTTTTGCCCAATCGTTCAAGGTGCAAATCAGCTTTTCCCCTTCCGTCGGAAGTAAGGTTTTTTCGTCTACACCTTTATATCGCCGTACCTCGTCGTTGATGGCGTTCCTCGTTGCGTTTCTACCGCAAATAATTTGGCTCGCCTCTAAAAACAACCGTTTTCGCTGTTCCCCTTTCAAGGCACTCTTTCTTACCACGCAAACCTTGTCACCGTAGTTACCGAAAGGAATGGGCTGACCTTGTCGTGCCATCGTCGCCACCTGAATAATGGGGTTATCCGCCGCCTGACGAACGATTTCCTTCATCGTATAGTGTGGATTTTGCAAAAGGGTACAGGTACCATCCACGGGCGGAAGCTGTGCCCCGTCACCACAAAAGAGACATTTCACATTGAAGCTCAACAAATCCCGCAGGACGATCTCGTTTATCATTGAGGCTTCGTCGATGACAATCAGCTTTATCTTTTCGTCAATCTTTTCCTTCTTGATAAAGTTGAAATAATCGCTTTGGATAATCTCGCCGTTTTCGTCCACGTCAAAATCATCCTCGTCGCGTATGTAAATTAAGCTGTGTACCGTACCTGCCAGCGTACCGTTTTTCACAAGGTTCGCAGCAGCCTTTCCCGTCGGAGAAACGAACACCGCTTCTTTGCCGACCTTCAAGCCCAAAACCTTGTTTACGATATAATCAATCAGGAAGGTTTTCCCCGTACCTGCATACCCTGATAAAACGAAGATTTGGTCGTCGGTATTGACGTACCATTCGGTTATTAAATTTTTCGCCCGTTCTTGGTCGTCCGTCAGCTTAATCTTCATAGGTAAACCTATTATAGCACCTCAATTTTCATTCGTCAAGCGTTTTACGAACATTTGTTCACATTTTATAAAAAATTTTTATTTCCTTGTAAAAACGGCAAAAATCGGGCATTTTTGCCCGATTTTCTTCACTTTTGCTCGAATTTTAACACAATCAACCGACCGCCGATGGGTATAGTCACCGACAAAATACCCTCCTTGAAGGGAAATTCTCTCTCGATGCCGCCGCCAAGGAGTGTGAGCGTTCCCTTCTCACAATCGTAGCGATACCGCCCCGTCTTCGTCTGCGGAACGCCTTCCTTTTCACAATAATATAGGAGGCACTCCCCATCCTCCTTCAGCTCTAAATCCAACCTCGAAAAACGGTCCAAATACCCCTTATCCCCGACACGGGCTTCCGTACATTCGTACACCCCTAAATGGGGTTTTGCGATATCCTTCATCTCCCCCTTTGCCCCACACGAGCAGGTGAAAAGCAAGGCGGTAAGACCTGACAAAAACGAACTCTTTAACTTCCACATAGAAATAGTATGCCCGTTTTACAAAGTTTTATTTTTCAGTTTTTTCTTTTTATTGCCCTTGAGGATTTTTTCGCTGTTGAGGATTACCCCCACGATAAAACCTATCATCAAAAGATACAGCCAAAGTAAAAACACGATGATGGTACTTAACGCACCGTACAGCCTTCGAACGTTGCTGATTTTTAGATACACCGAAAAGCCGACGATTGCCAACGCCCAACCCAAGACGGTGACAATGGTGCCACGCAAAAAGAAGCGTGCCTTGGTCTTAAACGGACAAACGTAGATATTGAGAAGCAACACAAGAAAAAACGCCGCACCTGTTAGCAACAGATAATCGGCAACACGCTCCCACGTTTGGGAAAGAAGTCGCGAGAATAAAAAACTGCCAAACGCAAACACGAGCAAAAAGCCTATCACCGTACCCATCACCACAATCAAGAGCACCAAGGCGCTAAAACGGAGCTTTAACCCCTGCCCTTCGGGGTGGAAATCATAAATCAGCTCCCCGCTCCTACGCATTTGGTAAAAGAGGTTGGTAGACGAATACAGCGTGGTAAAAATCAAAATCACCGAGGCACTCGTCGTGGCGTTCGCCGCCTCCCTTTGCACGTAGAATAGGATATCCTTGACCGAGCTGAACACGGGCAGGGACAAAACCTCCTCCGTTTGCAGGGGTAAACGCCCAATGAGTAAGGTCAGCCAAAAGGACAAAGGCACGATGGACATAATCAGGAAGAACACCAAGGTGCCTGCTATCGTGCTGTATTTTTTCAGCGAAAGTAGGTCGTATTTCTCTCGCAAATAACGGTAAAGCCCACGCAATTTTTCCATTCAATGAGTATGTACCTTTGCAAGCTTTTTTAACCGTAAAATGTAAAAGCGACGGTTTTCCCCGTCGCTTTTTCTTCGCAAGTATTTTACTGTGTGTTAAAGTTGTACACGCAATCCGCATTGTCGTCGCAGGTCAAGCCGTATTGACGGGCATAATATGCATTGCCACAGCCACACGTTGCGGTGCCGTTCGTACCCGTGTTTTGCGTGTTATTCCCAAGCCCGTTGCCGTACCCACAGAAGGTTACGCAACGGAAAACGCCATTGCCGTTCGTGCCGCCGTTGCCGTTGTTACCCGTAACGCCATTGTTACCCGTACCGACGTTGTTTCCACCGCAACCGTGATAACAAGGACAACCACAACATTGCCGTTGACAACCGTAACCCGTATTACGCACTACGATATTCCCGCAAAGGTCGCGGCACATACGCTGATAATACCCATTCCAACAGCCACATGCATAGCCGCCGTTTCCCGTATTCGTAACGCCCGTACCGTTTCCGTAAAGGCAACCCATACGACCGTATCCACCTGAATTATAAACGTTGCACATAGTATTTTATATCCTTCTTACGTATTTGAGGAAACCTCATACTATATTATACGATTATCCACGAAAAAAGGTGTCAGGTAAAAACGAATCCCTGCGGTGTTTCCGCAGGGAGTTGCTTATTTTGTTGGACGTTATATCCATACCTTGTTTGACCGTCTGCCACGGCAACCTGTTTTTACCTCTTCCACCTTCCCGTAAACGGCATCAAAATCGGTATAGTTCGCCATTTCCTCGTCGCTGATGGCAACGGTAATAAACCAACCGTTCTTTTCCTCCGTAAACTCTTCCGGATAAGGGTTTTGAGCCACTTCTATGCAAATGGAATTGCCTTTCGGAAGGATTTGACGAACACCAAAGCCGAAGGATTTTGCATCGTCAGCCACATACACGATTAAGAGAGAGTGATCCTCGAAAAAGGCTTCGTTTTCGTTATACTGTGCGTTTGTTATCGTCTCCATAAAGGAAGGTCGATCCTCGTTGCCTTGATTTAAGTCGAATACCGCACTATATTGGGTTTTAAAGGTTTCCAATTCCTCCACCGTTTCCACTTTATAAACGGGGAAATGTTTTTCGGTGGTATCGCTTAATTTTTCTTTGTTTAACGCCCCTTCCGTTATCAAGGGGTTATCCGACCAACCAACATATGATACCGTCACCGTATACGGAGGTTGGGCATCCTGCGGAGCAAGAGCTGGTTCAATATTGTTAACAAGCTTCGGAATACCAAAGACAGCCCCCATAATGAGGAAGAAGCACGCCGCCATGGAGCACCATTTTACCCAAACGTTCTTCTTTGCCTTCGTTTCCTTTGTTGCTTCGTTGATAAATTCTTCGTCGATATGCCCAACGGCATCTACAATTTTCGGTGTTTTCATAATTCAAAGCCCTCCTTAATTAAATAATCTTTTAACCTCGTACGGGCACGGAATAATATGTTTTTTACCTTACTTTCGCTGAAGGAATACCGAGAGGCGATATCCGAAACGGAATCAAAGAAAAAATACTTGCGAACGAATACCATTCTCGTTTCTTCCTTTTCCATCCGTAAAAAGTCGTTTATCATCTCGCCAAGCGTTTCCTCGCCTATGCCGTCGGGGATATTTTCGTCCGATAATACCTCCGAAAGCTCGTCAAAGGAAACCTGCATATCCCTCGAACGTTTTTGTGCGGATAATTTTGTAAACCGTTTCAAGGACAAGTTTCGGACAATTTTACACAAAAAAGCCTTAAAATTGTTCGGTCTTGTCGGCGGAATTGCATTCCACACCCCTACGTACGCATCGTTTACGCATTCTTCAGAGTCCTCGTTGTTGTTCAAGATATTATAGGCAAGGCGGTTGCAAAGCCGTCCGTATTTTACGTCCGTTTCACGTATCGCCTGCTCGTTTCTTGCGAAATACAGTTCTATAATGTCAAAATCGTTCAACGCAGTTACCTCCTTGTTTTTTTTCTTAAAGACGCCTTCACCATATACGTACGCAATTATCCGTGTTTGGTCTCAAAATTATGAAAACTTTTTTCCATTATATCATATTTTTTCCAAAAAGTCTTAAAAAAAGGAAAAATCCCCGCAAAAATTTGCAGGGATTTAGAATTTTTACATTATTCCCATTCAATCGTTCCGCTGGGCTTCGGGGTTAAGTCGTACAATACACGGTTTACGTTTTCCACCTCCGTGGTGATACGTGCCGTGATCTTGTGGAGAACTTCGTAAGGGATTTCTTCAATCGTTGCGGACATTGCATCTACCGTGTTTACCGCACGGATAATTACGGGGTATGCATACGTACGCTTTCCGTCCTTTACGCCTACCGAACGGAATTCGGGTACGGCCGTGAAATATTGCCAAACCTTCGTATCCAAGCCTGCTTTTTCGAATTCTTCACGCAAAATTGCATCCGATTCACGAACCGCTTCCAAACGGTCACGGGTGATTGCACCCAAGCAACGAACACCAAGACCAGGGCCGGGGAATGGTTGACGATATACCATACCATCGGGCAAGCCCAACGCACTACCTACCACGCGAACCTCGTCCTTGTAAAGGAATTTCAAGGGTTCTACCAACTCGAACTGCATATCTTCGGGCAAACCGCCTACGTTGTGGTGTGCCTTTACGCCGTCGCTTTCCAAAATGTCGGGGTAAATCGTACCTTGTGCAAGGAAGGAAATGCCTTCAAGTTTGCTTGCTTCTTCGTCGAATACCTTAATGAATTCGCCGCCGATGATTTTACGCTTTCTTTCGGGTTCTTCCACGCCTGCGAGCAAGCCCAAGAAACGTTCGGTTGCGTCGATATAGATAAGGTTTGCATCCAACTGCTTTTGGAAAACCTCTACAACCTGTTCGCTTTCACCCTTTCTCATCAAGCCGTGATTAACGTGTACGCAAACGAGCTGTTTGCCTACCGCCTTAATCAACAAAGCCGCTACTACCGAAGAGTCTACACCGCCCGACAAGGCAAGAAGGACTTTTTTATCCCCTACCTGGGCACGGATCTCCGCAATTTGTTCTGCAATGAATTCGTCAGCGAGGGCTTTCGTGTTGATACGAGCCATCGTTTCGGGACGTACGTTATTTTCCATATTCTTTATCCTCCATTAGTGTTGCATATAGTTAGGTGCTTCCTTGCTGATAGAAATGTCGTGGGGATGGCTTTCTACCAAGCTTGCGTTGGTGATACGAACGAATTCGGAGCTGGTACGGAGTTCTTCAATCGTTGCTTTACCGCAATAACCCATACCTGCACGCAAACCGCCCTTCATCTGGTAGATAACGTCTGCTACGCTACCACGGTAAGGCACACGGCCTTCAACCCCTTCGGGAACGAATTTCTTTTGACCTTCTTGGAAATATCTATCGTTGCTGCCTGCCGCCATTGCACCAAGCGAGCCCATACCTCTATATACCTTGTAACTTCTACCTTGGTAAAGTTCCACTTCACCAGGGCTTTCGAGGGTACCTGCAAGGAGGGAGCCGACCATTGCCGCACTACCACCGGCAGCCAACGCCTTCACGATGTCGCCGCTGTATTTGATACCGCCGTCCGCAATAATACGTTTGCCGAACTTGTCCGCCATTTCCGCACAGTCCATAACCGCCGTCAATTGAGGCACGCCGATACCTGCAACGATACGGGTGGTACAAATGGAGCCAGGGCCGATACCTACCTTTACAACGTCCGCGCCCGATTTAATAAGCGCTTCCGTAGCCGCCGCCGTCGCAACGTTACCCGCAATCAAGGTGATGTTGGGGAATTTCGATTTAATCTCTTCCACCTTCTTCAATACGCCTGCGGAATGGCCGTGTGCGGTATCAATAGCGATAACGTCCGCGCGCTTTTCAATCAACGCCGCGATACGCTCCATCGTGTTTGCCGCCGTACCAACCGCCGCGCCTACCAACAAGCGGCCGTTTGCGTCCCTTGCGGAGTTGGGGTATTGGATGGTTTTTTCGATATCCTTAATGGTGATAAGCCCTTTCAAGTAGCCGTCTTTGTCTACGATGGGCAATTTTTCAATTCTATGCTTGCCGAGGATCTTTTGTGCATCATCAAGAGAGGTGCCTTCGGGCGCAGTAACCAAGCCTTCCTTCGTCATGATGTTGGAGATGGGCTGGTCGTAATTGCTTTCAAAACGCAAGTCACGATTGGTCAAAATGCCAACGAGCTTACCGCCTTCCGTGATGGGAACACCGCTGATACGGTATCTTTCCATCAAAGCAAGCGCGTCCCTTACCGAGTTATTGGGGGCAAGGTAGAAAGGATCGGTGATAACGCCGTGTTCACTACGTTTTACCTTGTCAACGTGGGAAGCCTGCTCCTCAATCGACATATTTTTATGTATAATACCAAGGCCGCCTTCACGAGCCATCGCAATCGCCATACGGCTTTCCGTAACCGTATCCATCGCCGCACTGATTAAAGGCAAATTTAATTTAATTTTGTCACTTAACTGCGTTCTTAAATCCACGTCCGCGGGTAAAACGTTGGACGCCTGAGGAATCAATAACACGTCGTCAAACGTCAATGCTTCCTTAACAATTTTGCTGCTCATAGTATCTCTCCTTTTTTTAAAAGATTTTATCCAAATATAAACAAAATGGACGAACCTCGTTTTTCACGAAGCTCCATCCATTTATTGATTCATCACCCAAAGCATTTTATCAAAGTACGCTTTATCCCCTTCCGCAATACTCGATGCTTGGTCATTCATTTTTCCCTTAATCATTTCGACCGTTGCCTGGTCACCAAGCGAAGCGTAGTAAACAGCTACCACCGCATTGTCGCGCGGAAAACCGCCCTTCAACGAATCGAAGGCGTAGTTAACTGCTTCTTCCTTTTTACCCTGTTCATATTTCGCAACGGCGATTTTACCGTAAAGATAATCTTCGTAGCGCGTGGTTACACTTTCAGGCAGGCTTGCCTGCTTTTCAACGCAATATTCCGTGAAAAACTCGGCATCCGCCACCACAGTTTCGCCACACGTTTCAATCTTTTCTTGATTGTCGCTGCCGATCGCAACCTCCATTGCGTACGCCATGTAAGAGGTATCGTCAAACCATCTATACGCGCGTTCCGCATGTCGGATACTACTCTTGTCTCTACCGAAGTCGTAGCTCAAGTGCATCATCGTGGAAGGGAACGCCAACGCAAGCACGGCAAACATAAACGCACACAGCAAAACGATTGCCGTAAGCGTGCTGATAAATGCTTTTAAAATCACTTTATCGACGCGCATTGTACACCCCTCCCATTTTATTACTTCCATTGTACCATATCGAAATAAAAAAATCAACTGTATGAACGAAAATTGTTGGGTATATTTGCAAGTTTTTTTAATATAATAAGGTATGGAAAATCGTTTTAATTCATCACGTGCTTTTTGGAAGGCAATCGCCGCACTTTTTAAAAGTATTCTCTTGCTCCTCGCCCTGCTTTTCGTCGTCGTTTTTTGCGGTTGCAAAAAGGAGTTTGACTACCTGCCGTACGTGTCGGAGCTACGCAGTAACGTCCTACTCGCCAAAGAGGGGGATTTTACCCTGCGCGTGTATGCCGTGAGTAAGGAATACCCCTACGCCGCGGATGGTATTCCACACGAAACCACCCCACGTATCGAGGTGTATTTCACCGCCCCCGAAGGGAAAGAAAATTGCCGCATCCATTTCACCGTCGAGGAACGAGAATACGGCGGGGATATGTCCTACGACAACGTGAAGGCTGAATATTTCTTTTCGTGCAGCTTGGATATTTCTACGGTGGACTCCCTACCCTGCCGTATTGAATACGGAGAGCAGGATTTCACCCTAAACGCCGCCTCCGTACGGCAAAAGGATACCCTTAACGCCAAAGAGATTTTGAAAGCTCTGCAATCCGTCGAGGGAGAGCTGTTTACCGCCCTCACTGATCAATACGGCTTTGCAGGCGAAATCCATATCCGCCTTATCTACGAGGAAAACCCCTATTACTACGTAGGGGTGATCAATCGGACGGGGAATGCGCACGCCTTTTTGTTGAATGCGCAAACGGGAAAGCTTTTGGCAAAGCATACGAATTAAAAAAGAAAAAACTCCGAGCCGTCTCGGAGTTTTTATCATTTTTACCGTGATTATTTGTCTTTTCTTGCAACCGTCTTTGCGCCAGCATCGTAGAAAGCTTCCGTCAAACCACTTGCAAGCGCGTCATCGCTGGATACAACCTCTACGTCGCACCCCGTCAAATGCTTCACACCAAGCAACGCCATCGTAAGAGGATCGCCCTGTTCTTGAGCTCTCTTAATCTTTTCCGCACGGATTTTCATAGCGAGCTTTCTTGCTTTTTCCGCCTGTTTCGCAGCTTTTTTCGCTGCTTTCGCTGCAATTTTTGCTTCCTTTTTCTCTGCTTTTGCGGTTTTTTTAGCAAGCTTTTTCGCTTCCTTTTCCGCCTTTGCTTCCATTGCTTTTACTTTTTTCGCTGCTTTTTTATCCATCGCAGGTGCTTCTTCCTCTACGGGTTGCTTTTCCACCTCGATGTCTTCTTCCACCACGGGAGCAGTTTCTTCCACAGCGGGAGCTTCCTCAACTACGGGAGCCGTTTCTTCCACAGCGGGAGTTTCTTCTACCACGGGAGTTTCTTCTACCACGGGAGCAACCTCTTCCACTACGGGGGCTTCCTCTACCACGGGCGTAGCTTCTTCCACTACGGGAGCAGGCGTTTCCTCAACGGGAGCGGTCGTTTCCATCATCTCATTCATAATCATTTCCTCCATAGCCTTTTGGCAGGCTTACCATGTATTCCCCTGCAAAATAGACCATTTTGTCACCTATTTTTGGTACAAAAACGCTATTTTGCTTATAATCCCCTTTATTGTAACCTAAAAATCCCATTTTGTCAACTATATTATGAAAAATAATATCACGCAAATGGAAGATTTTTTCATGTTTTTATGTTTTTACGCCTTGGAATAAGCTTTTCGGCGTAAAAAACGCCTCGGCTTATCATTTACCGAAGCGTTTTGCTTTATTTTCTCACGTTTACACCGCTATGCGCAAGGGCATCCTTTAAGGCGTCCATTTTCACCTTGCCAAGATGGAATACGGTAGAGGCCTGCCCTGCATCCACAACGGGGATTTGCTTGAACAGGTCCACGAAATGTGTTTGGCTCACCGCACCGCCCGAGGCTATTACGGGTACGTTTACACGGTCACACACTTTTTCTAAAAGTGGAATGTCAAAGCCCGTTTGTTTATCCTCTGCATCGAGGGAGTTGACGATTACCTCGCCTGCCCCCTCACCCACACAGCGTTTTACCCACTCGATGGCATCTAAATCGGTGAAGGTTTTACCGCCGTTGGTGAATACTCGGTAAGCGCCGTTTACACAGCGTACGTCTACGGACACAACCACACATTGATCGCCGTATTTTCTTGCCGCTTCCCCCACGAGCGTGGGTTTGAGGATCGCACCCGAATTGACACATACCTTATCCGCACCGCAGGCAAGTACCTGTTCAAAATCGGTTGTGGAATGGATACCGCCCCCTACCGTCAAGGGGATAAATACCCTGCGAGCAACCTCCGAGAGCGCCTTGACGAGCAAGGCCTTTTCCTTTGCCTCCGCAACGACGTCGTAGAAGGCAAGCTCATCCGCACCACCGTCGGAATACGCCTGTGCCAAATCCACCAAGGTACCGTCGAAATCATCCACGCCTGACAGCTGGCCGTGTTTTACGTAGAGGCAGGGAATAATGCATTTCGTAATCATTGCTACCCTACCCCCCTTTTACTTTAACTCGCAAAAAGCACGCAGGAGGTTGAGACCGACCTCCCCGCTCTTTTCAGGGTGGAATTGACAACCCATAACGTTGTCCTTTTCCACAGCCGCCGTGATGGGACGGCTGTATTCCGTGGTGGCAATTACGCTGTCCTTACAGTTGGTCGCAAAGTAGGAATGCACGAAGTAAACGAAATCCCCTTCCTTGTAGTAACGAAGGAGCTTGCTTTCCCTTTGCAGGTGTAAGGCGTTCCAACCTATGTGCGGCACCTTCAGGTGCTTATCCACGTACCCTTTCATGGGTACGATTTCACCCTTTAAGATACCAAGACCTTCGTGCTCGCCATATTCGTAGCTCTTCTCGAAGAGCAATTGCATGCCCAAGCATATACCCATAAGATACTTGCCCTTTGCCGCTTCTTCACGCAGTAGATCCGCCATACCCGTTTCACGCAAACGGTTAGCCGCAACCTCGTACGCACCAACGCCAGGGAGCATAATTTTATCCGCGTTTCGTATTATATTTTTATCCGACGTAATCACCACGTCCGCACCTACACGGGCAAACGAGGATTTGATGGAGAACAAGTTCCCTACGCCGTAATCAATAACCGCAATCATAGTTCTACCTCTTTTTATGTGGAAGGGTATTATAGCACATCCTTGCGTTAAATACAAGAGGAAATGCGAAAAAAAATAATAAGAAAATATATTTTTGATGGGATAAAATAGTTGATATTTTGTAAAAAGTGTGCTATACTACATAAGCAAAAGCAAGAAGGCCTTATCGTCTAGCGGTTAGGACGGCGCCCTCTCACGGCGCAAACTCGGGTTCGAGTCCCGATAAGGTCACCAGCAAAAACCTAAATCGAACACTGTTCGGTTTAGGTTTTTTCTTTTAGGTGCCCTTATCGGGGATTACGCTGAACCCGACGGGTTCGTGCGTTCAGCTTGCTATTTGGCGCAGCCAAGGAGCGTAACGACGACACTCTGCCGAGCGACTCCCACTTGTGGGAAACGGCAGATACCCGATAAGGTCACCTTGGCTCCCTTATCGGGAAAGGCGATGAAACCGACATTCGGGTTCGGAAAAATGCGAGCATCTATACGCGAGTGTTTTTCTTTGAGCGAAGCGAAATCCCCCGAAAGGTCACTAAAAGTTGTTTAAAAACTCTTGATTTTTGGGAAGCTTTATGCTATAATGATAAAGCAGTTTAAACGAATCTAATTCCTTTTGAGAAAAAAGGCGACTAATTAATCTTCTGGAACGCTGTTATGAGGATTACCCTTCGAGGTTTACAGCATTAGGTTGCCCTAATGATTAGTCAATGCATTTGTAATGAACTGCAAAGGAGGTTCATTTAGGTATAAATTATTGCCAATTAAAAAGGAGATAATTTATATGAAAAAAAGTGCAATGGTTATTAATAGGGAAACGGCTATGAAGCTTTGGGTCAAGTCTTATGGCAAAGCAACAAGAGTAAAAGACTTTGCAGGTAGAGAAATGGACAAAGCTGCTTATGACCAACGTGGAAGTGAATTCGGTTGGAACATCGACCATATTCTACCACAAAGCAGAGGTGGAAAAACCAACGAGAGTAATTTGATTTGTTGCCACATTCTCACAAATGATGAAAAAGCGGACAAATTCCCGTGTTTCACTGCAAATGGGAAAAGATTTGAAATCGTAAAAGTAGAAAATCACTATGAAATAAGAGAAATTACGAGTCAAACCGATTCTGAGACAAAAGATGAAATCATTAATTTTTACGATTCGTCTGCTGGTGTAAAATATTTCAAAGACTTAAAAGGAGTACAAAACAAGCAACTTTTTGTTGGAACAATTATAGTTACCTTAAAAAATGTTAAAAGCACCGCCATTATTGATTTTGTAAGCGAAGTTTTTGCCGAGAAAGGCATATATGTAAAGCGAAATTCTTATGGTGAAATTATAATCACAATTAAGGACAATAGTTTACCACAAAAAGAAAATACAGCTGATTTATTGGATAGATGTGTGCTTTTGAACACATATTTAGACTTTTATTTTGTACCTACAGATGTTATACGTAGTTATAGCATTTTTTATGGTGTTCATACAAAAAAAGATAAAATTGAATGTCTTTCATCCACCAATGAATGCACAAACAATAGTCATAAGTTAATGATTAATGAGTTGG
>JAZRFV010000054.1:0-12856 GCA_045643825.1 Candidatus Scatosoma sp.
GTCGTTCCTACAGTTCCGCCCCCGTAAACGTCTACTGGATTGCTTAAAGTTACCCCTGCACCCATCACAAGCTTATACCCGTTGGCACAAATATACTCCTCGGGATTTACTTGCACGTTAATATCCGTCAGCGTAACGTTATCATAAATTTGCAAAGACGTTAATGCTGTTGCATCCAAACTACCCCCGGTAATTGTCACCGTCTTATTATGCCCCGTCCAAGTTCCCACAGGGACACTATCTTTCAAGACGATGATTCCCCCGTTCGATACTTGGTTAAGCGCATATTGCAAAGAAGCATACGGAGCGACTTCTGTACCATCATTGGCGTCACTACCGCCCGCAGATACGTATACCGTGTTTATTTCCGCAGTTGCGTTTAATAATTTTGCGCCCCCGAAAATGCCAAACGACATTAAAGATATGAAAGCGCATAAACTTATTTTCTTTGTTATATTTTTCATAATGTCACCCTTAACCATTCCCTTGCGTAAACCAATTGCTGTTCCATTCACCAAAATCATCCGCACTTTCGTTTATCGAAGCTGTTACAATATCCGCCTCATCAAAGAACCATACTATGATTGCAAGCTCTTCATATTTTTTCATAATTACACTCCATCGTAAAAAGTTGCAAGTTTCAATCTACTAAATACTCATAGCGCATTAGATTGCCCATATTTATACACAGGCGGTGTATTCTTCCGCTATTTTATAATTATATTACAATAATTATATCATATAGATCTTGTCGTGTCTCTCAAATTTTTTTCCAATATTTGCAATTTTTTAACCATGTTTTTCGCCAAAAAGCACATTATTATCTCAACAATTACCCACCGTAAATTCCGCCCATTTTATCATTCATCGCATACCTGGTATGCCTATTGCACATTTTATGGCACTATAAAGCGCAACAAGTAAAACGCCAAGGAAACGCAAATCGCTCCATATTTAGCTTGTTTTATACTTAAAATCAATCCCTCACATAATAAAAGATTCACTTTTATTTAACAGAAAGCCTTTTTTATCTTACAACAAAGCATTACCCACATTTAATAGCTCAAAAATATTACTATGGCTAAATATTATGTTCGAATTTTTGTTGACAAATTATTAACAACACCATTTCTATTGAAAGTTTTCGCATATTTGACAACTCTTTTCTAGTTTCGAGGACCTATTGATATTAGATTTTATCGTTAATGTTTGTGAATTTACAATGTAAAACAGGTTTCAATCCACGCCGATATTTATTGACAATCTCCTCCTTTTTGTTATACTAACTTTAAATTGAACTTGCATTAAAATTCTTAATGCAACCAACAAAACGATCGTTTAATTTTATAAAAATTTTTGGCATCCATTTTGGCGTTCAAATGAAAAAAGCCTTGAAAATCAAGGCTTTTTTCGTATCGTCGCACGTCTTCAATTCCTGGACGCTCGTTCCTCGCTATTCCGTCGCTTTGCTCCTTGCGACCGCACCAAAGTAAGGCATTTTTAAATAAATATTCAGTCGAAAATGCCCATTTTCACGAAAATCGGGTGGTTTGGCACCTGTTTTGGCACCTGTTTTACTAAAAAATATAGCCACCTACTCTTGCTCTTTCTGTTTATATAGGAGGTGGGTTTAGCCCACAGTGCGCCTGTTTTTATTATCAAATTTTATTATTAGAGCTATTTCATACACCAAAATATCTTTACAAAACGAGGCACCATGTATGTGTTGAAATAAAAACACCCCACCCAGGTATGCGTTAAAATAGAAAAGCACAATAAATTACTCAACACGTACATGGTATAGGGAAACTCGATTTTTCTTTACAAATCCCCTCTTTTCAAACCGTCAAACACCGTCATTTTAGACGTAAAATATTTATAATATTTTTAGTCCCATGTTCTTGACTATTAAACCAAAAAGTTGTATAATATATACAATCACTTTTTTTCACGTTGCAATTGCAAGGTTGCAACGCGTTATACGAGGAGATAATTATGTTGTTCTGGACCTTGTTACTGGTATTAATAAGCATCGCTTACGCTCTTCTGTTGGTTTGGGTTCTGCCCAAGCTGATTTTGAAGAGCAATTATTCTATAACGCAGTCAAATGACCGCGGGTTGAAGAAATACAAATTCAACGATGACGATTATGCCATTGTGTACGAGCCTTCCATGGCATCGAGAAAATACATGTCGCAATACATCCTTGCGAAAAAGGACGGTAAGAAGACGTTTAAGGGCAAGGTTTCCTCCACCGTAAGCTATATCGATTTTGATATCGCCTTGTTTAACGGGCAAGAGGAATGCTTCTTGGTTATCAACGCGATGGACCTCATCGGCCCCGACGGGTTCACCAAGGAGGTAGAGCTCCCCAAAGAAACCGCGTATGCAAGCATTATTATTAACCAAATCAATAAAAAGGAATTCCGCAAAACGCTCTTGGCGAGAATCAGCACCGCAAGGTTACTCCTCTTCGGCGGCGCGGCATTACTGCTTTCCATCGGTATGACCATCGGCGTTACGTTTTCTCTCTCGCACATGTTTGGCGGATTGTTTAGAGAAACCTTCGCTGAAAAAATGCTGACGAGCGGTTGGTTATTCCTTATCCCCACGCTCATCTGCGCATTAAGTATCGCAGGCGCTTGTTACACGTTATATTTGAGAACTTCCAGGGCTAAAAGGTGATTGCTATGAATGAGAAAATTGTTTCAAAAGGCTTTTATACGCATCCGGTAATACCAAACTTTGTTGCCGTAAAGCAATATATGGTCGTAAGAAAGGGACAAGAAAACCAGCTTTTCTTCCGTTTTGAAAATCCGAAAAACGAAACCTTAACCGCCATTTCCTTTTCCGTAGAATGCTACGACATAGACGGGAACGTAGTGAAAACTGAAAAGATTGAACACTCCTCTTTAAAAGTAAAGGGGCGTTCTTGCTTTGTTGTCAACCGTCCCATCGTTATGGAACATGCTTACGCTGACTTCCAGGTTACCATCAATTCCGTCAACTACGGAGATTATCTTTACATAACGCACGGAAACGAGGTGGAGGTTGTCTACGAAAAGCAGGATAAATCCCACGAAATCGACCGCGTCCCCTACCTTCACAAGATGGGTGGGCACACGCATAAATCGGTTTTAAGAACGCTTCACGCGCCCGGGTTCTTCCTTTCCCTTTTCTCCTTGATCATCGTTACCTTGTTCTTGGTTTTGGGGGTTAAGCTGTACAACTTCACCCGTACGGAAGAAATCTTCTCCCTTGATCGTGTAGAATACACCTTCGCCACCAAAAACCGTAAGACAGGCCCCATCATCATCGTTGGCACCAAGTCAAAGGCAGGCCATATCATTATCCCCGATAAAATCGAAGGGCACGACGTTATCGCGGTGCATTCCAAGGCCTTCGCCCGTTCCAACGTACATACAATCGAATTTAAGGGCGAAATTGAAATTCAAGATTCCGCCTTTGCAAAGGCAAGCAATTTGCAGACGGTCCACATCGAATCCACTCCGCTTTTAGGTGCAAACGCCTTTGCAGGCTGTAAAAAATTGACCAGCGTTGTGATTGACAGAGGCCTTCAAACCGTTGAAGCGAATGCGTTTGACGGTTGTTCAGCCCTCTCCACCGTTTCCCTTCCCAGTACGGTATTCGCCGTTAAGGACAACGCTTTTGCAAACTGTACCAGCCTTAAAACGCTTACCATCCCCGATTCCACAACGCAAATCGGTAGAACGATTTTGAAGAATTGCTCTTCGTTGGAGAATTTCCAAACCCCCTTCGTGGGCCCCGACGTGGAAGATATCCAAACCTTGGATTATTTCTTCGGTTCCGATAACGATTCCAGCGTGAAAAATCTTACCGTTACGAAATTGGATACCATCCCTTCGTACATGTTTGAAGATGATACCAACCTTGAAACCGTAGAGTTCTCTACCCCCGTAACCAACATCGGCGCCTTCGCATTCAGCGGTTGTACCGAGCTTACGACCTTTGAGATTTCCCCCGAATTAACAAGCATCGGCGCAAGCGCCTTTGAAAATTGTTCGTCGTTGGAATCCGCTACGATTCCGAACGGTGTCACCTATATCCCCAACAACCTTTTCAAGGGTTGTACATCCATGGAAACGTTGGTTTTGTCGAACTCCTTAACGCAAATCGGCGAAGCCGCATTTATGAATTGTAGCGCGATTACCTCGTTGAATATTCCTTCTACCGTAGTGTATATCGGCAACAACGCTTTGTCGAATTGTACGGGGCTCACCTCTCTTACGTTGCCCTTCCTTGGCAACACCGTACAATCCATCCCCAGACCTTTGTCGCACGTCATTGCAAGCGGTAGCTCCTGCTCGTTACAGGAATTCACCCTTTTGTCGGGCTACACGCTTCCCAACTATGCATTTGAAAGCTTTACGTCGCTCACGAAGGTTACCCTTCCCGCGACGATTACAACCATCCCCATCAATTGCTTCAACAACTGTCGTTCGCTTAAGGAGGTAAACATTCCTGCAACGGTAACCAGCATCGGCGAATACGCGTTCGCAAACTGCTCCTCCATGCAAGCTGTTACGATCCCCGAAGCGGTTGTAAATACGGGTAGATATGCTTTCTCGGGTTGTTCCTCGTTGGCTTCGGCGATTTTCCGTAACAATGCAACGACCATTGAAGATCACGCTTTCGCAGGTTGTACCTCGCTTACTTATTTGAGTCTTCCGACCGATATCACGAGTCTTCCTCAAAGCGTCTGCGAAGGCTGTTCCGCATTGGAAACGATTATTCTCCCCGCAAACGTTGCCTCTATCCCTACGAGAGCGTTCTATAATTGCTCGGCACTCAAGAGCATCGTGCTTCCTTTGAGCTTGACCACGATTGAAAGCTCGGCATTTGAAAATTGTCAATCCCTTCCCACCTTCACCTTCCCCTCCAGTGTACATACAATTGGGGAACGTGCATTCTCGGGCTGTGCTTCCTTAAGCACGATTGAAATCCCGGAAACGATAACGAGTATTTCGTCCCACGTTTTCGATAATTGCAGCTCGCTGATTACCATGACGGCACCCTTCCCCTCGATTTATAGCTATGGTACGAACTTCGGCTATTATTTCTCGGGCTCGGGTACCCCTGACTCGTTAAAATACGTAACCATCTCCAGCGTGAGCGGTCAATCGTTGCCTTCCTACGCCTTCCAAAACTGTGCAGGCGTAGAAACCTTCGTTTTGCCCGACACCCTCACCACTATCGGTGCAAAGGCGTTTGAAAATTGCGCCTCCCTCACCTCGCTTGTTATCCCCGACAACGTTACCAACCTTGGTTACGGTGCGTTAATCGGCACGACGGCGTTGGAGAGCATTACCCTTCCCTACGCAGGGCTTACGACGAGCTATTCCGCAAACGGGTTTAAGTATCTTTACTATGATACCAACACCTACAGCTACCAAATTCCTGAAAATCTGAATACGGTTACCCTTACCAAGGCAACCTCTATCCCTTCGGGCTCTTTCTCTGAAATGTCGAGCCTTCGTCAGGTAAACTTCCCTAATACGCTTACCAGCATCGGTTCGAATGCGTTCTACTACTGTACGTCTCTTGGGGAAATCGTGTTACCCTCGTCTCTTACACAAATTGACAGCTCCGCTTTCTATGGTTGTAGAAGATTGTACGACGTAACCAACCTTTCTTCCTTGAACGTGACCGCTTGCTTTGAAAACGCTTTGAGAATTTTCTCGAGCATCTCGGAAAGATCCTTGTATACCGTTACCACGGGTGGATTTACCCTTCTTCAAGCAACCGATAACGAGTGGTATTTGACCAAATACGATAACACCAGCGAGGAGTTGGATTTGCCCTCTAACGTATATTCTTCCTCGCGTATAAAGTATGCGTTACCCTCGTATTTGTTCTTCAACAACACGACCATCAAATCGGTAAATATTTCCGCTGACGTAACGAAGATTTGCTCGCATGCGTTTAGCGATTGTGACAGTTTGACCGAAGTTACCGCGGATAACACCTCTTCGTTTGAAGAAATTGCCGACGCAGCATTCTACAACACCTCGGTTTCCTCGGTGGAAATCCCTAACTCCACCGTAAGTATCGGCGCGGAGGCATTCGCTTACACCAACATCACGGAGGTTACCTTCCCCAGCACCCTCACCACCCTTGGTGAACGTGCATTCTATTATTGTTCGTCGCTGGAAGACGTAACCTTTGAATCGGGCAGCAGCCTTGGATATATCCCCAATTCCGCCTTTGCAAACTGCGGAATCACGGATATCACAATCCCTGCTTCCGTAACCTATATCGACGTTGCGGCGTTCTCGTCTTGCTATTCCTTGGATAGCGTATCGTTCGCCTCTGGCAGTCAGCTTACCCAAATTGCTGACTCGGCATTTGCTTACAGCGGTATTTCAGAAATTGAAATTCCTTCTTCCGTAATATATATAGGCGAAAGCGCGTTCTACTCCTCTTCGTTGGATAGCATATCCTTTAAAACGGGCAGCCAGCTTGCACAAATCGGCGCATCCGCATTTGGTTACACCGATATCTCGACGATTTCTATCCCTTCTTCGGTGACGGATATTGGCGGATATGCGTTCTACTCCTGCTCCTCGTTGACCAGCGTAAGCTTCGGGTATAGTCCTCGACTCCCCATGATTAGCGATTACGCTTTCGCTAATAGTGGCTTGACGAGCATCACCATCCCTGCATCCGTTTCCACCATCAATGGCTATGCGTTCTATAACTGTTCCAGTCTTGCGGACGTAAGCTTTGCTTCGGGCAGTCAGCTTACCCAAATCGGAAATTCCGCATTTAAAAACTCTGGGGTTACGAGCATATCCTTCCCCTCTACGCTTACCACAATTGATAACTACGCATTTGAAAGCTGTTCCTCGTTGTCCAATATTAGCTTTGCAACCTATGGTCAGCTTTCCTCTATCGGAAACTATGCATTCTCTTATACCGATATCGAGGCTTTGAGACTCCCTGCAAACCTTACCTACATCGGCTCCTACGCATTCTCGTATTGCTACGACTTGACGTCGGTAACCGTTCGCAGTGATTTCTCCTCTTACTCCGATACGTTTGTCGGCAGCAGTAAAATCTTCGAAATCTACAACCTGGCAGGGCTCCCCCTTTCCATCGGTTCTTCGACGTATGGTTCAATTGCACTTAACGCAATCATTATCCACACGAATGCAAGCGCTGAAGCACTCCACGACGTTCAAATCGATGAACTCATGTTCAAAAAGAGCGATTCTAATTGGTTCTTGATGGGCTTGGCTGACGGATATAACCCCAGCGCACTTGTTTTAGATAGCTTTACGTACAACAGCAAGAAGGTAAACTCCTTCGTCGTATACAAAAATGCGTTCAGCAATAATTACACCCTCACCTCGGTAACCATTGGGGATGGCGTTCGTGAAATTATGGAAAACGCGTTCTATGACTGTGAAAACCTGGAAACGCTCACCTTCGACGAAGACGCTACCATTACGAAAATTGCAAACAACGCTTTTGCATATTGCTACGACGTTCAAAGCGTTATGTTCCCCGACTCCTTGTCGATGATTGGTGACAGCGCGTTCTACTCCTGCTCGTCCTTGGAAGTAGTATCTCTTCCCGACGACCTGACGCAAATCGGTTCCTACGCATTCTACAACTGTCTCAACCTTTACGACGTTATCAACTGGAGCGATCTTAACATAACGAAAGGTGGCACGGACTACGGCTACGTCGGTTGTTACGCGCTCGCGGTAAGATCCAGCGGTTCTCCCTTGACAACGAAAGAAGTAACGTCGAGCACCGCATCTGCGAAGTTCGTTTCTTATAACAGCGTTTGGTATTTGATCCGTTTGAACCCCACCGTCGGCTATGGCGTCGTTGAAGTTCCTGAATTGGTTGTCAATGGCACCACTTATAATTACCAAATCTTCAAGCGTGCGTTGAATTCGCTTTCTCAATACTCCTACGTATTGTTGCCAAACACTATCTCCAAGATAGACACCGACGAGTTGTATACGTTGCGCTATTGTACGATTTATTTCAAGGGCACCGCTTCCAAGTGGTCGAACTTGAACACGAGCGGTTACAGCATGACCGTATACACCTATGCGGATTGTATCCACGAATCCGGAACGTATACCTGGATGTATGATGAAGACGGTAACGTTAGTACCTCCGTCGTAAACAAGGTGGCCTCCGTTACCTTACAGCCCACCTGTAAGGATACGGGTATCAAGACGTATACCTGTCCTTCTTGTGGTGAACAAGAAACGGAAACCTTACCTACCACCAACAACCATCAGTTGGTAGACGACGTATGTACCGTTTGCGGGAAAGAGCTTGTTATTTTCGTAGTTACCAAGGACAACTTCGCTTCCTGCGAATTTATCACCAACAACTCTTCGTCCCCCTTCGCAATTAATGATTCTGGTGAAATTACCTCCCAGAACCATTCTGATAGCTCCTCCTCTACGATGACGATTACTGCTACGAGCAGTATGAGCGTTACCTTCTCTTACAAGGTAAGCTCCGAGGAAAACTATGATATGTTTACCGCATACGTCAACTCAAGCAAAAAGTTCCAAATTTCCGGTACGAATTCCTCCTACCAAGAAATCACGATTGAGTTATCCGCAGGCGACGTGCTTACGTTTACCTACTCGAAAGACAGTAGTGCGAACAGCGGAGACGACTGTGCATATATCAAGGATCTTTCCATAACCCTCATCGACATGGTGGAAGCTTCTTCGTAAGCATTTACCCGAAATACTATCATCGGAGACGACAATGTTAAAGTATACAGAATTGTTAAACAACATGTCAGCAAAACAAAAAATATCCCTCATCACGGATATCCATCGCCTTGCTGACGAAGAATACGCAGAGCTCGGCATCCCCCATGTGAAGATTGTGACCTTGGAGGAGTTGTTTGCCAAAGATGGTGACGGCCTCACGCCGTACACCTTGGCAAGATCGTGGAATCCCCACCTGATCACAAACGTGACCAAGAATATTATCGAACGTACCTGCGAAGATGCAAACGTCATCATTATCCCCTCGCCGAAGATTAATCTCGGTGCAGAGGCGCAGCTTGCATTGTCCGAGGATCCCTTACTTTCCTCGCAAATCGCCATGGCGTTCCTTTCTGCGGTAGAACAATGTAAAAAAATCGGCATTATCCCCGATTTTTGCCTGACGAAAAAAGAGATCGCCAACATGGACCTTAAGCCCGATGCCAAGGCGTTGCACGATTTCTTCTACGAACCTTTCACTACCGTCCTGAAAAAGAGCAAAGCGCAGGCGGTAATCGGTTCGATTTCTAAAAACGAGGGAGACTACGAGGACTTCAACCGCACCCTTTTGAGGAATAAAGAACGCTACTTTACCCCCGAAACGGATATGCTGTGCGTTTGTAAGACCTACGACGAAACCATCGCCGCTTTGGAAGAAGATTGTATTATCTTTAGCGGTGTTGAAATCGCCATTCAAAACGCTTACGAACAATATCACACCATCTTATCGGCGATTGAAAAAGGCCGTGCGTCCATGTTGAATTTGGAAGAAGCGCTCGACCATAAAACCGCAATCAGCGACCAAACGTTGGATATCGCCGTAGAAAAGGTGCTCGACTTTGCTTTCCGCATTCAACAGCTTCACGAGGAAATGAATCCCCCTGCACCTACGCAGGAAGAAGTTCTCCCCGAGGCTTTGAACCAAGAAGACCTCACGGAATACGTAGCTAAACCGGTGGAAGAATCCCCCATTCCTACGGAGGAGGAACTCACGGAATACGTGGCCAAGCATACGGAAGAAACGGCGCCTATTGACAAGCCTATCGTGACCAAATCCGTAGACGACGAGGAATTGATTACCCTCGCGCTTACGAAATCCACCGTACTGCTTAAAAACAAGAATAACGCTCTTCCTTTAAAACCCAATCAACCCTTCGCCATCATCGGTGATGCGGCGTTGGTTACCCCCAAAGGCGCAACGGCGTCGTTTGCGGAATATTTCCTCGATTACGCACCGGAAAACTGTGTCGGTGTCGAGCGTGGGTACGAATTGTTTGAGGATAGAAGCGATACACTCATCCCCCCTGCCGTGGCTTTGGCGGAAAAGGCAAGCACCGTCTTCGTCTTCTTAAAGCCTCGCGAAAACGGCAACACGGCATATCCTTGCACAACCCTTCCTGCAAATCAAACCGCGCTAATCAGCGCCCTTGCGAAGTGTAAATGTAAGATTATCGCCATCCTTGCCTCCGACATCAACGTGGACGTTACCTTCAGCGGAAACGTAGACAGCTTTTTGTTAGCTCCCATCACGGGTAAGTTGTCCGCGCAAGCCCTTGTGGATACTCTCTTTGGTAGGGCGACCGTAGGCGGGAAATTAACCATCTCCTTCTACACCTCCCCTAATAAGTTCCACAAGAAGCAACGCTTCTACAAGGATCACGGTAGAAATGAAATCAGTATTTTCAGCGGATATCGTTTCTACGATACGCAGGATATCTCCATCCACTACCCGTTTGGCTTCGGTTTGAAATACTCGCCGATCGAAATCTCGAACGTGTCTTGGACGTCCAACGGTCTTACCATGACCGTGGCAAACAAGGGCACGTATACGATTGACGAAACGATAGAGATTTACCTTGGGATGGAAGAATCGAAATTATTGCGTCCCAAGAAAGAGTTGAAGGCGTTCCACAGCCTGCATCTAAAAGCGGGTAAATCTGAACGAATTACCATTAAAACCATCGATTTCAAGACGTACGACAGCGCGTCCAAGGCGAAGGTGACCGAAAAAGGCAGTTATACCCTTCACATCGGTACGGCAGTCAACCAAATCAAAACCACCTTGCAGGTTGGTGTAAACGGAAAAGTCCTTACAGGACCTCAACCCAACCTTTCCAAGTACTTGCAGTCGAAATCCAACATTATTTCAAATCAGTTTAGATTGGAGGCGAAACATAATAAAATGGTGAATTATAAGAACTTAAAAAATGCAGGATTTATTTGTCTTGCCGTTGCAATTCTTGTAACGTTGATGTCCATAACCGCGAACGCACCCTTGATTCCTTTGATCATTGGCGCAGTAATCCTTCTCGGCTCCGTAGCCCTTTTGGTGGCTTCCCGCAACCTCAAGGCACGCGTAAAAATGGAAGAAGCGGCTCTTATCGAAAAGAATAAAAAACTCTTCGAGCATGCGACAACCACCGCAAGCGATCAGCTTGAAAAACTCTTCTTGGCAGAATTTAAGTTTGACGTAACCGATTCTGCATTGTTTATGGAAGACGGCGAAGAGGTTTACACGGATTCCTCCAACGCAATGTTGAACGAAAACATGAGTTTTGCTTTGGCGGCAGCTGATTTCAGAAAATCCGCTGGTGAAAACGGTGTTGCTGTTGACGGCAACAGCGCGGCGAATTTGATTGCCGCATTCGCTTCCTCGAAGCTCCTTATCGCAAAAACCGCCGATGCGGAAACCTTTGACAGCTTTGTAAATGCCGTTGCAAACTATTTCAACGCAAGCTTGTTTACCGAAACGATTACCGAGGCGCACAACCCCAACGATAGATTGTTGCGTGTAACCACCGAAGACGGCTCTTTGGTGTCCACCTCCGTATTGAGTGCGCTCATTTCCGCAAACGAAAAGCCTCAAACGATGCACATCATCTATTTGAAGAACTTGCAGGTGGCGAAGATTTCGGATTATTTGATCCCTTACGTAAAATATTTCAGCAACCCTCACTCCAACGCAGAGGTTTCTCCGAAGGGCTCCGATGCAGTTTATACCATCCCCAACAACGTTTGGTTTATCACCGACCTTGAAAAGGGAATGCTTGTGGAAAACGTACCTGCGTACATGTTAGAATGCGCAACCGTTCTCCCCGTGAAACATGCTATCGGCGAACCCATCGAACCCAAGACCGAGTTCGTACCCATTACCTTAACCGATTTCGAGTACTTGTCCGAAAGATGCAAGGCGAAATTCTCGCTCAACGAAGACATTTGGAAGAAGATCGACGCTGTGGAAGCGTTCGCCTTCAAACATACTTCTTACAAGATCGGCAACAAGCTTTGGCTTCGTATTGAAAATTACCTTTCTACGTTGTTGTCTATGGATACGGAGTTACCCATTGCCATCGACAGCGCGCTTGCTTCCGTAATCCTTCCCACCCTTGCGGCATCGCTTGCAGGTAAACTGGATAAGACGGACAAAACGCTTATCGAAGAAATCGAGCGTATCTTCGGCGAGGATAACGTACAAATTTCCCACGAAATGCTCGTTTCCAAAGCGTAATTAACCAATATACCCCACCCAGGTACGAGAATAAACATCAAAAACGCCTTTCCTACCCCTCTCACAAGGGGTATGGAAACAGGCAATTTGGAGTAATTTTATGTTTTTTGAACAGTTTACAACAAGCATATTGACCAGCGTAAAACCGACCGCCCTGCTTTCGGCTTTCGTGGACGCGATTTCCTCGAAGGGCGCAGTAATCGGTTACGTTATGGTGTTACTGATTTTGCTTGCGGTACTTACCGTATTTATCTTGAACGACTCGAAAAAACGCGCCAGCAGAACGACGATACAAATCGCCCCTTCGCTCCCCTTCAGCGATGTTCCACAGGCATACGCGGGAAGCGATACTGCGCAAGCGCCCTCTGTACAAATCGTTGACGCGCCTGCGATTGCGGGTGACTCTACCGCGCCTGCTACGGCACCTGCGGTAAGCGTTGCATCCAACGGAAAAAATAAGATTTCTAATGACGGATCGTCGAGATTTTGTATGTTGAGCCGTATCGACTCCAACAAGGCAAAATACAAGGAAAAACGCTACCACACCGATATTACC
>JAZRFV010000055.1:0-5173 GCA_045643825.1 Candidatus Scatosoma sp.
TGGGCTCGTTCCGGTGGCGGTGTACGTCCCGGCTTTGAAGGCGGTCAGATGCCTATTGCACGTCGTGTACCCAAGAGAGGTTTCACGCACAACGGCAAAAAGGAATACGTTATTGTCAACCTTGCTGACCTTGCAGAATTGCCTGCAGGTACGGTTGTTGACTACGGCTTCGTAATGGCAAACGGTCTTGCGAAAGAAGTTAAAAATAACTGCGGACTGAAAGTTCTCGGTAGCGGCGAACATAACGTTGCGCTTACCGTGAAAGCGGCGAAATTCTCCGCATCCGCAAAAGCAGCTATCGAAGCTGCCCAGGGTACGGCGGAGACCCTCTAATTAGAGAATGTGACCACGGAAAATTGCGCATGCGATTTTCCGTAGTTCGCGTTATTTCTCCCCGACGTTTGACGAGGGGAACCCCCTCCCGTTAAAACGCAAGAAAAAACCATTAACGGAGAAAAAAATGTTACAGACAATTATCAATGCCTTTAAGGTAAAGGAAATCAGACGCAAGGTGTACATGATGCTCCTTTTGCTCTTGGTTTTCCGTATCGGCTGTTTTATTCCGGTTCCCGGTTTGGACAGAGTTGCATTTGGTGGCGCAGTAGAAACGAATGACTACCTCACTTTGATGAGCAGTCTTACCGGTGGCGCGCTTGCTCAAGGTACGCTGTTTGCTTTGGGTATCGGGCCTTACATCAACGCGTCGATTATTATGCAGCTTTTGGCGGTAGGTATTCCTGCGCTTGAAAGATTGTCCAAGCAAGGCGAAGAAGGCCGTAAAAAAATCGCGCAATATACGAGATACGTAACGATTTTGCTTGCAATTATCCAATCGGTTGGTATCATTATCAACTTTGCAAGCGATAAGCAAGCGATTCAAGTGTCGTTGTTTGCAAACTCGACGGTACTTGCAGGTATCTTTATGGCGCTCGTTTACACGGCAGGTGCATTGGTTGTAATGTGGATCGGTGAAAGAATTACCGACTACGGTGTAGGCAACGGTCAATCGATGATTATTTTCGTTGGTATCTTGTCCACCGCAGGTATGCAAATCGTAAACAAGATTAAGGCAATTCCCAGCGACATTGGTCAAATTTGGGATTTGATTGCATTCTTCCTTGTTTGCGCAGTAATCTTCTTCGCAATCATCTACGTTGACCTTTCCGAAAGAAAGGTACCCGTGCAGTATGCTAAACAAATCAAGGGCAGAAAGATGTACGGCGGTCAGTCCTCCGCGATTCCTATCAGAATCTCCGGTGGCGGCGTTATGCCTCTCATCTTCGCGTTCTCGATCCTCAGTTTCCCTCAAAGGCTTGCCAGCATGTTCTGGCCCGGTTCGGGTTTTGAAATCTGGTGGAACAACTGGATGTCGGCAACGGCAGAAGGTTGGGGTGCTGTTGTATATGCATTCGTTCTTTGCGTATTGATTTTCGCATTCTCGTTCTTCTATGCACAGATGCAATTCAATCCCGAAGACGTATCCAAGAGTATTCAGCAGAACGGCGGCTTCATCCAAGGTATTCGTCCTGGTAGAGCTACGGAGGCATATCTCAAAAAGATTTCCAACCGTATCACGTTGTTCGGCGCAATTTATCTTTCGCTTGTTGCCTTCATTCCTTCCGTTGCATTCGCATGGGCAGCGTTTGATCTTGTCAACGTATTCTCTACGACGGGTATCCTCATCGTAGTATCCTGCGCAATGGAATTTGAAAAGCAGTTGCAAGCACAGCTGATGATGAAAAACTACAAAGGCTTCTTGAAATAAGAAATAACCCAGCGCTTCGCTTGCGTAAGGCAGGCGGAGCGTGAAGGTTGACAAAAGAAGATCTTTAGTGATTTGTCAGCGAGGTAGTAAAAAACATGAACATTATTTTACTCGGCGCGCCCGGTGCAGGAAAAGGGACGCAGGCTTCGAAAATTTCGGATTGCTACAATCTTCCTCACATTTCAACGGGCGATATTTTCAGAGAAAACATGAAGAATCAAACCCCGATCGGGTTGCTCGCAAAAACCTATATCGACGACGGCAAGCTCGTCCCCGATAAGGAAACTTGCGAAATCGTAGAGGAGCGTTTGTCTCGCGACGATTGCAAAGATGGTTACATGCTTGACGGCTTCCCCCGTACGGTTGTACAGGCGGAGGTGCTTGACAAGATGGAACACATCGACTTGGTGATTAACATCGACGTCGACGAAGAACTCTTGATGGACCGCTTGTGCGGTAGAAGAGTTTGCAAGGATTGCGGCGAAAGCTATCACATTTCCCGCTTAAACGGTGCAATTACTTGTGCTCGTTGCGGCGGAGAGCTCTATCAAAGAAAGGACGATAACCCTGAAACGGTAAGCAAGCGTTTGAAGGTGTATAAAGCGCAAACGGCGCCGCTTATCGACTACTACACGAAGAAGGGCTTGCTCTTCAACGTAAAAAGCAACACAACCCCCGAGGATGTGTTTGAGAAAATTTCAGCAAAGTTAGATACCTTAAGATAACGAAATATGGTTCACGTAAAAAGCGAAAAAGAAATAGACCTTATCCGAGAATCTTGTAAAATCGTACGAGACACGTTAGATTTTGTCGGCTCGAAGATTCAAGCCGGTATGAGTACGAGAGAGGTTGACGAATTGGTGGAACGGTACATCCGTGCATCGGGCGGCAATCCTTCCTGTCTTGGATATGGCGGCTTCCCTGCATCGGCTTGCATTTCGGTCAACGAAATGGTCGTGCACGGAATCCCTGACGAACGCATCTTAAAGGATGGCGACATCGTCAGCGTAGACGTGGTGGTCGATAAAAAGCACTATCACGGTGATGCATGCCGAACCTTCTGTATCGGTGCTGTTGCTCCTGAAGTAAAGCAGCTGGTCAAGGTTACGGAAGAATGTTTCTTCAAAGCCATCGAAAACCTGCGCGCAGGCTCGGCGTTGTATGATATCGGTTATGCCGTTCAACAACATGCTGAAGCACACGGCTATGGTGTAATCCGTTCCTACACGGGACACGGAATCGGTAGAGAAATGCACGAAGATCCTTCGGTTCCCAACTACGGGAAGAAGGGTACGGGTATGCGGCTTAGAGCTGGCACCGTGCTGTGTATCGAGCCGATGATCGCCATGGGCGATTGGAAGGTCCGCTTGTTAAAGGACGGCTGGGGCGCGGTCACGATGGATGGGAAACCTGCAGCACATTATGAAAACACCATCGTAATCCGAGAGGATGGCGTGGAAATATTAACGTTATAACGATAGAAAAAATAAAAAAGACGTGGCAAAAAAGTCACGCGGATAAAAAAATCGGAGGGAGTTTCTGTGTCCAAAGACGACGTAATCGAAGCGGAAGGGAAAGTAATCGAAGCGTTGCCCAATGCAACCTTCAAGGTACAGCTTTCCAACGGTCACATAATCACGGCGTATATTTCCGGTAAGCTTCGTATGAACTATATTAGAATCATCGAAGGCGATACGGTAAAGTTGGAAATGAGTCCGTATGATCTGACGAAAGGCAGAATCACGTGGCGCAGCAAGTCGTAAGTATACGACGCAAGAGTTTAATTAACAAGGAGAAAAACAATGAAAGTAAGACCTTCTGTAAAACCTATGTGCGACAAGTGCAAAGTTATTAAAAGAAACGGCAGAGTAATGGTTATTTGTTCCAAGAACAAGAGCCACAAGCAGAGACAGGGCTAATTTTTAAAAAAATCCCTAAAAAAGTATCGCAAAACACTTGACACATCTTGACATATTATGGTAAAATGTTAGTATGCCGTAATTTGGGGGATGTCGCAAAAAAGCGATATTTTTCTCAAAAATGAATACTGTAATCAAGCTGAATTTCCGTAATTTTACGGAAACTCAGTTTTGTTGCGTTTAATAATCCTTGCAAAAATAGGCATTTTTCATCGAAAAATCCGACAAGGATTATAAACGAGATTACGAAAATAATACAATGCGTCGATAAAGCATTTTCCACTGCTGAACCCGAGGCATTCGTTGGCGATATACATTAAATATAAAAAAGAATTAAAAAACGGAGGACAGAAATCTATGGCACGTATTGCCGGTGTGGATTTACCCAGAGAAAAGAGAGTGGAAATCGGCCTTACCTACATCTATGGTATCGGTTTGACCACTTCCAAAAAGATTCTCGCTGAAACGGGCATCAATCCTGATACGAGAGTAAAGGATCTTGATGAAACGGACGTTTCCAAATTGAGAGAATATATTGATCGTAACTTGAGAGTAGAAGGTGAACTTCGTAGTGAAGTATCCCTCAACATTAAGCGCCTTATGGAAATCGGTTGCTATCGTGGCATCCGTCACAGAAAGGGCTTGCCTGTTCGCGGCCAGAGCACGAAGAGAAACGCTCGTACGCGTAAAGGTCCTGCACGCGCTATCGCAGGTAAGAAGAAATAATAGAGGAGGCGATTAAAGAATTATGGCACAAGTAAAGAAAGTCGCTTCTCGTAAGCGTAAAGAAATTAAAAAGATTGACAAAGGTCAGGTTCATATCCAATCTACGTTCAACAACACGATCGTAACGGTTACGGACATGGCTGGTAACGCTATCTCCCAATCCAGTGCTGGTGCACTTGGTTACAAGGGTAGCAGAAAGGGTACGCCTTTCGCAGCACAGATGGCAGCAGAAACGGCAGCTAAAGTTGCGAAAGAACACGGTTTGAGAACTGTTGAGGTTTACGTAAAGGGCCCCGGTGCTGGTAGAGAATCCGCAATCCGCGCACTCTCCGCTTGCGAATTGGAAATCACCTTGATTTCCGACGTTTCCCCTATCCCTCACAACGGCTGCAGACCCCCGAAGCGTCGTAGAGTTTAATCAGGAGGAAGTTAGAGAATTATGGCTAGATATAGAGAAGCAAAATGTAAGCTTTGCAGAAGAGAAGGCGGTAAGCTTTTCCTTAAGGGCGACAAGTGCTACATGGAAAAATGCCCCTTCAACAAGCGTCCCGTTGCTCCTGGTCAGCACGGTGCAGACAGAAAGAAGGTATCCGAATACGGTTTGCAGCTTCGTGAAAAGCAAAAGACCAAGCGTATTTATGGTGTACAAGAAGGTCAATTCCGTAAATATTACGAAATGGCTGACCGCATGAAGGGTGTAACCGGTGAAAACATGTTGTCGATCCTTGAAAGAAGACTTGACAACGTAGTATTCAGAATGGGC
>JAZRFV010000056.1:0-14911 GCA_045643825.1 Candidatus Scatosoma sp.
CTTGGCGAAGATACGCAATCGTTCGTACGCGGCGTTGCCCATTTGTGCCATCGCACATACCTGTGCACACATTGCATACGAGAAGCCTACCCACCAGCCTGTACCAAGCTGTTCTAAATGCACCAAGGTATTCTTGTAAATTCGTTTATTTTCCTCGCTGTCGTAATTGAGCAAATGCAAGGGATACATACACATGATATGGGAGAAATGTCTGTGGGATTCGGGCAAGCGTTGGGTTTTATCCAACAGCACCACGCCTTCCTCGTCTACGGCAATTTCGTCCAATTTCGACAAAATATCCGCATACATGCCCCCGTCCTTGCCCAACTTTTCCGCATAACCAAGCAAGGTTTTGTATAAATAGCGTATCAATGCGAGGTCGAAATTGGAGTTGGGCTGTAAATACGCCTCTCTCGTCGCATCGTAGATTTCGGGGGAACTGGAAAGAGGTAAATACAGTTTCCCGTCCTTTCCCTCCATCAAGCCATAAATTGCCCTGCCGATTTCTTCAAAATACGGGTAAGCCCTCTCCTTTAAGAAGGCTTTATCCCCCGTATAGAGGTAATATTCGTCAAAGCTTTGCGCTGCCCAAATGGTCATCGTAGGCGAGAAGGCATAATGCGCCCAACCACCGATTGGTTTGCCGTCAATCGTCGAACAGGAGGGCAACAATAACCCATCCACACCGAAGAAATCCTTGGCGAAGCGTTGGAATACTTCACGCATATCCCACAAATAATCGACGAAAACACTCCCCTCGTCCAAGCGGTTCGCCTTCAAGAAGGATTGGTAGGATAACTGGGTATTGGTATCGTGGTGATAATCCCCCTTCCAAGGCGGGATACGGTCGTTGTCCGCCGTCCAAACGCCCTGCAAAGGCATCGGATAGAAGCCCTTACGGGAACAGGATGCAAACAAGTACCACGAACGGTAGTAGGTTTTTTCAAGCAGTTCATCCCCAAGCGAAACGGAGGATTTTGCCCAATATTTTCTCCACCACGCAAGGTGGGATTTTCTCAAGCCTTCATACCCGATTTCCGCCGCCTTATCTAGCTCTTCCTTCGCCATTTTCACCATTTTGGTGGCATTTTCACCCACCATAATGGTAAAATACAGCTCGTCGTAGCCTTCGCACTTTTTAGAAAGTGCCATAATGCCGTAGCGGAATGCGGTATGGGTTTCCTGCACGTAATAAATATACGCCCCGTCACGGCAAATACTTGCCTTGGGATACCCCAAGCCTTCCACCTTGTCCGTGTCCGTGATGTATGCAGGGATATGGATATCCAGCGTATAATCGCCGTGGATTTTCGCCACACCGACGTGCTTGGTTGCACACATAAACGCATCCAAACGCATCGTTTTCGCCTTGTCCGTCACACGGGCGGTTGCCGTTTTGATATCTACCTCAGAGTGTAAATCGGTGAACTTTTTCCCAAAATCCACCTCTAAACGCCCTGCGGTAATCTTGCTGGGATACGCCAAGTCACGGCAAATTTCGTCAAAAAGGCGTTCGTACTCCTTCCAATCAGCATCGTCACCACTCTTTACAAGGCGCAAAAGGTTGGCGTAGTTAAACCCCTTTTCCAAGGTAACGGGATGGGGACGGGAGTCCCACAAATCCACCCTATCCAAGGTCAAATGCAAGGGGCCGTCACCGTAAATCAAGCAACCGAGCTTGCCATCGCCAAGAGGCAACGCCTCGTCCCAATTTACAATCGGTTTTTCATAACGAATGTTATACGTTTTCATTTGTTTCCTTCTCAATTTCACTTAACTTGTACAGTTTCATTTCCCCGGGGGCAAGCCATACCTTTTTCATTACGCCGTTTGCAAAATATATCGTAAGAAGGTTGGCGTAGCGTTGATGTCCGTTCACGAGAGATACCCAACGCTCTTCACTGTCAAACTCCTTGTAGTAGCTGATGATGGTGGGATAGCTGAATTTACCATTCACCTCTTTGATGGTATCGTCCGAGGAAAAACGCTTCGTCGGATCGTAAATATGTCCCGTGTGATATACCTTGGTCAGCTCCATTTTGTTGAACTGCTCCATCAATTCCTGACGGAAAATGTCCTGCTGACGAGCAAGATAGGTAAAGGTTTCCGTGCGTTTGTAATTCTCACCATAAAAAGGTGCGTTACGGTAACTGCTGTCACCTTTCAAGTTATAGAGGTGGAACCAAAAAACACCTCTCGCCCCGTGTGCCAACGCCGTGTTGATTTGCCAACGGAAATCGTCCTCATTAGGTACACGGTATGCCCAATGCCCTACGCAAAGCGCCGTCACGTAGAAACAACCGCCGTTTTCCTTCGTTACCTTGTGGAACATATCGAGGTTGTAATACCAGCTGTTTATTCCAAGCTCCTGATTGTGATTTTCCTCTAAACATTGCGAATATTGGTCAAAACCAATCACGGGGAGTTTGCCTTCCCGCATCATTTTGGTCACGACGCCGTAATAATGGTCGGGATTGCGTCCCGTCAGCATATCATAATCACTGCCGCCGCCCCAATACGGAAAAACGTTGCCAAAGGGCATCAAATCAGGCATTTCTTCACGTAAAATGCGTGTCGTATCGATAAACGCCTGTTCATAGTCCCCATTCGGCTCGTCCCCAGCAAAGAAACCATAGGTTGCAGGATGGTGACCAAAATCGGCATACGCCTCACGCACGCCTTGCACGAATTCCTCCATAGAAAGCACCGCGCGGGTTTTGTAGCGAGTACGCTTGTCACGGATCACGAGCTGAAGTCCCTGCGCCGCACATTCGTCCAAGATATCCAACATATCTTGTTTGTTGTGGATGCTTGCGTCAAAGTCGAAGCTCATCGCCAAGTTCATGCCAAGCTCCTTCCAGTCTTTTACCGCTTCCTTGCCCATAATACCGCTGTCGATATAATTCCAAAAGCCGAATTTTATACTTTTATCCATATTTTCACCCCTTTATAAAAGCGCCCGTTACAAATTTTTATCAAACCTGTAACGGGCAAGCCTTTATCGTCGTTTGCTTACTTCCACCACTTATTACTGCTGTCGTAGATATCCTCGTGCCTAGTTGAATCCTCTACGACGCTGTCCTGCAACGTGGAAAACGTCACGATATCCTGTGCCTCGAACATAAGAATGCGGATATCCATCTCTTGATATTGCTTTTTCACCGTTTTTCACCCCACTCTTACGCTTTGAAAGGGATAACAAATGCGCCTTCACCCATTTCCAACTTTAATGTAACCGCATTATTGTTCAACGACATAACCGTTGCGTTCCCGTTTTCGTAAACGAGCACCTTATTTACGCTACTATTAAAGGTCAGGGTGATATCCGACGTTGCATGCGTCATATTATCCGTGTTGCCGTAGTTTACAACCATGTAACCATGCTTTGCAGAATAATCGTATACACCATCGAAATCGTCGAAGTTGCCGACGAGCACACTCACGCTCGACGATACACCCGTGAGATAGCCATAAGCAGATGCCTTACTCTTCAAGTTGTTAAATTGCGTGATGCTCGTTTTACCGAATACGGAAACACTCTTCCAGGTAAAGTTCATATACGCCGCGCCAAACGCTTTCACTTCGTTATTCGCCTGCTTCGTCCAGTTATAAACGTTGCCCTTTTCAAGGGTACTGCCGCTAATAACTCCATCACCCGCCGTACCATCCGTCTTGGTGTGGTCGGTGAATTGATAATAAATAATTTCCTTCGAGCCGTACGCCAAAGCGGAATAAATCTGCATATACAAATCGTTTACACTTTCCGTCGCACGAATACTACGCTCTGTATCGCCCGTCGTCGATGCCTTGATATAGGTACGAAGCTCTATGCCATAATCACGGCACATTTCGCCAACAATCTCCAAATTGCGAAGATGCTTTGACGATACACCGCTATCCAACAAGGGATAATGGTCAAAACTTACGTAGCCCGTACCAGGAACACCATTCTTATCCAAGGCGATATTTTCAATGTAATATTGAACATAGGTTTTGTAGGTACTATCCGAGGTAGTATTGGTCATCGGCAAAAGGTTAATAAATGCCTCGCCGTTGGGGTATGCCTGCTTATAAGCCTTATACGCATTTACCAATTCCTCAAGCTCCGTTTGGGTAATAGAAGCAAGCGTATGTTCAGGTTCATCCGCAAGGAAATGCCCTGCAAACGCCTCGGAAAGGGTGTATGTTGCAAGCTCCGCAAAATCGTCTACCCATTGATAGTTGTTTTTATTTCTTTCAAGGTTGTAGAGGTTAGAGTTCAATACGTAATGCTTCAAGCCGTACTTTTCCGCCAACGCAAGCGCCGCCATAGCGTCCTTGTTAACCTCCGCCATCAGCTTTTCTACGTGCGCTCTATCAGGGATATCCTTTTCGTGCCTGTCGGTGCCGTCCGTCAATCTACCTTGCAAAAGTGCAAGCGTTTTCGTGAAACCTGCATCCGAAAGCAATTGGAATCCTTCCTCGGAAATCATCGAGTCGCTGTCAAATGCATACGCCGTGAAATCGATTTCCTCTTCACTGAAATAGATGGGCGCATTGCTCAAGGTTACGTAATAGGTATCGAGCGCAATCGTGCAAATTTCCGCCTTACCATCACCGCCAAGGGCAATCAGCTTCGCCATCGTTACGTCGCCCGTCAATTTACCAAGCCCAACATATGCATCAGCCCATTTTACAAGCACTTTACCACCTGCGGTAATGCTCAAGGTCAAGCTTGCATCCGCCGCCGTCGTATAGGTAAGCTCTTTTACCAAGCTTGCACCATTGTAAAGGGCAATTTTGCTTTCCGAGATATACAAGAAACCACCGTTGCCAAAGTAAATTGCAAATTCCTTATTTCCCGTAATTTTATACCCAAGCGTGCCTTCTAAAAGCAAGCTCGATGCAGGAAGCTCTTCCTTGTTAATGGAAACGTTGGACAAAGTAGCAATCGATGCGTAGCCGCTGTTGTCCATATATTCTACAACCGTACCCTTTTGAAGAAGGTATGCAAGCGAAGTAATATCGGAGGGCTTTTGCGTACTTTCGTTTTCTTCGCCGCCTTCCACTTCACCGCCTTCTTCCTCGCCTTCCACCCTACCTTTTACAAGGAAAATGGAGGTTTCTCTGTTGTTTTCAAACACGGTGTAGCCGTTTCCAAAATCTTCCGACTCAATCACGTTGCCGTTTGCATCCTTGAATACGATATTATCAAGGATAACGTAACCGCTACCCCATTGTCCCTTTTCACCTGCGATATAGAAATACCACTCACCTTCGGGGATTTCCACGGTGATGGTTTGCCAAGCGTCCTGACCATCCGTTGTCAAGCCTCTACCGTTGTTGGTAGCGGTGCAATTGCCGTTATTATTCAATGCGTAAATATTCGCATTTTTCTTATCACTCGTCCAAGAGAACGCCCACCACTTGCCGTTAGGGTTGCCCGTAATGAAGCAATCGAAGGTAACGGTTGCAACGCCGCTGTACGCTTTTCTCGTAATGAAGGAAGGGGTAGAAGGCGTACCGCTGATGGTATCCAGCATAATTTTTACGCCTTGAGGAACAGGTACAAAGCCGTCACCTTTTTCGCTGATTACTACCGTACCCGGTACCAAAATGTCAAATGCCCAATCTTCTTCCGCTTTATCGAAATCTTCCACCTCGTCACCGACCGTGAAATCGTCGATAAGTACGTAAGGGTTACCCCCCTCGGACCAAGTCCATTCGTTTACGGCACTACCAAAATAGAGGTAGTAAGGGCCGCCTTCGGGCAAGGTGTAGCTCACGTTTACCCATTCACCCACGGTCTTGCTAATTTGGAATCTATCGCCGTTCGCCGCATCGTAAATATCAAGATCGGTATTGGTGGTTTTGTAAGCAAGCCCCCACCAATTGCCCACCTTCGTCCCTGCGGGAATGTAATATCTAAAGGAAACCGTGCTGCCACCTACGTACGCTTTCTTCGTTACCTGAGAAACCGTTTCGCTCGACGCGTTGAAGATGTACTTCATTGCATATTCGCCGTCCGCCAAGGTGGTTTCTTCGTAGCCTTCGCCTTCCTCCACAGCACCTGGCGTATTTACGTTAAACAAGCTCTTGTCAACGCCTTCATTAAAGGTTTCGCTAACGACCGTGTTGCCGTATTTCACCACGAAATTGTCAATCAACACGTAACCTTCCGTCTTGGGGGAATCCTTACCGCCCCAATCGCCAACCGCACCTGCGAAATGGATATAGCTTTCTTGCGTTAAGGTTACCGACAAGGTTTGCCAACTACCCTCTTCAAGGTTGCCTTGCCACAGCCAGTTCGCATACAGCTCTGTATCGTCGGGGTTGGTTACGCCACATACCGCAAACCACGACGAGGTAACGTCGCTGGGCACGTAATACTTGAAGGAAACCGTACTGCCTGCAGGGTATTTATCCTTCGTGATAAAGGACGCCGTCGTGTGATAAGCGCTATTCAATCTATCCACGATAATCTTTGCGGAGTATTCGCCCTTCAAACTGGCTTCACTAAAATAGATGCTACCAGGCGACAATTCTTGCGTCGTCGCACCAGGGCCCGACAATACATTAAAGCTACTGTCTTGCAACCTTGCGCCAAAGGTTTCCACCTCACCGTTTATGGTGAAATTGTCAATGAGCGCGTAGGAGTTTTCCCCACCAAGTTTCCAGTTAGTCGTACTTACTTCACTACCGAAATAGAGATAGTAAGGGCCACCTTCAGGCAGGGTAAACGTTTCTTCTTTCCACGTACCAGTCACACTGCCTAACGCACGGTAGCCAACGGCGTCATTGATACCTGCCGCATGGTACATATCGATTTTTGTAGAATCGGTATGCCAAGCAATCCCCCACCAACTGGTTTTCGTACCTGCGGGGATGTAATACTTAAAGGAAACCGTACTGCCACCAGGATACGCCTTTTTCGTGACCTGAGAAACCGTTTCACCGCTTGCGTTGAAGACGTACTTCATTGCATAGTCCGCCTCGATTACGTTGGTTTCCCCAAGCGTATTCATAGTATCATCGGTGAAATAGGCATCCTTGTCGATAATCACGTTGGGGTTTGCATATTGAATCAAGAAATTTTCCTGCGAGGAGGATAATTTATCCGCTTCGTACTGCAACGCCTTTTGTGCAACGTAGGTGATACTTCTTGCGTTGTCAAATTCGTTGACGGGCGAATAAATATACTGTCCACCCTTTTCTGCATACGCAACGCCGACGAATTCCTCCGCGTAGTTTTCCGCATAGATATCCGTCATAGCAAGGGCGATTTTAATCGAGCCGTCCTTATCCACGTAGGCAGGGCATTCCGCCTGAATGAAATTTTCCCCTGCCACCAAGCCCTTACCAAGCAATTCGTTGACGTAGTCCACGTCCTTGCCCCACCAAGAGAAGGTATCCCAAGCCTGCGCAGGCAAAATCATCATACCGTACTGGTACGAGTTATCCCAATTGTCAATGGTCGCCTTAAATTTAATACCGGGATCCCCGGGGGTTTTACGCACGCTTGCGCCCACCTCCATCGTGAGTGTAGGAGCTGTTGTCGCAGCGTCAACCTGCACGGGCGCGCTCGAACAAATACCCAATATAACCCCACATGCAGCGATCATACCGCAAAGGGCTACCCACAAGCTTTTTCTTTGTCTTCTCATTCTCGTTACCTCGTATCTTAAGCCTTATAACAGACTGCTTAATAAACGCGTTTCTTTACCGCTTCTATATTGTATAACAATATAGAAAAGCTGTCCATCTTCAAATTTGATAAAAAGTTGTCTTAATTTGACTTCTTTTTGGTTTTTAATGGTGAAATTTGATTTCTTTTGCGAAATCTTACGAAATTTTCACCTGATAATCGCCCGAAATGGTTATATTTCGAACGCCGTCTTTTATCGTTACAGCCACCGCCCCATCCTTCAAGGGGATGGTTGCCTCCGTCTTAAGCGCCTCGCAATTTTCCGTGAAATAAACGACTTTATCCTTTTCATCCACGCGCAAAAGCCCCGTTACGGCGTAGACAATCATTTGCCCAACCACCGCACCAAAGCCATGATTACAGCTTGCGTTTGTTTGGAACAATTCCCAAATCGTACCCGTTTCCTCCGCCATACTCAAGAAGCGGTTTTTACATTCGGCAAGCACCGCCGCTCTTTCCCCTTCTCGAAGAAGAATGGACAAGCGCAAAATGTAGCCGATGAACATATTGGATGCGTGTACATCGGGGTGGAAGTTTTCACGGTGAAAACAGCCCAGCTCCTTCATCAAGCGCTGATAGAAGGCAGGGTTTTCTTCCCTTGTGAAAATGTTGAAGAACGCTGCATAATTTTGACAGGTTTCGCTGATGTTTTCCGTCGTTTTCAACTCCCCATTCTCACGCAACGCATTGTCCACAAAGAAGGTCCCGTTGTAGGATTTTTCGATAATCGTCGCCTTCAGTTTTTCCGCTTTTTCAGAAAGCGCCACGTCCCCAAGCAGCTTTGCCGCCGCACGCAACACCGCATAGTAACACATGTTCGAGGGGAAATTCACCCCGTCCACGAAGTCGTTGGCTTTGCTCCATTCAACGAACACCCAGCCCTCTAAATTTTCAAGAAGGCCATACTCGTTTTCCAAGCCCTTGAAGTAGTCAAGCACCAAGCGAATACGCCAAGCGTGTTGCTCCACAAACGCCACGTCGTTGGTACGAGCAACGTAATCCTCCAGTTCCAACACGTACCACAGCACCCAGTTTGGGATAAAATCATCCTTATCCGTAGGTACGGAAGGATAGCACATCGGCAGGATCCCGTCGTGGGTAAAATGCTCGTTTTTATACAACAAATAATTCTCTAAAAGGTTCTTTTCTACGGGATTATTTCCACAGAAAAAGGTTTCGGCGCGAGCAGAGAAGAAGCCGTCGCACAAATACCCCGCCCGCTCTCTCGACGGACAGTCCGTCAACAGATCATAGCCGTTATGTTGGAAGGAATGCCGAGCCGCCTCCATAATCTTTTCCAACGCCTCATCCTCGCAGGCAAAGGTGCAGTTTTCCGTGTCGGGATTTTCCACACGAATGGTGGCAACCTCCTCGATGGCCACGTCCCCCTGCATTACCAACGCAACGTATTGTGCCGTGTATACCTCGTTAGAATACAAAAGGTATTCCCCTGCCTCCAGCTCCCACTTTAACGCATGAATAATTTGTTCACGGTTAAATTTCACGTAGCTGTCAATCAAAATATCGTCGTACGCAAGCCAAATCGACGATTTTTCCTTCACCGTCACCTTCAAACGGAACTTACCGCAGTATACTCTACCAAAGGAGTAGGTTTCATAGCGGTGAGAATCCGCCTCGCGGTTTCTATCAAAAACAAAGGATAAAATTTCCTTACTGCAAACGCAGTCACACTCACTTCTCGTGTAAGAGAAAAGATTTTTCCCCGTATCAAGCTGTCTTGTAAAATCGTTTTCCCAAACCCTCGTTTCGTCCACCAAAACGCCGCCTTTGTCCACCAAAACACCCATCGCAGGCGTATGCGTTGCCATGGAAACGTTGCGGTTAAGCAGCTTTGGCATGTCCATGGGCGCCAAAGCGCATTCGGGGAAAGCCGTTACGTCAAACGGTTCCCGATTCTTTTGCATACGGTAAACCTCGACAAAGCCACGCTGGGAGGACATCTTTTCTACCCTTTGCACCTTATCCACCATCTCAAAGCAACGGAAATCGTCCGTGGTGAGAATTACCTCATCCCCCACAAGCACCTCCGCCGCAAACAAGGGCTTTTCCAAAGCAAAGCACAAGGTACGGGTGTAGTTGGACTGCACGTAAACGCACAGGCAATTTTCTTCCTCCGTCAAATAGGGCGTAAGGTCGAGCATTTCTACCCTGGCGTAGCCCTTCGCCGCACGGGCAGGTCCGTATTGAATGAATTGACCGTTTATGAATACGTTATAGATATCCTTGGCGATAAAACGCATCGTCGCCCCTACAAGTTTGCCCACCGTACAGGTGAAACAAAGCTCTGTATTGCGTGCATTTTTACCCTCTGCCCAACGTGCTTGCATACTACTCCTTCTCGCCCTCACACAACCGCCAGGGCATAATACCGTATATGATTTGATACTATCATTATATACCACTCAAACACCTTTTTCAATGGAAATATTGCTGTTAAGCCAAGAAAAATTGCTATATTTCTCGTTTAATCCTTGCCTTTCGCCGTATAGTATGCTATAATGTAAATATGAGACAGTTTCAGATAACCGCCAGTCAATTTGGCATCGTGGATAACTACAAATTCCGCGCGTACGATCGTGTAGAATACAACGAGGCGAGTACCTCTTACGAGCACATGCATTCCTTCACGGAAATCTTCCTCGTGACCTCGGGGAAGGGTGTTTTTTGCACGAAGGATCAGGAGTTTCCTTTGAAAAAAGGTTCCTTGATCATCAACAGCCCCAACGTTTCGCACACCGAATACCCTGTGGGGAACGAGCATTTTTCCTACGCCGTTTTCGCCGTGGAAAATTTGACCTTTGCTCAACCCGATTCGGAAAAGAATAAGACCTTTGCCTTTGACCTTTCGGCACATTTTGATCGGTTGTATGAAATGTTGGCGGTGATTGAGCGCGAATTTGTGGAAAAGCGTCCCCTTTGGCAACACGCTATCTCGACGGAGTTTAACAGCTTTATGCTCTTCCTTTTACGGCATACGCAATTGATTACAGTCCCCTTTGACAGCGCGTCCAACCCCAATCTACCCAGCAGGATTCAGGCGGTTTTACACTCCTGCTACCAAGAAAATATCACCCTGGAGATGTTGTCCGAGCATTTTTACCTGAATAAATACTATCTTGCCCACGCTTTCAAGAAAAAGTACGGGGTGACGATTATGCGATACCTCAATGAGCTGCGTTGTATGGAAGCAAAGAAATTGCTGGAAACGACCGACCTGTCGATTACGCAAATCGCCATTTGCGTGGGATATAACTCTAGCTCCCACTTTTCCGACAGCTATAAAAAAATCATGGGCGAAGCCCCTGCCCATACACGGAAAAAGTTATATTCTAACTGATAAACAAAAAATGCCCTATCTTGGGCATTTTTTATATGGTATGAGAAAACTCCCTTGCGATGCAAGGGAGTTTTGTTGTTTCTTAATAGTTCTGCGTCCAGGATTCAATCTTCCATTCAGCTTCAAGCTCTACGTTTTCACCTGCAGCCGTGTAGGTCCAAACACCAACGTTTGCGATCTTCGTGCCGTTTTGCTTCCAAGCAACAAACGTGTAGTCTTCATTGTTGTTGGTAGGCGTAGGCAAGGTGTATTCTTGACCATAGGTAATCTTCAACGTTTGAACAACTACACCTTCCGATTTCAGGGTTACCGTGTAGGTTTTTGCTTCCCATTTTGCGGTCAAGGTCAAGTTATCGTTGTCGATATTCCACTTGATATCACCGTCTTTTACAACCAACGTATCGCCGTCGTACCAACCAAGGAAGTTGTAGCCTTCTTTCGTAGGTGCATCCAACGAGAAATCTGCATCATAGGTAGCCGTTGCCGAAGCGGGCGCACCATTACCACCGTCTGCATTCAAGGTTACGTTGTAGGTCTTTGCGGTTTTCTTTGCGTATACGGTCATAGTAGCAGCAACGCTGTCGAAGGTAGCAATCGTCGTGCAAGCGCTATCGGTGTACCAGTTCTTCTCCACAGTATAACCGGTTACGGTTTTTGCATCTGCGCTGGGGATTTCCGTGATAGCTTCGTTTGCATAGCCCGTTGCTTCCGTCGTCGAACCATCAGCGTATACGAAGGTAACGGTTACAACCGTCTTTGCCGTCCATTGTGCCGTTACGGTTACGTCATTTGCCACCGTCCAAGTACCGGAAGGAAGTTCCCCTGCCCAACCGCTGAAGTTGAAGCCGTCTTTCGTTACGGTAGGAGCCGACATTTCATAAGCCGTACCGTAGGTTACGCTTTGTTCCGTCTTACCTTCAACCACCGTACCACCGTTTACGTCGTACGTAATTTTAAAGGTTTTAGGCGTAGCAACAAGGTCTACCGTCATGTTTTCGGTAATGTTGGTGAAATCGGTCACGCTCCAGCTATATTCATAACCAGCGTCCGAAGGGAATGCAGGGATATCCGTCAAGGTTGCGCCCTTTTCAACGGTTTTTACCACGCTCGAACCGTTCATGTTGAAGGTTACGGTTACCATTTCAGGAGCCGCTTCCGTCCATTGAGCCGTCAAAGTTACATCATTTGCTACCGTCCAGGTGCCAACGGGAAGATTACCTTCCCAACCTGTGAAGGTGTAGCCTTCTTTCGTTACGGTAGGAGCAGTTACGCTGTAAGCCTGGCCATAAGTTACGGTAAAAGTGGTTTCACCGCTTACAACCGTACCGCCATTTGCATCGTAAGTAATCGTGAAGGTCTTTGCGGTAGACACAAGGTTTACCGTCATATTTTCTGTGATGTTGGTGAAATCGGTTACGCTCCAGCTGTATTCATAACCAGCGTCCGAAGGGAATGCAGGGATATCCGTCAAGGTTGCGCCCTTTTCAACAGTTTTTACCACGCTCGCACCGTTCATATTGAAGGTTACGGTCACCGTTTCAGCCGCAACTGCCGTCCATTTTGCCGTCAAGGTAACGTCGCTTGCAATTTTCCAAGTACCGCTGGTAACCAACGTCGTGCCGTTGTACCAACCATCGAAGGTGTAGCCTGCACGTTCGGGAGTGCTCAACGTTACGTTTGCATCATAGGTAACCTTTTGCGTTGCAGGGAAGTTCACCCCTTCGCCTGCGTTGAAGGTGATGGTATAGGAGTTTGCCGTTGCAACAGCCGTAACCGTTACGTTCCCCTTAATGTTCGTCAATTTAGCAAGGTCTTCCTCATTCCAAACCGTCGTGTAACCGTCTTTCTGTGCAGGAGCAGGGATGTCCGCTTCAGCAACAGCTTCCCCTTCCTTTACGGTAACCGTTTTATCCGTTTCACCTGCCTGCTGGAAGGTTACGGTATATTCATTCTTTTCAGGCGTAACCGATTCCGTAGGATCGCTGGATTCGGGTGCAACCGATTCCGTAGGTGCGGAGGTCGTAGGTTTGCTGGATTCAGGTGCTTGTTCAAACAAATCGCACGAAGTAAACGCAACCGTCGCCATAGAAAGGCTTAAAATCAACATCAACAGTTTTTTCATATCAATTTCCTCTAATCTTTTTTGGGTAAAAGGGCATAATGACACACTCTTACCATTGTTTATTTTATTATACCATATATTTCATCATTCGTCAATACACTTTTTGATTTTATTGTTGCAAATTTTTACGATTTTTTTATAAAAAATGCACATAAATTAGCATATCTATATTTTTTGCCCTCCCTTCGCTAACACACCCAATATGGGGATATCAAATCCCATATAAGTAGGCAAAATCGTATATACAGCAGAAAAACGAGCCAATCAGCTCGTCTTTCGTCTATGTTTTTTTTAAAAAATCGCACCGCTGATGTTGGTTAAATCCACTCCAACGTATATGCTGTTGATTTCCTGCGTTTCCGCATTCACACCGCAACGAATTTCCACCTTTTTCTTGGAAAGTTTTATCAAATGCCCGTTGCTGTAATACTCCTCAAAGCCTTTTTCCTTTAAAAGGTCGGAAAATTCTTGGCTGTTGTCCCCAACGGAATAGTCGTAAATATAGATTTCGGGATCCGTGATAAAGATACCCGTCACCCGTTCATCGCCAAACACAACGTCAGGGTACGAGGTCACGTCATATTGAACGTAGCATTGATAAAGACTCTCCTCGTCCACCTCAACGTCGCCATATTTTTTATCGTAATACCCTTCTACCCCCATTCCACCAGGGATTATGTCAAAGCTGGAAGAGTCAAACACATCCGCCGTCGCCAGGAGCTTTATCTCGAGGTTAGAATTTTCGTTGATATCCTCAATGATTTTTTCGGAAAGAATCGGTCTACAGCCCGAAAAGGCGACCATTATGAACAGCATAAACGCCAAAAGCAACCCTTTTCGCATACAAATCCCCCTTTTTCTTTATTGTAACATGGAATGTATGGCTTGTCAATAATTTAGAATGCAAAACAATCGAAGAGTTTCGCGATGCTCTATCGAGGGTTATCGTGCAAAAATGACAAAAAGCGAGCATCCGTTCGCTTTTTTTACATTCCACGAAAATAGGAGCATAAGTAAGACTCTCTTGCGTAAAAACTTTGCGCATAAAACGCCAACCACGAACAAAGATAAAGGCTCCCTTGTGTAAAGGGAGCTCCCGACGAAGTTGGGTGAGGGATTGTCCTTTCTTAAAATGCCCCTTTCTACAATCCTACCACAATTCTTCACCATTCATTCAGACAAAGAAAAAACCTTGTTCGTAAGAACAAGGCTTTCTTTTGAAAAGCGGCGGCTACCTATCCTCCCAACGGTTAACCGTAAGTACTTTCGGCGTAAAAGAGCTTAACTTCTGTGTTCGGAATGGGAACAGGTGGATCCTCTTTGCCATCATCACCGCTATGGTTATATATTCCGCTCTCGCGGTATACATACGTTTGTATATAATCTTCTCAGAAGATTAACAACTACATAGCAAATTTACGAAAGTCAATTTCATTTTCCATATCAGTCTTCTTGTTGAAGTCCGTAAAAATTATAGATTTTTCTTTATCTGAAGAGATTTTCGTTTTAAATCAAAGCCTTATTCTCAATAAATTGAGATCAAGCCAAACGACCTATTAGTATCGGTCAGCTAATACATTGCTGCATTTACACCTCCGACCTATCAACCTTGTTGTCTTCAAGGGGTCTTCAGGGATACCTTATCTTGAAGCGAGTTTCACGCTTAGATGCTTTCAGCGTTTATCTCAACCGCACTCCGCTACCCTGCCATGCCGCTGGCGCGACAACAGGTGCACAGTTGGTGCGT
>JAZRFV010000057.1:0-55565 GCA_045643825.1 Candidatus Scatosoma sp.
ATACGAGAAGCGCGGCTTGCTTCTACTTTTTTCATAGATTCAAGTTGTTCTTGAGTATAATTATACATACGCTTCTCCTTATTTTTCGATCTCTCTATGGTTGTAGAGGTTCATTTGTTCTTCCAAAGGCGTGTTCATAATTGCTTCCAAAGCCGCTTTACAATCACCTGCGTCGATTTCCGCAACACGGTTGATAAGATGTTCGGTCTTGGGTGCAAGGTATTTACCCGTAAGTCTACGCGTAAGCAACGCTACTTGAGGGTGGGAAATACCTGCGGGGCAACGGGAGGAACATACGCCACACATTACGCAGTCAAAGCTTTCTTCAGCAGCTTTTTCATATTCGCCACGTTGCGCGTATGCGATGTACTGCATAACGTTCAATTCCTGCGTGCAAGCCTTCGTACAAGCATTGCAACCGATACAGGAATAGATTTCGGGATACAACTGCATCATGATTTGTTGCGTGGGTTTGATTACGTTGATGTCGTACACCTTTTTTACCAAGGGGAAGAAGGGCAACGTTGCAACGTACATACCTTCTTCTACCTGCTGTTGACAAGCAAGGCAGGTCTTTAATTCCTGCTGGCCGTGGATACGATAAATCGTTGCACACGCACCGCAGAAACCGTTTCTACAACCGCAACCACGAACAAGCTGATAACCAGCATATTCCATTGCTTTCATAATCGTCAAGCTTTCCGGTACCTGATAGCGTTTACCGAAAAGATATACGTTTACCATTTTTTCCATTGTTTTTCTCTCCTTAATACTCGTCGGGAAGCTCGTCAAGCTCCGTCATACGGAATACGGGACCGTCTTTACATACAAACTTGTCCCCTACGTTACATCTACCGCATTTACCAACACCGCACTTCATACGAAGTTCGAGCGTCGTGAATACGCGAGATTTGTCAAAGCCAAGCTCTAACAAGCCAGCAAGCGTGAACTTAATCATGATGGGAGGACCGCAAAGTACAGCCGTCATGTTGGGATCAAGCCCAAGCTCTTTCACGTATGCAGGTACGAAGCCAACGTGTCCGTCCCAACCCTCTTGAGGGCGGTCGATCGTGAGGTAAACCTCCATATTCGGCTCATTTACCCATTCGTTACGGATTTCATCGATATCTACGAGGTCGTCTTTACTTCTTGCACCGTAAACGATAACCACTTTACCGTAGTTTTCACGATAATGACGTACGTAGTTGATAACACTTCTCAAAGGAGCAAGACCGATACCGCCTGCGATGAAAAGCAAATCCTTGCCCTTGAAATCTTCCTCAACGGGGAAGTTTCTACCGTAAGGGCCACGAACGGTCAACTGTGCACCAACCTCCAAAGCGTGCAACACTTCGGTAACGCAACCGCACTTTTTGATGGAGAACTCCATATATTCCTCATTCGTAGGCGAAGAGGTAATGGAGAACATACATTCACCAACGCCAGGGATGGAAACCATCGCGCATTGACCAGGCATATGCTGGAACAATTTTTTACCGTCCAAACCTACCACACGGAAGGTTTTTACGTCGGGGGTATCCTTACGGATATCCGTTACAACACCAACCTTGGGAATCAAAGTTTCATTAATCATTGTTTTTACCTCCCAACGTTTTGATTACCTTGACAATGTTCAAGTTTTGAGGACATTTGTTTACGCAACGGCCACAACCTACGCACGAATACATACCGTCATTTTGCGAAGGATAGTAAACGAGCTTGTGCATGAATCTTTGACGGAAACGTTGCATTTGCGTGTTACGGCTGTTGCCGTGTGCCATCAACGTGAAGTCGGAATACATGCAGGAATCCCAACAACGGTAACGGAGTACCCCTTCCTTCGTCTTGATATCACGGATATCGAAGCATTGGCAGGTAGGACATACAAACGTACACGTACCGCAGCCAAGACAAGCCTCGCTCATTTCTTCCCATTCCTTTTCGTTGAACAATTCGTTCAAGTTTTCGGGGGTAAATCTGCTCAAATCAAGGTTAGAATACGGCAATTTGTCCATAATCAAAGCAGTTGCTTCTTTTTGAGCCGCTACTTCCGCTTCGCCGCCTTCTACAAACAAATCAGCTACGATTGCCGTAAGCTTTTCACCCTTTTCGGTGTTTGCCTGCCAGTAAAGGTAGGTTTCGTCCATCCACGTAGTAACGTCGCCCATAGGAGCCGTTGCATCGATGCCGAATGCTTTACAGAAGCAGCTTTCTTCAGGACGAGAGCAAGCAAGCGTAACGATGGTTGCCCCTTCTCTTCTCATTTGATAATAGGTATCAACGGGATCCGCCAAGAATACCTTGTCCAAAACCTCGATTGCCTTGTAATCGCAAGCCTTTACACCGAACATAACGAAGGGCTTTTCTTCGATTTTTTTATTCAGCTTTTCACGAAGGTCAACGATTTGCAAATTGCCTTCTTCCGTCTTAAACTTCATCATATTTTCCGTTTGAGGGAAGAATGCGTTCTTGGGAGATTTTACCGTCTTCAAGGTTTCAAGGGAAACTTCCTTCCCTTCGCCCCATACTGCGTAGTTTACTTCACCTGCAGTTTTAATAGGGAGAAACAAACCCATGCTTTCGGAAATCTTTGCATACAGTTCATTCAATCTTTCTTTTGCAATCTTTAACATTATTTTGCCTCCCCGTTAAAAACGTCGTTCGGTTCGGTATCGCCTTCCGTATATTGCGTCAAAGGCGTTTTACCTTCAGCCGTTTCCCCTGCCTGATATTCACCGTAGAAGGTGTCGATATCCTTAATGAACTTTCTGTTCAAAAGGTGCAAAGGAATGTTTTGAGGGCATACACGCGAGCATTCGCCACAGTCCGTACAACGGCCTGCTACGTGGAATGCGCGAATGATATGGAAAAGCTGTTCTTCGAACTTATCGTCGTTTGCTTTTGCCGAAATACCCGATGCAGGGTTGTCGAATACACACTTCACGCAGGAGCATGCAGGACATACGTTACGGCAAGCGTTACAACGGATACATTTCGACAATTCGTTTCTCCAGAATGCGAAACGTTCGTCTTCCGTCATTGCTTCGAGCTTTGCAACCTCTGCAAAACGGTCTACGTTACGTTCGGGACGTTCGTGCAAGATAATTTCTTCGTCTTTTACCTGGTGCGTTTTTTCGCAAACAGCACACTTCGACAAAACAACGTCTTCCTTATTTAATACTACGTCGCCATAGAGGGAGGTAACCTTAACTTCTTTACCGTTTACCTCTACGTTCGTAACACCCGTAACACCTTGTGCCTTGATCTTGTTTACATCAAGCTTCGCCATACATTCCACAGCGATTACGTACATGTTTTCACGCTTAACGCGGTGTTCTTTAACAAGTTGGTTAAAGCTGTACGTGTCGCAAGGTTTCAAGAACACCGCCGTTTTACCTTCCTTTTTACTCATTTGGATGAGATATTTAGAAAGGTTTGCACCGCAGAAATAGTTATAAACGAAACCGTCGAGTTCTTCTACCGTTTCAAAGGTTGCAGGAACGGGATCGAATTCGAATTCGCCCTTCTTCCAACCGATTACACGAGCAACCTCACCGCTGGAAAGCAATTCCTTCGCACGTTCAATCATTTTCAATTCAACGTCTTTCATATTATTCGCCCTCCTTTACTCTGAGGTCGGTAAGACGCTTGTTTTCGCCAAGCTCCGTTACCGTTTTTACAAAATCATTCATAACGGCGGAGAAACGCGCACCTTCAGCAGCGGATACCCATTCTAAACGGGTACGTTCTTTTTCGATACCCATATAGTTAAGGAAACTGTAAAGCATTGCGATTCTTCTTCTCGTGTAGTAGTTACCCGTAACGTAATGGCAGTCACCAGGGTGGCAACCACAAATGATTACGCCGTCAGCGCCCTGCTGGAACGCCTTCAAGATGAAGGTGGGATTTACACGGCAGGAACAAGGTACACGAATGATTTTTACGTTTGCAGGATAGCTCAAACGGCTGGAACCTGCAAGGTCAGCACCCGCATACGAACACCAGTTACAGCAAAACGCCACGATGTTCGGGGTATATTCTTTCTTTTCCGTGGTTACATCTTGCATATTGCTTCCACCTCCGACATAATTTGCTTCGAGCTAAAGCCCTTCAAGTCCATTGCACCAGAAGGACAGGTTACCGTACAAGCACCACAACCTTGACAAACCGCAGGGTTTACGGATGCTACGCGACGGGTTTCCGTCTTACCGCCAGGCATACGGAATTCTTTATCCACGTATGTAATTGCACCGTAAGCACAAACGTTCGCACACTGGCTGCAACCATTACACATATTTTCATCAGGCGATGCAACGCAAGGGTTCGTCTTCAACTTGTCTTTTACAAGCAAGCCGATAACCTTCGCCGCACAAGCGGATGCCTGCGAAACCGTTTCAGGGATATCCTTAGGGCCTTGACATACACCTGCAAGATATACGCCTGCCGTAGGGCTTTCTACGGGACGAAGTTTTGCGTGGGATTCCGTCAAGAAGTTGTTGGTATCGATACTTGCCGTCAACAACGTTGCAATCTTTCTTACGGAAGGTTCCGGTTCGATTGCCGTTGCCAATACAACAAGGTCGGATTCGATGGTTACTTGTTCGTTATCGATCAAGTTAGAACCCTGCACCATCAATTTACCATTTTCATTGTAAACCTTACCAACCATACCCTTGATGTAGTTGACGCCGTATTGTTCTACCGCGCGACGATAGAATTCGTCGTAGTTCTTACCAGGGGTACGAACGTCGATGTAGAATACGTTAACCTGCGTATCGGGATATTTTTCACGAATCATCATCGCATGCTTTGCCGTATACATACAGCAGATCTTGGAACAGTAAGGTTTACCGCAACCGCTGGTATCACGGGAGCCAACACATTGGATGAAGGTGATTACGTGGGGATGTTCGTTATCCGAAGGACGGAGCAATACACCGTTGGTAGGACCAGCAGCGTTCATCAAACGTTCCAATTCAAGCGACGTGATAACGTCCTTGTTGTCCGAATAACCATATTCGTTGAAGTTGTCAAGCGCGATAGGTTTGAAGCCCGTTGCAACAACGATTGCACCGTATTGACGTTCTACAAACGAATCCTTCTGTTCAAAGTCGATTGCACCAACCGAACAGAATTTTTGACAAATACCACACTTACCCGTCTTAAATTTAAGACATTGCGTGGAGTCAATCACCGCTACGTTGGGGATTGCCTGCGCGAAAGGAATGTGGATTGCCGTACGCGTATTCAAATTCATATTGAACTCGTTCAAGCCCTTCTTGGAAGGACATTTTTCCATACAAAGCTTACAGCCCGTACATTTCGTTTCATCGATAAATCTTGCCTTACGACGGATTTTTACGTTGAAATTACCAACGAAGCCCTTTACGTCCTCCACCTCGGAGTAGGAAAGGATTTCGATATTTTCGTGCTGTGCACAATCTACCATTTTAGGGGTAAGAATACAAGCAGAGCAGTCAAGCGTAGGGAACGTCTTATCGAGTTGAGCCATTCTACCGCCAATCGTTGCGTTCTTTTCTACGATATCTACCTTGAAACCTGCATCAGCGATGTCCAAAGCAGCCTGAATACCTGCAATACCGCCACCGATAACGAGTGCACGCTTTGCAACGGGGCTTTCACCCGCGATCAAAGGAGCATTCAATTTTACCTTTGCGATTGCAGTACGAACGAGGATAACCGCTTTTTCGGTTGCTTCGTCCATATCTTTGTGAATCCACGATCAATGTTCACGGATGTTTGGAATTTCCACCATGTAAGGGTTAAGCCCAGCTTCTTCAGCAGCCTTACGGAAGGTTGCTTCGTGCATTCTGGGGGAACAAGCACCTACAACGATGCCCGTAAGATTGTGTTCCTTAATCGCCTGCTTAATCAACTGCTGGCCGTTTTCCGAACACATATATTGATAGTTTGCCGCAAATACGACACCCGGTTCGTGTTTAATCGTTTCCGCTACCTTTACCACGTCTACCGTTGCCGCGATGTTACTGCCGCACCAACAAATAAAAACACCTATTCTTTGCATTTTTGTTCACTCTCTTTCTTTAGAATTTTTTCTTAATTAACCGAAATCACTTCGGGGAGTTACTTGTTATACTTTCTATATGCGCTGACAAGCAGCTGTTGAGGAATCAGCTCGTCCACGATAGGAGGAATATCCTCTGCCTTGATGCCGTTTGCACCCTGCATACGAACAACGGTATCACGTACCGCCTCCACTACTGCCGCAGGAGCAACGCCACGAGGGCAACGCTCTACACAAGCCATACAGGAAAGGCAGTTCCAAATTGCTTGGCTTGCAAGCAATTCGTCCACTTTACCTTGGCAAAGCATAGACACGAATTGATGGGGCTTAATGTCCATATCGTTGAAAGCAGGACAACGACCGGAGCATTTGCCGCACTTCATACACTTTCTTACGTCCGTGCCGCTTAATCTGTTAAGATTTTCAATGCGTTCTTCTTTCGTCATGCCTTCACCCCCAACGCTTCCGCAAGCAATTCCGTGAAATATTTAACGGGAAGGATATCGCCGCCGTTTGCCTGCAAATTATACAAGCAAAGAGGACAAGCCGTAATCACTTCTTCCGCGCCCTTTTCCTTTGCGCTTGCGAGAACCTTTTCGCTCTTTTTCTTCGGCAGTTCGCTGTTCTTCAACGATACATACGCGCCGCAGCATTCGTTACGGAACGGGTACACAACGGGCGTGCCACCGATTGCACGGATGAAATCCTCGATAATCGTGGGATTTTCGGGGTTGTCGAATGCCATTACGCCACTGGGACGAAGCAACAAACAACCATAATACGCGCCGATTTTTCTATTGATGGGATTTACAACCGCTTTTTTGATATTGTCGAAGCCTACCACGTTTTTCAACATTTCAAGGTAATGGATAACCTCCGTTTCACCCTTGTAGGGTTCGGCAAGCTTCAAATAGTTGTTCGCACGGAAACAAATATCCTCATTTGTTTTCATGTCTTCATTGGTACGCTTGATCACGTTGTGACATGCCGAGCAAAGCGTTAACAGTTTTCCACCGTTGTGTTTTGCATAATCCAAAGCACGTACCGCAGAGAGCTTGGTTGCGATTTCGTCCGTACCCATGGGATACACCGCACCGCAACATTGCCAATTTTCAATCTCCGCCATTTCTACGCCCAAAGCCTCCGCGCAAAGACGGGCGGTAACGTCCAAATCCTTTGCCTTCGTCCTCAACGTACAACCGGGATAATAACTGATCTTCATATTTTTAGCACCTTTGGTAAATTTCTTCCGTTATTTTTGAGGGTATGCCATTTCTTCGGGACGGAATACTTCGTCGAATTTTTCCGCCGTCAAGAAACCAAGAGCAACACAAGCTTCCTTCAAGGAAATGTTTTCCTTGTATGCTTTCTTTGCCGTCTTTGCTGCATTTTCATAACCGATGTAAGGGTTAAGTGCGGTTACGAGCATCAACGAGTTGTAAAGGTTGTGATGCATTTTTTCTTTGTTAGCCTTGATACCCGTTACGCAGTTGCTTTCGAAGGATACGATACCGTCTGCAAGCAAACGAACGGATTGCAAGAAGTTGTAGATGATTACGGGCATAAATACGTTGAGTTCGAAGTTACCCTGCGAAGCACCTACCCCTACCGCTACGTCGTTCGCCATAACCTGTACGGCAACCATCGTCATCGATTCGCATTGCGTGGGGTTAACCTTACCAGGCATAATCGAGGAACCGGGTTCGTTTTCAGGAATGAAAATTTCACCAAGACCGTCACGAGGACCGCTTGCCAACCAACGAACGTCGTTTGCAATCTTCATAAGGTTGCAAGCAAGTGCCTTCAATGCACCGTGCGCGAATACGAGTTCATCTTTCGCCGTCAATGCGTGGTATTTGTTTTCAGCGGTAACGAAGGTTTTACCCGTCAATGCGGATACCTGTGCCGCTACTTCTTCAGCGAAGCCCTTGGGAGCGTTCAAGCCCGTACCAACAGCCGTACCGCCGAGAGCAAGCTCTTTCAAGCCAGGCAATGCCAACGTAAGCTGTGCCTTTGCTTTTTCTACCATGTTCGTCCAACCGCTGATTTCTTGAGAGAATGCGATGGGAACTGCGTCTTGAAGGTGGGTTCTACCACTCTTAACAATGCCTTCGTTTTCTGCTTCCAAACGCTTCAAGGTAGCAATCAGCTTGTCCATTGCAGGGAACAATTTATCTTCGATTTCTACAACAGCAGCGATGTGCATTGCCGTAGGGAAGGTATCGTTGGAGCTTTGGCTCTTGTTAATATCGTCGTTGGGGTGGAGCAATTTCTTGCCTGGGATTTCGTTACCGCGGTTTGCAATAACTTCATTCGCGTTCATGTTCGACTGCGTACCGCTACCCGTTTGCCATACAACCAAAGGGAAGTGGCCGTTCAATTCACCCGAAATTACTTCGTCACAAGCCGCGCAAATAGCATCCTTCTTTTCTTCAGGGAGTTTGCCAAGCTTGCAGTTTGCAAGGGCTGCTGCCTTTTTCAAGATACCGAACGCCTTCGTGATTTCGCGGGGCATGATTTCGTCACCGATGCGGAAGTTTTGGTAGCTTCTTTGCGTTTGAGCTGCCCAATATCTGTCCGCAGGGACCTGCATTTCACCCATCGTGTCTTTTTCAATACGGTATTCCATAAATATACACTCCGTTATTTTAGTTTAGATTTCGATTTGTGCGATAACGCCCTTAAGCACTTCTGCACTGTTTTGCATTTTTGCAAGCTCTTCGTCGGAAAGCTTCGGCGTCAAGGTGGTTACGATACCATCTTTACCAACTACGCAAAGCGTGGAAAGAGCAACGTCGGAAATGCCATATTCACCTTCAAGCACGGTCGAAACGGGCAAAACCGTGTTCGCATCAGCATAGATGCTGTTTACAACCTTCATTACGGAGGTAGCAATACCATAGAAGGTTGCGCCTTTACCAGCGATGATTTGACCGCCAGACTTCTTAACATATTGTTCTACTTCTTCGTGCGTGTAAGCAGAAACCTCTACTCCTTCTTTTGCCGTCAAGGAAGCCTCGAATTCGTCAAGAGGGATACCGGAAATATTTGCCGTGGACCAAGCAACGAAGGAAGAGTCGCCGTGTTCACCCAAAACGTATGCGTGTACCTGTTGCTGATTTACCGAGTACAATTCGGAAAGACGCGTTCTCAAACGAATACTGTCAAGCGTACAGCCCGTACCGATTACACGGTTCTTGGGAACACCCGTAATCTTGCAGAATACGTAGGTGAGGATGTCTACGGGGTTAGCTACGAAAATGTAAAGTGCATCAGGTGCGTATTTAACGATTTGAGGAGCGATGCTCTTCAAAATGTTTACGTTGATTTGCGTCAAGTCAATACGGGACTGACCAGGCTTTCTACCAACACCAGACGTTACGATAACCATATCGGAACCTGCTGCATCTTCGTAGGTACCGAAGTACACTTTCGTGGGGTAAAGGTAAGGCGTAGCCTGAATCATGTCAAGAGCTTCCCCTTTTGCCTTTGCTTCATTTACGTCGATCAATACGATTTCCGAAACGGAACCCGTCGTCATCAAGGTGTACGCTACCGTAGCACCAACAGAACCTGCACCAATGATTGTCACTTTGTTGTTCATAATTTTTATCTCCATTTGTTTAATTTTTTTCAAGCTCAATACGCGTTGACTGGACACAATACCCCAAGCCTACGCAATCATACGATTTTATTATAGCATATTTTACCCCAAACACAAAACATTTGAAGGGCTTTCTTGCAATTTTTAATCGTTAAATCGATAAATTTTTATCATTATGACGTTTTTACATAGTAAAACCGAAATTTTTACGCTAAAAAAGAAAAAACCTTGCCAAATAGACAAGGTTTTACCGTTTATTCATTTTCAAAAGCCTCTATCAAGGCAAGACCGCCCTCTATCAAGGTTAAAATGCCCGTCACCACAAAAATGATTTCAAGCGCAAAGGCCTGGTGGAACAAAAGCAAGCAACCGATCACGATAAACATGGATGGTAAGGCATATTCTAACACCGTCTTAAATAGCGTGTCGCAAGAGGTACGCTTTTTTATTTTATCGTAAAGAAGCAATATCCCTGCAATCAAGAGCAACGCGGCGACGATATACAATACCGCCTCCACAAGCACCCATCCACATACGATAATGAGTACGCCTGCCACCAATTTCACAACCGCAGTTGAAACGTAGCGATGGTAGATATCCACCGCCCCGAGCACAATCAAACACGAGCCTGCAATCGACATCAATATGCCGATAAATTTATCCTGCATGGCAATCAGTAAAACACCGACCACCATCGTAAGCGCCGCCGCAATGATCTTTTCGGTTTTCTTCATTTACACCTCGTTCAGCGTTTATCTATGACGACGAACCACCGCAATACGAACGTACTTGTTTTCATATCTATGTGCCGCTCTTGCACAGGGATACTTATCCGATTTGCTGCATTTTACGCAAAAATCGTAATTACCGCACTTATCTTCGCCAGCCAAAACGCTATCGTACCATTTTCGATCGTCAATTTGACATTGCATCGTCTTAAAATCCATCGTCACACACTCCTTATTATATGCAAAAAAGTTATATTTTACACCATTACTTTCTATCATATTTATTATATACAATTTTATTTTTTAAAGCAATAGTTTTTCGCCACTTTTCGACATTTTTTTCGGTAAAGTTTAAATTTCTTTTACAGTCAGCGTTGACAAAACCTCTTTATATTTTTCTTCCGTGAAGGAGGTTTGCCCTACCGACATTACCGCCGCCGTACCTGCCGCAACGCCCGTACGCAAGATATCCTGTAAGGACGCGCCTTTCTCTAACCCAAGCGCCGCCGCGGCTACCATCGCATCCCCTGCGCCCACCGTAGAATTGACGGCAACGTTGATGCTTCTACAATAATAATTATGCGAGCCGTCCGTGATTACCGCACCCTTTCTTCCTAAGGAAAGAAGGACTATTTTTGCGCCTCGGTTAATCAGCTCGTGACAGCCGTCCAGCATATCCTCTTTGCTTTCTATCGCCCTGCCGAGTGTATCCTCCAACTCGTCAACGTTCGGTTTCACCAAATCCACACCCTCGTTTAAAGCCGCAAACATACGCACCCCCGAGGCATCTACAATCTTCAAAGACCGTTCGTCCACCGCCTTAACAAGCTTTGCATAATAGTCCGCATCCACTCCACGGGGAAGGCCGCCCGATAATACCGTTACACTGCTACGAGCGGACAAGGAATTGACCGTAACGAGAACCTCCTCAAGGTTTTGCGAAGAAACCTCCTGCCCGACGTCGTTCACCTCCGTCAGCATTGCCCTACGGTCGATAAATTTATAATTTTCACGTACCCTGCCTTCATTCCACGCAAAGGTAAAAGGCACCCCTTCTTTGTTTAATGCGTTTTCAAACATAAAGCCGTTTTCCTTATACATAACGCCCGTTATGTACGGATCACCGCCCAATCTTTTCACGCCGATGGCTACGTTTAACGCTTTGCCACCCAAAGACAACGCCTTACGCTTTACAACGTTGGTTTTTCCTACCTTAAACTCGTCAAGCTCTACCGTTACGTCCACGCAAGGACTCATACAAACAGTTAAAATCATTAAACCCTATTCCCCTTACGGCGCCCTTTCACGCCACTATTATATTATATATCAAACACCGCAAAATTGCAATACCAAAACAAATTTTTCTTGCAATTTTCACAAAAAAAGAAGGTCGCTAAAAGCAACCTTACTTTTTTTACATAGAAATCATTTGCAACGTTTCATACAGCTCGTAATTGAAGGTTTTCTTCATAGAAACCGCCTCAATAATGTCCATATCGATAATTTTGTTATCACGGATACCAACCACTCGGTTGCCGATGCCGTCGTTCAACAGGCGTACTGCTTTGTTACCAAATTGCGCCGCTAACATTCTATCCGACATCGTAGGCGAGCCGCCACGCTGTACGTGACCGATACAGGTGGGACGAACGGAATATTCGGTAACCTGCTGTAATTGATTTGCGAATTTTTCCGCGCTCATAACACCTTCTGCAATAACGATAATGTTGGAGTGTTTGCCGTGCGCACGGGAACGATTGATACGCGACGCAATTTCGTTCATATCAAAAGGAAGTTCGGGTACGACAATAATCTCCGCGCCCGAAGCGATACCGCTGTACAAAGCAATATCACCGCAATGTCTACCCATAACCTCTACGACGGAAACACGTTCGTGCGAGGTCATCGTATCACGCAACTTATTAATGATGTCAAGGCAGGTATTAACCGCCGTATCAAAGCCAAGCGTATAGTCGGTATATTCAAGGTCGTTATCAATCGTACCAGGGATACCGATGGTAGGGATACCATATTCGCTCAAGGTTTTTGCACCCTTAAACGAGCCGTCACCACCGATAACAACCAACCCTTCGATACCGTGTTTTTCCAAGGTATCAAGCGCCTTCTTTTGACCTTCTACCGTCAGCATTTCCAAGCATCTTGCCGTTCTCAAACGAGTCCCACCGCATTGTACGATGTTGGATACACTACGCATCTCCATTTTTACAAGATTATCATCAATCAAGCCAGCATAGCCACGCTCAATACCATATACCTCCATACCGTAGAAGATACCCGAACGCACAACCGCACGGATTGCCGCGTTCATACCAGGTGCGTCGCCGCCGCTCGTCAATAAACCAATTCTTTTCATATTACACCTCTCATTTGTACCATACTATTATATCAAATTCTTTACAAAAAGCAAGCTTACAATAGCTATTTTTTAACTTTTATAAGAATTTAATACAATTTTCGGGCAAGAAGCTTGCCAACTCTGCAAAAAGCGCCTTATTCGGGTTTACTTTATGAGAACACATCATCTTTTTTCTGTCTTTCACGAAGCATACAACCGTTTCACCAGGATAGAAGGAAAGTGTCTCCAACAATTCGTCCACGTCCTCATCTTCCATGTCCGTGATATTCAACCACAAGCATTTATCGGCGTTCGATTTTTCTTCGCTTACGGGGGCAGGAGCACCATTTGCCGTGCTTGCCGTTGCAGACTTTTGCTCCGCTTCCTCAATCGTAAATTCCCACATCTTATCTACGATAATTGCAGGAACTTTTTCGTCCTCAACACTCATTTTACCCGACAAGGAAACTACCCTATCGCTATCCAAGAAGCCACGGATACGTTCGTACACCTTCGGGAAGCATACACACTCTACCGAGCCGTACAAATCCTCCACCGTTACAAACGCCATGAACGAGCCACTACGGGTTTTCAGCTTCTTATAGGTGGAAATCATGCCACCCATCGTCACCTGCTGACCATCTTGGATATCGTGGTAGGTTTTTCTACCCGTTTCCTCGTCCTCTTCATAATCGTTCAGCATAGAACAGTTGAAGGTTCTATCCTTGAAATAGGGCAAGAATTTTTCGAAGGGGTGACCGCTGACGTATACGCCGAGTACGGATTTTTCCTTCGATAATTTTTCCATTGTTTCAAATTCTGGAATGTTCGGGTATTGAATTTCAATCGCTTGCTCTTCGATAAACTCGCCAAACAAGGAAATTTGAGCCCCGCCCTTTTGCTTTTCCATTGCATTGACGCGCGTCAGCACTTCCTCATACACCGCAGCAACCTGCGCACGGTTATACCCAAAGCAATCGAATGCACCCGCATAAATCAAGCTTTCTACGATACGCTTGTTGATATATTTTGCACAACGGGTAGCAAAGTCCGAGAAATCCTTAAACAAGCCGTTTGCCTCGCGCTCTTGAATAACCGAAGCAATCGCATCCTGACCAACGCCACGAAGCGCGCCCAAGCCGATACGAATCCCGTTGCCTTCTACCCAGAAAATATCCTTGGAATGGTTGATATCGGGAGGTAAAATCTCGATATTCTTTTCCTTCATGTACATGATGTACTTGGATACTTCGTCACTCTTATCAATACGATCGTTCAAGATACCTGCAAGGAATTCCTTCAGGTAGAAATGCTTCAAATACGCCCTACGGTACGCTACCACAGCGTATGCCGCCGCGTGCGATTTGTTGAAGGCGTAGGATGCGAAGCTTTCCATATCACCGAAGATCTTTGCCGCAACCTCGGCAGGAATCCCCTTCGATACGCACCCCGAAATGTTTTCCGCAGGCGCACCATAAATGAATTTATCCTTCTGTTCCATCAGCTCTTTTTTCTTCTTTTTCGCCATTGCACGACGAACAAGGTCAGCTTGGCCATAGGTATAGCCTGCGAGCTGCTGGAAGATCTGCATTACCTGTTCCTGATACACGATAACGCCATAGGAATTTTTCAAAATCGGTTCCAAGAAAGGAGTATCATACACAATCTTTTCGGGATGGTGTTTATTTTCGATATAGGTAGGAATGAAGTCCATGGGGCCCGGACGATACAAGGAAATACCTGCGATTAAATCTTCCAAGCAGTTGGGCTGAAGCTCTTTCATGAACTTCTTCATACCACCTTGTTCAAGCTGGAACACAGCATCGGTATCACCCGACGAAATCAATTGATATGCCTCGGGTACGTCTACACCGATTTTGTTAAAGTCAATCTCTACCCCGTGGCCAATCTTGATATAGTCCAAGGTATTTTGGATGTCGGTAAGGGTTGTCAAGGCAAGGAAGTCCATCTTCAACATCCCGACAGCCTCTACCTCTTTCATGTCGAATTGAGTAACGATATCGTCCCCGTTTCTCGCCAAGGGTACATTGTCCGCCAAAACCTTGTTACAAATAACGACACCTGCGGCGTGTTCTGACGTGTTCTTGGGCATGCCTTCCAGCTTCAAGCCCATATCGATTACACGGTGCAGTTCCTCATTCGTTTCATAAACCTCGATAAATTCGGGGTTCTTTTTATCCTTTTGTTCCTTTAACTTTTTGGCAATTTCCCCTCTCTTTTCTTCCGACAATTCGGGGTTGTCCAATTCTTTTTCCAATTTAGGGATTTTAAGCCCCAACAATTCGCCGATCGAGGATTTACCGTCCATCAACTTTGCCACCTTATCCGTTTCCGAATATGGTACACCCATAACACGCCCTACGTCCTTGATAACAGCACGCGAAGCGAGGGTACCAAAGGTAACGATTTGCGCTACGTTTTCAGGGTGGTATTTTTCACGCACGTACTCGATTGTTTCGTGACGGCGTTTTGTACAGAAATCGACGTCGAAGTCGGGCATGGATACACGATCAGGGTTCAAGAAACGCTCGAAAATCAAATCGTATTTCAAAGGATCCACGTCGGTAATACCGATGGAATATGCAACGATACTACCTACCCCCGAACCACGGCCAGGGCCTACGGGGATATTGTTCAATCGAGACCAGTTGATATAGTCCCATACAATCAAGAAGTAATCGGCAAAGCCCATACTGATGATAATGTCAAGCTCGTACTCCGCTCTTTTCTTGATTTCCTCCGTAATTTCCGCGTAACGCTTGGGCAAGCCTTCCCAGGTCAAGCGTGTCAAATAGTCGGGCGAGGTAGAGCCGTCGTCCGGCTTATACAAAGGGATAAGCGAAGTATCACGAACGGGATCACCGTTGGGTTTGAGGTCAAAAACGGGTTCCTCAATCTTATTTGCAATCACACGAGTGTTAGAAATTGCCTCGGGAACGTAGTTGAACAGCTCCAACATTTCATCCCCTGATTTCATGTAAAATTCGTGTTGTTCAAAACGCATTTTGGGTTGCGCAAGGGTGGATTTTGTCTGGATACAAAGCAAAATTTCGTGTGCTTCCCAATCCTCTTTTTCGATATAATGCACGTCGTTGGTGGCAACCATTTGGATGTCCAACTCACGGGCAAGCCTAATAAGGTCGGGTAAAATTTGTCTTTGTTCCGCTATGCCGTGGTCCTGCAACTCGATGTAGAAATCCTCACCGAAGATACCCTTCATTTCGAGCGCCCATTCTCTCGCGCCCTCATAATCGCCACGGAGCAAAAGCTGTGGAATGCGCCCAGCCAAACATGCGGAGAGGCAAATTACCCCTTCGCTGTATTGTTTAATCAGGTCGTAACTGATACGAGGCTTACCACCGTAATAACCGTCGATATAGGAAAGCGAATCCAGCTTAACGATGTTTTTATAACCCGTCTTATTTTTCGCAAGTAAAACGATATGCTCGTTTTTACCAGGACGCTTTTCCAGGTGATTGTCTACGGCGTACAATTCGCACCCGATAATGTATTTAATGCCTTTTTTTACACATTCTTCCGCGAAATACAAGGAAGCGTACATATTGCCGTGGTCGGTAATCGCGCAGGTATCAATGCCGTTTTTAACGAGGTGTTGAATTAAATCATCCACCTTTGCCGCGCCGTCCAAAAGACTGTATTCCGTGTGTAAATGTAAGTGTACAAAATCCGTCATAATTCTTCCGTTTTTTTCTTTATTTTCACATGTTTTCAGCGAGCTGCATTAACTTTCGCATGCGGTGGTTTAAACAGCTTTTGCTGACCTTTAAGTAATCGGCAAGCTCCTGCAAGGTTTTATCGGTATGTTCTAACCTCGCAATCGCAGCCGCCTGCAATTCCTCCGATAAATCGGTAAAGCCACTCCACGCGCGGAGTTTTTCAAAGGCAACCACCTGCTTTACCGAGGCAATCGCTGATTTGTCCGCATTGCCAGCCATACAGTTTTGCGCGCGGTTGTTTTGGTTGGCTTTATCTCGTTCCTCCACGAGTGCGGAGAATTTTTTCAAAGTCTTATTCGCCCCAATTATTGACAAGAAGTCGGAAATCGTTTCCTTGCTCTTCATATATACGATAAAGGTATCCTTGCGTTCCCCTAAACGAGCAAACAGCTCTAACCCCGACAACAAATCGCAAAAATCTCGTGCGGTTGCACCGTCTAAAAAGACAAATTCGAGATGGTAGCCCGATTTACTGCCTTCCCCGGGGACGGTACAGCTACCGCTCCCTAAAAAGGCACCCTTTGCGTAGGCGATACACTCCTGCTCACTCCACGAATAGACGTCTTCAAGCCCTTCATTGAGATTGCCGTTTTCTTGTACGAGCTTTAACTCCTTCAACACGCATTCTACGTGCTGGGGAGGGCATTGTAATAGCAGCTTGTCCCTGCCACTCATTCTATCCATTGTCGCGCTCGTAACCGACAGCTCCGTATTGAAGTTTTCCGCAAACGCGGACATGAAAAATTCCGCCACGTTTTCCGTTTCACTTACGATAAAGAAGCTCGGTTTTCCGTCCTTACGCCCAACAAAACCGCTGGTACGCACAAACGCCGAAATCGCCGCCTTTTGACAAGCGCGCGACTTCCCTACGCCACGGTGGATAATTTCTTTTTTTAACTCCGAAGTAAAATTCATTCTTGCTCCGTTACATACCTTTTTTAAACTCCGCAAAGCGGAAAACAGGAGTTCTCCCGTCGATATTGTCTATGCGTTCCATCGGGAAATTCAACCTTGCAAGCTGTTCTTCCACCAAACGCTTGTCCCCCACCCTTTCCTTGCTGTGTGCGTCGGAATTGATGATAAAACGCGCGGACGTCTTTGCAACGATATTGCTTAATTCCTCGTCCGTAAGGTGGGTTTTCTTACTGTTTAATTCGATATACGTCCCGTAATCGGCGGCACATTTTGCCACCTCCAAGGCGTTGGCGGGACACATATAATTGAGGTGGGAAACCGCATCAATGGGGTTGCCCTTGATCGTGTTAATATAAGCCTTCGTGTTGTAATCAATCAAACGTTTTGAAGGGTGGCCGAATTTGTCGGCGTTGAAATTTCCACCGCCGTAACGGAGCATTTCAAAAAAGCCGTCGTACCAAATAAAAACGTGCTTACCGCAAAGGTACAAATCGAAATTTTCAAAATCCTTTTTGGTTAAGTCCGCTTTTCCGTCTATACCACGGATATTTGCCTCAATCCCCACCAAAACGTCCACACCAAATTGCTTACCTGCCGTTTCACATTCCTTACGGTAAGCGGCAACCTGACGACGGCGAATACCAAACGCCACGTGAGAAAAGCCGTGGTCAGCGATACCGATTTGCTGCAAGCCTATCGATTTTGCTTGCTCCACGTTCTCCAAAACGGTGTTTTTTCCGTGGGAATAGGGTGTATGCGTATGATAATCTCCCGTTAAAACCAACTGCTACTCCTTTATATACCTGATTTCCTCTTCAAGCCTTACGCCGCATTGCGTATACACGGCATTTTTGATGATTTGTATCAACGCGCGGATTTCCTGCGCCGTTGCATTTTGATCGTTTATGATAAAATTTGCGTGCAGTTCCGACACCTTTGCCCCGCCATAGCGAAAGCCCTTTAGCCCTGCATTTTCAATCAACGAACCTGCGGAAATGCCCTGCGGATTTTTAAAAACACAACCCATACTCCTACCCTTGGGTAAGTGCGCGCGCCTTTTAAGCCATTTGTGGATTTCGTCTTCCACCGTTTGTTTATCCCTCTTTTCAAGGTGCAAAACTCCGCCTAAAATCACGTCGTTCGTCCGCATAAATACGCTGTTTTTGTAGGAATATCCACACTTTTCAACGGGTAAGTCTACAATCTCACCATCACGGATAACCCTCACGCTTTTTACGATATCCGAAACGTATCTACCCCCTGCGCCGCCGTTCATATACAGCATACCGCCAAGGGTACAGGGTATCCCTGCGAAAAATTCCGCACCGCTAAAACCCGTTTCCTGCATATAGCGTAAAAGTGCGGCGCTGGTTACCCCAGCCGACACAAATACGCCCTCCTCCGTTTCACGGATTTTTGTTAGTTTTTTCGTACAAAGCACCGCTTTTCTTGTAACGCCCTCCAAGGGCAATACGTTGCTTAAATTCCCCACAACAATCACCTCGTTTTTGAGGTGGAATAAAAGGGTTTTTACCTCCCCCTCCGTCTTGGGATAGTACGAGGCCTTTGCAAACCCACCGCAACCAATGGTGGAATGCTTTGCAAAATCAAAGGGTCGCTCTACAAAAATTGTATCAAGCAAAATTCGCTCACTCCTATTGTAGCATATTTTTCGTACTTTTGAAAGTATTTCTTTGAAAATTTTTCATAATTTTTTTCAAAAGCTGTTCTTTTATCTATATGCTTTGGAGGGCTTGCCTATACACCGATAAAAAGAGCCCGAATTTCTCCGAGCTCCTTTCTTGCTTGTCTAAATTTACGCCTGGTAAATTGCTTTACCGCCACGAATGGTCAATACCACGTCGTAGTTTGCGTTCAATACGGTGAAGTCTGCACGCTTGCCTACCTCGATGCTACCTGCCTCGTTGTCGATCTTTAACATACGAGCAGGGTTAATCGTTGCGTAGTCCACCGCTTGAGTGAAGGGTACGCCAACCTTTTCCACCATATTTTGTACGGCACGGTTCATGCGAAGTACGCTACCTGCCAAGGTACCGTCTTCCAAACGAGCTTCGCCGTTCTTAACGTAAACCACTTGACCGCCCAACTCACTAACGCCGTCGGGAATACCCTTTGCGCGCATTGCATCCGTAATTAAGCTGATCTTATCCACGGGCTTGTTCTTTACAAGCAAACGCATAGCAGGTACGGAAACGTGAATGGTATCCGCAATCAATTCGCAGTTCAATTCGTCAAGGAGCATTGCGCTGCCTACCGTACCGATTTCACGGTGATGGAGTGCCGTTTGCGCGTTGTAGGTATGGGTAACGTTGTTCGCACCGTTGCTAACCGCCTTTTCGATGTCGGGGTATTTCGCACCCGTGTGACCGATGGAGGATACGATGCCCTGCGCCGTCAAATGGCGGATAAATTCTTCCGCGCCATCTACCTCGGGGGCAAGCGTTACGATACGGATAGCGTTGCCGCTTGCCGCATTGTAACCGTCAAATGCCGTAATATCGGGGGCTTTTACGTATTCCAAGGGTTGCGCACCTTTATGCGCAGCCGCAATGAACGGACCTTCAAGGTGTACGCCCACTACACGCGCACCTTCATCGGGGTTCATTTCGCGATAGGTTTTTACCGCTTCCATTGCTTTCGTGATATTTTCGGGGCTTTGCGTCATCGTGGTAACAACAAAGGAGGTCGTACCTTCCGCCGCAATCGTTTTCGCGATGATAGAGATGTCCTCTACCGTGCCGTCCATACCGTCAGAGCCACCTGCACCGTGAATGTGTTGATCCACAAAGCCAGGCAATACGATGGCATCTTCGGGCAGTTCGATTACTTCCGCGCCTTTGCCACCGCAACGGGATATTTTTTCGATTTTTTCATCAAAGCATACCGTCGTTTTTTTCAAACCTTCGCCTGCAACGTATACGGTTGCATTTTTAAAACACTTCATTTGTACGTTTCCTCTCTTATTTGCTTGCAGGAAGGGATGCTGCGGCGATACTCTGCCCTACGCGACGGCTGTTTTCATCGGGCAAACCGATGTCAAGCGTTGCAAATTCGGGATATTCTTCCGCCAAAACCTTTTTGCAGGTTGCCAAAATGATATCGCCACCTTTACCGCCCATTACACGACCAAGCAACAACATGTGCTTAATGTCGTAGAATTTCGCGTAGAAAGGAATGGTGTGCGCAAGATATACACCGATATCTTCGTAAATTTGAGCAGCCAAAGGATCGTCATTTACCATAAGGGCTTGGATTTCCTTCAACTTTTGCGCAGGGGTAAGACCTTCTGCAAACTTGTAACCGCCTGCTTCCGCAAGTTTGATTACAGCATCCTGCGAGAAATACTTACAGCCAACACCGAAGTCTCCACTCCATTCGTCCTGCATAGCACCTTCGTTAAAGTCAACGGGAGCAAATGCAAGCTCCGACAACCAGCCGTTGATACCGCCGTTCATATTGATGTAGCCAACCGCTTCGCTGGTACCCATTGCGATACCCAAAACGCCGTTGTCTTCAAGGTCAATTGCACCTGCCAACGCCGTTACGTCGCCGTCGTTTGCTACTTCCAAAGGAATTTCCTTGCCGTATTCCTTGCTCATTTCCTTTGCTACGTTGATGTACATATTCTTCACGTAGTCGCCGTGTTGCTTTTTGTCAACCTTGATAAATAAGGATGCAACCATGATTTTGTTGTCAACGTAAACACCTGCGGAAGATACACCGATAGTGTCAACGGTAGGCATTTTGGAAGCCGCCGTTTTCATTGCCGTCAAAATTTCGTTGTAGTGATAGGTAGGATCTTCGGTAACCTTCGGGTTCCAAACCACTTCTTCGCTGTATACAACTTCACCGTTGATTACGGCGCTTACCTTTCTATCCGAACCACCTGCATCGAAACCGATACGGCAACCATCCAAGTAACCGCCTACACGGATGGATGCATTCTTTTGTTCGGGGATTTCATTTGCTTCCAACCATTCTACTTCAAAAGGTTTTTCGTATACGCCGCTCATGAGTTCTACGTCGCACGCACGGATACCTTCCATCGTGTATGCTTGTTTGAGATATTCGTAGATGGACTTGCTACCAGCAACGGAAATTTTGAAGCCGCCTACTACCCACAAAATCGTTTTTGCAAGACGTTCAGCCACACGGAAGTTCAACGCATCGTTGATACCATCCGCCAAAGCCTCGTATTTATATACGTAGTTGTAACCGCCGCTGCGTTCCGCAACCAAGGTTACCTCTACGGGTTTACCACTCTTTTTTACCTCTGCGTCGAAGTCGTTAAGCGCCTTAATCATAGGATAAAAGTTTTTGTCTAAAACGGGTAATTTCATAAAAGTACTCCTATTTTGAATTTATATCCATATTATAACATATACGCGCGTAGATTCAATAGAAATTCTTTCAGTCTTTTTTGGAATTCTTTCGCAAGTTTTTTGCGTGAAATAATCATAAACAATGCAAATTAACCGCTTTGAGTTAAAGAACATAAACAAAAAACCGCCTTCTTTCGAAAGCGGATTTTTGTTTGGAGCTACTAGGCGGATTTGTAAGGAGCGTAGCGACGGCATAGCGAGCCCACGAGCGTCACCCCGACCTCGTCCGTTATAATTTTGTAGGAGGTCGGCGGCAAAAAAAATATGTCCATCCCAACGGGATAGACATATTTTTGGAGCTACTAGGCGGATTTGAACCGCCGACCTCGTCCTTACCAAGGACGCGCTCTACCAACTGAGCCATAGCAGCGTTAACGATTACTATGCTATTATAGTTAAATTTATACCCTTTGTCAAGCCTTATAAGGCACTTTTTTTAAAAAAATTAATAAAAATTAAAAAATAAATCCCTTCACCGAAGTAAAGGGATTATTTCGTTTAATTATTTTGCATATTCAACGCCACGGAACTCACGGATTACGTTTACCTTGATTTGACCAGGGTATTCCAATTCCGCCTCAATCTTCTTCGCAATGTCCTTTGCAAGGAAGAGCGCCTGTGCATCATCCACCTGTTCAGGCTTCACGATAACACGCACTTCTCTACCTGCTTGGATTGCGTAGCTCTTTTCTACGCCATGGAAACCGGAAGCGATTTCTTCCAATCTTTCCAAACGTTTCACGTAGTTCGAGCCCGTTTCACGTCTTGCACCAGGACGAGCGCCCGAAATAGCGTCAGCTGCCTGAATAAGAACAGCCTCGATCGTCTTGGGTTCTACATCGCCGTGGTGAGCCATAATTGCGTTGACAATATTTGCGTTTTCTTTATACTTCTTCGCGAGGTCAGCACCGATTTGGATGTGCGTACCTTCTTGTTCTTGGTCAACCGCCTTACCGATATCGTGCAACAAGCCTGCACGTTTTGCAAAGCTTACGTCCAAACCAAGTTCAGCCGCCATCTGACCAGCAAGCATCGATACCTCTACCGAATGCTTGTACACGTTTTGACCATAGCTGGTTCTAAATTTCAAGCGACCAATCAACTTGATAAGTTCAGGGTGCAAGCCAAAGATACCTGCTTCAAACACAGCCGCTTCGCCTGCTTCCTTAATTTGCATATCCATTTCACGGGTAACCTTATCCACCGTTTCCTCGATACGAGCGGGGTGAATACGGCCGTCGTTAATCAAACGTTCGAGCGATAAACGAGCGATTTCTCTTCTTACGGGATCAAAGCCCGAAAGAATAACCACCTCGGGGGTGTCGTCGACGATAAGCTCGATACCCGTTGCGTTTTCCAATGCACGGATGTTTCTACCTTCACGACCGATAATACGTGCCTTCATATCATCGTTGGGAAGGGGTACAACGGAAACCGTGATTTCCGAGGCCTGATCCGCTGCGCATTTTTGAATAGCGAGTGCAATCAACTTCTTCGCGTTGATATCGGCCTCGTCTTTTGCCTTTTGTTCAAGGTTACGCACCTGGATTGCCACGTCGTGACGGGTTTCTTCCAAAATTTCTTCCGTCAAAAGCTTTTTCGCTTCATCACGGGTAAGCTGTGCTACCTTTTCAAGCTCCTGCACCATCAATTCGTGTTGGGAATTGAGTTTTTCTTGCAAATGTACAACCTCTTCTTCCTTTTTAAGAAGGTTTGCCTTTTGCTGTTCGAGTGCCTCCGACTTTTTGTCGATTGCATCCTCTTTTTGGGTTAAACGCTGTTCCATGCGCTGAATTTCAGCCTTCTTTTCCTTGGTTTCGCGTTCAAATTCGTTTCTTAATTTTAAATCCTGTTCCTTTGCTTCAAGCAACGCTTCTTTCAAGACGTGCTTGCTTTCTTCTCTTCCTTGAGCCTTAATGCGTTCGGCTTCCTTTTCAGCATCGCTGATGATTTTACCTACGCGATCGTTTGCAGAACCGATTTTCTTTTCGGTACTCTTTTTATAAACGAGCAATGCAAAAACCGCACCCAAAACCAAAGCAATCAACGCCGCTGCTACCGCAATCGCAATCGTCACCCCTGTGTTCGCCAGAAACAGGACGCTCAAATTAGAATTGTACATAGTTTGTGCCTCCTGTATTAAAATTAAATTGATAAAACCATTATCTTAACGGATTTTTGCCCAAAATCCGACCTATAATTTTTTCTATCGTAACTATTGTACAATATATTTATATAAAAGTCAATTGTTTGAGAAAAATTTGTTGCCGTCAAAAGTAAAAAAAATCCATAAAATAACAAAAAAGCGGAAAGCTTTCACGCTCACCGCCTTTTTTACATCAATAATATTCAATATTATGCACGATTATTCTTCGCTTTCTTCTACGATTTTTCCGCTTGCAACGTCGCGAATCTTTTGTTCAATCTCCGCCTTCACTTCGGGATTGTCCTTCAAGAACATACGCAATTTTTCACGACCTTGTGCAATCTTCGTACCGTTATAGCTGTAGAATGCACCGCTCTTCGAAATGATATCGTACTGCACGCCCATATCCATGATACAGCCTTCCTGCGAAACGCCTTCACCGAATACGATGTCGAATTCCGCCTGACGGAAAGGAGGCGCAAGCTTATTTTTTACAACCTTTGCCTTCGTTCTGTTACCCATCGCGCCGTCCGCGTCCTTCAAGGTATCCACTTTACGGATATCCAAACGCATACTTGCGTAGAATTTCAACGCTTTACCGCCAGGGGTAGTTTCGGGGTTGCCGAACATAACGCCTACCTTTTCACGCAACTGGTTGATGAAAATAACGCAGGTCTTCGATTTGTTTACAATCGCGGTCAACTTTCTCAAAGCCTGCGACATCAAACGTGCCTGCAAGCCTACGTGCGTATCACCCATATCCCCTTCAATTTCCGCCTTCGGCGTCAAAGCCGCAACCGAGTCCACAACGATGATATCCACAGCGGAGCTTCTTACCAAAGCCTCCGTGATATCCAACGCTTGTTCACCCGTGTCAGGCTGAGAAACGTACAAATCTTCGAGGTTTACGCCCAATTTCTTTGCATAGATGGGATCAAGTGCATGTTCTGCGTCGATAAACGCCGCTACGCCACCCATCTTTTGCGCTTCCGCAATTGCGTGCAAAGCCACCGTCGTTTTACCCGAAGATTCAGGCCCGTAGATTTCGATGATTCTTCCACGAGGGAAACCACCGATACCAAGGGCAAGGTCAAGGGTAAGACAACCGCTGGGGATTACCTCAATCTCCGTGTTGCCCGCTTCTTCGCCAAGGCGCATAATAGAGCCTTTACCGTACTGCTTTTCAATCTGCAACAATACGGCGTCTAACGCCTTCATTTTTTCCGTGTTCTTTTCGTTTGCCATTTATATATCTCCTATCATATTTTTTTCAATTTATCTCTTCTTCAATTCCTTATACGCCAAGTAGAGCGCGTATTGAATTGCTTTTTCCGTAATTTCTTCGCGCGAGCCGTTAAAGTGGTATTGATACACGCGCACCTTCTCAAGCGTGCCTACCGCAATAAAGCACAGCCCTACAGGTAAGCCCGATCCGTCCGAGTTGGGACCAGCCAGCCCCGTCGTAGCAACGGCGATATCGCAATTGCCTGTTTTTAACAGCCCTGCGACCATCTCATAGGCGGTTTTTTCCGACACCGCACCAAAGCTTTTCAAGGTTTCAGGTGAAACACCCAAACGATGCATCTTTGAACGCTCGTCGTAAGTATTTAGACCTTCAAAGTACACCTTGCTTGCACCCGATACGGAGGTAATCCTTTTTGCAATTCCACCGCCCGTAAAGGATTCCGCCACACTCAACCTTCTTTCGCGCACCTTCAAAAGGGAAACAAGCTGTTCCTCCAACGAAACGTCCTCCATTGCGTAAAGGCTGCTCTCTAATTCTTCTATAAGAGTACGCAAAAGCTCTTCCAAAAACGGTTTTGAAATAGTTTCGTCGTAGCGAATTTTGAGGATATCCTCGTCGTAAACGCGTACATGGTGGCAGGTAATATGATTTTTAGCCGTTTTTTCCACCATATCGATAAGTTGTCCTATATGCACCGCATTTGCACCTACGGTACGCAAGGTTATCGAAGAATGTTTACCCGTTTCCTTCCTTTTTAGGTAAGGAAGAATACTACTTTTTACAAAGCCCACGCCCGTATCCGATCCGTCATCGGAGCATACAAACAAGCTTGTCCCATCCAGCTCATAGATAGCCGAACCGTTCTCTTTTACGACACAGTTCCATCTTGAAAGGAGCGCATTTACCTTTTCAAGAAACTCCTTTTCAACCGCAAGCAATACATTGTTATAGGCTTTTCTTACGTCTTGTAAAACCGTCCCTATTTCCGCAAGCTTGTCTTGAGAAAGAAGACGGATTTCTTCCATATCGTAGCCCTGCGAGGATAAAGCCTTCAAAAGGGATTTCACGCCGTCAACCGCATAGAAGGAAGGGTTTTTACGCAATAGGATACAAGCGTTTTTCACAACGTCCATCCTTATTTATCCTTCAAAACCTGCTTGTTTTTTACAACGTAAGAAACGCCCGAAAGAATGGTTAAAACGGTCGCAACTGCAAACAACGCAAAGCCTACCCAAGCAATATAAGTTGCCCAAGGAACTGCATATTCAATAGGCGTAATATCCGCAATACCAGCCGCAAAAATCAAGACGAAAATAGCAACGTCTTGACAAGCCGCTTTATATTTGCCGAGCTTTTCCGCAGCCATAATAACACCGTTTGCAGCCGCAATTTGACGGAAGGCGCTGATAATCAACTCTCGCGCCATAATAATGCAAATGCAAATTGCCGTAGCAACGTAAATCGCTTCACCGGATGCACCAAACAATGCAAACAAGCTGCCCTGCATCGTCAAAATCAAAATCATCGCCGTAGAAACCAACACCTTATCGGCGATGGGATCGAGGAATTTGCCAAGGTTCGTCACAAGCCCACGAGAGCGAGCGATCTTACCATCGATAAAATCGGTACAAGCCGCAATAGCAAAGATAATTGCCGCAATCCCAAAAGCGAAGGGTATAATGCCGTCAAGGAAAAATACCGCAACGAACACGGGAATCAATAAAATTCTTGTCAACGAAATTTTATTAGGTAAATTCATAATTCAATTCTCCTTCATAATCGTCTGTATGTCCGTATAAATCATAGCTGTCCGCTTGGTCAACCGTTATCATATAACGTTCGCCCTGCATGGCTTCACCTGCGTAGAAATATACCTTACCGTCAATATCGGGTGCGCTGAAATACGCCCTACCGACAAAACAGCCTTTTTCATAATCAATGCCGTCGCAAAGCACCTCGATTTCCTTTCCAACAAAACCCGAAAGGATCTCCGCCGCAATTTCACCCTGCGCCTTATACAAAGCCGCAACACGGCGCTTTTTCGTAGCGTGGTGCACCTGCGGTTTCAAGCGATAAGCCCCAGTATCAGGTTCCTTCGAGTAAGCGAAGAAACCACAGTTAAACAGCTTCGCTTCCTTGACAAAGTCAAGCATTCCCTCGAATTCTTCCTCCGTTTCCGTGGGGAACCCCGATATGAACGTGGAGCGAATGGCGATACCAGGTACGCGTTGACGCAATTTTTTAAAGAGCGCAAGGTACCCTTCGCGCGTTCCCTTTCGGTTCATCAGCTTCAGCACGCGGTTTTCCGAATGTTGCAAAGGGATGTCCATATATTTGATGATTTTAGGGTTACTTGCTATTTCGTCAATCAGCTCGTCCGTGATTACGTCAGGGTAGCAATAGAGCAAACGAATGGATTGGATATTGTCAAGCGCGGATAATTTTTGCAACAATTCCACAAAGGAATTTTTACCATACAAATCCTCGCCGTATCTTGTGGTGTCTTGTGCAACCAAAATCAGTTCCGCAACGTCACCAAGCTCCTTTGCCTCCTGCAACAAGTCTTCCATGCGATACGAACGGTATTTACCGCGGATCTTGGGGATCAAACAATAGGTACAATGGTTGTAACAGCCATCGGCAATTTTTAAATATGCAAAATGCTCGTCCGTCGTCAAAACGCGGTCTTGGATGTAACCATCACATCCCTGCCCTACGTAATTTTGGCGTTCGCCCTGCTTGTAAGAGTTCTCCAACGCCTCAAAAATTTTCTCATAATCATTGATGCCCAAGAAGATATCTACCTCTTGCAAGGGTACAAACAATTCGCCGATAAACTTTTGCGGAAGGCAACCCGTCACAACAAGTTTTTCCAAGTTGCCTGCCTTATAATCAGCACATTCTAACACCGTTTCAATGGCTTCCTCTCGTGCGGATTGTAAAAAGGCACAGGTATTGACGATAACAATTTGTGCCTTAGACAAATCGTCCGTCAAAGCGTACCCCCTTGCTTTAATCAATCCAAGGAGCTTTTCCGAATCGACACGATTTTTATCGCACCCGAGGGAAATCACACCGAATAATTTCTTCGATAACATAGTCTACCTTTTTACGCAAGGACATACACAGTATGCCCTCGCGCTTTGTTATATATTTATACTTTTCGCTTACAAAGGTCCAAATTCACGTTCGAATTCTTCTTTGCTAATCAAAACCTTTCTCGCCTTTGCGCCATCGAAGGGCGAAATGAAATGATTATCCTCCATCCACTCGATAATATTCCCCGCACGGTTGTAACCAACGCCACACTTACGCTGAATCATCGAGATAGAAGCACTACCACTCAAAATTACGTGGCGCAAAGCATCAATGCACATGGGATCGAAGCTACTCTTGTCCGCAGGGCCCGATTCGTCACCGCCTGCACGCGTATTGTTGATATACGCCGTCGCTTCTTCGTCGTAATACGCTTCGTTGTTTTCCTTAATAAAGTCAACAACCCTTTGCGAATCGGAAGGCGAAATGAAGGCACTTTGCACACGGACGGGGGTGTTGATACCCGGCATCGAATACAAGAAGTCGCCCTTGCCAAGCAATTTTTGTGCACCCGACTGGTCGAGGATAACACGAGAGTCTACATCCGATGCAACCGCAAATGCGATACGGGTGGAAAGGTTACTCTTGATAACGCCCGTAATAACGTCCGCGGAAGGACGCTGGGTTGCAACAATCAAGTGAATACCTGCCGCACGAGCTTTTTGCGTAAGGTTTTGAATTTTGTCTTCAATATCCTTCTTCGCCGCAAGCATCAGGTCGGCAAGCTCGTCAATGATGATGACAATCTTCGGCAAGCGTTCGTTCTTTTCAAGCTTTTCGTTGTATTGATCCAAGTTTACAACGTATTTGCCCGAACGGCTCATTTGTTCGAACAAGGTATAACGGCGGTTCATTTCACCGATTGCCCAGTTCAAGCTTTGTACCGCTTTGTTTACGTCGGTGATGATTTCATTGATCATCAAGTGCGGTAAGTTGTTGTACAAAACAAACTCCGTCTTCTTGGGATCGATCAAAATCAAACGCAATTCTTCAGGCGAATATTTGTAAATCATACTTACAATCAACGCACCGAGGAACACACTCTTACCAGAGCCAGAAGAACCTGCAACGAGCAAGTGAATCATTTTGGAAATATCGCCGTAAACCTTGGCGTTGGCTACGTTTTTACCCATCGCAAACATCAAGGAACCATTAGAGGCATTTACAAAGGTATTACCCGAAAGCATGCACCCAAGCTGAACGAATTGTCTTTCCTTGTTCGGCACCTCGATACTTACAACGCCGTCCTCGTAGTTGGGGTAAATACTTACACCGCTCGAATGCAAGCTAATCGCAATCGATTGATCCAACGAAAGAATCTTTCTCGGCGATACGCTTCTGGGTAAGGCTACGTTATATCTCGTAACGGTAGGACCGAAAGTAACCGAGGCAATCGTTGCGCCCGTTACCTTAAATTCTTCCAGCGTAGCGATAATATTCGCCTTCGTTTCCTCTACCTCTTCCTCGTTTTGCAACGGCTCGATATCACGGCAATCGAAATCGTCGAGGGATACACGCTTATAAGGGCGAATTACACGAGGTTTTTTAGGCGCTTCGGGTTCCTTGGGAGGCTCGGGCAACACCGTACCTCTACCAAGCCCTCTACCGCCGTCTCTATCCGTCAACCCTAAATAGCTGGCAGGGGTATTGTTAGAACCACGCTCGCTAATATCCATTTCCTCTTCCCTCGGAGAAAGCCCACGCGTATCCAACGAATCTCTTGAGGTTAAAACGTCGCGGGAGTTCAATTCGTTTCTCGTAGGGATATCACGGGTATCCAACGAGTAAGGATCTTCCTCATCCTCGTCAAATACGTTTGCCCCCAAACGGGAATCTTCCTCTCTACCCAAAAACTCCGTTCTTCCAAAGCCCGTTTCACCACGGTCAGGGATTACGGAAGGTTCTTCTTCGCCAAAGCCTCTTACGGTGAAATTGTCGTCTCTTGTGGGGATATCGCCCATTTGTTCTACCAAACGAGGATTTTCCGTCGAGAACAAATCCATAAAATCGTGACGGCGGTAAGGTTTTTCCTCTACCGTTTCCGTCGGCGTTTCAACAACGGGCGTTTCCTCCGCAGTAACTCGACCAAGGTCTAAATATTCCTCTTTGCGAGGTTGGTCGAAGGTAGGCGTTTCCATTGTAGGATACGAAGGTTCTTGATAAGCAGGTTGCTCGTCAATATAAGGCAACGGCTCGATCGCCTCTTCTTTTTGAGGTTCCTCTACGGGGGTAATCACCGTCGCGGGACGATAAATGGGCGATTCTTCGTTTACCGAATTTTCATACGCCTTGGTGTAAGAAGGAATAAAGCCCTCGTTCGAAGGGAAATCCATCGGTTGCATCGAACGGTTATTCGCCCTGGAATTGGGATCAAACATACCGTTTCTTCTAAAGTTTTCAACAGGATCGCCACCAAACAAAATCTCACGGCTGGTTTGTGGCTGACGAGGAGTTTCCTCTTCAGGCTGAAGCTCGTCCATACGGCCAAAAGGCGAATATACGTTGGAGGTTGCTGTTTTTGCCTCGTGGGTAAAGGTTTGAGGGGCCTCTACCACGGGGTGTACCACTTGTTGCGCAGGTGCGGACGTAGGTTGAACCGCTACCTGTTGCGTTTGCTGTACTTCTTTTACAGGCTCTGCCTTTCTTACCGCTTTTGCCTTCGGTTCCGCGGGATTTTTAATGTGCAAATAGGTGATATATCCAAAGAACAACGCACAAAGGGAGAAGAGCACGATTGCGCCCACGTTGGACATCACCGCCGACACGCCGTATACAATTAAACCGCCAATCCAACCTGCGGGGGTTGCCTTGGCGAAAACGTCACTTGCTGACAAGCATGCCGCCAAGTAATTTTCACGAGGCCACGTAAATGTCACCGCCGCGTGCGTAATCAATACGCCACAAATCAACGTACACACAAGAGAGGTTGCCATACGTCTATTGCTTACCAAACGTTTCCCTAAAAGTCCCGTTACGGAAAGGTAAATCACCGCCAATAAAACGGGGTAAACGCAATAACCGAACAGCCCTGCAAAATAGCTGTAAATATTAATCCCCAAGTCGCCGAAGATATACGGCCCCGTGCAGGCGATAAGCAGGACAAGGAAGGCGAACATCGCGAAAGTAGCACACAAACTCTCCTTGGTTACAAGCAAAGATTCTCGTCTGCTTTCTTTCGTTTTTATATTTTTTTGATTTTGTTTTCTCAAAATATTCCCCTCCTTTTTCTCGCGAGTTTTATACCTGAATATTATAACATTTTTTTTTACATTTTTCAATAGTTTGAACGAAAAAAATAGGTGAAAAGTAGAGTTTTTTTCAACTCTTTTTCTTTTCACCTACCTTTTACCCTTTATTGAAGTTCCTTCAATAAATATTGCGCCGTATAATAGATATCACCCGCCCCGAGAAAGAGCAAAACATCCCCCTCCTTCACGGTCGATTTTATCCAAGTTTTTAAGGCGTATATGTTGTCCGCATACAAGCACCCCACCCTCTCGGCAAGGCGTTCCGCACTACCCTCCCTATCGTAAAATTCCCTTGCAGGGTAGGTCTTATATACCAACAAATCTTTTATCGGTTTCAACGCCTCGACAAAATCGTCCATTAACAGTTTTGTCCGTGAAAACGTATGCGGTTGAAAGACGACGTAGAGGTTCCTTTTTGCAAGACCTTTTGCCGTTGTCACCGTAGAAGTTATCTCCCTTGGATGATGGGCGTAATCACAAATAAAGCTCACCCCACGCCATACCCCTATCCGCTCAAACCTACGCTTTACCGCCGTAAAATTTCGCAAGCCCCTTGCGATACTTTCTCCGTCAAAGCCAAACGAACGAGCCGAAGAAAACGCCGCCAAGGCGTTGTAGATATTACACCTGCCCACCGCATTCAATCGCACACGGCAAAGAGACTTTCCATACTCCTCTACCGTAAAAGCGTATTTCTCACCCGCGGCACGGATATCTATCGCGCGATAATCCGCCAAAGGATTGTCAATGGCAAAGGTTTGAAACCTACCCCACCTTTTACACCTTTCATCATCCCCGCAAACAAATGCCCTATCCGAACGAGCGCAAAATTGATAAAAGTTATCCTCTAAATCCTTTTCACCGTCGTAGCACTCCATGTGGTCCTTATCAATATTGAGCAATACAGAGACCGTCGGATTGAGCTTTGATAGATTTTTCTTATATTCGCATGCCTCTGTTAAGAAATATTCCGCACCTGACGAGAAATAATTGCCGAGCAAAGTATCCTCCCCGCCGATGTGCGCCGTAAACGGAACGTTTAACCCTCGAAAAATATGCGCGCACATAGAGGTGCAGGTCGTTTTACCATGACTACCTGCAATGGCTACCACATTCGGAAATTCCTCACAAATCACCGCCAACAATTCCGCACGGGTATACACCTTTTTACCCATGTTTCGGGCGGCAATCAGCTCGATATGTTCGCACGATATCGCATCGGTATAAACGACCGCATCCGCCTCCTTCAGCTCCGCCCGAGCGACCTCCTCACCAAAGAAAACCTTTACCCCTTCTTGACGGAGATTTTCCGCCTGTTCCCCCTTCACGGCATCGCTTCCGCTGACCTTGTAACCGCAATCCCGCAAAAACAAAGCCAAAGCGCTCATACTGATGCCACCGATACCGATAAAGTAAATGTCCTTTATATTTTTCAACCCAACCAACCGCATACAGTATTCTATTTTTCGTAAAGCCGTCTTATGCTTTGCATAAGAAAAAACTGTATTTTTGCATAAAAAAAAGCGGCGACGTCGCCGCCTTTTGTCTTTTTAATTTTCGTCGTTGTTGTTTCTACGCATAAAGAAATCTACGAAATGAGGACGGTGTTTTCTATCCGAAGACACCTCGGGAATGGGATCGTCCGGTTCGAAACTTTCCATCGGTTTTACAGGTGTTGCCTGCGCAGCTTGTCTTTGGTTAATCACCTCTTCAGGGGACGTATACGTACCCTGCGAGGGTTGATCAAAGGCAGGATAATTCGGCTTGAACGATTCGGCATTTTGGTTATTATACGCATAGTCTAACTTTCTCGAAAGATTAGACGCCTGACGCAACGCTTCGTTTTGGGAATTCGCCGTAAACGTATTAGTGTTGTTGCCAAAGCCCGTTGCAATGATAACGATTTCTACCTCGTCACCCATATTTTCGTCAATACAAGCACCGAAGATTACGTTTGCGGAATAATCGATAACGTCTTTTACAAGGTTTGCCGCAACCGTTACCTCTTCCAAGCCTAAATCACTGCCACCGATTACGTTGATAATCACGGCGTTTGCACCTTCAATGGTGGTGTTAAGCAAGGGACTGCATACAGCGCAACGAACCGCTTCGTAAATACGTTTTTCACCCTTCGCAACACCGATACCCATGTGTGCCAAACCACGCCCCTTCAAGGTCGTCTTTACATCCGCAAAGTCAAGGTTAATCAAGGAAGGCTTAATGATAAGCTCTGCAATGCCACGGATACCTTGACGGAGCACCTCGTCCGCTACCTTTAAAGCGTCCTTAAAGGAAGTGCCCTTGGGGACTACCTTTGCGATTTTATCGTTGGGAATGGTGATAAGAGAGTCAACCGATTTTCTCAATTCCTCTACGCCCGTGAGCGCGTTGGTCATACGCAAATGCCCTTCAAAACCAAAGGGAAGCGTAGCCACCGCTACGGTCAAAATTTCCATTTCTTTTGCTACCTTTGCAACGATAGGTGCGGCACCCGTACCCGTACCACCGCCCATACCTGCCGCAATAAAAAGCAAGTCGGTATCACGTAACGCTTCGCGGATGATTTCTACGTCCGCCTCTGCTGCTTTTTTACCTACGTTGGGATCAGCGCCTGCACCAAGACCTTTCGTCAATTCCGCACCGATTTGGATACGCTTATTCGCCTTCGAACGAGCCAAATCCTGCATATCCGTATTTACCACGATAAATTCTGCACCCTGTAAACCCGATTCGATCAATCGATTTACTGCGTTATTCCCTGCACCGCCGACACCGATAACCTTAATTTTTGCGCCGCCAACGAGACCGCTGGGCGACGTGGGCGTAGCGGTTTGTTCCATATATCCATAATCCAAATCGTATCCGTTCATCACGATTTTCTTCCTCCTAATCTCTTAAACAATCTTTGCCATATACCAACGTCTGCCATTTGGTCGTTCAACGCCATATTCAAAAGCGAAATTTTCGAAGAAGCCGTAGGCTTATCGTAGAAAGGTAAATCGGGGTATACCGTTTCCGTCATCCAGTTGATACGCTTTTCGATATGCTCCGCAATACCCTTGATTCCCCAAACACCCTCACCCGTAATACTGATCGGGTTTACCGACATCGTTGCCGAGTTCTTCTCGCGGTAATATTTTTGCAAGGATGCGTCTAACCGTTCGCAAAGCTGGTCTACGGCGCATTTAATCACTTCGTTTACTTTATTTACGGGCAGAGCACAATCCTCCATCTCCGTGGAGTACATTGCCCCATCCGTCTCCATTCCACCTGAAATGTTGGCAATGGAAAGAATTTCTTCCGCAACGAAAAAATCTAGCTTTAACGAGTTAATAAGTTCCACCAAAACACTGGCGATACCGCAGTTGAAATTTTCTTCATGTACGATACCGTTGCCGTACACGACGGAAATCGAGCTGGTGATAAAACCGATATCCAACAGGAAGGCGTAGCCTTCTCTCTTCTTCTCGGGCAACAGGTAAATGGATTGCGCCAAGGTGGAAGGTATAAAGTTTACGTCGGCAAAACCCATGCTGTTCATCAGCCCATTAATAATCTCGTAAAAGTAATCCGCCACGAAATAATAACACAGTCCACCCTTTAACATCGTCGTAGGTACGCCGTAGACATCTTCGGCGGAGAAGTATTTTCGGTTGTCACCGAGGGTGAAATACATCGCCGAACGGCGGATACATCTGCCCGCCAAAGCCAGCTCGTCCAAGCCATGGTCGAAGAGCATCTCTACGTCCTGGGCGGACAGCTTACGTTTCGAATCGAACGCAATCGTTTGCCCCTTGGTCACCACGGACACAAACGCCGAAGGTACACCAACGTAAATTTCATCAATCGTACCCTTGTAGTTTTGCTGTACGGTGCCGATTGCCCTTGCTACTGCACGGCGGAAATCATCTTCGTCAAAAAAGCCGTCTAAACAAAAGCCTTCGTATCTTTCCGCATGGACACCATTGATCACAAACATGCCGTTGACACCCTTTGTGCCAAGCAAAAAAGAGAGCTCGTTTGATCGTATATCCAAAATCGCAACACTCTTGTTTTTCATAACCGTATCCACCCTAAAAACGCTTTTTCGTTAAATCGTAAATCCTTACGTATAATTATACACTATTTATAAGGCAATGTCAATGGCGGGAAGAAAAAAATATCAAAAAAACACGCATTTTTTGCGTGTTTTTCTCGTTTCATAATTAAAAATCTGCCACCTTGGAATAGTCTGCGTAAAATCCTTCCGAGCTTTCGATAAGAAGGATGCGTCCGCACATCTTCTCCTCATCGCTTAACGCGAAATATTTCATCAACGCCACCTCTATTTTTTTCTCTGTTTGGTCAGCGGTATTGACAAGATAAATCTTTACCCCCTCTCGCATCGTAACCACCAAAACCGTTTCGGGTGTACGGTGCATTAGCTCTACGGAAACGACGTTCGCACGGATACCATTCAACTTTGTTGAAAGGGTTTGACAGGTCGTCAAAACCTCGGTAAAGCACTCGTCGCCCAAAGGCGTTTGCCCCTTTTCAGCTGTAACGTTTAACCCCTTCAAAATTACGTTTTCTTCATCCGTCAAGGCGTTCATGTGGGTGTCGCGAATATCCAAAACTACCCCGTCCGAGCTTAAAATGTAATATTCGTTTTCCGCCTTTTCAACGGCGTAGGTTTCCGCGTTTTCAACGACCGCAATCACGATGCGTTTCGGAAAGGATTTTTCAAAAGAAATCAATCGGAAATAGGGATACTCCTTCAACACCTCATCCGCCGTTTGTTGTTTTGCAAAAAAGGTGCTAACCCCGTCGTAGGACTCCTCCAAACGAATTTGTAAAGCCACACCTTCCGTCTTCGCTTCCTCCGTTACGTATTGAACGTTTACCGTGACGGTGTCTACCCGATACACGGTCGACAATGCCAAAATCGTACCCGACAAGAACACGAAAATCGTCAATAAAATTGTCCAAAACTTTTTACGCATCATTCTTCCTCATTTGCTTTGTAAAATCAAACGCGAACCCGTTTTATCCTTGCACCTAAAAGGCGCAATTTCCCTTCAAAATCCGCATACCCTCTATCGATGTGCGAAAGGTCCAAAACCGAGCTTTGCCCTTCCGCCTTTAACGCCGCCAAAACGAGCGCCGCGCCGCCTCGAAGATCTCCAGCAGTCACACTCGCACCGTGTAGCTTTTCTACCCCACGGATCAGCGCAGACCGATCGCGGACCGTGATATCCGCACCCATACGCTTTAACTCCGCCGCGTACCTGTACCGTGTCTCAAAAAGATTTTCTACCATCAAGGTAGAACCCTTTGCCGTACAACACAGCGTAGAGTATTGCGCCTGCATATCGGTGGGAAAGCCAGGGAACGGCATCGTTTCCACCAAGTTGACCGCTTTTAAGTGTCCGTCGCTCCACAAGATTATTTTATCATTTTTTGTATGTATTTTGCAACCGTTTTCACGCAATTTATGTAAAAGAGCCGCAATATTTTCCGTAAAAACCCCTTCCACCTCGATTTCGCCGCCGCAGGACGCCGCCGCAATCAAAAAAGTACCTGCCTCTATCCTATCCCCGATGGGGATATACTCCACCCCATGGAGCCGTTTTACCCCTTCCACCACAATCGTACCACCGCCTGCCCCTCGCACCTTTGCCCCCATCCGATTGAGGAAGTGCTGCAAATCGACGATTTCAGGCTCCTTGGCGGCATTACGTATCACCGTTATCCCTTCCGCCTTCACCGCGGCGAGCATAATGTTTTCCGTTGCACCTACACTCGGAAAATCAAGTAAAATCTCCGCGCCAGTCAAACGCTTTGCTTCGCAATGGATATATCCGTCCTTTTCGACGATTTCTACCCCCAAGCGTTTTAGCCCCGACAGGTGCAGGTCAATCGGTCTTAACCCGATATCGCAACCGCCGGGGTAGGATATTTTTGCACGGTGAAAACGAGTAAGCACCGAGCCTAACATAAACACGGAAGAACGCAACTCCTTCGTAAGACGCGCAGGGATTTCATGGGAAACGACGTTCGAGCCGTCAATCACAACCGCGTCCCTTTGCCGTTTGATTTGGCACCCCACCTCTGTCAATATCCGTAGCATATTTTCCACGTCGTTTATCGGCGGTATCTTACGAATTGTTACTGGTTCATCCGTTAAAATCGAAGCAGCTAAAAGTGGCAACACCGTATTTTTTGCGCTGTGCACACACACCTTACCGTATAATTTTTCACCGCCGTGAATGATATATTTATCCATACGAAAAAGCTCCTTTATGCTTTATTGTATGAATTTTTCTCATCTTTTGTGTCCCGCCTTGATTCTGCTGAAATGGAATACAAAATCCCCATCGATGCCATCGTAATAATCAGCGAAGTATTCCCCGAACTGATCAACGGTAACGGCAAACCCGTTGGAGGGATACTACCGCTGACGACGAGGGCATTGACCACCGTTTGAATGGCGTACACCATCGTAATCCCCGACGCCATCAAAAAGGAAAAGAAATCCTTTGCATTTTTCGCCGTATGAATTCCGCAAAAAATCAACGCCCCACTCACGATAAACAAAACAATCACACCAACCACCCCGAGCTCCTCACCGATAATTGAAAGAATGAAATCGCTCTCGGCGAAGGGTAAAAAGCGGTATTTTTGCCGCGAACGGAATAACCCTGTCCCAAACCAACCGCCATTGCCGAGGGCGTAGAGGGATTGAATCAGCTGATACCCCTCCCCTCGTGGGTTTTCCCAGGGATCGAGAAATGCCGTCAAGCGCGACATACGGTATGGCTCTGCCAAAATCAAAATCGGGATGGTAAGCAAGGCAGGAATCCCCACCATAAGGAAATACTTCATCCGCATTCCACCCAAAAAGAGCATAGATATCATCAATGCCCCTACACACATCGTAACGGACATATTCGGTTCTAAAATAATCAATAAACAAATACCTGCCCCTGCCAAAAGCACGGGAAGTAGTCCTTTGAAGGTACGCATTTTGCCCATATCATCCGACATGTACGCCGACGCGAAAATGACGAAGCCGTATTTCGCCAGCTCGGAGGGTTGTATCGTGATACCGCCCACCCCTATCCAACGGGTTGCACCGTAGCTGGTCTTCCCAAGCCCTGGCACAAACACCAAAACAAGCAAAAGCATAGGCAAGAGCAACGCCACCCAACGCCCCCTTTTTCCTTTTAGCCTTTGATAAGGGAGCTTTGCACAAAAAAGCATTGCGATAAGCCCTATGATAAACCCAACAAGCTGTTTTTTTACAAAATAAAACGCATCGTGGTATTGTGTTTTGGCGACGTAATTACTCGCGGAATAAATGGCAAGGATACCAAACCCTGCCAACGCCACCGTCAAAAGTAAAATCGCTACGTTCCCCTGCGGTTTATTCCATTTCTTCTTCAATGCATTCCTCTTGACTTTCCTCGCGATTGGTAAGCGATTGAACGATTTCAACGAACGCCTCGCCCCTTTCCTCATAATTTGTAAACTCGTCAAAGCTTGCACTGGCAGGGCTTAACAATACGTTTTGGCCTGTCTTCGCCTTCAAAACCGCCACCTTCACCGCAAAATTAAAGGTGTCGCAAAGGGTGACTGCCTCGTAATTGCACGCGCGCGCTGATTTTAAAAGGTTGAAACGATTTTCGCCGTACAAAACGGCGTGCACCACCCTACTCCCTGCCAACGCAGAAAAGAGCTTTTCATAATCGTACCCCTTATTTTTACCACCAAGAAGGAGTACCGTGTCCGCCTTCATCGCCTCCACCGCCTTCAAGGTAGCATCGACGTTGGTACCCTTGGAATCGTTGATATACGCCACGCCATCCACGGTAGCAACCAGCTCTACACGGTGTTTTATCCCTTTGAAAGTAGTAAGCGCGGATACGATATCCTCGTTTTTTACCCCCATAATTTTTGCCGCGATAATTACCGCAAGGGCGTTTTGTACGTTATGTAAACCACCGATAGGTAAATCGGAAACAGGCAAGATTTTTTCCTTACCAAAATACAATGCGCCGTCCTCGTAATACGCCCCGTTCACCCGCTCCTTCACGGAAAAATACAAAACCTGCGCCTTCGTTTTTTCCGCAAAGCCTCGTACGATTGGATCGTCGTAGTTGAGCACCGCATATTCCGTTTCCGCACAGTTTTTCAAGAGCCTGCTCTTTAAGAAAATATAATTCTCCATATTATAATGGCGGTTTAGGTGATCCTCGGTGATATTGAGTACCATGGCGATATGCGGACGAATGGATTGCAGGGTTTCCAACTGGAAACTGGATATTTCCGCAACCGCCACCGCCTCCCCCGTCAAGTGGCAATAATCAATCATGGGCGAGCCGATATTTCCGCAAGCCTGCGCCGAAAATCCGCCCTTGCAAAGCGTTTCCGTTAGCATAGAAACCGTTGTCGTTTTTCCATTTGTACCCGTGACGGCAATCATGGGACAACGCATAAACCTTGCCGCGAGCTCCGCCTCGCCGATTACCGCGCGATGGCTCCGTTTAAACGCCACCGCAAGCGGATGGTCTATGGGGATACCGGGGCTTAACACAAGGGCATCGCACCTTTCTACCAAACCTGGCAAATCCTCTTTGGTAACACGCTTTGCCCCCTGCTTTTCCAAAGCAATCGACACCTGCTCTACCCTGTCGCTGCTCACGTCGTCGTAGATATACGTAATAGCCTTTCCCGACAGTAAAAACTCCGCGGCGGCTCGCCCCGATTTTGATAAACCAAGCACCAAAAACGCTTGTCTTTTTAAATACATTCTCCCTCCTATACAGCCGTGCAAATGCACAAGCAACCAAGCATTGCCGTTACCACGAAATAGGCATAAGAAATACGGCTTTCCGAATACCCTTTCTGCTGAAAATGGTGGTGTATCGGCGCCATTAAAAATATCCGTTTTCCGTGGGTGGCTTTATAGTATATTACCTGCATAATCACGGATATGACGGAAATCATAAAACAAAACCCAATAACCATCAGGTAAAGTGCATTGCCGCTGAATACCGCCAGCGCCGCCGCGAAACCACCCAAGGATAAAGAACCCGTATCCCCCATAAACACACCTGCGGGAGAAACGTTGAACAATAAATACGCAAGCAACGCTCCAACCAAGCAAAAAGAAATCACCGCCAACGACGGCTCCCCTTTTTGCAGTAAAAGTATCACCCCAAGCGAAGCGAAAAACGGCACGCTTACCCCTGCAGCCAACCCGTCCAAGCCGTCCGTTAAATTGACCGCATTCACCGTTCCCAAAAACACAAAAATCGTAAGCGGTATCACCCACCAACCAAGGGAAAGGGTGACATTGAAAAACGGAATATTCAATGCCGTTAAACCCGCCCGATAGCAGTAGATACCGCAAAAAATTGCCACCGCTGTTTGGAAAACGAGCTTTTGCCAAGCACGAAGCCCCAGGTTCTCTTCACGGCGTTTTTTCAGGTAGTCATCCAGTAGCCCAATCATCATATATGCAAGCCCCACCGCAAGGGTTAAAACAGGGGTACGTAGTAATTTGGGGTGCATATAGCCGATAAAAATAGCCGCAACCACAACGGCGGCGGCAATAAAAGCAAGACCTCCCATCGTAGGGGTTCCGCTTTTCTTTTTATGCTCCTTTACGTAGGATAAAATGTTTTGTCCTGCTTTTAAACGGCGTAAAATGGGTATGAGCGCCAAGCAAAACACAAAGGATACAACAAACGAAATTACAACGGCGATTATATACAGCTTCATCCTCTTTTTCCTTTCAAGATGGTTTGTATTATATCGTGGTCGTTGAAGGGATATTTTATACCCATGATTTCTTGATATTCCTCACCGCCCTTGCCTGCCACCAACAAAATATCACCCTGACCTAAAAACTCCAAGGCGTATTCTATCGCACGGCGGCGGTCGGGTACAATCACGTACCGAGGGGAAAAACGACGGAAGCCCTTTTCAATTGCTCCGATAATATCCAGCGGATCTTCATACCTTGGATTGTCGGAGGTAAAAATGGCAAAATCCGATTTCTTCGCAACGATTTCACCCATAATCGAGCGTTTGGTTTTATCTCGGTTGCCACCACAACCAAACAAGCATATCACCCTGCCCTTGCAATAAGGTTTGAGTGCATCCAAAACCCTGCCCAAGCCGTCGGGGGTATGGGCAAAATCCACGTAAATGTCGCCACCGTGGTATTCCCCCACCCATTGCAAACGACCGTCCACTCCTTTTAATGCCAACAAGCCCCCCGCAATCGCATCCGTTCCTACGCCAAGCTCCACCGCGCAAGAAACAGCCGCCAAGGCATTGTACACGTTGTGACGACCGACCAAGGAAACGGTGGCGCGGAACAGCTTGTCATTGACGTTGAACATACACTCGGTGCCTCGCAGGGATTCGTCCGTAATCACCGCAAAGGCATCCGTGGGCGTGTTTAAACCGTAAAAGGTCGTTTTCACGGCCTCATTCTCACGCATTTGGCCAAAGCTACGCCCCGTCTCATCGTCGCCGTTCAAAATTGCGATCGGGCAGACATCCGACAAAAACAGTTTTCGTTTGGCGTCTTGATATGCAGGCATAGCGCAAAAGAAATCTAAATGGTCTTGCGTGAGGTTGGTAAATATGCAGGCAGCAAACTTTACCCCTGCCGTCTTTTTATAATACAGCGCGTGGGCGGATACTTCCATGACGACAAACTCTACCCCGTGCATATACATATCGAGCAAAGTACGTTGCAGTAAAACGGGATCGGGCGTAGTCAAATCGGCAGGAATATGCGTATCGGCATAGGAAATACCAAGGGTACCTATCACACCAACGGAATACTTTGCCGCCCGTAAAATGGAGGCAAGCATATACGAAACGGTCGTTTTTCCATTGGTACCCGTGATCCCAACCACCTGCATTTTTTCAGACGGATTACCATAGAATACCGCCGACAAAATACCGAGCGCCTCGCGTACGTTTTCAACGACAATTTGGGGAACATCCACGAAAAGTTGTCTTTCCGTCACCAAGGCAACGGCTCCGTTTTTTATCGCCTCCTTTGCGTAGGCGTGACCGTCAAAATTGCTACCCTTCAGGCAAAAGAATAAACCGTTTTTCACCTCTTGACGGCTGTCCATAAATAGACACTCTATTTCCTGTTCCCATTCCCCCTCGGCAATCACTTTACCACTTGCAATCGCACCAAACAACCTTGATAACCGCATACCTGCCCCCTTCGTCTTCATTTATTTATATCTATGCGACAGACGAAGGTTGTATGTTTTTTAAGGATATAATTTTTTCGAAAATTTCTCTTGCGCAAGGGGCGGCAACCACCGAGCCATAGTATTGCCCTTGCGGTTCGTCCACAATCACGAGGGTTAAATATTTCGGCTTATCCGCAGGGAAAAAGCCGACGAAGGAAGAGACGTATTTTCCTACCGCAATATGCCCGTTTTCAAACTTTTGCGCGGTCCCTGTCTTTCCGCCGATGCGGTAGCCGTCTATGTACGCCTTTTTACCGCTACCGTCACGAACCACCCCTTCCAACATTTGTACAAGCAGTTTCGACGCCTTTTCGCTGACCGTTCGATTTTTCAAAACGGGCTTTTCTTCGCGTAAAACGTATCCATCGTCCGCATAAATTTTTTTCACGAGCCGAGGGGTGTAATAATATCCGCCGTTTACCGCAGAAGCAGCCGCGCAAGCGAGCTGTATCCCCGATACCGCCACCGTTTGACCAAACCCTATACGAGCCAAATCGCAATCCCGCACCACTTGTTCAGCCAAAAGCAAGCCGTACGCCTCCCCACCATAATCAATCCCCGTCCTTTGTCCAAAACCGAACGCCGATAGATACCGATAAAAGGCTTCTTTCCCCAGCGACATGGCGATATCGGTAAAGCAGGGGTTACAGCTTGTGTTTAGTGCATCCGCAAGCGTTTGGTTGCTATGTTTCCCATTCTCGTGATTACTCCAACACTTGACCGTCGTTCCATCCACCTTGCGGGTGCGAGCACTCGGGAAAATGTAATTAGGCGAAAACGCCTTTTTATTCCCCTGCAAATACTCCTCAATATTCACCGCCGAGGTGATAATTTTAAAAGTTGAGCCTGGCTCGTAAATATCGCACACGAAACGATTGCGAGACAAGGCGTTTAGCATCGTCAAGTCGTCCCTGGGTACCTCGTTTAGGTTATAGGACGGATAATTTGCCAACGCAAGCACCTCAAAATTTTCTACGTCCAACACGATACATTCCACCGAGCTTGGCGAATGCTCCGCATAGGTCTTTTCCAAGACGCTTTCTACCGCTTCTTGTATGCCGTAATCGATGGTCAGCTGGATATTGTAGCCATTTTCCGCAGGCAAATAGGTCGCGACGCTACCTTCAATTTCCACCCCGACCAAGTCCGTTTCATAAAGTAGTTCGCCACGCTTTCCTGCAAGCTGTTCGTCGTAATATTTCTCTATCCCTGTCGTACCAATATTGTCCGTAGAGGTAAAGCCAAGCACCTGACAAAGCGCGTCGCCTTTCGGGTAAAAGCGTGCGTTGTCACGGGAATAATACACGCCATCCAGAGACATAGCGGCAAGCTCCGTCACCTGCGCCTTTTCTACCTTCCTTGCAATCGTCACCTCCGAAGCTTTTTTCTTCGTCAACCGTTCGTACAGCACCGCCTTGTCCAAGCCCAAGCGTTCCGACAAAAGTCTTGCCGTACCCTCCTTATCCTTGACGGCATTAGAACGAGCAAACACGGTGTATGCCGTGGAATTGTCCGCAAGCACCACCCCGTTTCTATCCGTAATTCTACCACGCTCCGCAACAATCGGAAGTTCTCTCGTCCATTGATCGAGGGCGCGATAATTGAGTTCCTCGCCCCAAAGCACCTGCACGTAGAAGAAACGTGCGCATAAAAAGCAAAAAAGAAAGGTTATTGCCAAGCTAATGGCTAATAACCTCTTTCGTAAAACCGATACCGAATAATCTTGATTTGATCGTTTGATAATCGTAAACTCCTGTTTAATATTTAATTTCCAAGGACAATACCATTTTCTAATGCGTACTGTCTAATCGTTTCTTCCGACTGCGCCGCCGCGATACGACGTTCAACCTCTTGGGATTCTTCTACAAGTTGTTGTTTTCTTTCTTCCAAGTTTTGGATACGCATTTTCTTTTGACGAATGATTTGCGTATTCATAGCAATCAAAGAGAGCATTGCAATTACCACGAAGGTAAACGCCGCCATAATCACCTTTGCCAAAGGCGTCAAGGCATAAACTGCCTCCACCGCTCTTTCGCTCGCCTGTACGGGCGCAGTAACCATCTCAACGCTCTTTTGCGGCATTTCGTAGGTCTGCGTTGCAACAGCCGCTTCCATCGTAGGTGCAGCATATTCGGTAACAAGCGGAGCCTGTTCCAATTTCGTCACGTTCGCAGGGGAAATGTACAAGGGGGATTCTTCAACAACGTCCACTACCTCTTCCGTAGCAACGTCCTCGATTTCCTCCTCGTCAAACTGTGCGTGAACGAGATTTTTAATTTTCTGAAAGTTCTCATTAATTGAGTCGTTATGTTTTTGTGCTTTTTCAGCTTCGGATTTTAACAATTCCGCTCTTTCACGCAGCATGGTCATCCCTAATCCCTCCGTCTTTGTGTTTCCTCTGTTTATCCCTTATCGAGGCTAAATCCTTTCCGCCACCCTTAACTTGGCGCATTTGCTTCTTGAATTGTATTCAAGCTCTTCTTCGCTTGCCGTAATCGGCTTGCGGGTAATAATCTTAATTTCAGGTTTCTTCCCACATACGCATACGGGGAAGTTCCCAGGGCAGGTGCAGGGATTTTCCAATTCCCTAAACGCCTCTTTCACAATTCTATCCTCCAACGAGTGGAAGGTAAGGATTGCGATACGGCCCCCCTTTTTCAATCTTCTGGTTAAATTTAACACCAGGTCGTATAATCCGTCCAACTCCCCGTTTACTTCGATACGGATTGCCTGAAAGCTCTTTCTTTCACACGGTGCCCCGAAACGGAACTTTGCAGGGATACTGTTACGAATAATCTCTGCAAATTCCCCCGAAGTTTTTAAGGGTTGCTTCTCTCTGTATTTTACTACGTTTCTGGCGATTTGCTTTGCAAAGGTTTCTTCGCCGTACACCTTTAAAATCCTCGTCAAGTCCGCTTCGGAATAGGTATTGAGCACGATTTCCGCCGTAAGATACGCCGAAGTGTTCATACGCATATCCAAAGGTGCGTTTGCATTGCGGTAGGTAAAACCTCTGTCGCAATCGTCCAGCTGATGGGAAGATACACCAAAGTCTAACAGCGCCCCGTCGATTTCCTCTACCCCAGCCTTTTCAAACACCAACGAAAAGTCCTTGTAGTTGGATTTGTAAATTTCAAATCTACCGTTAAATTCTTTCAATCGCTCGCTTGCGGCGGCAATTGCTTCATCGTCTAAATCCGTGGCAATCAATCTACCGTTGGGGGCCGTACCCTTTAAAATCAGGTACGAATGTCCGCCTCCGCCAACCGTGCCGTCGAACCACACCCCACCATCTTTCAATGCGAGCCCTTCCATACATTCTTTCGGCATAACCGGTTTGTGCGAAAATTCTAACATTCTTTATATCCCCAAATTTTCCAATTCAGCGTCGAAGTCAATACTTGCAATATGTTCAGCATATTTATCCGCTGCCCAAATTTCTATGTAGTTGCCAACGCCAACCGTGATAACGTCTTTTTTGATACCTGCCAGCATACGAAGGGTTAAAGGCAAAACAACTCGCCCTTGCGCATCCTCTTCCGCCATTGCAATGCTACCCAAGATAACACGCTTGATCCCCGACGCATCCGACAAGCCACCGCCTGCAAGCGGGGAAAACGTCTTTTGCATCGTATCCTCGGACATGACACCGATACAACCGTTTTTACCTCTGAAGAAGCAATACGGCTTATCACCCAACTCGCCGAGCAAACCCTTTCGGAACTTGGAGGGTATGCGCAGGCGGTTTTTATCGTCCAACTGATGCTCATACGTACCGTAAAACAACATGCTACACTTCCTCCTCGTTTTTTCTCGACAATACTATAAGTATCGATATTGACTCTATTATACAACCACCTTTGACCATTGTCAAGCATTTTTTTAAAATTTTTTCCAAATTTTTAAAATTTTTTGGGATTTTTAACCACAAAAAACCATTTCACAACCACAAAGCATCAAATAAACATTTGTTCGTGTGCCTTTTTGTTGTTTTCCCTTTGTTTTCCAAGGAAAAACACCTCCCCTCTTTTACAAGGATTGAGCGATTTTTGAGACATTTTACACGAACGTTTGTTTGATAAATTATGACGGTCACCTCCATTTTTCGTTTTGGTGGTCAACCTTCCCACTTTTTTCAGATTTTGACCGTCAAGTGGTCGAAACTCCCTATTTTTATCCTGGCCTCTTTTTCTTTGCTCCACCCCCTCCTCACATCCATCCAAAACACGGAAAAGCTGACGGGCGATCCCCTCGTTTCCATCGACAATCGGACAATGATAAAACCGACGGATTTGTTCTACAATATATATGTAATGGGTACAACCCAACACCACAACGTCCGCCCTTTCCTTCGGTAGATAGTCTGTATAATCGTAATTCTTATCCGAAAAGTTTTTCTCTATCGCCCCTGCCAACCCGTCGCAAGGGCATACCCGTATTTGTGCATCGGGAAAGGTTTTTACTGCTCGCCCACACAGCGAACGTACGCGCTCGCTTTCGGAGGTTACCCGCGTAGCCAACACCAGCACCTTTCCACCCTTTGCCGCGGCGGTGAAAACCGCAGGCTCAATGCCGATAATCGGGAACGTGAATTTCTTCCGCAACTCCTCCACACACACCGCCGTTGCCGTATTGCAGGCGAGCACCACCGCCTTTGCCTTTAACCTTTTAAATCGACGGCACGCCCTAAAAACGTATCGCTTGATTTTTTTTGGCGGTAAATTGCCATACGGCGCGTGATGATTGTCGCCATAATAATAAAAAAATTCTTCCGTTTGACGTTTTTTACACTCCGCAAGCACCGTCAATCCACCGATACCGCTGTCAAAAAACGCCACGCCGCCTTTGGGAATCCGCATTTTCTTTCCACTCCTTTAAAAGATTGTGTATTTTTTTGAAAAAATTATGATTTTTCGTGTTTTAGTATGAAAAAACAGTTTACTTTCGAGAAAATTTATGTTAAAATAATGTTCGCAATTAAATGAATCAAGAATTTTGGAACAAATAAGGAGAACATTATGCCTAATATTAAATCCGCAAAGAAAAGAGTTTTGGTTACCGAAAAGAAGACCATGAGAAACAAAGCAATCAAATCCGCTTTGAAGACGCAAGTTAAGAAATTCCTTGCTGCTGTTGAAGCTGGCGATAAAGAAGCTGCAACGAAGCTTTACCCTGAAACCGTATCCGCTATCGACGCGGCTGTTACGAAGGGTGTTCTTCACAAGAACAACGCTAACAACAGAAAAGCAAAGCTTGCTCTTAAGCTCAACGCTTTGAACTAAAACCTTTTTTATAATACTTATCATATTATAAATATGAGGGTCTGCCGATGGGTAGGCCCCTTTTTTCGTAGAATATTTATTTTTTTCTGATATCCCCCTACTCGATCCCCTTCGCCACGTTGAAAATACGCGGCGTTCTTTTTTTATTTTTCCACAAAAAAATTAAAAAAATCCCCTTTAAATAATTGACATATTTCACTATTTTTTTTATAATGATAATCGGTGAAAGTTTATTTTAACTAAACTTTTCGTTTATTTTTAACAAACCGATAAAAAGATTGCCTATACAAAGCAAAAAGTTTACAAATACTAAACTTTTGCCTAAAAAACAGCGGTTTGGGGAGGCGAAAATGGAATTAGGTAAAAAGATTAAACAAATGCGAAACCAAAAGGGCTTAACCCAAGAGGAGCTTGCGGATAGATGCGAGCTGACCAAAGGCTACATATCCCAGCTGGAAAACGACGTAAACAGCCCTTCTATCGCAACGCTAACGGACATTTTATCCGCATTGGGTAGCAACCTTGCGGAATTTTTCCGTGAGGAAACGGAAGAAAAAATCGTCTTTTCGAAGAGCGAATACATTGAAAAGGACGCCGACGGCGTGCTGTGGAATTGGTTAATCCCCAACGCACAAAAAAATATGATGGAGCCTGTCTTGGTGGAATTGGATACGGGCGTTGAAACCGCCGGAGATATCCCCCACGAGGGCGAGGAATTCGGCTACGTCTTGGAAGGTAAAATCGCCATCATTTTGGGTAACAAGCACCATCCATGTAAAAAAGGCGAGGCGTGTTATTATTCCGCCAACAAACCTCACTCGATTTTAAACAAAGGCAAGGGCAAAGCGAAATTCCTTTGGATCTCGACGCCCCCCAACTTTTAATCCCTCTATATACACCAAAGATTTCGGGAGATTGTTATGAACACGAAAAAAGATTTAAACAAGCATATCATTGAAGTTGTGGACGTCAGCAAGGAATTTGGTGGCGTTACCGTTGTTGAAAATATGAATTTTTATGTGCGCAAAGGTGAATTTGTCACCTTCCTTGGCCCTTCGGGTTGCGGTAAAACGACCACCTTGCGTATGATTGCGGGCTTTGAAATGCCTTCGAGCGGTCAAATTTTATTAAATGGCGAGGATATCAGCAACCTCCCCCCTAATAAGCGCCCTGTCAATACCGTATTCCAAAAATACGCGCTCTTTCCCCACCTCAACGTTTTTGAAAACGTTGCTTTTGGGTTAAAATTAAAGCGTATCGAGACCACCGTTACCGACAAAAGCGGGAACGAGAAGGTAAAATATACCAAGCTCCCGAAAGCGGTGATTGCAGAAAAGGTAAAAAAAGCGTTGGATATCGTAGATTTGAGCGGTTTTGAAAAGCGTAGCATTTCTACCCTTTCGGGCGGTCAACAGCAACGTATCGCTATCGCGCGTGCAATCGTAAACGAGCCTGAAATTTTGCTCTTGGACGAGCCTCTTGGCGCACTCGACCTTAAAATGCGTAAGGAAATGCAGCTTGAATTAAAGGCAATGCACAAACGCCTTGGCATCACCTTCATCTACGTTACGCACGATCAGGAAGAAGCCCTTACTATGTCAGATACCATCGTGGTTATGTCGGACGGCGCAATCCAACAAATCGGCACCCCCGAGGATATCTATAACGAACCGAAAAACACCTTCGTTGCCGACTTTATCGGTGAAAGCAACATTTTCACGGGCGTTATGCCCAAGGATGGTTTGGTGCGTTTCTGTGGCAAGCCCTTCCCCTGCCTCGATGCAGGCTTTGAAAAGGACGAGCCCGTGGACGTAGTTGTACGCCCCGAAGACGTGCAAATCACTACCCCCGAAAATGGTCAGCTGAAAGGTAAGGTGACCTCCGTTGTGTTCAAGGGTATGCACTACCAAATCCTTGTACAATGCGGTAGATATGAAATTGAAATTCAAAGCACCGTAGCCCCCGAACAGGGCGCGACGGTTGGGCTTTGTGTACAGCCTGACGGTATCCACGTTATGAGAAAAAAATTCCGTGTGAATAAGTTCAACGGCGTAATCACCAAACGCAATACGGTAGAATTCGGCGACGGCGAGTTTGAATGCGACGTTACTCAACTCTACCCTGGTAGCCATCTCGACGAAGAAGGTTACCTCATCACCGCAAAGGGCGAACAAATTGACCTGACCGACACCGAAGTAAACGTAGAGGTTGGTCTGCACGATATCACCATGAGCGACAACCTTGACGAGGGCGGCGCACAAGGTAACATTATTTCCTTAATTTATAAGAGTGAGTATTACCGCTATATCGTTCGTACGGAAAACGAAGAGGATTACGTTTTGGCGTGCGAGGATCTTTGGAATGAAAACGACCTCGTTAGCTTGATTATTCCCAAAGATAAAATCCGCTTAACTCTGAAGGATACGGAGGGTACGAAATAATGGCAACGACCAAAGCGCGCCCCCACTTCTCACGGAAGCTGCTGGCGATCCCTTACGGGATTTTCCTTGCCGTTTTCGTGTTGATACCGCTGTTTATCATTATGTATTACGCCTTCACGGACGATGCAGGGAAATTCACCTGGGAATACGTGCGCGTATTCTTTAATGAAAGCGGAAAAGGTTTTTGGGGCTTTTTCACCTCCTATAACTTCAAAACCATCATGCAAAGCTTGTTCATTTCCATAATGAGCACCCTGATTTGCTTGTTGATTGCATACCCCGTAGCGTACATTATTGCAAAATGTCAATTGAAAAATAAATCGGTACTACTGCTTTTGTTTATCGTACCGATGTGGGTGAACTTCGTTCTTCGTATCAATGCCTTGAAGGAATTGTTCGTATGGATGGGGATTTACAATAAATCGGATACATGGAATATCATTAATACCATTATCGGTATGGTGTACGATTTCCTGCCGTTTATGATTTTGCCCATTTATACCACAATTATCAAAATCGACAAGAGCTATTTGGAGGCGGCGAAAGACCTCGGTGCAACCCCTGCAAGGGCGTTTGTTAAGGTTACCCTCCCCCTTTCCAAGGCAGGTATCATGAGTGGTGTTTCGATGGTGTTCTTGCCCTCGATGACCAACTACGTTGTATCCAACTACTTGACCTTCCGTAACGTGAAAATTTTCGGTAAGCTTATCGACGATTATTTCACGGGCGACCTTTGGCACGACGGCTCGTTTATCGCCCTGCTCCTCCTTGTATTTATGTTTGTATTTACTTGGCTGACGGGCGGTTTTAGCGCGGATGAACAAACTGATACGAGAGGTACTTCGTTATGGTAAGAGTAAAAAGTATCTTAAAATGGGCATTTATCGCCCTTATATTGCTGTTTATCTACTTTCCCATCCTCTTCTTGACCATCAATAGCTTCAATGCAAGTGATATCATTCAAGAAGGCTGGAAAGGGTTTAGCTGGGCACATTATCAATACTTCTTCGATTTAGACAACGAGCCTATGCGTGTTGTCTTGCAAACGATTTTGCTTGCGCTTGTGGTTGCTCTTTTATCCACCATCCTTGGTACGATTGGTGCAATCGGTATCTATTATTCGAAAAAGCGTGTCAACGGCGCATTGTCGGCAGTAAACCGTATCCCCGTTATCAATGCGGAAGTAGTTACCGCCATCTCGTTTGCGCTGTTTGTGTCCTTCTTTAGCATTGACAAATCCACCTATATCCCTTTGGTGATTGGGCAAATGATTCTTTGCACCCCCTTCGTGGTGCTTTCCGTTATCCCCAAGCTCCGCCAAATGGATAACAACCTGTACGAAGCGGCTTTGGACCTCGGTGCAAGCCCGACGAGAGCGTTGCTTACCGTAATTATCCCTCAAATTATGCCTGGTATCGTGGCTGGTTTCCTGCTTTCGATCACCCTTTCGTTGGACGATTACGTAATCACCGCTTACACCAAACCCGATTCCTTTAAAACAATCAGTACTCACATCTACGGCTTGGATAAAAACAACGTCATCGGCCCCCAAATCAAGGCGGCTTACTGGGCGTTTACCGCGATTATCTTCTTCCTGATTGTGGCGGTTGTTATCGTTGCCAACGTCGTATCCTATCGAAACGCAAGGAGTAAAAAGAAATGAGAAAAAGACTTTCCTTTGCACTTGCAACCATGTTACTGTTCAGCGTTTCCCCGCTTACCGCTTGTAAAAACGAAAACGGTGGCAATAAAAAAGGCGAAAACGTCTTGCGTATCGCCAGCTGGGATGAATATATCGATATGGGTGGTGAGGACAGCTACTACTCCGCCGACAGCCTTCCGATTTACGAGGAGTTTGAGGCGTGGTACAACGAACAGCACCCCGATAACCCGATTACCGTAGAATACGTTGCCTTACAAGACAACGAAACCATGTACAACAAAATCAAAATGGGTGACGAATACGACCTTTTGTGCCCCTCCGAATATATGGCAATGAAGCTGAAGGCGGAAGATAAATTGCTCGCTTTTGACAAGGAATTTTTCGATCCTACCGTGGAAGGGAACTACTATGCACAAAACGTTTCCACTTACACCGAATCGATTTTCAAAAGCCAAGGCTTGCACGAATATATCGCAGGTTATATGTGGGGTTCGACGGGTTTTGTGTATAATCCAGAAAAATTTGGTAACTCCGTAGAAGAAGCCCGTGAGATTATGAGCAGTTGGACCTGTTTGACCAACCCTGCTTGCAATCGCAGAATCACCGCGAAGGATAACGTGCGCGATTCCTACTTTATGGGACTTGGCTTATATTACGAGCAGGAATTGATGGGTTTGAACCCTAAAGATGCCAACTATTCCACCATTCTTTCGGAAAAAATGAACGACGTTACCCCTGAAACGATGGCAAACGTCAAGGAATTGTTGGTAAAAGCCCGTAGAAATCTTTACGGTTTGGAAACGGACGAAGGTAAAACGGACGTTGCCGCAGGGCGTTTGGATGCCTCCTATCAATGGAGCGGCGATGCCGTATATATCATGGATATGGCGGAAGAAAACGGTCTTACATTAGAATACAGCATTCCAAAATCCGCCTCCAACCTTTGGTTTGACGGTTGGGTAATGATGAAGGAAGCCAACAAAGAAGCTGCGACTGCGTTCGTGAACTATATTTCTCGCCCCGATAATATCGTGCGTAATATGTATTACATCGGCTACACCAGCTGTTTGGCAGGCGACGAAGTATATGCTTACATCGAAGAAACCTACGGTGCGGAAGAAGGCGACGAAACAGCCGTGGAATACGATTTGTCCTATTTCTTTGGCGAAGGCAAAGTTTTGCTTACACCCGAGGATCAAACGAGAAGACAGCTTTTCGCACAATATCCCAATTCCGATACGAAAAATCGCTTGGTGGTAATGAAATATTTCGACAAAGCCACCAACGAACGAGCAAATCGTATGTGGAATAACATTAAATAAGCTATTTTGTATAAATGAAAACTCCGTTTTCTTGTTGGAAAACGGAGTTTTTTATTGCTATTCTCTTTTAAATCTATGCTTATTGCTTCTTCTTCATGGATACGCCAAGCTTTTTATACAAGTCCGCCTGCTCCTCTTCCGTATATTTCCACACGGAATACAAAATAAATGCCCCCAAAATAAGGCTTACAACAAGCATTGTAACCGCTGTCCCAACGTCGAAAATTACGCCGTTGCCAAGGCCGAAATGCTCCGCTGTCTCAAATAAAAGCCCGCCGAAATTATACAATGCATGCACAAATGCCGCACACAAGATATTTTTGGTTTTCATCAACACAAAGGCGAACAATCCCCCCGTCAAAATGGTGTACCCCACCTGCAATATATTCCCATTGAGGATATGTGCAACCCCAAAAATAACGGAAGAGCATACAAACGTCCACCATAAGCCCTTTTTATCCTTTGAAAAGAAGCCAGCAACAACGGTGAAAATAACCCCGCGGAAGATACATTCCTCAAACAGTCCTACCGACAAGCAATACAAGCCAAACAGCAAAAAATCTATCGGCTCTTTGTGAATAAGCGTCATATTTCCGCTGAAATACGAGTAAAATTGGAAGTTATCAATCGCAATCAAGAGGCACGGGATCAAATATAATAGGTTTTGCGGTTTGCCAAACAAACGGATATTGAGGCGTTTCATCAAAAGAATTGCCGCAACCCCACCGCAAGCCTGCTGTACAATCTTGGATAGGTACTTATTCCTTAATTCGTGTGAAACATACTCTATTTTTATATAGTCCAACGCCAAGGTTAAGCCGCAAAATAGCAGGATAACGGCGATTTGTAATATATTTCGTATATCTTTTTGGGTTGCTTGCTTTGACACGCTTTTGCCTCATTTTTGATGGATTTCTACTATATTATAGCATATATTCTTACATTTTGCAAGGGATATACGCGCTTGAAAGTATCCACGCACGCAAAAAAAACAGCCTATCCTATTGGATAAGCTGCTTTCTTTTTAAAGTTTTACCTTAATTACTTAAGGAGCTTCGTGATAACACCGGAACCAACCGTTCTGCCGCCTTCACGGATAGCGAAACGAAGACCTTCTTCGAGTGCTACGGGCTTAATAAGAACGACTTTCATTTCGATGTTGTCGCCAGGCATAACCATTTCTACGCCTTCAGGAAGTTCGATCATACCGGTAACGTCCGTCGTACGAACGAAGAATTGAGGTCTGTAGTGGTTGAAGAATGCGGTATGACGGCCACCTTCTTCCTTCTTAAGAACGTAAACCTGAGCCATGAATTCGGTACCAGTAGCAACCGAACCGGGTTTAGCGATAACTTGACCCTTTTGGATATCCGTTCTGTTGATACCACGAAGCAACGCACCAACGTTGTCACCAGCCTGAGCTTCGTCAAGGAGCTTGTGGAACATTTCGAGACCAGTGATGGTCGTCGTCATGGGCTTTTCGATAAGACCAACGATTTCAGCGGGTTCACCAACGTGAGCAACACCACGTTCGATACGACCGGTAGCAACGGTACCACGACCAGAAATCGTGAATACGTCTTCTACAGGAAGAAGGAAGGGCTTCGCATCTTCACGTGCAGGGGTAGGGATATAGCTGTCAACAGCTGCCATAAGTTCAAGTACAGGAGCAACTGCGGGATCAGCCATGATTTCATCAGCGGGCTTGTCGGAAGAAGCGCATTCAAGTGCCTTCAAAGCGGAACCACGGATAACGGGGATATCGTCGCCAGGGAAATCGTAGGAAGACAACAAATCTCTTACGTCCATTACAACGAGGTCAAGGAGTTCTTCGTCGTCAACAAGGTCGGTCTTGTTCATGAATACAACGATGTAAGGAACGCCTACCTGACGAGCCAAAAGGATGTGATCCCGCGTCTCGGGCATAGGACCATCCGTATCTGCGCAAACAAGGATTGCACCGTCCATCTGAGCTGCACCAGTGATCATGTTTTTAACATAGTCAGCGTGGCCCGGGCAGTCAACGTGTGCATAGTGACGG
>JAZRFV010000058.1:0-55220 GCA_045643825.1 Candidatus Scatosoma sp.
AAATACCGTAATGTCGGACTATATTAACTATTTGGAAGATGTAGAATATATCAAGGCGGATATAATCGTCTATTTGGATGCGGATCGGGATGTGTTGGAAAAAAGATATAGCAATGACGTTGATAGGGATATGTCGGAAACAGTAGAGTGGTATGATGATAAATATCAAAAATATCAAAGATACTGGAAGAAATATCCAGGGGTAAAGACTATCGATACAACAAATATGTCGCCCCAGGAAGTATATGAACATGTTTTAAAATTGGCGCAAGAGGAAAAAGATGCGTATCAAGTAAGGAACGAGTTCGTGGCGAAGCTCTACTGTAAATATGAATTAAACAATTCGGTGGGATTTTTACAATGTAATCACGATGTCGTGGCGGAAAGGATTGTTTTTGGGTTGCCTAAAAAACATTTCTTTTTTGGGTACTATGACCTTCAGCAGGTGAATAGTGATAAGACCAAAATGATAGCCTTGGCGGTTGATGAAAATGCGGATCCGCGAACTGACCTTGGAGATATTTATATCATTGATATTGAGGAGAGACAATATGAGAAGGTCGCTACGACGCAGGCATGGTGCTGGCAACAAGGTTGTAGGATGACATGGATAAATAATACTCAGATTATTTTTAATAATAAAAGAGGAGAGCGCTACATTAGTGAGATTTGGGATGTAAATGAAAAGGTGAAAATCGAAGAGTATCCCTATCCATTTTATGATTATTCTTTGGGTAATCATTTTGCGCTTGGGTTAGATTTTTCACGTCTACAATCGTTGCGTCCTGGTTATGGTTATTCTTCATTACCGGATAATAGTTTGTGTGATAAAGCGCCCGTAGAGGGGGTGTATCGTTTTGACTTTGAAAGCAGGGAGATGGTTAATATAATTAACCTTAAAGAGCTTTCGGTACAGGTCGAAACGGGGGATGACTTTCATTATATTAATCATATTTCCATTTCGCCAATGGGCGATAGGTTTCTATTCTTCCATATTTGGGCGAAAGATGAGAAAACGATGTGGAAAATGAGGCTGATGGTTGCCAAGTGTGATGGTACCGAGGTTGAATGTTTGGAGTGCGACGATATTATTTCGCATTACGCATGGATTAATAATGAAGAAATTGTGGTAACAAAGTTAGCACAAGGGCAAGAGAAATGTTTTGTTGTTTATAACATCCTGACAAAAAGTAAAAGGATCATAAATAATGACTTATTGATACATGATGGGCATCCTGTTTTTTTTGGTGATAAACGGCGATTTATTGCCGATACATATCCATTGGATAATTGCATTCAAGATTTGTTTATATCAAGCATTGACGATGGGTTTAATGGGGTTAATATTTTAAAAGCATTTTCAGATCCCAGGTTGTATATTGAACATAGATGCGATATGCACCCTAGACTGAAGGATGAAATTGTGACCATTGATTCAACCTTCACTGAAGGGGTTCGAAAGATTATTTTATTAAAGTTAAAGAAAGAATTGTTATAAAAGAAAAATATTGTTAAATAATATGAAGAGGGCAAGGGGCACTCTAGGCATCGTGTAAATTAATGCGATGTGAGTTAAAAGACATTTTAAAAGGAAAAGTAATGGAAAATCATGAATTAATAGCATTGGCGCGGGAAAAAATCAAGCCTATAAAGGTTAATAAAAGGGTAAAAGTGTCAGAAACTATTGGTGTGGCATTATCAGAAAAGGGTAATCTGTATTATGCGTATAGCTTACGTGCTTCCTGTGGATTAAGCCGTTGCGCGGAAGAATTTTTGGTGGCGGAAATGATCAAAAATGAGGAATACACTATATCAAAATTAGTGGTGCTTGATAGTTTGGGAAACTTCTTGCCTCCATGCGGTAAATGTTGTGAATTGTTAACGCAAATATCTTCTAAAAATAAAAATATACAGGTGGTCTTATCGGAGACGGAAACTATTGAATTAAATAAGATCTTTTGCGTTGATTGGAAGGAAATCAAGGATAATCGGTCTTAAATTGAATATGCAAAATTATAAATAACGAAGGAGGAGGTTCTCGGTAATGGGGAATGAAAAATGCTGTGACAAGGTGAAGGTGGCAGGGCGTATCGAGGGTGCTACTGATGAATGTGTCGATTTTTACCGCAATAAAAAGGCATTTGAATTGGTGTATAAAAGAAGCTTGGATGAGGCCATTGCCCTTTTTTCTAAAAAGAAGTTTGAGGGTGATACTTATTGGAAAAACTTTTTTACGTTAAAGGCAGTGGTTGATTTAATGTTTTCCAAAAGCAGAGTGAATTTTAGATTAATGGAGATTTGCTCAAAGCGGAAATATTTTGAGGGACAATTCCAATATTACAGTGATAAACGTAATATAGGCGCCCATCCCGAGAATAGTCTTATTGTTGGTACAATGTACTATTTTGGAATTGGGACGGAAGTCAACATCGCATTAGCTAGAAAATATTTATTGCGAGCGGGTAAAAAAGGGTCTGGTATGGCTTTATTTTTACTTGCATTTTGCAAAAAAAGAAATATCGGAAAGACGAACGCTGTGTTTTTAGCAAGTCGTATGTCTAATCGGAGTATGAATTATTTATTTAAGTCCTGTGAATTTAATTTTAACAAGGCTTTTTTAATAGCGGGGACCCTTTATTCTAGGGGGTTGAACGGGAAGGTAATTGATTTTCACAAGGCAATAAAATACAGTGAAAAATTTGCACTTTCAGGCGATGGGATGGGGCTTTTTTTGCACGGCTATAACCTTATGCAAGTTGCAAAAACACCTCAAGAAAGAAGAGATGCTTTTGGTTGGATACAAAAGGCTTATGAGGCGGGGAGTAAGAGGGCAACCTATAGATTGGCTACATGTTACATGTACGGTTTTGGTTGTCAAAAAGATATTGAAAAATGCATTCAGATTTTAACTCGTGATTTGGAAGATGTTAGCTTATATCGAAGGGTGCATGAAATTAAAAATAGACTAACGCTACATTTTGCTTACAGTGATAGCAAGCAAATGGATTTAATGGCGGATAATGATGAAAAATTGATAAAAGCGCTTGAAGAGGAAAAAGCTGCAACGCAGGAAGTTTCTGTTAATTTAGAGTTGGCGTTTGCTACGTGTTATCAATACGGTATCGGGGTTAATAAGAATATAAAAAAAGCGATGCAAATATATGACCGCCTTACCAAGTATGATAAAGGGGCTATTTTAAGAAAAATTTCTTTGATAACGAGTGAGATTAAGGTTCTTAACGAGGAGTTTTCGGCCAATAAGGTGCAAATTGAGCAATACAATCTTCTCTTGGAAAAAACGTTACAGAAAGGCGTTAAGCTTGGCAGTGTGAAGTGCCTGTATAATTTGGCTGAATTATATAACGATAAAAAGGATGAAAATCGTGCGGTTGAATTTTGGAAGCAGGCGGCAGCAAAAGGGCATTCTTACGCCAATTACAAATTAGGTAACTATTATTTTCAAAAGAATAGGCATACTAAATGGGCGGATCGAAACGCGGAATATTATTCTACAATGAATCGTGCGAAGCAATATTTAGAAAGGGCGATTACATTAGGATGTAAAGAAGCTCAAGCGGTATTAACTTTGGTGGAGGCTCACTTTAATAATGATTCGGCTTCTGAAATTAAAAAGTTTTTTAGAACGTTAAATAATAGTTTTGACAATACTGTGAAGATAAACAAAATTATCGAGGATGAGCTTACTTCAAAATTGGGACAGAGTATTTTATCTATAGGACAAGATGAAAAAGTGACGCTAATCACTTCTACATACATCTTTTATCACTTGAATGAAATGTTTAAAAATCATATCAGCGCGGACTTTGCGCCGGTAATCACTCTTCATTCCAAGGTGATAGAGAATACTGTTAAGAATACCTTTTACCTTCCGTTTATAAAATACGTTCGGGCACGAAATATACCACTCGATAATTTTTCAGCGACGAACCCGATAATGGATAAGAGGACAATGGGGAAAAAACAAAGGAAGTTGATTGACGAAAAGCATGCAGATTTTACATTGGGTAGTTTTAAATATTTAATAGAAAGGCAAAATTCGAGAATTTTAAATAGCGACGATGCCCTTTTATTGGATAAAGATATCAACAATGGATTTTTTGATATAAGCACTTCCGAGGGGACATTCTATTGGTTCTTTAATAAGCATTTTATTGATTTTTGTCAAGAATGCATATATAAAGAAAAGGGGGAAGAGGCCCGGGAGTTGATTATGAGAAGAATAGATGATATTTTTAGATTGTTAAACGGCTTTAAGTATTCTAGAAATATTACGACACATTCGAAACCAGGAACTTTTTATGATGCAGTGTCGGCTTACAATTTGACGATTGTTAAAGAAAAGCTCTTATCACTTCTTCTATCAAAAACGGTTTAAATTTGAATCATAATAAAAAGCGCGGCGGTGAAAATACCGCCGCGCTTTTCGTTTTATAGATGCTGAATTTGGTGCTCGTGGCCGGGGCTTGGCGTAGACGCCAAAGAAAATGCAGGGCATTTTCTGAACCGAGCGGTTGCCAAGAGTGGGACAAAAAAGACCACGAAAAAACACACCGCAAAGGGTGTGTCTTTCCGTGGTGCTCGTGGCCGGACTTGTTCCTTTAGCGGAGACGCCCCGCTCCGACGTTAATAACGTCGTCCTTTGCCGACAAGTTTCACTTTGTCAAATCTTCATGAGGCAAAGCGTTTTACTCCCGTAAAACGGCTCCCACCCTCAAGTCCGTCCAAATACGTAAAACGATACAAAACCCCTAACCTCAAAGAGGATAGGGGTTTTGTGGTGCTCGTGGCCGGACTTGAACCGGCACGGTATCTCTACCGAGGGATTTTAAGTCCCTTGCGTCTGCCTATTCCACCACACGAGCTTATTTTGTTTTAAAAAAACTCTGCACCAGGTCGGTGCAGAGTTTTTTGGAGGCGCCACCCGGATTTGAACCGGGGGATAAAGGTTTTGCAGACCTTGGCCTTACCACTTGGCTATAGCGCCGTCCTCGCCTGCCCTAAAGCATTTGATAAAAATAAAAGTAGTGCGGATGTTGGAGCGGGAAACGAGATTCGAACCCGCGACATTCACCTTGGCAAGGTGACGCTCTACCACTGAGCTATTCCCGCATATAATCCGCACTACTTTTGTTTGGTGGAAGTTACAGGGTTCGAACCTGTGACCCTCTGCTTGTAAGGCAGATGCTCTCCCAGCTGAGCTAAACTTCCATCCGTTTTTCGCTATCGTTCCGTCGAAAGCTTATATACTATACCACATAAAAAAGAATATTGCAAGCATTTTACACCACTTTTTTAAAAAAAATTTAAAATTTTTAAAAAATTTTTTCGAAGCGGTTTTTTACTGCTTTTTTGCTGGGAAATACCGCGTTTTGAGGCGTTTTTGCGGTTGCGAAGGGTAAAATCCTTACAGAGGAAGAAAAAGTTTTGTTCAAGATTGGGATTTTTTTTATGAAAAAGGGGGTACAATCCCTCCGTCACGGTAAACCGTGCCACCTCCCTTTACACAAGGGCGGCAAAGGGGCGCTGCGATAAATCGTGGATACCTCTTTACACAAGGGAGGAAAAGAGGTGCTGTGTTAAATTGTGGATACCTCTTTACATAAGGGGCTCAAGGGGTAAGGTAAACTTCGACATATTTATATATACGCGCGCGGGTGAAAATAAAAAACTTTTTTACAAATTATGTAAATTTTTGTTTAGAAGCTGAAAAATCCGTTTATATATAAGAAACCTCGGATTTTCGATAGGGAAAAAGTGCGTTCACTATTGACAAATGGGGGAAGGCGTGCTACAATAGTAAGCGCAAAAAATAAAGAAAGAGGTATTATATTATGAAATACGCATTAAGAGGCATTACGGCAGAAGAACTTTCCTACTCGATGAACCGCATCAAAGCGGACAAAGATACGAAGTTTGAAATCAGACCTCAATTTTCTCGTACCGTTCGTCGTGTGAACGAAAACGATAAAATTTGGTTTGTAGCAATGGAAGTAAAGGTAGAATCCACCGAAGAATCCCCCAAGCCCTTCAACATGAAGGCTCGTCTTGTTGGTATGTTTGAAGCAGAAGACGTGAACGATGAAATGGACAAGCGTGACTTGGTTATCAACATGACCGAAGTTGTATATCCTTACCTTCGTGCAGCAGTTTCTTCCTTGACTGCTACCGCATTCTTGAACCCTCCTATGACCTTGCCCGTTGTACCCGCAGGTACGATGTTCCCCGAGGACAGAGGCGAAGTTCCCACCAGCGAATTGAACTAAACAAATCCCGCGGATAACCGTATGGTTGTCCGCGGTTTTCTTTTCTCGGGAAGAATGCCTTTTTATGGGGAATGAACGTTTTTTTTGTTTTTGGAGGCATTTTTGCAACAATTGATAATATTTTTATCGAAAAAGGTTAAAAATAGAAAAGAAAGAGATTGCGAAGGGGTATATAAATTATTGACAAAAGTTTTCACTTTGTTTATAATATTATGGTACATAAAAGTAAGAGGTACCATTTTATGAAGAAAGTACAAAAGATTGCAATTATGACGGGCGGTGGCGATTGCCCCGGTTTGAACCCCGTAATTCGTGCGGTTGTAAAAACCGCTATTTCTAAATACGGCCTTGAGGTAATGGGCGTTCGTCACGGTTACCACGGCCTCTACCACGGCGATTTTATCAAGCTTGGCTTGGAAGACGTGGAAGAAATTATTACGAAGGGCGGTACGATTTTGTACAGCTCTAACAAGGACAACCTTTTCCAATATCCTGTAAAGGATGCGGAAGGGAATTTCGTTCGCGATGAAAACGGCAAGCTTACCTACGAAGACGTTTCTGACGTTGCAGTAGAGCATTTGAACGCCGCAGGCATCGATGCATTGTTCATTTTAGGTGGCGACGGTACGCTTACCTCCGCAAGAGATTTCTCGCGTAAGGGTGTAAACGTTGTGGCTATCCCCAAGACCATTGATAATGACTTGGCAAACACCGACTATACCTTCGGTTTCGATACGGCGATCTCCGTTGCTACGGATGGTCTTGACCGTGTTCGTACCACGGGTATGTCTCACCACCGTGTAATGGTTGTGGAAATCATGGGCCGTGGTGCTGGTTGGATGACCTTGCACGCAGGTATCGCAGGTGCAGCGGATGCAATTTTGATCCCTGAAATCCCTTACGATATCAATAAAGTTGCTGAAAAGATTAAGGCAGACAAGGCGAAGGGGAAGGAATTCTCGATCGTTGCTTGCTCCGAAGGTGCAAAATCCTTGGACGGTAAGCAGGTTGTTGCAAAGGTAATCGAAGACAGTGCTGACTCTATCCGTTTGGGCGGTGTAGGTGCTGTTGTTGCGGATCAGCTTGAAAAGTTGACGGGTTCGGAATCCCGTGCAACGACGCTTGGCCACATTCAACGTGGTGGTACTCCTACGGCACACGATAGAGTATTGTCCTCCCGTTATGGCTATGCAGCGGTAGAGCTTTGCATGCAGGGTAAGTTCGGTAGAATGGTTGCTTTGCAGGGCGATGACATCGTAGACGTTTCGTTGGAAGACGTAATCGGTCAAAAGACGAAGAACGTAGATCCCAATGGCGAGCTCGTAACGATGGCAAAAGCAATGGGCGTTTGCTTCGGCGACTAATTGAATAAAAAGTAAAATGGAATTCCCTCGGTACATACCGAGGGAGTTTTGTTTTATAAGATGGTAGGGCGGAGGCATTCGCCGGAGGCGGCACTTTGGAGGATAACGAAAAAGCCTTTGTTGTCGTCGTATATCGTTGTGGGAACAAAGGTGCATACGTTTTTTATCTCGCTGGGGGGATTGTGTCGATCCTCCGCCGCAAGGGCGTAGCATATATACAACACCTTCCCTTCTTCCTTTATGACGCCGACGAGGTATTGTGGGGCTTCCTTTGTGCCCTTCACACGCACCCACTCGCTACACGAAAACGCACCGTTTAAGGTGGCGTCGTGGGGATAGCGTTTGAACAGCGTATCCATTTCCTCTTTTACCGCAAGGTAATATCCGTCGGCTTTAGACGATTGGCGTACGCACGGAGCATCGCCATCCTGCGTAGGGTTTGTCCGTGCTTCCGCTCCTTCGATTTTAGCTGTGCCTTCAACACGTGCATCGTTTTTAGTTTCTTCAAGCAAACTGCATCCATCTTTCTTCCTCTCATAATAATTTTCCGTGACAACCGTTTCGTCGTCGTATAGTTTCCCCGCGTCTTCACGTGGGGGTAAGGGTGCGTCCTCGGGTGGGATAATTTCCTCCTCGATGGGGGTAGGCTCTTGTATAGGCGAGGGGGGCGGATTGCTCTTCACTTCGTACATGGTTGGCTCATTTTGGGGGAGTATCGACGTTCCGCCTGCAATTTCACCTCGTACATGGTCGCCTTTTACGGTAGGAAAGACAGGGGGCAGGGCTGCATTTAAAATGGAACGCCAATCGTAGGTTTTGTTGCCATTGATACCATAGGCAATGGGAATAACCTCGTTTTTTACATAGCAAATGATACCGCAAAAGCCCGCGGATATATCCAGGTCGGATAGGAGGTTAAAAAGACTCTTGCCCCGTAGTGCAAGCATTTCCGTTTTTCCGTTTCCGTCCGACAAAAGGCAGTAATACTCCCCCGAAACGAGGGGAGCAAAGTTGATAACGGACACCTCGACGGCGAGATTTTTACCGTATTGCTCCATCTTAATAAGCCCTGACAAAGTCTTCCCGTCCCCCGAAAAGCCTTGCTTGATTTGGCGTAAAATACACATTTTTTTCACATAGTTCATAATAAATACTTTCCTTGTTTTGTTCTATGGATAGTATAACGGGCGGGGCTTGTCGAAAACGGGGAGGATTTGCACCTTTTTGGCTGTTTTTATCGAAAAAAAGTTATAAAAAAAGTAAAGGAAAGCATTGACCGAAGGGGACTTTTCGCGTATAATAGAATTATGGAAAAATTAAGCGGAAAGCTTTTGTGGACGATACGCGTCCTTTTGACGGCGGCGTGCGGGTTCATGGTGGGCTTTATATTATACAATTCCATACAGACCGCGGTAGAATCGGTAAGGCAAAGCAGCCGTGCGGTGGAGATTGTCCAGCAGGTAGTTGCCGTTGTTGCACCGAACTCGCCCATCGTTACGGCGACGGGCTCGGCATACGATAAGCTCCATGCTGTGGTACGGGTGATGGCACATTTTTCCGAATATGCCCTGCTCGGCCTCTTGGCCGGCTGGTGCTATCGTTCGTACACCAACAAGAGGATATGGTTGTTGATCCCGACCATCTCTTTGACGTTTTTGGCGTGCGTGGACGAGTGGTTGCAGACCTTTACCGAGGGTAGGGGTGGGCAATTTGTCGATATTTTGGTGGATATGCTCGGCGGCGGTGTGGGTATTGCGTTTGCGTTATTCACCGTATGGCTGACAATAAAGTGGATAAGAAAAAGGAGCGGAAATGAAACAAGATAGCTTGGAAGTGGCCTTGATAAAATACAATAAAAAGACCTGGTGTAAGAGCGGTTTGTTGGGCTTTTTTATCGGTCTTGCGGTGATTGTGCCTGGGATTAGCGGATCGACGGTGGCGATTATCTTTAAGCTGTACGATCAGTTTTTGTATGCGGTGGGTAATCTCTTTAAAAAGTTTAAAAAGTGCTTTGCCTTTTTGTTGCCCATCGGGCTTGGGATGGTGCTTGGGGTGTTGCTTGGGTTTATCAGCGTGAAAAAGCTACTGGAAATCCTACCCTTTGCCGTCGTGTGTCTATTTGCAGGGCTGATGTGCGGTGCCTTCCCTGCGGTGAAGGACGAAATTAAGGGCGCGGAACGGAATGCAAAGCGCATCACCTTGTTCGCTCTTGGCTTGCTCATACCCGTTGCCCTCGGTTGCGTGTCGGCGTGGCTTGCATCGGGGGGAAGCGTTTCTACGGATACCTTTGCGAGTGTGGAATGGTGGCATATCCTTTTGGGGCTTATCATCGGTTACGTGGTGGGCGTAACGCAAATCGTGCCTGGGTTAAGTGCGAGTGCCTTTTTGATGGCGGTGGGCTGGTTTGGTAGCCTTGTGGACAGCGTGAGTATGACCTACTGGCAGGCAAATTCTTCCATTTTCCTTGTGTATGCAGGGCTTGGTATCGGTTTCTTGGCGGGGCTTTTTACCTTCTCGAAATTCCTTACCTATATCTTTGGTAAGGCAAGACATACCTCGTATTTTATGATCGTGGGGCTGTCGCTTGGCTCTATTTTGTCGATGTTCTGCAATGGGGATATCATTGCCACCTATATCGCTTGGGTGCAAAACGGTGTGGCTGTTTTAGACCTCGTTTTGGGGCTTGTATTGTTCGCAGTTGGCGTTGTTGGGGCGTATCTTTTGGTGTGTTATCAACGCAAAAAGGACGCAGAGAGCGTGGCGGAAAATACCGCTGAAAATTAAAAATAAGGCGTACAGGTATGCGTTGAATGTACTTGTGCGCCATTTTTACAGGTGAAAAATGGGTTGGATGGAACGGTTAAAAAAGAGAATACGGTGTTTTGCAGGCGAAAGGGGATTTACCTGCGATGCGTGTGGAAGGGAGTTGTTTGATTATCCCACCCATCGGCTGTGTAAAGGCTGTGAAGAGGGGCTGCGGTGGAATAACGGACGGACGTGTGGGAAGTGTGGGCGAAAAACCTTGGCGGAGGGCGTTTGCCTTTCGTGTAAAGGGCGTGCCCCTCGCTTTGATAAGGGCTTTTCCCCCTTCGTTTATCGTGGGGAAAGTGCATCCTTCGTCAATCGCATTAAGACGAGCAACCCTACCCTTGCATTCTATCTTGCAGAGAAAATGGCGGAGTGCTTTATCGAGCGTTGCGTGGAAGCGGAGGCGTGTTTAGGGGAAGGGGAGGAAACTCTACTGCTGATACCTGTACCGCTGACGTCAACTCGTTTGCGGGAAAGAGGGTACAACCAAGCCCTTCTTTTGGCGGAGCGTATCGAGGTGGTTTTGCGTGAAAAGGGGTATCGCGTGGAGCTGCGCGAAGATATCCTTTTGAAGCGGCGTGATACTGCACAGCAAAAGCACATGGATTTTTCCTCGCGCACAAAAAACGTGGCAGGCGCGTATCACGTTGCGGAGCGGAAGGCATGTCGTGGTCGGACGTTTTTACTCGTCGATGATATCTTGACGACGGGTGCCACGGGGAGTGAATGTGCCTCTCGCTTGCAGTCGGCAGGGGCGAAGCAAGTGTTTTTCTTGACGGGTGCCTCCCTGCCCGAACAAAAATAAGCAATAAAACCGCCGAGGTCGGCGGTTTTTCTATTTCTACAAGCATTACAAAAACCGACGGGCTTCGATGTAGAAGCTCCACCGCTTTGCGGACATTTTTTCGATGCGTGCGTAGTCGGATGCGGTGTGTAAAATGTAGTTATCCCCAAGGTACAAGGCGACGTGGCCCACCCGTTCGATGCCCGTTTTGTGTTGGCGCTCCTCGTTGGTGAAGAAGATACAATCCCCACGCTGAAGCTCGCTCCTTTTCACGTATTTACCTTGCTTTACTTGGGTGCGAGTGGTTACGTCTAACAATTTATTCGCCCCCTTGTAGAAGATATACTGTATGAGCGAGGAGCAGTCGAATTTATGGACGGAAAAGCTCGACAGCATATTCCCTTTGCCATCGTGTAGGCGAATGGCCCCATAAACGTAGGGGGTGCCGAGTAGTTTATACCCTTCGGATATCACCTTTTCCACCTTGTCGGTGTCGCTCTTTTCAAGACTGACTACGGCGGCGTAGGATGTGCTGATATATGCCGTTTGATTGCGGTAATAGGTCTTGTACCAAGCCCCCGTTTTTTCAATCAACGCATACATGCTGCCCTCATTTCCGCTGGAAAGTACCTTGTAGCTGGTACCTGCACCGCTGCGGATATTCACGCTCTTACCCGTCAGGCGTATGTATTGTGCCTTTGTTTTGACGGGCTCTTCAATGGGAGGGGTGGTTGGTGTGGATACTTCGGGTGTGGTGGTAGGCGGCGTTTCTTCCGTTTCAGGCGTAGTGGGGGGTGTCTCAATGGGCGGTGGGGTCACCTCCTCGGAGGGTGCCTCTTCATCGGGCGGTAGGACGGAAACAATTCCCGAACTTTCCGTTTGGGGCGGTGAAAGGATTTCTTCGCCGTTTTTACATGCAATAAGGGTTGCGGACATCGTTAGGGCGAGTGCCAAAACGATTGCTGATTTTACTTTTTTCATAATAACCTCATAAATCGTACCCTTTGCGTGGGGTACGCATAAATTTCCTGCCAAGGCGGGATAGGTATATTATAAAAGGAATGAAAAGGCAATGTCAATAGAGAGGTTTTGGAAGAAATGTCAAAAATGCCCAGGGCAGGTATGGGTTGAAGGTGAATTATTCGCATAAAAGTAAGTGTAAAAATATCCTAAAAATGGCTTGCGTATTTTTATCGCGCGTGGTATAATAGTGGTAGGAAATTAAGAGAAAGGCATTTGGTTATGGAAAAATTTTTGACCGATTTACATACGCATTCGACCTATTCGCACGATGCAAAGGACAGCCCCTCGAAAATGTTGGAGGCCGCGCAAAAGATGGGCATTGCCTTTTATGGCGTGAGCGAGCATTTTGACTACGATTACGATACTTCCTTGATGAGTGAGGAAATGTACAAGGCGACGAGAAATGGCGACGAGGGGGAATATTTCCACGCGCTTCGACACCTGCAAGAGGATTACGAAGGGGTGATGAACGTTGCGGTTGGCGCGGAGTTTGCGTACTCGAATGATAAAAACGTGCAGGGCAGGTATGCGTTGACCTATGAAAAGTACCGTCCTGACTTCATTATCAACAGCGTGCATAGTGTGGGTGGCGTGGATTACGCCTACGTCGATTATGAGAAGGATGCACACCTTTACAAGGACAAAAAGCAGGTGCTTGGGCAGTATTTTCAGCTTATCCGCGAGAGCTTGGATGCGCCTTACCCTTACGATATCGTGGGACATATCGGTTATGCGGCGAGATACATCCCCTTTGAGGATAAGTTGATTTCCTTGGAGGATTTTGGCGAGCAAATAGACGATATTTTGTTGACCATTATCCGCAAGGATAAAATCATGGAGGTAAACTCGTCGAATAAGACCTTGCCCAACCGTACGATCCCTGCAAGAAATATTATTGAACGGTATTTTGAGCTGGGCGGACGGAAGGTGTCCTTTGGCTCGGATGCACATTTTACAGAGCGTATTGCGGATAAACGTGACGAGGTGGTGGCAATGTTGAAGGAAATCGGCTTTACCTATATCACCGTGCCCTTCCGTGGAGAACATATAAAGGTGGAAATATAATGTCGGAATTGGATTTATTGAAGTTGTTACAAACGTACGGCGAGGAAACGGAGCTGGGGGATTTTACCCCTGAAGAATTGCAGGATTTGCTCGACCAAATGCAAAATAACGGTGAAGCGTTGCCGCTTACCCCAGAGGCATTTAAGGAAAAATATTTCGCTTATTACGACGACGTGAAGGATAAATCGTTGAAAAAGCAGGATTGGTAAGAAAATAAAGTCGGTAAAGTCGATTACTTTGAAAAAAGTTTTGATTTTTACCGATTTTTTTTGTAAATAGTATGGATTTCTTTGAAAAAGTATGCTATAATAGATAAAATGAGTGACTGTGGGCAAAAATGCACCGACAAAAACATAGTTTTTGTGGAATGCCCGAAGAAACCGTATAGGAGGAGAGAAAATCATTATGCAGCCTAAATACAAAAGAGTACTTCTCAAGCTTTCCGGTGAGGCGTTGGCAGGGGATCAAAGATTTGGTTTGAACCACGAGGTAATTGCACCCGTAGTTGAACAAATCGTAAAAATCCACAACATGGGCGTTGAGGTTGGTTTGGTTATCGGTGGTGGTAACTTCTGGCGTGGTCGTCAAGGCACGAAGATGGACCGTACGACGGCGGACCAAATGGGTATGCTTGCCACGGTTATGAACTCGCTTGCGATGATGGACGCGATTGAACAGCATGGTGTACCCGTTCGTGTACAAACGGCGTTGAATATGATTTCCTTGGCGGAACCTTTGATTTTGAGAAAGGCGCTTCGTCACTTTGAAATGGGCAGGGTGGTAATCTTTGCCTGTGGTACGGGACATCCCTACTGCTCGACGGATACGGCTGCGGCACTTCGTGCGTGTGAAATTGACGCGGATATCTTGTTGATGGCGAAAAACGTAGATGGTATCTATGATTCCGATCCCAAGACGAACCCTGAAGCTCGTAAATACGACGTTTTGAAATATGCCGACATTATCAACCGTGATTTGAAGGTAATCGACTTCACTGCGGCAACGATGTGTATGGAAAATAACGTGCCTACCTTGGCGTTTGGGTTGAATGAAGAAAACTCCTTGGTGCGTGCGGTATGCGGTGAACGTTTGGGTACGTTGATTGAGGTGTAAAAGGCGGACGAGGTTTTCGTTTGCTCGCCGAAAGGCAAAATAAATACAGAATAAAAAAAGTAAAGATATAAAGGAGAAATATTATGATTGAAAACGAAAAGATTGAAGAGATGATGTTTGAGCTTGAAGAAAAAGCAGAAAACACAAAAATTGCTTTGGATAGAGAATACGGCGCAATCCGTACGGGTAGAGCAAACCCTCGTATTTTGGACCGTTTGGAAGTAGAAGCTTACGGTGGTATGAGCAAGCTTATCGAGCTTGGTAACGTATCCGCTTTGGATGCAAAGTGCTTGCAAATCAGCCTTTGGGATAAATCCCTTTTGAAGGCAGTTGAAAAGGCAATTTTGCAATCGAACATCGGCTTGACGCCCAGCAACGATGGTAACGTAATCCGTCTCGTTTTCCCTGATATGACCGAAGAACGTCGTCGTGAACTCGTAAAACAAGCGAAGAAGATGGGTGAAGAATCGAAGGTTGCAATGCGTAACCACCGTCGTGAAGCGATGGATACCATCAAAAAGATGAAGACCGCAAAAGAATTGTCGGAAGACGAAGCTGCTGGTTGCGAAGCGGACGTTGAAAAGACGGTTTCCGGCTATATGTCGAAATTGGAAGAAATTATCGCTGCAAAAGAAAAGGAATTGATGACTATTTAAGCCATGCGGAAGAATAAACTATTGCAAGGGGTAAAAATACCCAGGCACATCGCCATCATCATGGACGGTAACGGGCGTTGGGCAAAAAAACGTATGATGCCTCGTTCGATGGGGCATAAATACGGCATGGATCGTATGGTAGGGTTGATGGAGCACGCCTTCGAGCTGGGCGTGGACTACATCACCGTATATGCATTGTCTACGGAAAATTTAAAACGGCCGAAGGAAGAGCTGGATGCTTTGTTTAACCTTTTCCGCAATAATTTTAAAGAAGCCTTGGGTAAAGTGTGTGAACGCGGAGTAAGGCTTCGTGCCCTTGGTGACGTTTCGCTTTTACCTGAAGATATCGTAAAAGTGTTGCGCGAAAGCGAGGAAGAGACGGCAAAGTATGAAGGCAAGGGGATTAATATTGCGGTGTGCTACGGTGCCCGTGATGAAATTGTCCACGCAGTGAATAAGGCGGTGGAGCAGGGTGAAAAGGTGACGGAGGAGAGCTTTGCCAACCTTCTTTACACCAAGGATTTGCCTGATCCCGACCTCATTATCCGTACAGGGAAAGAGGTACGACTTTCTAACTTCTTACTCTATCAGGCGGCGTATGCGGAACTTTATTTTTCCGATAAAATGTTTCCCGAATTTTCCGATAAGGATTTAGATAAGGCAATCGTTTCGTTCTCGAAACGCACCCGTCGATTTGGGAAGACAGACGAACAGTTATAAACATAAGACAAGGGGGCAGGTATGCGTTCAATGTAGAAATTGCACGTGTATGCCCCTTGCATTTTTAGGAGTAAAAATGAAAATTCGATTGATTTCTGGGACGTGTTATATCCTGCTTCTTGCCGCGTTCTTTTGTTTAAAAATCTTTTTACCGTATGGAGATTTTTACTTTGACGGTTTGATTTTTGCGTTTGCGCTGATGGGCACCTTTGAGATGCTCCGCGCGACGAAGGAAAAGACAACGAAGGCGGAACGGGGCTTGGTGTATGCTTTTACCGTGATTACTATACCCGCCGTTGCTCTTTTAGAGTATTTCAAGGGCTGTGGTATGTCGGTGATGGGCGGTGCGTTTTTTGTACTGGCGGTGCTCCTTTTGTCCTTGCTCGTGGTAAAGCACGAGGAAACCTCCTTGGAAGGGTTGGGTATTTCCCTCCTTTCGGCGGTGTATCCCACCTTATTGCTTGCCTTGATGGTGCTTGCAAACCATGCGGTTGCGCCTGCGGGGTTGGAAAAATTTGCCTTTGATTCCCGCTTGCTGATCTTGTTCGTATTTGTGGTTTCCCCTTGTGCGGACTCGATTGCGTACGTATTTGGGAGGTTTTTACGGAAATATTTCCCCAAGAAAATGACGCCCGTGATTAGCCCCAACAAGACGGTGATCGGTGGTATCGGCGGCTTGGTCGGTGGTATGCTTGGGGCGGCGGCGCTGTACTTTATCTACAATGCGGTGGCAGGCTCTTACGAGCAAATGTACCTTTGGTTGCCCGTATATCTTGGTTTGGGTTTGTTGGCATCGGTGGCGACGGCATTTGGTGATTTGGTGGAAAGCTGTATCAAGCGTAAGCTTGGTTTGAAGGATATGGGCAACATTATGCCCGGACATGGCGGCACTTTGGATCGTTTAGACAGCGCATTTTTCTCCACAATAGTGGTGTATCTTGCCTTTGTTATCATTTGTTTGGTGGTGTAAGGTATGAAAACGATTTCGTTAATCGGTTCGACGGGGTCCATCGGTAGGCAGGTATGCTCGGTGGTGAGAAGACATCCCGATAAATTTCAAATTAAAAGTATCGTTGCGAATTCCTCAAAGGAGTTGTTTTTACAGCAGGTAAAGGAATTTATGCCCGAATATGCCGCCTTGGCGGATGAAAAGGCGGGTAGGGAAATCGCGGATCAAATCCCTCAAGGGGTGAAGTTTGGCTATGGTGAAAAAGCGACGGAGGAAGCGATTGCCTACGGCGATATCGCCTTCGTGGCGGCAACGGGGTTCGCGGGCTTGAAATACAGCTTGAAGGCTGTGGAGTTGAAAAAGGATATCGCCCTTGCCAACAAGGAAACCTTGGTTTGCGGTGGCGAGCTGGTGATGGGAAAGGTGCAATCGGCAGGTATTGATTTGATGCCTGTGGATAGTGAACATTCCGCGCTTTGGCAGGCGTTGAACTTCCGCGCGAATGCGCCCTTCCGCCGTTTAATTATCACGGCAAGCGGTGGGCCTTTTTACTCCTATACCGAGGAACAATTAAAAAATGTGACACCCATGTCCGCGTTGAAACATCCAACCTGGCAAATGGGTGCAAAAATTACCATTGACAGCGCAACCCTTTTAAATAAGGGCTTTGAGGTAATTGAGGCGCGTTGGTTATACGATGCCCCCTTTGAAAAAATTCATACGATTGTACAGCCTGAAAGTATTATTCACTCGATGGTGGAATTCGAGGATGGGTGCGTGATGGCACAAATGAGTTATCCCACGATGGAGCTTCCCATTCAGCTTGCATTGACCTATCCCGAGCGGTTTGATTGCGGTTTGAAGCCGTTGAATTTTGAGGAGCTTGGTGCTATTCGGTTTTTGCCGTTGGAGAGAAAGCGTTTCCCTTGCTACGATTTGGCATTGACCTCGTTAGAGCTTGGGGACAATTATCCTTGCGCGTTGAACGGCGCAGGGGAGATTGCTGTGCATGCATTTTTACAGGGTAGGATAGCTTTTACCGAGATTGCGGAAACTATGAAGGCGGTTTTGGAGAAAACCGAGCGTATGCAGGCGAGTAGCTATGAAATATTGAAAGAAACGGACGCGAGCGCACGCGCGTTGGCACGTGAGATTATCACCAAATAATTTTGCGTGGAGTGAGGAGTATATGACAATCCATTTGTTATCTTTTATGGGGACGATAAAGAGCCTGGGGAGTGTGCTTTTGGCGATTTTAATCCTGCTTATGATGGTGACGGTGCACGAGTTTGGGCATTTCGTCGCAGGTAAAATTTTAGGATTTAAAATTAACGAATTTTCCGTAGGCTTTGGTCCTGCAATTTTTAAAAAACGGAGCAAAAAGACGGGCGAATTGTTCGCCTTGCGTATCATCCCCTTGGGTGGCTACTGTGCCTTCGATGGCGAGGACGAGTTTGAGGATGAGGAAGAAAAGGAAGAACCGTTTGCGGAAATTCAACCCGATGAAACCAAAAATGACGGGGGCAGGGTTGAGACGAACGGCAGTTCTACCGCTACGGATACGGATATTTATCCCGAACCGCAGGGGGAACGCTTTAACGATCAAGCCCCCTGGAAACGTATCATTGTCTTGCTTGCAGGCGCAACGATGAACTACCTTTTGGCCCTCTTACTCATTGTATTTATGTTTGCTTTTTTTGGCCGTCCGATGTACAAGGTAACAAGCCTTGGTGAGGGGGAAACAGCCCCCATCGTTGTGGTGGAAGATCAGTTGCAAGTAGGCGACGTGGTGATGGAAATTGACGGTAAGACGGTATACCTGATTACCGACTACATGGACATTTTTGATGGACATAAGCAGGGCGATCGTGTGTCGGTGAAAGTCTTGCGCGGCAACGAAGTTAAAAATGTGTACGTGGAATTGAAGATGGATGCGGATATCAAAAACTTGTCCGACACCAACACTTTGCTTGGTGCGATGGGTGTGCATTCGATGTATGCGGTGACGGAAAAGGAAGGATTCTTCCAAACCATTGGGCATTCGGTGGTGTATTCGGTGAAAATCGGCGGAACGGTGCTCCGTTCCTTGGGCGAACTCCTGACAGGTAAATTGGGCATTGATTCGATGGGTGGCCCCGTTACCACCATTAAGGTTACCTCGGAGGCGGCTTCTACGAGCGTGACTTCCTTCTTAAATATTGCGGCGTTTATCGGTGTTAACCTTGCCGTGTTCAACCTTTTGCCCATCCCTGCGTTGGACGGTTGTAAAACGATTTTCTGCTTGATTGAGTGGATACGTAAAAAGCCCGTAAATCGTAAGGTGGAAACGATGATACACTTTGTTGGCATTATTTTCCTTTTCGGATTTGCAATTTTGGTGGATTTATTACAATTATTTTAAAAAATAAGTAAAAAATTACGGCTGTCAAGTAAAAATGCTTGACAGCCTTGCTTTTATGCGTTATAATAGACAACGGAAATTGGGTAGGAGGCGAGGAAATGAAAGACGATTTACATTTTCTTCAGCTGTGGGATTTGTATTCCCCGCTCCTTACGGCAACGCAAAAGGAGATCACCGACCTGTATTTCAATTATGACCTTTCGCTTGGCGAAATTGCCGAACAGAAGGGTGTATCCCGTCAAAGTGTATCCGATTGCTTGCAAAAATGTAGAAAGCAGCTGGAAAAATACGAGGAAAAGCTCGGTTTTTTAAAGGCAATAGACGGGCTTTCACAAGAATATTCGGCGTATATGACGGAGGTCGAACGCTTTATCGAAGGCGAAAAGGGGAATTTCCCCGCCCTGAACCTTTTACAAGAAAAGCTGGTTGGGGTGCATAAGCAATTCGGTGTGGAAACGGAAACGGTGGACGGCGGTGTAATCGTCGGTGCGGTATTCCGCGACGGGGAATAAGGAGAGAAGCATGGCTTTATTCGGTTCATTATCGGAAAGATTGAATCATATATTTTCTAAATTGACGAAAAGGGGTAAGCTGACGGAACTCGAAATCCGTACGGCGATGCGTGAGGTGCGCGTGGCTTTGTTAGAAGCGGACGTAAACCTGCGTGTTGCAAAGCAATTTATTGCAGACGTATCGGAAAAGGCAGTCGGTCAGGAAATTTTATCCTCGTTAAACCCTGCGCAGCAGGTTATCAAAATCGTTAATGAGGAATTGATTTCCTTGATGGGTGCAAAAAATGCAAAGCTTGAGGTTTCGCCGAAACTTCCTACCGTGATTATGATGTGCGGTTTGCAAGGTGCAGGTAAAACGACACTTTGCGGTAAGCTTGCCAACCTTTTGAAAAAGCAGGGCAAACGCCCCTTGTTGGTTGCGGGGGATATTTATCGCCCTGCGGCAATTACACAGTTGCAGGTCGTTGGTAAGAGCGTGCAGGTAGAGGTCTTCGAAAAGGGTACGCAAAACCCTGTGAAGACGGCAAAGCAAGCCATTGATTATGCGCGTTCGATGAATTACGATACGGTTATCCTTGACACGGCAGGTCGTTTACAAATTGACGATACGCTGATGCAGGAACTTGAAAATATCAAGAAGGAAGTAGAGGTAACGGAAACCCTGCTCGTCGTAGATGCGATGACGGGGCAAGAGGCGGTAAACGTAGCCGATACCTTCAACACTCGTTTGGACGTAACGGGCGTTATCCTTACAAAGCTCGACGGTGATACCCGTGGCGGTGCGTGCTTGTCCATCAAAGCGGTGACGGGCAAACCCATCAAATTTATCGGTGTGGGCGAAAAGATGGGGGATTTGGAACCCTTCTATCCCGATCGTATGGCTTCGAGAATCCTTGGTATGGGCGACGTGCTGTCCTTGATTGAGAAGGCACAACAAGCCATCACCGAAGAAGATGCGAAGAAAATGCAACAAAAAATGCTTGCAAATTCCTTCACCTTGACCGATTATCTTGAACAGTTTGCAATGATGAAGAAGATGGGCGGTGCATCTGCAATGCTTTCGATGTTGCCCGGCGCAGGGAAACTGAAGGTGAATGAAGGGGATATCGACGAGAAAAAGATTGAACGCACGAAGGCGATTATCCTTTCGATGACCAAGAAAGAGCGTGACAATCCTTCCATTATCGACAGCAAGAGAAAACGCCGTATCGCGGCAGGCTCCGGCACAACGGTGCAGGATATCAACCAACTCCTGAAACAGTTTGAACAAACGAAGATGTTGATGAAACAGTTGAAGGGGGGGAAGGGGAAGTTCCGCTTACCTTTCTAAAAAATAAACGAAGAATATGCTTCGCATTTCTTCGTTGGGGCTCGGTCACGTACCTCTCGTACGCTCCCTCACCCCGCCTCGAACTCCTCGCAGCTTGCTTCGTTTGATGAGTTGCGTAAAATGCAACCGCAATACAATTTCACAAAAGCTAACTACGGTGAAAGCCGTAAATATAGAAAGAAAAAAATTTTTAAGATACTTTGGAGGTATTAATTATGGTAAAAATGAGACTTTTCAGAATGGGCGACAAGAAGAACCCTATCTATCGTGTAGTTGTTGTTGATGGCAGAAAGGCTGCTACCGGCGAATACATCGATTGCGTTGGTTACTACAGACCTACCTGCGATCCCGTAGAGCTTGACATCGACGTTGCAAAAGCACAAGAATGGCTTGCAAAGGGCGTTCAACCCACCGAAACCGTTAAGAGCTTGCTTGTAAAGACGGGTGCAATGGAAAAGAGCGCAAAACTCAGCGCAGCAAAGACCAAGACGAAGAAGAGCAAATAATCGGCGGATTATACTGCAGAAATAGGAGTATAGTATGCTGAATTTGATTAAATACATCGTCGGGCAGTTTGCAGAGGATAAAGAAAACGTAGAATACGTGGTAAACGAAAAGGACCGCGTAATCGAGGTGAACGTTATCCTTTCGCCTTCCGATATGGGTAAAGTAATCGGTAAGCAGGGTAAAATTGCAAAGGCGATGCGTACTATCGTTCGCGCGGCAACCCCTGCAAGCAGCAAGCGTTACGTGATTGAGATCAGCGAGCGCGGCGGCGAGGCTGTTGACGCAGAGTAAGTGCGTGGCTGTAAGCTGAAACATTGAGGTAAAAAAGGGCTTTTTCAACAAAAGCCTTTTTTTGCCTTATACAACGAAACGATGGGGGCAGGTATGCGTTGAATATGCGTTTTTGCCTCTGTAAGGAGTAAGTATGGAGCGTTTAATCATAGGCGAGGTATTAAAACCGCAAGGAATCAGAGGGGAGTTAAAAATTAAGACCTTCACCGATTTTCCCGAGGATGTTAAAAAATTTGGTACGGTGTATATCGATGAAAAGCCGTACAAAATTCTTTCTTTCCGCGTCGGCCCTGATGGTGCGGCGTATATTGGTTTAAGAGGTATCCCCGATAGAAATGCGGCGGAGCTTTTCCGTGGCAAAAAGCTGGAAGGGGATAGAGAGGACGCACCTCCCCTGGAGGATGGCAGACATTACATCGTCGATATCCTTGGTTTGAATTGTGAAACGGAAGAAGGGGAATTCCTCGGCGTGGTAAAACATATCGTCAACCTTTCCTCGGACGTTTACACCTTGGAAAAGAACGGTAAGGAAATTTTGTTCCCTTCCGTAAACGGCGTTATCGTGAAGGTAGATATTGAGGGCGGTAAAATTATCGTCAACAAAGAAAAATTCGACCAAATCGCGGTATACTAAATGATTACCGCGTAAAAAACTCCCTCGCCACAAGGCGAAGGAGAATTTTATAAGCAGTATTTTATAGTGTGTGGAATTTTCGGCTTTCTTGGACGAAAGCCTTGGACGAGAATAAGGCAACGCCGACGGCGATGGCGATGGCAAGGTCGGGCAGGACGTACCCCGCTTGATACACAAAGCTATACAGGGCGGCAGGTGTCCCCTCGGGGGCAAAAACGCCAAAGGCGAAGGTACCCGAAAGGAAATGCATTGAAAACCGTCCAAGCCCTGCAAGGATTCCACCGAATGCAAATTGCAATTGTGGCGTTTTCCGCAAAGCGGGGGTTTTTGCAAATAAGCCCGCAAGCCCTATCCACGAAAAAGCGACAGGATAATCGAGCAGGAACTGCGCAGGATGTAAAACGGACGGATCTTGGAGAGCCTGCAATAGCCCATACGTACAGCCTGCGAAAATCCCTTTTCGTACCCCAAACATATAGGCGTACACCATCAAGGGGAGCAGGGATGCAGGTGTAATCGAGCCACCCTGTGGTAAACGGGCGAGTCGCATAAACGACAGGGTAAAACTGGCGGCGATACAAACGGCGGCGTAGGTTACGCTCTTTGCGTCAAAGTCCTTCCCTTCCTTTTTCCCGAAAAGGATGGCGAGGATAATTAAGATTGCGATGGCGAGACCGCTTGCGATATACAGCGAAGCGGATTCCACGTCTTCCTTGGAAAGCCAATTGTTTTCAGCGGCGTTCCCAAAAGCGAAATGTACGCCCATGCAAATTAAAACGGCGAGTAGCGAGGCGATTACCAAACTGCCGAGAAGATATTTCCACGGTTTCGATCGTTCCTTTTGAAGAAGAATGCTCGCGGTAGAGATACTGCAAAGCAAAACCAACAATGGAAGAAACAGTATTAGCTCGATGCCCTCTTCATGGAACGAGAGGGATAAGAAGAGTATGCACAGCACGCATACGTAGGTGATAACGACGGGGCGTGCGATGGTAAAAAAGCCTTTTCTTTTTTCACCTTTTAGGTAAAATAGGCATACCAGGTATGCGATGAAAAGGGAAATTGTGAGCCAAATGGCCACGGAACGCACCGCATTTACGGGCGTATCGAATAACGTTGGATACCATATCCACGAATCGAGTAGGGAATAGAGAAACATATCAAAACCTCCTTTTTCCGTCGTACGCGTTTTCAAAAGAAAACACCCAACGCTTTTGCGTGGGTGTAAAAAAGCCTTTTGACCGTACAATGCGCCTATGCGCAAACGGAAAAACGGTTATCAATCTCTCGCTCAAGTATTACCTTGCCGATTCAAATGGTATAATCTCAGCCCTTGCGGGCACCCACGACGGATATTCATTTGTACCTACATTATACTTTGTAAAAAGTGTTTTGTCAAGCGGTACGAGAAAAAATAAAGAGGAAAAAAAGATGCGTTACGATTTTTATGCATATATGGATAGAATGAAATATATCAAGCGTTGGCAGTTGATGTATTCCACCCGTAAGGAAAATATTATGGAACATTCGCAATCGGTTTCGGTGCTTGCACACGCCCTCGTTACCATTCACAACGAGGTGTACGGCGGTAAGGCGGACGTCTTAAAGACGGTTTTATACGCGATGTACCACGAAACCAGCGAGGTTATGACGGGGGATTTGCCCACGCCAATCAAGTATTACAACCGCAGTATTCAAGGTGCGTATAAGGAGCTGGAGAGAAGTGCTTGCGAGAAAATTGTTAGCACTTTGCCTGAAAAAATGAAGCCTGGTATCGAACCTTATGTGCTTGCGGATGAAGAATGTTTGGAGTACAGGTTTGTAAAAGCGGCTGACCGCTTGGCGGCGTATATCAAATGCTTGGAAGAATTGCGTTCGGGGAACAAGGAATTCTCCAAGGCAAAAAAGAGCATTGAGGCGGACTTGCACTCGAAAAAGATGCCCGAGGTGGAGTACTTCTTCGATAATTTCATCCGTGCGTTCGAGCTGACTTTGGACGACTTAGAGGTGTTTTAAGCTCTTCCGCCTTACAATTTTCACATAATTTTCAAATATTTTTTAGGGAATAAACAAAAAAAACAAGTATATTATATTGTAGAATAGTGAAATCTTAATTTCAGGAGTAAAAGACGATGAAAAAGATTGCGAAATGTCTTCTCATGGGGCTTTGCCTTACGACGATTTTGACGGGCGTGGCGGCGTGCGGTAAAACGGCATACGACGTGGCTGTAAAAAACGGTTTCCAAGGTACGGAGCAGGAATGGTTGGCAACGCTGAAGGGCACGGACGGTAAGGACGGTTCGGGCGTGACGGCGAAGGATATCTATGAAACGGCGGTGGCAAACGGCTACGAGGGAACGTACCTTCAATTTTGTCAAGAAGTTTTGAAGGTGGACCTGCGTGAAAACAACGACGTGGATACCGTGGCGAGAAATATGACCTCGGTTGTAAGCATTTATTGTGGCTTTTCGCAAACAGTCCGTAGCAATCCTTGGACCACGCAAACGAGATACTACCCCACGGCAGGTGCAGGGGTTATCATTGATTTAAACCAAGAAACGGGCGACGCGTTGATTGTCACCAACTACCACGTAATTTACGACGCGTCAAGCAGTCAACCGAACGGCATTTCCGATTCGATTTACCTTTACACCTACGGCGCGTACAACGCGTTCACGGGTAGCGAATATACCACGCCCTATGCGGATACGAAGGGGGACGGTATGAAGGCGACCTACGTAGGCGGCGCGATGGAATACGATATCGCCATTTTGAGCGTAACAGGTAGCGAGCATTTGAAGACCTGCGTGGTTTCGGAGGCGACGCTTGCGTCCTCGGATGAGGTGCAGGTTGGTGAAAAAGTGTTCGCCATCGGTAACCCCGACGGCGCGGGGATTGCGGTAACGGAGGGTATTATTTCCGTGGAGTCGGAATATATCCAGATGTCCGCAACGGATGGATCTTCCACGGTGGTGGACTACCGAGTTATGCGTACGGACGCGGCAATCAACAGCGGTAACTCCGGCGGTGCGTTATTTAACGCAAACGGTGACCTGATTGGTATCACCAACGCGAAAAACGCCAGCTCGCAGGTGGATAACATGGGCTACGCCCTGCCTATTACGCAGGTAAAGAACTTGGCGGATAACATTATGGATAACCGTATGGAAAACTGTGCGAGAGTAGCAATGCTTGGGATTATGGTGCAAACGGTGGATTCCAAGGCGTACTACGACGAGTTTGGTAGGTTGAAAATCCAAGAGGTAATCGAGGTTGCGGCGGTAAACGACGGTGCGGCGAAGGGCAAGCTTCAAACGGGCGATAAGATCAAGGGTATCAAAATCAACGACGGTGCATGGGTTAGCTTTACCCGTCAGTATCAGTTACTCGACCAGTTGTTGTGTGTGCGTAAGAATGACACCGTTACCTTGAAGTTGACCGATTCCAACGGCAATGAACGTGAAGAAACGATCGTTTACAACCAGGACAGCTATTTTGTAAAATGTGATTAAGTAAAATATAGAACGCAGGTGAAAACGCCTGCGTTCTTTTTATAAATCGGCGCTTGACAAAACACACTTTTTATTGTATAATAAAATTTGTAGATTAGGAAGACGGAGGCGGCTATGCGTACGGAAGAATTTATCCAAAAAATTTCCATGCAGGCAGGGGATAACCAGCGTTTTGAGGAACTGAAGAAAGGACTTCCCCTTGGTGAAAATATGGGTGGGGAGATCGTTTTGGCGCAGAAGAGCGCGCAAAACTACACCGTGCGCCATACCTGTGTAACGGGAAGCAATAAAACGCAGTTTATCCGCCGTTTACTGCTGACACTTGCGTGTATTCACAACGAAGAGGAGGCGTGCTTTATCGTTCTTTCCCCCAACGTGGAATATGGCGAGCTGTTGCGCCTGACAGGGTGCGATTTTACTATCCCGTATATCCGCACGAAGGAAGACCTTGTCCCTGCGGTGAAAACCTTGCGGGAGCTCATTTATATGCGTGAAAACGGCAAGGGATATCCCCGTCTTTTCCTTGTGATGGACGGTTTGGAGAGTCTTACGGACGAGAAAACGAACATCGATCTTGCGGAATACAGCGTAATCCTTGAGATGTTTATGCACATGCCCAACGTGGATATTATTTGCGGTATGGAGCTTGGGCGTAGTATCTTTGCCGGTTGCCCTGGTATGTTCCTTGGGCGTGGTAACTGCTTGGTGACGGCGCGTGAAAACGGAAACGCGGACGTGACCTACGTCAACGAGGACACTTCTCTGACGATGCCTTTGCCTATCACCTATCCCAGCGAGGGTACGGTGGTGGATAGTATCGCTTACCTCAATTCATTGCCGACGGATATGTAAGAGGTTGCCGCTTTTTATGGAAAAAGTGACCAAATTTGACTTTCATCAAATACCTGCCCCCTTGCTTTTGTGGTATGAGGGGAGTAAACGCAGCTTGCCTTGGCGTGAAAACCCTACCCCGTATCGTGTGTGGGTGTCGGAGATTATGTTGCAGCAAACCCGTGTGGAAGCGGTGAAGGAGTACTTCTTACGCTTTATGACGGCGTTGCCGACGGTGGAGGACCTTGCCTCGTGTGAGGAAGAAAAGCTGTTGAAATTGTGGGAAGGCCTTGGGTATTACAGCCGAGCCCGTAACCTGCAAAAGGCGGCGAAAAAGCTTGTCAGCGTTTACGATGGGGAATTTCCACAAGACAAAAACGCCTTGATGGATTTGCCTGGGATTGGCAGTTATACGGCAGGGGCGATTTCGTCGATTGCCTTTGGGTTACCCGTGGCGGCGGTGGACGGAAACGTCTTTCGTGTGGCGGCGAGGTTGGAGGAAAACCCTACCTGCATTGCCGATCAAAAATATAGAAAATATTTAGAAGAAACGCTGTCGGCGGTATATCCCAAGACGGGGGCGGAGTGTAGCGCCTTTACACAAAGTTTATTCGAGCTGGGTGCGTTGGTGTGTAAACCGCAAAACCCCGATTGCGAGGCGTGTCCCTTGAAGGGGATGTGCAGGGCGTATCAAAATGGTACGCAAGCGCTTTTCCCCGTGATGCCTGAAAAGAAGGAAAAACGCCAAGAAAAGGTGTACGTTTTCTTGATTGAAACCCCAGAGGGCTTCTGTATCCGCCGTCGTGAGGAAGGTGTTTTGAGGGGATTGAACGAATTTCCTTCCGCAGTCGTATACGAAGGGGATTCTACTGAAAAAATACTGCACGAGTGGGGCATGTATGCGTTCACGGAGATAAAACGCAAGAAATATACACATATTTTTACCCACATACGGTGGGATATTACCTGTGTTTGGGTAAAGGCGGACGATGCTCCGTTTGACACTTATACGCTGGACGAAATCGAGGAAAGCATTTCCTTGCCGACGGCGTTTAAGCAATGTTTGGGGATTTTACAAGAATGAAAGAATATAAATTGACCTTTGAAATGGTGCCCGAGGAATGCTGGTTTAGCAATCTACGCAGCGTTTTACAACCCAAGGATTGGGATACGGTACGGCGTGACGCGTACGCGAGGGCAGGCGGAAGGTGTAGGATTTGCGGTAGAAAAACCCGTTTAGAGGCACACGAAAAGTGGAGCTACGACGAGGAACAAGCCCTGCAAAAATTAGAGGACGTGGTGGCGCTTTGTCACAGCTGTCACGAGGTAAAGCATATCAGCCGTACCCAGCTTATGGGCAGGGGTATGGAGGCGATGGAACATTTTATGAAGGTCAACCGCTGTACGCAGATGGACTTTCACGCGGCTTTGCAGGAGGCAAACGACATATATTTCCGTCGCAATAGGGTAGAAGGTTGGGTGACGGACGTAACCTGGCTGAAGGATAAATTTGACATTAAATTAAGATAAAAATACACGATAAAAGGAGTATATTATGAAGGTATTACTTGTGAACGGCAGTTATCACGAAAAGGGTTGCACCTATACGGCACTTGCGGAGGTAGCGAAGGCGCTCAACGCAAACGGCGTGGAAACGGAAATTTACTGGCTCGGTCAAAACCAAATCAGCGGTTGTAAGGGTTGCTGGGCTTGTAAAAAGGTGAAAAAGTGCGTAATCGACGATGGTATGAATGAATTTGTGGAAAAAGCGGCGGAATTCGACGGCTTTGTATTTGGCTCCCCCGTGTATTACGCCTCGGCGGCAGGGGCTTTGGTAAGCTTTATGGATAGAGTATTTTACAGCGGTGGTAGAAACCTTGCATACAAGCCTGCGGCGGCGGTTGTTAGCTGCAGAAGAGCAGGTGCAAGCACGACCTTTGACGTAATCAACAAGTATTTCACCATCAACAATATGCCCATCGTTGGCTCTAATTATTGGAACGAAATCCACGGTAACACCGCGGAAGAAGCGGCACAGGACGAAGAAGGCTTACAAACGATGCGTATGCTCGGCAATAACATGGCGTGGCTGTTAAAATGTATCGCCCTTGGCAAGGAAGCAGGGCTTGCACCTGAACGCGAACGCAAAATTATGACGAACTTCATTCGTTAAACCTTTTATGGCATGATAAAAGAGGGAGCAGTTGCTCCCTCTTTTTTTGATAATTATACGCAAAAGTTACGCAATGGAAATGATGATTTCAAACGAACCTGTTTCCGAGCTGTCTACCATTTTTGCCGTGAAATAATAGGTGCGACTCGATAAAGTAGCGTTCATTGAGAAGTTATCACCGCTGCCGCCGCCGTCCGCGCTCGCAACAATTTGCTCTCTGTTGGAAACGGTGTTTTTCAGGTAATAAATTTTACCCACGGTGTCGTAGTTGCCACGGGATTTATAGGTGTAGGTTTGCTGATCCGTGACGGTCAGCTTGAAATACACCGTTTGCCCAGGTGTGGTGATTTCTACGGGGATATAACTACCCACTGTTACCTTAAACGCCGTTTCTTCCGATTTGCCGTCTTGGATAGCCTCGCTCTCAAAACGGGCGTAGAGGGTGATGCTTTCCCCAACGTAAGGGAGCTTCACCTCGTTACCCATTTCGTCGTACCAACCCCAGAAATATTTATTATATACGGAAGGGGTGGGAAGGGCGCCAAGGAAGGGTGCGGTGATGGTTTCATCCACCTCACCGTTGACCATAATGGTGTAGGTTTTCAAGGTTTCGGTGACACCTGTAACGCCGTAGGTGGTAGGCAGGTATGCGTTCACCGTTGTACTATCCTCGTTATACTGCTCGTTCCAGCCTTCCGCCCAGCCCTGCGGTTTTGCCGTGTGCGAGGTCAAGAAGCTTACGCCGTATGCCTTGGACGATCTATTCGGCTTCGGAATAGTGGTCACGGTTTCGGGGATATACAAGGATACATAGTAAAGGCCAGTGATATAGTATTTGTGGATATGCGTGATAGGTACATTTCTTTCGCCAACCGTAAGGGTTTTGGGTAAGAAAATGTTTTTATAGCTGTACGAAACGCCTTTGGCAAGGAATTTATACGCCATTGCAAAATCGCCCAAGGCGATATAATGTGCCTCGTCCGTAATGATATAATCCTGCGCGGTTACGCCATAGAACACACTGCTGGTGGTGGGATCGTAGCCCTCGGGGACAACGGTCGATGCCATCAAAAGGGTGGCTATTTTACTGTTCTTATCCACCTTGGTGATTGCTTCGGGTACCGCCAAATAAATAAGTTGGTTTTTGATATAGGTAAGGGCATCGGGCTCAATCGCCGTCACGGGGTATTCTACACCGTTCCACTCGATACTTTCAGGGATAGCGAAGGTTTCACCCGTGCATTGCAAACGCATCAGGGCTGCCTCTTCACCTTTCAAAAGGTAAACTGCCTCGCCCAAGGTAACGACGTCGTCCTCGGAGATGCCGTAATGCACCACGCAGGGGTTGTGCATTTTGTCGTTGTAGCAGTACCAAGCTTTATCCCACGTTTCAGGTGCGGTTTCTTCGGGTACGAATACGTGCAAATAATCGTAAGCAAAGGCACCCGTGCTGATGTATTTGATACCTGCGGGCAGGTAAACGAGATAATCGGCGGAACTCCAATAGTAGAAGTTAGGGCCAAGGGATATCAATTGACTGCCCTTTTCAAAGACAAGCTTACTGATGGAGTATTTGGTGTAAGGATGGTTAGGGCCGTGTCCCAAAACAATGCGGGTTTCCGCAGGGATGGTCAAGGTCTTTTGATTGGCGGTCAAATCCTTCAAAAGGTAACGAGGGTTATCCGCCGTACCCAAATACGCAACGCCGTTTTCCACGTGATATTGCAAGGAAGTACATCCGATGAATTGTGGAACGTTTACCTTTTCTAAGGTGTTGGGCAGGGTAATGTTACGAAGGGAGGTGAGGGAATAGAAGGCGTTCGCACCGAATTCCGTTACGGGGTAGGTTTTACCATCGATAGTTACGCTTTCGGGTACGGTTACGGCGGTTTGGGTGCCTTTGTAATGCACAAGCATTGCCTCTTCACCCTTCGTGATAAACAACATATTGTTTACCATGGTTGCCTTCGTGTTGTTGGCATCCCAAACGACGGGAAGATTTTGCTCGTTCCAATCTTCCACCCAACCGTCGGGCTTGCTTACCGCTTCTGCGTAAATAATAAGGTTGCAATCATAGAAAAGAGTCGTTTCAATGGTTTCGAGCGTTGCAGGTAAGCGAACTTCCTTCAAAGCGGTACAACCTTGGAAGCCGCCCTTCAAGGTCTTGACATTGCCAAGGTCGATATAGGTGAGTTGACGAAGATATCCCATCGAACCGAGGGTTTCAACCGAGTCAGGCAAGACAAGGCGTTCGATTGCCGTACCGAAGAATACATCCGTACCGATGGTTTTCAGGTTGTTCCCCGTAAAGTTCACGGTTTTTAAAGCCCTGCAATCGGCAAAAACATTCGCATCGATGGTTGTTAAACCGCTGCCGAAGGTGACCTCGGTTAAATTGTAACAAGCTTCGAAGGCTTCCTGTCTGATACGGGTAACACTGTCGGGGATGATGAGTTTTTTTAACTGATTGACGTTTCGACAAGCCTGCTCGTCGATTTCCGTCACGGGCAAACCCTTATAGGTTGCAGGGATGGAAACGACGTCCTGGAGAAGGTGGTTTATCTGCGACAGGGTGTAGGTTTGGTCAAAATAATTCAACTCGAAGGTGTAGATAGAGCTGAATTCGGGGGTAAAGGTAAGGTCTGTTTCTTGATTATGTACATAGCTAAAACTATTGTTGTAGCGGTGTACGGTACGCTTGGAGGATACCCACGCCGAGAGGTAGTAATCGTCCTTGAAAAGTTCGGGGAGGGTTACGGTATCGCCGTAGTACACGGTGATAGGGGCAAAGTTGCCGTAACCTTGTGCATCAATCGTGATGGTGTAGGCAATTCGTTCCGTCTTTGCGTACAAGGTAATTTCATTTTTATCCGCACGGTCGTTTTCAAAATCCCAAGGCATCGTAAAGGCTTGGTCCAAATACCAACCTACAAGACGGATACCTTGTTCAAGAATAGGCTCGCGGGGTTCAATCAAATCACCGATCCTCGTATCGCTGTAATAGTTATACCCGTCAGGGTCAACGTAGGTAACGTGGACATACTCACCCGTGTGGTCGTCCCAAACGGCGTAGATGGTGGTATCTCTCGTAATAGGGGTGCTAAAATCCCAATCCGAGTACCCGTATTCATAACGGTGCCAGCCCAAGAAATCGTGGTAGGGCGGGATATGGTCGGGGACAATTTCTTCCGCGGTTGCACCGTTTTCGATTTTCACCGTGATATTTTCAAAGCTTTCGTGGTTGAAATTATAGGTAACGTTGACGTATTTATTTTCCCACTTTGCATAGAGGGTAAGGTTTGTATCTATCGTCTTATTGAAATCCCACGGCGTCGTCAAGGATTGGTTCTTGTACCAACCGATGAATTTTGCGTCTTCCGTGTCGGCGGGGATGATTTCTTCCACCTTTTCGCCCTTGGACACCTTCGCCGTCGTGTTTTCCATGCCTTCTTTACCGTAATTGTAGGTAACGGTGACAAATTTGCTGTCCCATTTCGCATACACCGTAAGGTCTTCATCTACCGTTTTGGTGAAATCCCACGCGTCTTTTAAAGCCGTGTCCGTGTGCCAACCGGCAAACTTCGCATCCTCTCTATCGGCAGGTTTTTCGGGCGTAGCAACCTCAAAGCGATTTACCGCCACCGTCGTGTTTTCCATACCTTCCATATTATATACGTAGGTAATGGTGACGGTCTTGGTCAGCCACCCTGCATACAAGGTAACGTCGTCCGTCAGCTCTCTTTCCTTATCCCATTTTATCGTGCATTCCTCGTCGACAAACCAACCGTTGAAAAGCATATCCTCGGGGGTAATTGTCGGGCTCAATGCGGACACGGTATCCCCTTCCAGGTAAATCGCATCCGAAATCACCTCGTCCGTACCCGTCACAAAGGACACGGTCAGCTCCTCTAAAAAGTGTGCGTGAATGCTCAAACGAATGTCTTCGGAAAGGGGTTGATTGAACAAGGTATAAAGGGTGATTAACTCACCTTCGCCGTTTTCTTCGGTGTACCAACCGCCAAATTGATACCCTTCCTTGGTGGGGTTTGCGGGCATTTCGATGGTCTTTCCGTCCGTACCAACGCTTTTGTACAATTCACCATCCACGTAGAAATCGACGTTGTAGCGGATGCTGTTAAAATTAATTTGACAGCCTGCAAAAAGACTCGCGCTCGCCAAAAGCATCCCTGCGATTAAAATACGTTGCTTTTTCATAATTACCTCCAAAAGGGATAAAATACCAACTATATATATTATAGCACTTTTGTGGCAAGAAGTCAACGGGGGGGGGGTGCATTTTTTTGCATATTTTTTAAAAAAATTTTTGGAAAAAATTGCATTTTCCCCCTTGACAAGGGAAAAATAGGGTGGTATAATAATGATACTAAATCTTATTAAGATAAAAAGGAGTTTACTATGATTAGTTTAAAAGATAAAGTTGTAATTATTACGGGCGGCGGCAGAGGTAGCGGTTTCGGGCTTTCGACGGCGTTTGCGAAGGCGGGCGCGAAGCTCGTTTTGACGGGTAGAACGGAATCCACCTTGATTTCCGCGAAGGAAAAGCTGGAAACGGCGTATGGCACGGAGGTGCTTTGCGTGGCGGCGGACGGCGCGGATGAAGCGGCTATCCAAAACGTAATCGACAAAACGGTAGAACGCTTTGGGCGTATTGATGCGGTTATCAACAACGCACAGGCCTCCGCATCGGGCAAAATGCTCGTTGATCATACCAAGGAAGACCTTGACCTTGCTATCTATTCGGGTATTTATGCTACCTTCTTCTATATGCAAAAGGCGTTTCCTTACCTTAAAGAATCGAAGGGGAGCGTGGTGAACTTTGCAAGCGGTGCAGGGTTGTTTGGGCGTATTGCACAATCCTCCTACGCGGCGGCAAAAGAGGGGATCCGTGGGCTTTCCCGTGTAGCGGCAACCGAATGGGCACCTTTTGGCGTGCGTGTCAACGTGATTTGCCCCTTGGCAATGACCGAAGGCTTGCAAAAGTTTAAGGAAGAATATCCCGACCGCTACGAACAGACGATTAAGGGTGTGCCTATGGGTAGATTTGCCGATCCCGAAAAGGACGTTGGCGGTATGTGTGTCTTCCTTTGCAGCGACGAAGCAAGCTACGTGACGGGTGAAACCATCACTTTGCAGGGCGGTAGCGGGTTGAGACCGTAAGTAATAGTGAAGAATGAATAATGAATAGTGAAGAGTTATGGTAGAATAAAAAGGAAAACCACCCGTTTGGGTGGTTTTTCGTTTAGATAAAGGGTTTGTCAATAAGCTGTAAGTTAAAATCCTTGACCATTTGCATTGCTTCGTCTTCCGAGGCAGGGTGGTGGAATTGATGGGGTGCGTGGGCATCTACGCCGAGTACGATTTTGTTGCCGATTTTACCTGCAATCTCAAACAATCGTCTATCGGGATAATGCCTGTTGATGCGTAAGCCCAAAAGGTTGATTTCCAAGGGAATGTTCAGCTCCTTGGCGGCCTTGCACAGCTTTGTATATTCCGCTTCATACACCTCTTGAGGGAAACGGTAGCCACCCAAATCGGGGTGCGCCAAGTAGACAAAATCCCCCGTTTTCAACCCCTCAATTACTTGGTCGATATACGCACGGAAGTTGGTTTCGTCCTTGTTGTAGGGGGTAGCGTCCACCTCGTTGTTGTTGAGGTGTTGCCCTAAAATGATGTAATCGGGCTTTACTTGGCTCAAGAATTTCATTTCCTCGGCATGGAATTTAGGATAATATTCCAGCTCAAAACCGAGTAAAATTTCGATATCCTTTTCGTACTCCTTTTTAAGGGAGAGGACGCTGTCAGCGTACTCGAACAGCTCTTCCTTTTTCATGCGGAAGGTGGAGTAGTAGTCGGTATCAGGGAAAAGGTAGGGGGCATGGTCGGAAAAACCGAGCACCTTCACCCCTGCCTTGATGGCTTCTTCCACGTAAGCTTTGTCCTCGCCCTCCGCGTGGTTGCAACGGGCGGTGTGGGTGTGATAATTGTACGGCAGTAGCATTTTACAACACCTTGGACAAGAAGTCCTTCAAACGTTCGTCCTTGGGATTTGCGAAGAAATCCTGGGGATTGTTTTCTTCCTTGATAACGCCTTCGTTCATGAAAATAACGCGGTTTGCAACCTCTTTTGCAAAGCCCATTTCGTGCGTAACCACGACCATGGTCATGCCTTCTTGGGCAAGCTCGGTCATTACCTTCAAAACTTCGCCAACCATTTCGGGATCGAGTGCGGAGGTAGGCTCGTCAAAGAGCATTACCTCGGGGTTCATTGCCAAGGCGCGTACGATGGCGATACGTTGCTTTTGACCGCCCGAAAGGGTAGCGGGATATGCGTCTGCTTTGTCCGCCAAGCCGATTTTTTCAAGAAGCTCCATCGCCACTTTGTTGGCTTCTTCTTCCGTCATTTTTTTCAGCTTTACAGGCGCAAGCGTAATGTTTTTCAATACCGTGAGGTGGGGGAAGAGGTTGAATTGTTGGAAAACCATACCGATTTTTTGACGGTGGGCATTGATTTGCTTGATTACGAACTTTTCAATCTCTTTTTCCTCAACACGAAGGGCTTTGTATTCCGCTTCGATGGTGTCGTATTCGGCTTGGTCAATGGCTTCGCCCTGTTTTTGGGTTTGCTTCATTGCTCTTAACTTACGCTTTAAATATACGCGTTCATTTTTGAAAACGTATTCGTTGTTCAAAAGGATTTGACCTGCGTTGGGCTTTTCCAAAAGGTTTAAACAACGAAGGAAGGTGGATTTACCGCAACCCGAAGGGCCGATAATTGCCACTACGTCACCTTTGTAGATGTTGGTGGTTACGCCTTTCAATACCTCGAGCGTGCCGAATTTCTTGTATAAATTTTTTACCTCCAAGATAGGGGAGGGGGTAGATATTTCTACTGCGATATTATCTGTCACTTCTTGCCAACCTCCTTTCTAAAAGCTTCAAGAGATACGTCAACAACAATACGATTGCGAGGTACATAACCGCTGTGATGAGGTAAGGTGCAAATGCTTCGTAGGTCTTCGCCGTGATGATTGCCGCAACCTTGGTCAAGTCCACGATACCGATCGTACCTACGATAGAGGTTTCTTTGATTAAGGCAATGAACTCGTTGCAGAAAGGGGGCAACGCACGACGGATTGCCTGAGGCAATACGATGGTGATTAACACCTGAAAATTGGAAAGCCCTAACGAGTTGCCTGCCTCTAATTGACCATCATCCACACTCTCCAAACCGCCACGGATAATCTCCGCAACGTACGCACCAGAGTTGATACCGAAGGTCAAGATGGCAACCCACATGCTCGGTACGTGAACAAGGACGATAAGGTACATGATGAGGAGCTGTACGTAAACGGGGGTACCACGGAAAATAGCGAGGTAGCCGTCACAAACATAGCTTGCGTACTTCAGCTTACCATATTTTTTATTGGTGTACTTCACCAACGCAACGATGATGCCGAGTAAACAGCCGATGAGGATTGCACCGAGGGTGATGAGCATGGTTTTGCCTAACCCTTCAAAGTACCAGGTCCAGCGTTCACCCTTTAATGCTTTGTAAAAACTATCAAACATAAAGTCTCCTTTTTACGCACAAAAGCAGAACCTTGTAAAAAGGCTCTGCTGGATATGTGCTTGTTAGTGATTATTTAACGAGTTTGTTTGCAGGGAGTTTGTCGATAACGACTACGTCGCACTTACCTTGCTTCAATGCGGTGTAAGCGATTGCACCGTTATCATATTCGATAACTTCCGCACCAGAATCTTTCAAAACGCCCGATTTGATTGCTTCGTCAACAAGCATCCAACCCGTCGTACCTTTTTGTACGCCAATCTTCTTGCCTTTCAAATCGTCCATTTTTGCGAACGCTTCCGAATCTTTACTGATGATGCATTGTACGGTGGAGAAGTAGGGGTTAGAGAAGTCAACCTTTTCCATACGTTCTTCCGTAACGGTCATACCAGCCGCACCGATTGCATTGTCTTCTTCAGCAACTTTACCAACGATAGCGTCGAATGCGATGTCGTTGAAGTTTACCTTCATGTTCAATTCTTCAGCAACCAATTCCATAATGTACATATCTACGCCAACAACTTTGTTTTCTTCATCACGGAATTCGAAGGGAGCAAATTCTGCGTTGGTGTAAACCTGCAACGTGTCACCCGTGTTGTCCGAAAGGTCAGCAAACGTAAGGGAAACGGAAGGGGTTTCTTCTGCAGCGATTGCTTCGTAGTAGCTTACGATATCGTCGATGCTGATTTCACCAATAACCTTGTTCATAGCTGCCAAGATGTCAGCCTTCTTCGTAGCGTTTTTACCGATAGCGAATGCGTATTCTTCATTGCTTTCAGCAGCAATGTCGGTAGCAACGTAGTTTGCCTTTTTGTTACAAGAAGCAAGACCGAAAGCGGTGCAAGCAGCAACGGTAGCCAATGCGAGGGAAAGAACTTTTTTCATAAATATATCTCCTTAAAAATGTTTTCGATTTATTGTATATGCAATTCTACGCTTATTTTTGCATAAAGTCAACTGTTTTTCATGGGTTTTTTAAACTTTTTTGAATATTTTTTAAATATTTATGCATAAATGTATAAAAATATTGCATATAATGTATAAACTTATTTTCGCGGAAAAATGGACGGCAGGAAAACAAAAGCCCTTGCAATTTTTTGCAAAGTGTGGTATAATCTTTTCAATTGAAATAGGCAGGTAAAAACCTTGAACAACGAATATTTTTCTTTTGAAGTAATTAAGACGGATCCCGAGACGGGCGCGCGCGCGGGTATCTTGCATACGCCCCACGGGGACATTGAAACCCCCGTATATATGCCCGTAGGTACGCAGGCAACGGTAAAGGGGGTGTTTCCCCGTGACTTGAAAGAGGCGGGCTCGCAAATTATTTTGTCGAACACCTACCACTTGTATATGCGTCCGGGCGACGATATCGTAAAGAAAGCGGGTGGTTTGCATAAATTTATGAACTGGGACAGGCCCATTTTGACGGACAGCGGTGGGTTCCAGGTATTCTCGCTCGGTAAATTGAACAAAATCACCGACGAGGGGGTAGAATTTTCCTCGAATATCGACGGCAGTAAGCATTTCTTTACCCCTGAAAAGGCAATGCAGGTAGAACAAAACCTCGGTGCGGATATTATCATGGCGTTTGACGAGTGCAGCGCCTACGGTTATAACCACGCACAGGCGGAATCGGCGATGAAGCGTACCTCGGCGTGGTTGGAACGTTGCTATAAGTTCCACGACAAACCCGAACAGGCGTTGTTTCCGATTGTACAAGGGAATATGTACAAGGATTTGCGCGGGGAGAGCCTTCGCCGTACCTTGCCTTTTGTAAAGCACGGTATTGCCATCGGTGGTTTGTCTGTTGGTGAACCGAAGCCGATTATGTATGAAATGCTCGATTATTTACAGCCCTTGTTGCCGACGGATGTGCCTCGCTACTTGATGGGTGTTGGCTCGCCTGACTGCTTGATTGAGGGTACCCTCCGTGGCGTGGATATGTTCGACTGCGTTTTGGCAACGAGAATTGCCCGCAACGGTACTGCAATGACCAGCCGTGGTAGGGTGGTTGTGCGTAACGGCAAATATAAAGAGGACTTCACGCCTTTGGATGAAGAATGCGATTGCTATTGCTGTAAAAACTACACGAAGGCATACCTTCGTCACCTTATCAATACGGGGGAAATGTACGGCGCAATGTTGTTGAGCTTGCATAACATTACCTTCTTGCATAAGCTGATGAAGGGGTTGAGAAACGCTATCCTTGGTGGGTACGTTAAGGAATTCGTGCAGGATTTCTATGCGAAATACGGCGGCGAAGGGAAGTGGTAAGCCAAACGCAGTTTGGCGGTGAAGTTGTGGCGTAGCCACAGTGAAGTTGACTTTGTCAGTGAAGTTACACCTTCGGCATAGTGAGGTTTTTACTTTGTAAAAGTTGTGGTAGGATTTATATATTTTAGTGAAAGCACGATGCTATCTATAAACACGAAGGAAAAGACACCTTAATAGCTCCAAGATTATCTTGGTGAAGTTGTGGCGTTGCCACAGTGAAGTTGACTTTGTCAGTGAAGTTACGCCTATGGCGTAGTGAAGTTTTTTACCTTTGGTAAAAAGATGTGGCTATTATCAATAATGGCAATAACTTGCCGATAGGCAAACTTCACTTTGCGTTAGCAAAACTTCACTTATATAATAAACTTCACTTTCGCTGTGCGAAAACTTCACTCATACATACGCGTATATATAATAAGGAAGAACGACAGGTGTCGGGCTTCCTTTTCTTGTTGAATTTAAAGAAACCTTTTGAAAAGTACTTGACAATACTTATTTTGTATGATATCATTTTGATATCAGTAAACCGAAAGGAATATTTTTAAAGGTCGATTATGGAAGATATCATTAAAATTGAGCATTTATATAAGAGCTACGGCGAGGTAAAAGCCGTGCAGGATTTGTCCTTCCGTGTGAAGAAGGGGGAACTGTTTGCTTTCCTCGGTTTAAACGGTGCTGGGAAGTCCACAACCATCTCGATTATGTGCGGTCAATTGAAAAAGAATGGGGGCAGGGTTGAGATTAACGGTAAAAACCTCGACGAAGCGCCCAATGAAATCAAGCGTGAACTTGGGGTGGTTTTCCAAAACTCCGTACTCGATAAACCGATTTCCGTGCGCGAAAATTTGAAAACCCGTGCGGCGTTGTACGGCATTTACGGGGAAGAATTTGAACAGCGCATGGCGGAATTGACCGACCTTTTCGAGCTGTCCGATATCTTAAACCGACCGATAGGGAAATTGTCGGGCGGGCAAAAGAGAAGGGTGGACGTTGCGCGGGCGTTGTTGCATAAGCCTTCCATCCTTATTTTGGACGAGCCGACGACGGGGTTGGATCCGCAAACGAGAAAGACGGTGTGGACCATCATCGAGGGGCTGCGAAAGAGTGAGAATATGACCGTATTCCTCACCACCCACTACATGGAAGAAGCGGCTGGCGCGGACTACGTCGTGATTTTGGATGCAGGGAAAATCGTGGCGGAAGGCACGCCCTTGGAACTCAAAAATCAATTCACGGGCGATTACATTTTCTTGTATGCGGACGAGGATGCGGTAAAGCGTTTGGGTAAGCCTTACGAGGCGGTGTCTGACGGCTACCGCGTGGCTCTTCGTGATACGGCGGAGGCAACCGAGCTTATCTTGAAATATCCCGACATTTTTGTCGATTATGAAATTGTAAAAGGGAAAATGGACGACGTATTTTTGAATGCGACGGGGAAGGATTTAGGGGGTGAAAAGGTATGAAGAAGCAGGGCAGGTACGAGATGAAGGCGTGCGGCTCGTTGATAAAACGCAACGTTTCCATGTTCTTTAAAGACAAAGCAACCTTTTTTACTTCCCTTTGTACACCCATTATTTTGTTGGTATTGTATGCCACCTTTCTTTACAACGTTTACGAGGATAGCTTTCTTGCGGTGTTGCCCGAAGGGATGCCGATTGACGATTCTTTGATAAAAGGCTTGGTGGGGGGCTTGCTCCTTTCCTCCTTGCTTGCGGTCAGCACGGTTACCGTACCGTTTTGCGCCAACCTCTTTATGGTGCAGGATCGCGTAACGGGGGCGCGCGGCGACCTTTCGATTGCACCCGTAAAACCTTCGTCCATCGCGCTCGGATATTACGTGGCGACGGTAATCAACGGCTTAATTATCAGCCTTGTGGCTCTCTTAATCGGGCTTGTTTACCTTTCCATCATCGGGTGGTACTTGTCCGCGGCGGACATTTTGCTCCTCGTTTTGGATATTGTGCTTTTGGTATTGTTCGGCACGGCGCTGTCGTCGCTGATTTGCTATCCCTTATCCTCGCAGGGTGCAATCTCGGCTGTGGGAACGATTGTCAGCGCAGGCTACGGGTTTATTTGCGGTGCATATATGCCCATTTCCTCCTTTGGGGAGGGGTTGCAAAACGCCTTGGTGTTTTTACCTGGTACGCACGGTACCTCGTTGCTTCGTAATCACGCCTTGTCGGGTGTGTTTGAGGCAATGTTGGAGGATGGAGTGGCGGAGCCGATTGTGGATGTATTCCGTTCGATTGCAGATTGTAAATTGTTCTTCTTTGACGGCAGTATAGAGCGTTGGGTGATGTATCTCGTCCTTGCGGGCTCGGTTGCCGTGATGGTGGCGGCGTTTGTATTAATTGTGGCATTCGCGGAACGAAAAAATAGAAAATAACCCACCCAGGTATGCGTTGATATAAAAAAATGGCGGTATTTACCGCCATTTTTCGCGTTTTTACAAGGTGAAAATAAGGTGAAAAGTAAAAAATATTGGAAAAAGTTTCAAAAAACACTTGCAAAAAGGTGGAAAAAGGGGTATTATAAATAAAGCAATAAATATAAAGGCGCGTACGCAAAGCAACGCGCAAGGAGAAAATTATGTGGTATAATTTGTTAGCAGATGATGCAGGTAAGCCTTGGCAATCCTACATTTTAATGGCGGTATTGTTTGCGATCATTATCATGTTCATGGTATTGAACAGACAATCGCAAAAGAAGAGACAGCAACAAGCAATGGATATGCTCAACGCAATCAAACCCGGTAGCAAGGTAAAGACCATCGGCGGTATTTGCGGCGTGGTTGTAGAGGTTTGCCCTGAAGACAACACCTTTATCATGGAAACCGGTTCGGAAACAAGCGGTAAATCCTACATCAAATTCGACAAGCAAGCGGTATATCAAACGGATGCTACGGCAAACAAGGAAGAAGCTCCTGTAGAAACGCCCGTAGAGGTTCCCGCTGAAGAAGTTTTCGAGGAAGTTGCGGCTGAACCCGTAGAAGCTACCGAAGAAAAGACGGAAGAATAATCACGAATAAAAAGGAAACGCCTTCGCATAGGATACTGCGGAGGTGTTTTTTATGCGGAGTGAAACGGGCTACGGAAACGGAATTTTTACGGTGGTAAAGGCAACCCTGCTTGCCTTGGCGGCGTCCTTGCTTGGGGTGGTGATTTTTGCGGTCTTGCTACGGGCGGGCGTTTGCGGAGAAAAAGGCGTTTATATAATCAATCAGGTGATAAAGGGCGCGTCGATTGTCTTGGGCGTTTTTACCTTCGTGAGTGGGGAGAAGGGCTGGATAAAAGGCGGAGGTGTAGCCTTGCTTTTTACTGCGCTTTCCTACCTTGCATTTTCCGCTATCGGCGGGGATTTTACCGTGGGGTGGATGATTGTTTTTGAGGTGCTGACGGCGTTTTTTATCGGGGTGATTAGCGGTATCTTGGCGGTAAACCTGAAAAAATAGCCGTGAAAATGGGGATTGGTGGGGAAAACTGTGAAAAAAATAGGATAAAGCGCTTGCAATTTTGGAAAAAGTGTATTATAATAGTAACATAAAATCCAAATATATCGGGAGGATATTATGATTAAGACGATTGCGAAACCCGCAGATAAGAAAGTTACCGGTTGTGGCGAATGCAGAAGCACCTGCCAATCCGCTTGCAAAACGAGCTGCACCGTAGGCAACCAATCCTGCGAAAGAATTACTCGCGAAGAAAAAATCGAACGCAAGTAATTGTATTTTAGGGAAGTAGGCAAAGCTTTACATAGGTAAAGATAGAACAAAACGCAAAGACGGCGTAAAAGGCGCGCGTGTATTTATACGCGCCCTTTTTTGCCGTTATAGACATTTTACAAAGTGACGATATGATACACGTATTTAACTACAAAGACAAAAATTATATTTACGACGTGGGCAGCGGCAGCTTGCACGAGTGTGACAAAGCCACGGCGGATTATTTAAAGGTGAAGGAAGAGGGTGAAGATATCGACATCACCTACATCACGGACGAGCAAATCGCAGAGATTCTTTCCGACGTGGAAGGCTTGAAGGAGCAAGGCTTACTCTTCAAAGAAGAGGTTGGTTCTTACCCCATGAAAAGCAACGAGGTAAAGGCACTTTGCATCCACATTTGCCACGATTGTAACTTCCGTTGCCGTTATTGCTTCGCGGACGAAGGTGCGTACCACTCCAAGCGTGAGTCGATGAGCTTTGAAACGGCAAAAGCGGCGGTAGACTTCCTCATTGCCAACAGCGGTAAGAGAAAGGTGCTCGAAATGGACTTCTTCGGCGGTGAGCCTTTGATGAATTTCGACGTACTGAAGCAAACCGTCTACTACGCAAAGGAAGCAGGCGAAAAGGCTGGTAAAAAGTTCCTTTTCACCACCACGACCAACGCACTCCTTTTGAACGACGAAGTAATCAAATTCTTCAACGATGAAATGGAAAATATCGTATTGTCGTTGGACGGTAGAAAAGAGGTGCACGACGCCATCCGTAAATCCATCAACGGTAAGGGTACCTTTGATTTAATCATTGACAAAATCAAGAAATTCATTTCCTTGCGTGGGGACAAGAGCTACTACGTGCGTGGTACCTTCACGGCGAAGAACCTCGATTTTGCAAAGGACGTATTGTTCATTGCGGATCAAGGCGTGGATTCCATTTCCATGGAGCCCGTGGTTACGGAAATCGAAGATTTGCAGATTAAGGACGAGCATTTACCTCAAATCGAGCAGGAATACGAAAATCTTTGTGATGCATACCTTGAAAGATATGCCGAAGGCAAAGGCTTTAATTTCTTCCACTTCAACGTTGATTTGGAGGGTGGTCCTTGTCTTTCGAAACGTGTTTCTGCGTGCGGCGCGGGGAACGAATATTTCTCGGTTGCGCCCAATGGCGATTTGTATCCCTGCCATCAATTCGTGGGGGATAGCAAGTTCCGTATGGGTAGTGTGACGGAAGGTATCGTCCGTACGGATATTCGTGAGGAATTTAAAAATTCCTGCCTGTTTACCCGTAAAAAATGTGGGGATTGCTTTGCAAAATTCATTTGCTCCGGCGGTTGCAACGCCAACAATTACCACTATAACGGCGACATCAACGATCCTTACGAAGTGACCTGCGGGATGATGAAAAAGCGTATCGAATGCGCTATGCACATTTTGGCAGAGAAGAAATTGTTGAAATAAGCGAAATGCTTTACAATTTTCCGATAAAAAAAGTGCAAAATCGGAAAAAAAGTGAAATACCCTCGTGCTTATGGCTTGACGAGGGCGAGATAAATAAGGTATAATAATAGAGTATTGTACTCGGAAGAAAATACATATCCGAAACACAACAGGAGGCTTTAACACATGGGCAAAAAGAAATCGATCGTATTGATGGTTTTGCTCACCATCGTCATCGTTGTATTGTGTGCGATTACGGTTGTTCCCAGTTTCACCATTCCTAAAACGGTGAAAATTTGGAACCCCGTCGTAAAACAGTATGACCTCGGTGCGGATCTCGACGGGGGCTATTACGCATACTACTATCCCACGGGCGTTATTTCCGAAACCGAATATAAGAACTTGGACAGCGAAGATCAGGCTGGTTATCAAAATCACAAAGGCTTGTATTTGAGCAAGGACGCGGATCTTGGTATCATTACGGAAGAAGGTACGGTAAGCAAGGACTTTGAAGAAAACTTTGCAAAGGCAACCGCTGAAATCACCGCTCGTTATGCGGAAAAGGGTTACTCCGATTATCGTATCGCGGTAGTGGACGATTACGCGCTTGCAATTCGTATCCCCGCATCGGAAAAGACCGAACAGCAATCGGCTTTCCAAAACGCATACACCACCTTTGGTTTGTTTGCTGAAACGGGTGCGCTTGAAATCAAGAAGGGCGACGCTTTGGTAGACGAAATTGCGGTAGACGGCTACGAAGTAAACGAAATCATCGACGAATTCTCCGTTTACACCAAGTATGAAGTAGCGTACATTCAGGTGAAGTTTACGAGCGTTGGTAAAGACATGATCAAGGCTTATAAGGATAGCACCGAAACGGATACGCTTAAGATTACCCTTGGTGAAGAAACGATCATGGAAATCAATGCGGCTGAACATATCACCACGAAGAACGTGGTTAGATATCCCGTTGCAATGGAAACGGAGGTTGGCTACGTAGATACGATGGTTGTTCTTTTGAATTCCGCTTTGGAAAACGGTGGTTTTGATATCGAATTCAAATCCGTTTCCAACAGCGAAGTTCGCACCTATTCCGCAGTTTACGGCGAAAACACCTTGACGCGTATCTATATCGCTTTGGCGGTTGTAATCGTAGCGTTGATTGCGCTCTCTATCGTAATGATGAAGGGCTTTGGTATCTCCAGCGCATATTCGACGGTTAGCTACTTGATTATCACGGCTATGTGCTATGCGTTTATCACGGGCGGCGTATTCGAGGTTACCTTCGGTTCTATCTTCGTCTTCGTGGCAGGCTTGGTATTGGTGAGCGTAGTTGATAACTATATCTTCGGCGCAATCAAGAAGGAAGCAATGCTTGGTAAGACGATTGAATCCTCCGTAAAGGGCGGCTACAAGAAGACGATTATGACGGTGGTAGACGTGTATGCGGTACTTACCCTCGGCGCACTTGCCTTGTTGATTGGCGTTGCTGGTGTAAATACCTTCGCATTGCAGGCATTGATCTGTATCGTATCGGCTGCTTTCTGCAACTTGTTGTGGACGAGAGTAATCAACGTAATGCTTCTTTCTGCAAGCAAAGACAAATATAAATATTTCGGCTTGGTAAGGGAGGATGACGACGATGAGTAAGATTCTGACGAAGATGGTTAAAAAGACGACGATTTTGTCGGCAGTTTTCTCCGCAATTATCGCTATCGCTATTGCCCTTGCGATTGTGTTCGGTGTAAAGGGTTACGGCGTATTTAACAAGAGTGCTGTTTTGGACGACGCAAACACCTTGACGGTGAACGTTAGCCAATACGAATATCTCACCAACGTAGAAGCAGTAGAAGACGTTTGCGAAGACGTATTCGGCGACCTTAAATATTCCTACAAGATGATGGGTGAAATGACCGGTGACGAAAGCGAAATCGTTTACGTGTTCAAATCGAGCGTTGACCTTACGCAGGTAGAAGCGGACTTGGATGCAAAGTTTGCGGAAGTGACGAAGGAAGGCGCTGCTTTGGGTGGTGCATTCATTAAGGTTTCGACCAACAGCGAAAAGACGGTAGAGGTTTTGGCAAAGAACTATGCACTCCGTGGTGTAATCGCTGCGATTGTTATGGTTGCGGCTGTATATATCTATGCGGCAATCCGTTTCGGTATCGGTAAAGGCGTTTTGGCCGCAATCGGCACGTTTGTTTCGATGGCATTGACGGCTGCGGTAATCATTTGTACCCGTATCCCTGCAACGACCTCCGTTAGCTACGTAATGGCTATGACCGGTATGCTCGGTGCGGTAATCTCGATGTTGGCTTTGAACAAAATTAAGGTAACGGAAAAGGCTGAAAATGAAATGGCTGCGGACGAGCTGGTTGTTTCCGCTCTTGCAACGAAAGAGGTTGCTCCTATCTCCGTAATCGTTACCGCTGCACTTGTTGTACTTGCGGCAATCTCTCCCGTTAGTGTAGCATGGTTTGCGTTGAGCGCATTCGTAGGTGTTGTTATGGCAACGGTGGTTGGTTTGGTTTTCGTTCCTTCCATGTATATCCCTATGAAGAAGAAATCGGACGGCCAACCCAAGCCTGGTTATGTTGGCGCAAAGAAAACCTCCACGAAGGAAAAGAAAAGCTTTGTAAAAGCGGCTCCCGTTGTGGAAGAAGTAAAGCCCGTTGAAGAAGCTCCCGTAGAGGAAGAAACAACGGAAGAAGTTGTTGAAGAAACGGTTGAAGAAAGCAACGAAGAAGAATAATCTATTATAGATAATGTAATTATGGGCAGGCGGGGGCGTTTTTCCACCTGCCCACGATTTTTACAAAATATACAAACGAAGGTTACTATGAAAAAGATCGTACCCGAATACTCCTTTTCGGCGGAACAACTGAATATTATCACAGGTCTCGCTGAACAAACGGGGTTGACGGAACACATTACGCGTATTTTGTACGCGCGTGGTGTGGATACGGCGGAGAAGATCCAACGCTTCATGCGGCCTTCGGAAAAGAACTTCCTTTCCCCCTTCTTGATGAGTGGTATGAAAGAGGCGGTGGAATTGATTACGCAGGCGCGTGACGAAGGAAGAACGGTGGCGGTGTTTGGCGACTATGATGCCGACGGCGTTTGCGCTTCCGCCATTATGTACCACGCCTTGAAGGAATTCGGTATTACCCCTCACGTGTACGTACCTGAACGTGCGGACGGCTATGGCTTGTCGGAAGAGGCGGTTGACCGTATCTTTGAGGAATGTAATCCCGAATTGTTTATTACGGTGGACTGCGGTATCTCTTGCGCAAAGGAAGCGCAATATATTTACGAGCTTGGCTCGGACGTAATCGTTACCGACCACCACGAATTGCCCGAGGTATTGCCCGATTGTATCGTGGTAAACCCGAAATTGAAGGATGATTATCCGTACGACAACCTTTGCGGTGCAGGGGTTGCCTTTAAGTTGGCTTGCGCCCTTATCGGTGAAGCGGCGTATAAGTATCTCGACTTTGCTACCCTCGCTACGGTTGCGGACAGCGTACCCTTGCTTGGGGAAAACCGTGATATCGTAACGGAAGGGTTAAAACGTTTTAACACCCGTATCCGTCCTTGTTTCTCGATGTTGTTGGGTAAGAATTACGATGGAATTACCGCGCAAACCTTGGCGTTTAACGTCGCTCCCCGTGTCAATGCGGCGGGTCGTATGGGGGATGCGAAGGCGGCGTTCCAGCTGTTTATTTCCGACAACGAGGCGGAAATTTATGACCTTGCTACCAAGCTTTGCTTGTACAATACCGAACGCCAAAAATATTGTGACGAGCTGTACACCTCGGCAAAGCAAAAGCTTTTGCAAAAGGGTGCGTACGATAACGTAATTATGCTCTCGGACGAAAGCTGGAATACGGGCTTTATTGGTATTGTTGCCGCGCGTATCGCGGAGGAATACAACCGTCCCACCTTGCTGTTTGTACACCACGGCGATATGCTGAAGGGTAGTGCGCGCAGTATTGAGAGCGTGAATATCTTCAACGCGTTGAAAAATTGCTCGCAGTATATTGAGGAATTTGGTGGACACGCGCAGGCGGCGGGTATCAATATCCGTTTTGATCAATTCGATGCCTTGGAAAAGGCGTTGAATGAGGAAATCGGCGCAACCTATACCGCACAAGATTTTGAACAAGTTATCCCCATCAGCGAGGAAATCACGGGCGCGTTCCCTGAAAAGTTTGCGCGTGAATTGGTTGCGATGGAGCCTTACGGTGTAGGGCACAGACGCCCCTTATTTTCCATTTCGGCGGGGGCATGTACGGCTCGACCGGTAAAAGCGATGTCGCCGCACCTCTCCGTGCGTAGTGAATTTTTAGAGCTTTTGTACTTCTCGGGTGCAAAAAATTTGAAAATCATCGAAAGCGACGTTAAGAAGAATTTTATCTTTGAAGTTAACCTGTCCAAATTTAGGGGCAGAGAATATATCAAGGGCTACGTGCGTGACCTTTTGTATGATGGTAGAACGGGGCGCAGTACGGCGGAGAGCATTTTTGCGAACTCGATTGCTCGTTTTTACGCGCCTGCCGTAGACGTAGAACCGATTGAAATGAGCACCGAGGAAATCAAGGCACTTATTCAGCAAAAGCAAGCGGAATGCCCTTACGGGTTATGCTTGATTGCCTCCGATAGACGCACCTTGCGTCAGTACGAGGAGTTGAGCGGTATGGCTTGCGATCTTTTCTACCCCTCCTCCCGTAACCTTGCCAATGCGTTGATTGTATCGCCTGCGGTGGATGCGGATTTGTCGGGTTTTAGAGATTTCATTTTCTTGGATACCCCCTCCGATTTCCATTTGGATGCAATTCGGGGCAGGCAGGTATTTGTTAACCGTGAAATCTGCGGTTATAAAATGTTTGAAACGTTGGACGTTGCAAGAGAAAGCTTGTTGGAAATTTTCTCTGCATTACGCCGTGAGGTAAACAGTCTTTGCGGTGATACGGTGGAGGAGCTTGCCATCGCATGCGATGGGTTGGGCTTTGACAAGAGAGAGTTTATCTTTGCCTTGAACGTCTTTGAGGAATTGGGTTTGGTTGCCTTCGGTGACGGGCGTTTGACCGTATATCGTGGGGTAAAAGCCGAGCTGACCGATTCGAGTATTTATAGAAAGGTTTGTTTGTTACAGCAAAGCTGATTTGGAGTAGAATAGTATGTACGAGATGGAAAGAATTCTGGAAAAAATCCATGATGTTTACGTCTCAAGCGATGAGGAAATGTTGGTAAAAGCGTACAACTTTGCCAAAGACGCGCACGCAAATCAAAAGCGCGCCTCTGGGGAGCCGTACTTTATCCACCCTTGCGCGGTTGCTGACATTTTGATCGATTTGGGCTTGGATGCCGCGACGATTGCCGCGGCGCTTTTGCACGACGTAATTGAGGACACCGAATCGACCGCCGAGGATATCCAAAGGGAGTTCGGTGAAGAGGTTTTGGGGCTCGTTGGCAGCGTTACCAAGCTCGAAAAAATCGTATTCAAATCCAAAGAGGACGAAAATGCGGAAAACTTCCGTAAAATTTTCGTTGCAATGGCGAAGGACGTGCGTGTTATCATCATCAAGCTCGCCGACCGTTTACACAATATGCGTTCCCTTAACTTCCTTTCGGGGGAAAGACAGCAACGTATGGCAAGTGAGACGTTGGATATCTACGCTCCGCTTGCAGGCCGTCTTGGTATCTCGCAAATCAAGTGTGAGCTTGAGGACCTTTGCTTAAAATATCTCGATCCTGAATCGTACGAATATCTTGCCTACCACATCAATGCCAAGCTTTCAGAACGAAAAGAGTTTGTAAACGTAATCGTTGACGAAATTAAGGACTTGATGAAGGCGGACGATATCGAGGGCGAGGTTTTTGGCCGAGCCAAGCACTTCTACTCCATCTATAAAAAGATTAAAAACAAGGGTAAAACCTTGGAACAAATTTACGATTTGACGGCGGTGCGCGTTATCGTAAATAATATTAAGGAATGTTACACCGTTTTGGGGCGTATCCATGAAAATTGGAAGCCCATCCCTGGGCGTATCAAGGATTATATCGCTACCCCCAAGCCTAACAAGTATCAATCCCTGCATACTACGGTTATGACCAGCTATGGCCAGCCCTTCGAAATCCAAATCCGTACGGAAGAAATGCATCGTATCGCGGAATTCGGTATCGCGGCACACTGGAAATACAAGGAAGGTAAAACGGAAGAGGCGACAAATAACTTTGAAAACCGTCTTGCGTGGCTTCGTGAGGTAATGGAATGGGAAGGTGATTTGAAGGACTCCCGAGAGTTTATCGACGCCTTGAAAACCGAGCTTTATAGCCACGAATTGTTGGTATTTACGCCGCGTGGTAAGGTTATTTCCCTGCCCCCTGAGGCAACACCGATTGACTTTGCGTATGCCATTCACTCCGAGGTCGGTAACCGTTGTACGGGTGCGAGGGTAAACTCGAAAATCGTACCTTTAACCACGAAGTTAGAGGTAGGGGACGTGGTAGAAATTATCACCTCGCCCAACTCGAAAGGCCCTTCTCGTGACTGGTTGAAATTTATCAAATCCTCGTCCGCAAAGGCGAAGATTAGACAATTCTACAAGAATGAGTTAAAAGAAGAAAATATCCGTATCGGTCAGGTGCGTTTGGAGGACGAAGCAAGAAAGAAGGGGCTCTCCCTTTCCACGTTGCTCACCCCCGAAAGCTTTAAGAGACTGTGCGATCGTTTCTCCTTCACGGCAGAGGAGGAAATGTTCGCTGCCGTTGGTTACGGTTCGGTTAGCGTGAACCAAATTTTGTTCAAGCTGATTGATTTTTACCGCAAAGAAACTCCGATGGCGTTCGAGGTTCGTTCGAGTGGTGGACATAAAACGCCTGGTGGTGTGTTGATTAACGGTCAGGCAGGTATGCTGGTGCGTTTTGCAGGCTGCTGCTCGCCCGTACCCGGTGACGAAATCGTGGGTTATACCTCCCGTGGGCGTGGGGTGGTCGTGCATCGTTGCGACTGCGTGAACGTAAAGCATACAGAGAAAAACCGTTTGTTGTCTGCATCTTGGCAGGTTGCCCCTGGTGCAAAACAGCGGTATAATGCGAATATTTCTATCCGTGCGACCGATCAAGGTGCGGCAATGTCCGTGCTGTCTCAAACGGTATCCGACCTGAAACTGTCCATTACGGCGGTCAACGGTAGAATTGATAAAAACCACGATGCAATTTTGGAGGCATCCATATCCCTTGCGGATATATCCGAGGTGGATTCGCTGATTAAGAAAATGCAATTAGACAAACGAATTTACGAGGTGCATCGTATTACTTCGTTGTCGTAAGAGGCAGTATGGAATTGATTACCATTTCGCCCCGAGGCTTTGGGGCAAACACCTACGTGTTGACGGAGGATGGAAAAACGGCGATCGTGATCGATCCTTCGCAACCTCGTGTAGAGAGTGAACTGATAAAACGCAGGCTTACGCCTGCGTATGTTCTTTTGACGCATTGCCATTTTGACCACGTTGGCGGTGTAACCGCTTTGCAAGAAAATGGGGCGAAGGTGCTTTGCTCGGAAGAGGAAAAAGCCTTGGTGGGGACGTCGGCGGACTTGTTCGATATGTTCGGCGCACCGAGAAATTACTACCGTGTAGACGAAACCTTCTACGACGGCGAGGAAAAACAGCTTGGGGATTTTACCGTGAAAATGTTGCTTACCCCTGGACATACTTTGGGTAGTGCGTGCTACTTAATTACGGCAAAGGACGGGGGCAGGTATTTGTTCACGGGCGATACGCTGTTTGAGGATAGCATCGGCAGGACGGATTTCCCGACGGGGAATATCGGGCAAATGCGAGCTTCTTTACGAAAGCTTTCCGCTTTGGAAGGGGATTACCCCTTGTATGCAGGGCATAACGATCCCACTACCTTGGAAAAAGAAAGAAAATATAACCCTTTTATGAAGGATTTAGGTTAAAATGAACTTTACTACCGATTGTCAATTTTTAGAAAACGAGCTTTTGGACGTGGCGCGCTTATTTAAGCGTAGGCCCGAAGCTTTAACGCACTCTTTTCGCTTTGAAGAGGGTGTTTTCTATAATGCATTCACGGTAGACGGGAAGGAATTTTCCTTTGTAGATGAGGGGCAGGTATGCGATGAACTGGAATTTAAGCGTTTTGAGCGCCGTTTTGCAAAGCTCCGCCTGTATGAAATTTTATCCCAGCTTTACGATGAGAAAATGCCTTGGGGGGCATTGACGGGCATCCGTCCGACCAAGCTTGCGTATATGGAAATTGAAAAAGGGAAGGATTTTGCCGACCTTTTCCGCCGTATGCAGGTTTCGGAAGAAAATATCCGCTTGGTGGGGGATATCTTGGAAACGCAAAAGGGGATTTATGAAAAGAAGGACGGCAACACCGACCTGTTTGTATCCATCCCTTTTTGTCCGACAAAATGTGCCTATTGCTCCTTTATCACCGCACCGATTGACAAGACCAGACATTTCTTACCCGCTTATTTGGATGCACTCGAAAAGGAGCTTGCAAACATTCGTGAGAGCGTGGGGAATTTGCGTAGCGTATATATCGGTGGGGGGACACCCTTCGCTTTGGAGGTGGAGGAGCTCGCCCGTGTGTTGAAGGCGATCGATCCGCTTTACAAGGAATTTACCCCTGCCCGTGAATATACGGTGGAGGCAGGGCGTCCCGACGTATTTACCGAGGATAAGCTTGCACTCTTGAAGGAGTATGGGGTGACAAGAATTTGTATCAATCCCCAAAGTTTCTCGGATGATACCTTGAAAAAAATCGGTAGAAAGCACACCGAGGTGGACGTGTATCGTGCGTTTGAGCTCTCGGCGAAGTATGGGTTTGATATCAACGTGGATTTGATTGCAGGGCTGACGGACGAAACGCCAGAAACTTTCACCCAAAGCGTAGAAAAAGCGGTGCAAACGGGTGCGGACAATATCACCGTGCATTGCCTTTCCTTGAAGTCGGGGGCGAAGCTGAAAGAGGAAACGAGCTACCTCGAAAATGATTTCATCTCGACCATGGTGGCTTCTTCTCGTGAAATTTTGGGTAAAAACGGCTACCTGCCGTATTATATGTATCGCCAAAAATATCAGGTGGGCAACAACGAAAACGTAGGTTGGACAAAGCCGAACAAGGCGTGCGTGTACAATATAGACATCATGGAAGAAACGGCGGATAACCTTGCCGTGGGCGCCAATGCGGTCTCGAAGAGGGTTTTCACCGAAAAGGGACTGATTACCCGCTTTGCTTCGCAAAAGGATTTGAAAACGTATATCGAAAACGTGGATACGATTATCCAAAAAAGACGAGAATTTTTTCAATAAATACAAAAAATAATGCGAAATCGGCATATTTTTGATTTACATTCGTAAAGGAATGTGGTAAAATAGGTGTAACGGCTGTCTGAGTGACACGATTCTCCACGGTTGCCCAGCAGTACGCAAGTATAATTTCCATATAGGAGGATAAAAAAATGGAAAAGAACGAAATCATTGCTAAATTTGCAACCCACGAAGGTGACACGGGTTCCCCCGAAGTACAAATCGCACTTCTTACGTACCGCATCAACCACCTCAACGAACACTTGAAGGCTAACAAGCAGGATAACCACTCCCGCCGTGGTCTTTTGAAGATGGTAGGTAAGCGTCGCGGTCTTCTTGACTACTTGAAGGCGAAAGATATCGAAAGATACAGAGCGATCATCGAAGCGTTGGGTCTTAGAAAATAATGCAAGCACGAAAGGGCGGGTTACTTTAACTCGCTCTTTTTTGTGATAAGTAGGAAAAAAATGACACCCTAATCGCATAGCTATGTGCGGACAAGCCTTGGCATAAGCTTGACCGTAGGGTATGCGAAGAACCCCGTCTTCGTCGGGCGACGTTGGCGGACAAGAACAAAAAAGAATTAAAGTATAAGGAGATTTTAACAATGCCAGATTTGAACAACAGCAAAGTATTTAAGACTAATTATGCAGGCAGAGAGCTTATCGTAGAAATCGGTAAGTATGCTGAACAAGCAAACGGCGCGTGCTTGGTACGCTGCGGCGATACGGCTGTACACGTATCCGTTTGTATGTCGGAAACGGCAAGAGAGGGTATGGATTTCTTCCCCCTTTCGGTAGATTTTGAAGAAAAAATGTTCGCCGTAGGTAAGATCCCCGGCGGTTTCAAAAAGCGTGAAGGTAGAGCGTCGGATAAGGCAATCTTGATCAGCCGTTTGATCGACCGTCCTATCCGCCCCTTGTTCCCCAAAGGAATTTTCAACGACGTAGTAGTTACGGCTACCGCACTCTCCGTTGATCCCGACATCGCACCCGAGCCCATCGCAATGATCGGTTCGTCCATCGCTTTGTCCATTTCCGATATTCCTTGGGCTGGCCCTACCGGTTCGGTAATTGTAGGTTGCATCGATGGTAACTACATCATCAACCCCACCGTTGCTGAAAAGGAAAAGAGCACCATTCACCTTTCCTTGGCAGGTACGAAGGACGCTATCTTGATGATCGAAGCAGGTGCAAAAGAAGTTACCGACGAAGAAATGGTTGGTGCTATCATGTACGGTCACGAAGAAATCAAGAAGGTTTGCGATTGGATTGCAAACGAAATCGTACCCGTTGCAGGTAAAGCAAAGAAGGAAATGGAGCTTTACCATATCCCCGAAGATTTGGATGCAGCTGTAAAGGCTTACGGCTACGACAAATTGTTCGCTGCTCTTGATACGTTTGATCGTCAAGAACGTCAAGCTCGTCAAGCAGAAGCGGAAGCTGACATCATCGCACACTTCTCGGAAATCTATCCCGATCAAATGCGTGAAGTGAAGGATTCCATCTACTATATCGTAAAAGGTATCGTACGCGCGAAGATCTTCGACGGCGTTCGTCCCGACGGTAGAAAGTTGACGGAAGTTCGTCCCATCTGGTGCGAACACGGTATCCTTCCCCGCGTACACGGTTCCGCTGTGTTCACGCGAGGCCAAACGCAGGCTTTGACGACCTGTACCCTTGGTATGCTCGGCGAAGCACAACGCATGGAAGGTCTTGACGAAGAAGAAGAAAAGGGATACATGCATCAATATAACTTCCCCGGCTATTCCACGGGTGAAGCAAAGGCTTTGAGAAGCCCTGGTCGTCGTGAAATCGGTCACGGTGCATTGGCTGAACGTGCACTCGTTCCCGTAATTCCCGCTCCCGATCAGTTCCCTTACGCAATCCGCGTG
>JAZRFV010000059.1:0-6536 GCA_045643825.1 Candidatus Scatosoma sp.
GTAGGGATGTTGTATTATTGCAAAATATGCAAAGACGATGCCCTGAAGGCGCGGATTATAGCTGCGTGCAAAAAACACTTGGATTATATTTTAGAGAAGATAGGTAAAGACGAGGGAAAAATTGCCATAACTTCGACGTCGCTTTGGTGGGGTTGTGTCAATTCTTGTACGATTTTAGAACCGACGATGGAAATGTATAAACAGACAGGTGAAAGACGGTATTTAGAATTTGCTGAATATATTATTTCTACGGGTGGCTGTGCGGATTGCAATTTGATTGAGCTTGCATTGCAGGATGAACTTGAACCCTATCAATATCCGGTAACGAAGGCGTACGAGATGATGTCCTTCTATGAAGGTGTGTTGGCGTATTACGAGGTTACGGGGAAACAAACATATTTTGAAGCAGTTGTGCGTTTTATCGAAGCTGTGCAAAGATCGGATATTACAATTATAGGCTGCGCTGGCTGTACGCACGAATTATTTGACCATTCCGCGGTAATGCAAACAGAATATCATGAAAATATCATGCAGGAAACGTGTGTAACCGTAACGTGGATGCGTCTACTTAGAAGATTGTATACGCTGACGGGCGATAGTAAATATATAGATCGTTTCGAGGTATCTGGTTATAATGCAATGTATGGCAGCTTGAATACGGAATTAAACGAGCAGCTGTGTATGGAAACAGGTAGCTATGTCAAGGGAAAAGCTTTTGACAGTTATAGTCCGTTATATATGAATACGCGCGGTCGCGGAATTGGCGGTTATAACGAGTTTGCAAGCGGTGGATACAGCGGTTGCTGTCTTGCAATCGGCGCGTGTGGAATTGCGCTTATGCCATTGACTGCCGTTATGCAGAGTAAAGAGAGCGTATACGTTAATTTCTTTTTCAACGGTACGGCTGCCGTGATGGATAAAAACGGCAAAGAAGTAACCCTGCGCTTTGAAAGTAATTATCCTGCCGATGGACACGCTGCTATTACGATTGAAAACGATTGTGCATTGGCTTTGTGTATTAGAAAACCGACGTGGTGTGAAGAAATGGTGGTTAATGGTTCGGTGGTCAACGATGAATATTATCTACTTGAAAGTAATTATCAGTCGGGGGAACGCATAGAGATTGCGTTGCGCATGAAACTAATGGTACATAAACTAAATGGGAAATATGCATTTACCTACGGCGCATTGGCGCTCGCGACAGATGAACATAAATCGAGTAGAGAATTGCAAAAGCCGATAGCGTTTGATGAAAATTTCTCCTATCAACTTCAACCAATAGAAAAAGGGGAAATTGTGCGTATAGTGTGTACGTTTGCGGATGGTGATAGCTTGTTGCTGACTGATTATCAGTCTTGCGGAAAAAAATGGCTTTCAGATAAACGGATGATGACTGTTTGGTTTAACGGTGAATGATTTTACGGTAGCATAGTTGCTAGGGAATAGGGAAGATTATGAAAAAATTGCATTTAATTTGTAATGCACATATTGATCCAATTTGGCAATGGACGTGGGATGAAGGGATTTCCGCTGCAATTGCGACCTTCAAAAGCGCCGCGGATTTAGCGGAAGAATTTGACTACGTATTTTGTCATGGCGAAGCTCTTTTGTATGAAACTATTGAAAAGAATGCTCCTGATTTGTTTGCGCGTATTCAAAAGCTTGTGAAAGAGGGGAAATGGCATATATCGGGTGGTATGTATCTTCAACCTGATTGCCTTATGCCTTGCGGAGAAACATTCGTAAGACATATCGCTGTGGGGAAGAAGTATTTTCAAGAAAAATTTGGCGTAGAGCCAACTGTTGCGACGAATTACGATTCATTTGGACACAGTATCGGTTTGGTGCAAATTTTGGCGAAAAGTGGATATAAAGGATACCTAATTTGTAGGCCGAGAAAAGATGAGCAAATTCAATATCCTTCGCGATTTTTTAGGTGGACGTCGCCCGACGGTAGCAGCATCCTTGTTTCTAATTCGGCGTCTTATAGTTCGCCTTTGGGCGGCGCGGCGGAAAAAATTGTTCGTGAAACAAACGGTTTGGCTGTTGGTATGTTAGGCGCGGAAATAAATGGAGCGGAAAAGCAGAAAACGGTGGAGTGTGTCGATTATGTGCTTTGGGGTGTGGGAAATCACGGGGGCGGCCCGTCTAGAAAGGACTTGCGTGATATAAAAAACTTGAAGATAGAGGGCGTAGATATTATACACAGTACTCCCGAGAATTTGTTTTCGGACAAGATTCAGGTTGGCGGAGAAATGACGTCATCCCTTGTAACCTGTATGCCTGGCTGTTATTCGTCTATGGCGAAGGTAAAGCAAGCGTATAGACGTACGGAAAACTTGTTTTACGCAACGGAAAAGATGCTTTCAGCGGCAATTCTTGCCGGTTTTGTTCCTGACTTGAAAGAATTAGAAGAGGCGGAAAAGAAACTGCTTTTGGCAAGTTTTCACGATATTTTACCAGGTACATGTATAGAAGATGGTGAAAGAGAAGGCTTGGGGTTATTGGCGGCAAGTGAAAAGACGTTGAAAGATTATCGCACGAGTGCGTTTTTGCATTTGGTGATGAATCAGCCATCCGCCCAAGAAGGGGAATTTCCGATTTTTGTTTTTAATTATCAGCCTGTTGAAACGACAAGCTTAATAGAGGCAGAGTTTACCCTTGCCGATCAAAATTGGCGTGATGATATTTGTTATGTTCCGCATATTTATAACGAAAACGGCGAAGAACTTTACTGTCAACAAATTAAAGAAGATTCTACCTTGACGCTTGATTGGCGAAAACGCATTATTTTTGAAGGAAAATTAAAGCCGTTGGGTATTACAAGATTTTCCGTGAAAGTGCAAGCAACGCCTGTTACAAAAAAAGAGGCGAAAAATACAACAATAGATGAATGCTTATATGGTAATAATTTATTGGCGCACCCTGTTGCATTGGAAATGTATGATGATACGGCTGACCCTTGGGGAATGAGTGTGGAAGAACTCAAAGCAATAGGAAAAGATGCGCGTTCTTTCCGTTTGATGAGTAAAAAGGAAGCGTCGAAATATTGTGGAGTGGATGCACCGATTTCGCCCGTCCGTATCATAGAGGATGGGGAGATTGTATCAACCGTAGAGAGTTTGCACACATTAGATAATACGAATGCAACATTGCAATACAAGCTGTATAAAAATCAGCCGTATGTTGATATAAAAGCAACGGTAGAATTTGTTGATAAAAATAAAGTTGTGCGTTTGAAAGTCCCCATTCCTAAAGGCTTTGAAAATGGGAAAGCCGTGGGGGATGGTCCGTATGTTTGGGAGGAAAAACCGCATTGTGAAATTTCTTTCCAAAAATGGATAGGTGTACAAAATCAAGACGGACAAGTATTTTCAATTTCCAATGACGGCATTTATGCAGGCAAGGTGGAAAATGGATATATTCATTTAACCTTATTAAGGGGGGCCGGGTATTGTTTTCATCCGATTCCTGGTAGGGAATTGTATCCGCAGGACAGATATTTACCGCGTATTGATTGTGGTCGCTATGTATACAATTTTAGAGTATACAAGGGTAGCATGTACGAGGTGAATGCAGTTGCAGAAAGCTTTAATCAGCTTCCGTATGCGGTTAATGTTTTCCCCGTAGGAAAAGAAAAAACTAGATATGAAGGAATAAAAATTGAAGGTGACGTTATTTTAACGGCGGTAAAGCCGAATGGCCAAGGCTGTTACATATTCCGCATTTATAACCCGTGTGAAAAAGCGGCACTGTTTAAGCTTACTGTCGGTGCGTGTAATTTTTCATTTGAAGTGAAAAAACGTGGCGTAATTTCCCTTATTTATGATGGCGGAGTAATAACGCCATTCCAAGACCAAATGCCGATATAGACATTAAATAAATTTAAGAAAAAAGGAATATAAAACGGGAACAAGAGATAGTATATTTGCCGTATTATATTGCTTCAATTATATAGTAAATTAATTTGGCGAACGAATGGCGAATAAACGCTGAATCCCTTATAAATAAAGAGGTTGCGGACGTGTCATCCAGGTTCGAATCCACCTCTGTATATAATATAATTATATTGTCGCGCACGCGCATGCGTAAGGGAATGTAAAACACGCAAGGGAGCACCTTTGCGTGTTTTCATATTATATGGTTAATAAGGAAAGAAAGCTCTTCGAGGAAAGGACTCGAAGGGCTTTTGTTATAAGGGGGAAACGATATTCAAATGTGGACGCCAAAATGGACGCCAAAACTGGGGGTAAATGGCAAAAAACGAGTTTTTAACCGCATAAACCTATCAAATATGCAAAAAAATCGGGCATTTATACGTTCATTTCGCATAAATCCCCGATTTTGGTGCGGTCGACAGGAATTGAAGACATACGACGATACGAAAAAAGCCTTGATTTTCAAGGCTTTTTTACTATTGAACGCCAACATGGACGCCAAAGTTTTTTGGGGAAGGTATGATATTGCAGGTCTTATTTAACAGCAAAAACAAGCCGAATATGGAGCGGGTTGTGTTTCTTTGGCGTTTTATTTATCTCGTTAATATTGTGCCATAAAACGCAAAATGGGCATACCATGTACGAGTTTAAGTAGGATTAATGCCTTAGTAGGCATATAAAATACCGTTTAAGGTAAAAGAGGTGACCTCCAAACCTAATCGCCGTAGGGGTACTCGCAAAAGTCAAGGTGTCGTCTTGTGCTCGTATAATAAAGAAAAACTCTTTATATCTTTATGTAGGAAAAGTATTTCAATTTTAATTGGAAATATATTACAAGTTTGAAAATTTGAAAAAATATTGACAATTAGAAATAGAATAATATAAACTTAATTGTATGTCGCCATTGCTGAAACAAGAACACTCTTTTATATAGGTATCTGTTAAAAAAAGCAAAAAAAATCTGGCATTAACGAACGCCAGACTGAAAGAATATTAAATTTTCAAAAACTTCAAGATTTATTTGAACTTTTTCTCAAAAAGTGTTGCACTTGGTTTGACAAATTACTCACCCAAAGGAGGAATTTTTTTGGTAAGAGTGTACAAATAGGCTATCACATTTCATAGCCATTTGATTGTGCAAATCTTGCTTAGATTTTATAACTCTTTATAAAATCTTTAATTTTGCGATTGTTGTGTTAAAGGGTCAAAGGTCAAGTTGATTTTTTTGCTAAGTTTTATATCTCTTGAAGACGCGCCTACGGAGATGATGAAATCGCCGTCTTCCGCATGCCAGCGGTCAAAAGCCGTATTGTAGTAAGCAAAAGATCTAAAATTGAGCGTAACGGTAACACGTTTCGTTTCCTTGGGTGAAAGGAAGGTTTTTTCAAAACCTTTTAATTCCTTTTGAGGGCGAGAAACCATCGCAAAGGGACTGCTGACGTATACTTGAGAAATTTCTTTCGCAGGGACGTCGCCAACGTTGGTAATGTCGTAGCGAACCTGCACTTCGCCTTCGCCCGTTTTTTCTACTTCCAAATTAGAATACGCAAAGGTTGTATACGTTAAACCGTGACCAAAGGGGAAAAGAACTTCTTTTTTGGTGCGGTCGTAATATCTGTATCCAACAAATACGCCTTCGCTATATGTATCGCAGAACCCATTTTTCGTGGTGCTGCCTACATACGTATCTTCAAGACACAAGGGGAAGGTTTCATTTAACTTTCCACAAGGAGAAACTTCACCTATCAAGATTTGAGCAAGGGCTTCGTTTGCGCCTTCGCCTGCAAATCCTACGTACACAACCGCTTTTACCTTATCAATCCAAGCGGTCATATCTATCGCACTGCCTGCGTATATGCAAACGATTACATTTTCGCTATTTTCCGCAACGCGCAAAATGGTATTTTCTATAACGGGAGAAAGTTTAATCGACGTTCTATCGTAACATTCGCTTTCAACGCCGTTATCCGTTCCAACACAAAGCACCGTATAATCGCTTTGGCTCGCCGTGATACAAAGTTTCTTCAAATTCACGTTCATGGTTTGATTTAAGTGAACGAAGGTAGAGTGCGCAAGGCAGGTTGCTTTAATGGACGGGTTTAACCCTTCCATGGTTTCGCCAAGGTGTTTTCCTTCAAAGTTAGTGGTAACAAACGCCGAACCGCCGCCACCGTACATAGCTTTGGTTGCGAAATCCCCCGCAACGGTAACCGTACCTTCCTTGATAGGAAGCACGCCTTCATTTTTCAAAAGGCAAATGCCTTCTTTCGCGATGTTAACGGCGATTTCGTGGCGTTGCTCTTTCGTTGTCGTAACTTTACGATAGGGGGCGTTTTCTTCATGCTTTTCAATCAAATTGAGTACGTTTTGCACGCAAAAATCAATTTCTTCGTCCGTGATAAATCCGTCTTCGTAGGCTTTTTTAAGGGCTGGGAAGGAATTTTCACGGTAGGGCATCCTAAGATCTAACCCTGCTTTTACCGCTCTTGGGTGGTTGTGTACCGCATCCCAGTCCGATACAATCATTCCCTCAAAGCCCATTTCACCGCGGAGAATATCGTTTAAGAGTTTTTTGTTTTCCGATGCGTAAACGCCGTT
>JAZRFV010000060.1:0-4918 GCA_045643825.1 Candidatus Scatosoma sp.
TCTTCCTTCCGTCTTGGGCTCTTTATCCATAACCGCTTTGCCACCAAGCATATCGAAGAAACGTTTCATTACGTCGATACCCATGGTTGCGTGTGCCTGCTGACGACCACGCATACGGATGGAAACCTTAACCTTGTTGCCGTCGCCGAGCATTTCAATCGTCTTCTTTGCTTTTACGTTCAAATCGCCGATGTCAATCGTCATCGAAAGATAGATTTCTTTCAATTCGACAACCTTTTGGTTTTTACGGTTTTCTTTTTCCTTCTTCGCCTGCTCGAATCTAAACTTACCGTAGTTCATAATCTTGCATACGGGGGGAACTGCGTTAGGGGAAATCTTTACAAGGTCCAAATCTGCTTCTTCAGCGAGCTGTAAAGCTGCTGCCGCACTCATAATACCAAGCTGTTCGCCTTCCGCGGAAATTACGCGAACCTCTCTATCGCGGATTTCTTCATTGATCTGATGTTGATCTTTAACGTCTTTAATGGTCGTGTACCTCTCGTCAAAAATTAAAGGGTTGCTACGCATAGCAACCCTATCTTTCCTACATAATATCCCCGACTTTGCGGTGAAAAATTATTGAGCCGTACCAATCAAAACTGCACGGCGAGAAGGTTTGCTCCTGCTTTGCCTACATATAGTAACACATAGCCCCACCCTCTGTCAAGCAAATTTTATGGTATTTAGTAATTTTTTTAATTTTTTTTAGAATGCAGTTTTGTTTTCGATATCAGCAAGCACAGTCGCAATGAATTCCTCTGCGGAAACCACCGATTGCTCCCCGTCACGACGACGTACAGCCACCTGACCAGCTTCCATTTCCTTATCACCCAATACGAGCATATAAGGAACCTTTTCCATCTGCGCTTCACGAATCTTGTAGCCGATTTTTTCACTTCTATCGTCTACCGATACACGGATACCTGCTTCCTTCATCTTCGCGCACAAACCGTTTGCATATTCAAGCTGTCTATCCGTGATAGGAAGGATTTTTACCTGCATAGGCGAAAGCCATACGGGGAATTTACCTGCGAAGTGTTCGATCAAGATACCGATGAAACGTTCAATCGAACCGAACGCAACACGGTGTACCATGATGGGACGGTGTTTTGCGCCGTCTTCGCCAACGTATTCCATTTCAAAGCGTTGAGGCAACTGGAAGTCAAGCTGAATCGTACCGCATTGCCACGTTCTGCCGATAGAGTCTTCAAGGTGGAAGTCAATCTTGGGACCATAGAACGCGCCGTCCCCTTCGTTTACAACGTAAGCAAGGCCCAAATCGTCCAAAGCGGTACGCAAGGATTCGGTTGCTACTTCCCAATCTTCGTCGCTACCCATACTGTTTTCGGGACGGGTGGAAAGTTCTACGTGATATTTAAACCCGAACAAGGTGTAAACTTCGTTGATAAGACGTACTACACCCTTGATTTCGTCCTTAATTTGTTCACGAGTCATGAAGATGTGCGCGTCGTCCTGCGTGAAGCAACGTACACGGAACAAACCGTGCAACTGACCGGATTTTTCATGGCGGTGTACAATGCCAAGTTCACCCATACGGATGGGCAAATCTTTATAGCTGTGGGGTTCGTTCTTATAAACGAGTACGCTACCAGGGCAGTTCATGGGTTTGATTGCGAAATCTTCATCGTCCACTTTGGTCGTGTACATATTGTCACGATAATGGAACCAATGCCCCGACGTTTCCCAAAGGGTACGGTTGAGCATGATGGGAGTCTGAATTTCCACATAGCCATCGCGGGTATGAAGGTCGCGCCAGTATTCAATAAGCGTGTTCTTCAAAATCATACCGTTGGGAAGGAAGAAGGGCAAGCCCTTGCCTTCGTTCATAATCGCGAAGAGTTTCAATTCTTTACCAAGCTTCGTATGGTCACGCTTCTTTGCTTCTTCAAGCATCGTGAAGTATGCCTCCATTTCGTCCTTCTTCGCGAAAGCCGTACCGTAAATACGGGTGAGCATTTTGTTATGCTCGTCCCCTCTCCAATATGCACCTGCGATGCTCGTAAGCTTGAACGCCTTGATTTTACCCGTGGAAGGAAGGTGAGGACCACGGCAAAGGTCGGTAAAACCGCCCTGCTTGTAGAAAGAGATGGTTTCCCCTTCAGGAAGATCCTCGATAAGCTCTACCTTGTAGTTTTCGCTGTATTCCTTCATAAGTGCGATTGCTTCGTCCTTGGGAAGGGTGAAGCGTTCGATAGGAAGGTTGCTTTTGATGATCTTTTGCATTTCGCTTTCCACCTTTGCAAGGTCAGCCTGCGTGATGGGGGTTACGAAATCCACGTCGTAGTAGAAGCCGTTTTCAATAACGGGACCGATGGACAATTTGCAGGTGGGATATACCGTTTTCAAAGCCTGTGCCAAAACGTGTGCACAGGTATGACGGTAAACCTGCAAACCCTCTTTATCCTTGAGGGTAACGATTTCCAAATTATCCCCGTCTTTCATAACGTAAGAAAGGTCAACAAGCTCGCCGTTTACCTTTGCGCAAACCGCATTTCTTGCCAAGCCTTCGGAAATCGCCATCGCCGCCTGCATTGCGGTTGCGTTTTCCGCTACTTCCAAAGCGTCGCCGCTTTTCAAAATAATGTTCATATTTTTTCCTCCGTAAAGTGTATGTTTTTAAAGTGAAGTTGTATCTTGGATACAGTGAAGTTGGCTACGCCAGTGAAGTTTATAAATAAGTAAAGTTTTTTACCTATGGTAAAAGTTAATGCTATTTTAATAACAGCCACAACTTGCCGACAGGCAAACTTCTCTTTGCGGAACGCAAAACTTATCTCTTAAAAAGAACTTATCTTTGCAACAGCAAAACTTCACCCAATAAAAAAGCCCCTAAACTCCCTATCAAAGAAGTTTAAGGACGCAAATATCTCGCGCGGTTCCACCTTAATTGCCGTATAAATACAGCCGCTTTTCTATCCAATTTTACCGAAACGTAAAGTGGTTTCACCCTCCGCACCCGTTTACCTGCCTCACAGCCAAGGGCAAGCTCTCTGAAAAACCGAAACGGCGTTACTTGTCTTTACGAATTCTATTTTAATCGTTCCCACGGATTTTGTCAACCTTTTTTTAACAAAAAATCGCTTTTTCTCCATAATATTTTCGTAAAAATGCCGCCGTGTCGCCATCCGCCTCGCCAAAGCAATACACCCGCTCGGCTCCGCTTAACAAAATGTCCCCAATCGCCGATTCTACCCCCGTCAAAATACTGCGTGTCAAGGGGCGGTATTCCTCGTCGTACACCACCCCGTCCTTTAAAAACACTTTCCCCTCGCCGTCCTCTACCAAAAACTCGATAAACCCCTCCATCGAACCTTCGCCCATATCCGTTGGGATATAATCAACCACCTCTTCCCAACGTTTCACCAAATCCCGCAGTCGAAAGTGAAACAAACCGTCCAAACAGTAATGCTCGTACCCCCGAATTCGCTTTACGATATGTGCCCTATCCTCCTTATAATCCGCCGCCACGATGGCGGTCAAAAGCAGGCGTTTTTTCATGGGCGTAAGCAAGGGCAAGGGCAGGCGTTTTTCAAAGTACGCGTACTTATACCCCACAGCCAAGACGTCGGCGATATGTTCCTCGGTGTATTTGCGAACGTAGGGACAATACGCCTGTTCCGTCTTGAATTCAATCCTTGTGCAATCCCCTTCCCGTGCCATATCGCAGGCAGAGGGCAAAAAGGAAAAGCGTTCGCGCACCTTTCCGAACAGGTAGGACATATATAGACCGTCAAAGCCGTTTTGCGTAATCGTTATTTCTTCCACAAGATTATTGTATGCGCGAAAGCGGAAATTATTTATCGGTAGCGACATTTTGCTTGACTTGTATGCAATTTTACTCTATAATGGTAAGACAGTATATTATATATGGAAGAAACGGACGGCAGGAAGCCGTACCTTTTCGGAGGTTTTTTATTATGGATATGAAGTCTGTTGAAAGCAAATGGCAGGCAAAATGGGAAAAAACGAAACAGAACGTTTTTAAGAAAAACAGCAAGAAAGAAAAGCTGTACGTTTTGGAAATGTTCTCCTATCCCTCGGGTGCAAAATTGCACGTAGGGCATTGGTACAACTACGGCCCTACCGATACGTATGCACGTTTCAAGAAAATGCAGGGTTACGAAGTGTTCCAGCCCATGGGCTTTGACGCGTTCGGTTTGCCTGCGGAAAACTATGCAATCAAAACGGGTATTCACCCCAAGGATTCCACGGAAAAGAATATCGCTACGATGGAACAACAGCTCCGCAACATGGGTGCTATGTTCGATTGGACGGCGGAAATTAAAACCTGTGAAGAAGACTACTACAAGTGGACACAATGGCTTTTCTTACAGCTCTACAAGAAAGGTCTTGCTTATCGCAAAAACGCACTTATCAACTGGTGCCCTTCCTGCGAAACCGTACTTGCAAATGAACAGGTTGTAGACGGTAAGTGTGAACGTTGTAGCTCCGTTGTGCTTCGTAAGGATATGACACAATGGTTCTTGAAGATTACCGATTACGCAGAAGAACTTTTGCAGGGTTTGAAGGGTTTGGATTGGCCTGAAAAGACGAAGCTCATGCAAAAGAACTGGATTGGTAAGTCCACGGGCTGTGAAATCCACTTCGAGTGTGAAACGGGCGACGATATCACCGTTTTCACCACCCGTCCTGATACGGTATTTGGTGTAAACTACGTCGTTCTCGCACCTGAACACCCCATTACGGAAACCTTGAAGGCGGCACACCCTGAAAGAGCGAACGCCATCGACGATTACGTACGCTATGCAGCGGAAGCAAACGACATCGATCGTCTTTCCACCGCACGTGAAAAGACGGGCGTATTCACGGGTGCATACGCTATCCACCCCTTGACGGGTAAAAAATTGCCCATCTACCTTGCGGACTACGTATTGTA
>JAZRFV010000061.1:0-14666 GCA_045643825.1 Candidatus Scatosoma sp.
GCTACGGACAACGTACCAAGATTCGTACTCTTCAAATTAAAGAACCCGAAAGGTACAATCGAGTAAATGATTGCATTTTCCAAGAATTCGCTGTCCAAACCAAGGCTGCCAGCTTGGTTCATACCCTGCAAGGGTATGCCCACTTCACTGCTGTAATAGCTGCGGTAGAATTGCGCGCCGCCGTAACCGTTTTCTTCTGCGTAATCGTAAACCTTCAAATACCAGTCGCGGATACCTTTCAAACGTTCGTACGCGTTGTCCACACCGTAGGCCTGCAACCTTGCCTGCATATCGTAGTAGCTTGTGAACAAGATAGCACCGCCGTCTTGACAAGATGCGCTGTATGCCTTGTTTGCTTCCGTATAATGCCCCGACGTATATTGTTCGTAGTTTTTCAAGGTAGTGGTACGAGGCGCGAACTCATAATCGTAAATCCCATAATTGAGATATTCTTCAGGATCGCCCTTATAACCTGTGGCATCGTCCCCTTCTATGGTGCGCTCGCCGCTAATCCAAGAAACGACCTGTCTTGCCTGCGCTTTCGTTGCCATTCCTGCCGCAACCACCATATTGTTGAATATGGTCGAACCGTAATCTACTACGTTACCGTGCATATTAAAGCCTTCAATAAAACGCCCCTTCCCCTCATCGAAGAAGCCCGTTTTGTTGACGTTATCCACGGGTTTTTGTACCTCGTGCGCTACTTTCTTCGCCAACGTCAAAAGGTAGTTTTCGTCAAACTCATAGGCGATTTCTCCGCCTTCGTTTAACTTAATCGTAGGCTTTTCCAAGGTAAGCCCTGCATCCTTTGCCGCTTTTTCCAAATACGCTACGTTTTGCAAGGTTTGGTAATACAATACCTGTGCATACAAGGATTTCGGGGATAAGGAAAGTACGTCCCAGTAACTGCTGGCGATCGTTTGTGAAACGCCATCGCCAATTACACCACCGTTGTGCCCTACGAAGTTAGACAAATCCACCAACCCGTATTCACCGCCCATATTGTAGGTCATAAACATTGCCACCTTGCGGCAACGGTTTAAGGTGTCCGCCAACACTTTTTTATCCCCGGTGAATTCGTAGTACAATTTCACCGCTTCTACGAGGTTGTAACCATTGTCGATTTGACGGGAGTCGTAGTTACCGCGTACGCAGTTCAAGTTCACTTCCCCGTTCAAGGTTTCTTCCTCTTTTGCTTTTACTGTAATTTTCACCGCCGTTACTCGGTTATCCGTATCCCAAGCAGGGTGCAAATACATCGGCATATAAATGTGGTTGGCGTAATTTGCCGTAATCTCTACGCTACGCGCCGTATAGTCCGATTGTTTTACGGTATGCCACTCGTTAGAGCCTTGCACCTGCCAAGAAAGGTACACGTCGTCTACGCTGTTGTCCGTAAACAAACCATCTACACACCAGCGGATATCCATTTCCAGGTAAGGGGCTTCGTTGGTAGGGATACCATAATTGCCCATATCACGGCTGAAGGAAATTTCCGTACTGTTTTCGATTTTATTCGTCCACAAACCGTCACCGATAATCGAGGAAATCATCGTACCGTCCGTTTCTACCGTCCAGCCTTCCGTATCGTCTATCTTGTAGCCGTTGAATTCCCAGTCGTAGGTATTGCTACCGTCATAGTTGGGGAAAGGCCAACCCATACCGAAGTTGTTGCCTGCGGGGGTTACGTTTGCCTGTTCCAACGATGCCATCGTTGACCAGCAATACCCATAATCATCTACGGGCGCCGAATACAACCATTGTTTGAGGAGGGAGAAGCTGTCTTTTCTAAAGTTAGTGTTGGTGCTGTCAAACCACACCAAGCTCATACTCTCCCACGCCTTCCACGCCGTACCACCATCGCCAAGCTGCATCGCGTTAATCGCGGTTTCTTCTTTGGAACGAGAATGTCTATCGTAGAAATCGTTTAAGAACAGGTCTAACTTCGCATCCGAGCTGTAAAAATACAACTCTCTTTCAGATTGTTTTTGATATAAGTACCCAGCAGTAGGCGTGGTATCTTTTCCTTTGCAACCTACAAAAACGAAGAGAAGCGCGCAAGCCGTTGTTAAAATACTATTTCTCTTTTTCATAACTGCTTACCTCTCTTCAAGACCGCTACGCCACAAGCCAACAGCAACACCGTGCCACAAACGGAAGATAACGCCGACGAACAGCCCTTCTCTTTTCCCGCCACCGTTTGGTGTAAGTCAAATACCACCTGCATATGTTCAAAATCAATACCGTTTGCCGCCTTGCAGGTAATTAAAAGATAATTGTACCCTGCGGTCAACTCTTCAAACTTTTGCTCGACTTCTATTGTAGAAGATACGCTGTCGGGAACAATGGATAAGTTATCCAAATCAAACGTCGCTTTATCGTAAATCGTAACGAGGTTGTTTTCCTTGGTAAGTTTTTGTCCGTTGTAATAAACGCTGAACCCTACCCCATTCTCGTCAGTATTTTCCACTTTAGTGAAGGTACGGGTTTCGGGGTTATATACCCAGGTCACGGTTTCCTTCAACTCTACCCCGCTGGGGAATTTTAACCCTTCATAGAAGGTAAAGGTGAACGGCTGATTTAAATCGTGAATCTTCGCCTCGGGGACCGAACCGTTGAAATCGATATTCATGCTGTTGTTTACACCCAACTCACCGACCTGTACCATGCACGCAAGCGGGCTGGCTTGTTGCCATTCCCGAATTTTCTTACCGTTAAACGCGATACAGTCGTTCATACTGTCCAACACACCGCTTTCATCCAAGCTGTCAATAATCGCGCTGGTCATATTCGGCACGTCGTTCTTGCTGAACGTCTTCAACGCCGTGGCCCCTGCCGCCAAGTGCTTGTAGTTGGTGCTTGTAATGTCCTTATCAAAGCAAACCTGGAAGGAGGCCGTATTAAAGCTACTGTACGTAAACGGAGGAGCAATGGAAATACATTCCGTTTCCTCCCAAACGTAGCCCTGCGGTTCCTCTGCGTTTGCCTGTGTAACCGTCGGGCGAATAATCGCCCCGCCACCTACACACAAGCAACAAAATACGCCCAGCAAAGCGCTAAATTTTGTTATCCACCTATGCTTTCTTTTCATTGTTTTCCAATTATTCCTTATCGTTATGGATTTTTACAAGTTCGCCGCCGTTTAAACGAGATTTTTCCGCCGAAACCGCCATCAAATGGCTCTCAATCGAACGAGTAAGCGAGGTATCCGCGCTTTGCGTTTTACCATTCAACACGTCATACAAAGCGTCAATCATACGGTGATCGCCACCACCATGCCCAGAAAGGTCGTCCGTCAATTCTGAAATCTTATAAACTTCGTTTGCGCCGCCGAATTTTTTCAAGGTAATATGGTCCGCCGCCTCGTCGTACAAAATTTCCCCTTCTGTACCAAAGAAGCGCATGATTCTGCCGCCGCCTTGTGTAAACGCCATCATATTCAAGTTGGCTGTTACACCATTCTCAAACTGCGCAGTTACAAATTGGTGATCCACCACGTCGTTCTTACCGCTGAATACACATTCGCCATAGCGAGTCGTTTCCAACTTCTCCGTCAATTCCTCTTCCGTCAATTTCTTATCCGAAAGGACGGTGTAAGGCCATGCATCAGGCATACCGTTTGATTTCCAACCATCTAAATAAATACGCTTTGCGCTGTACGGACAGGTTTCCACGTATCGACAATGGATACATCTTTCCGCCGCACCTTCGGGCATATTTTCAGGTTTAAAGTAACGAAGCGAGCCTACGGAGGTCAAGCTCTCACATCTGCTTTCAGCAAAATATTGCATCAAATCCAAATCGTGACAGCATTTTGCCATAATCATCGGCGTGGTATTTTTACTGCTACGCCAATTTCCTCTTACGTAGCTGTGTGCATAATGCCAATATGCCACCTGTTCCAAGCTGTCAAAACTAACAAGCTGACCGATCGCATTTGCATCCAACAATTCTTTAATTTTACGCACCGCCACCGTATAACGTAAAACATGGCATACAACCACGATAGCGCCATATTCCTTCGCAGTCTTTTCCAAGGCGTACAATTCTTCCACGTTGTCCGATACAGGTTTTTCGAGCAAAATAGCATAACCAAGCTGAATTGCCTTTAACGCCATGCGAACGTGGTCTTGGTCAAGCGTGGCAATCACAAGCACGTCGCTACGTTTCTCCTTAAAGAATTCCTCCTCGTCCAAGAAGCATTGCTCCTTTTCCACCTCGAAAAGTGTGGAATATTTTTCCAATTTACCCGGGTTTGCATCACAAAGCGCAACCACGTTATATTTATCCGCGCATTCGTGAATGTATTTACCGTAAGCCTCGCCACCGCGCGCGCCTACCCCGAGAATGGATACAGTTATCGTTTTCATAGTCTACTCCTAATCCTTGCTTTAATATATTATCACGATTCTATTATAACATTATATATAGCGGCATTCCACCCACTAAAAACAATCATTTGTATCAAAAAATAAGAAAAGCGCCACAAATGTATTTCAAACACCTTGCAACGCCTTTAATTTTATTATGATTTTGATTCTCGAGGGGTTATGCCAAACACCTCTTTATACGCACGGTAGAAGGTCGATTGACTTTCAAATCCGCACTCGAATGCAATGTGGATAATCGAAGAAGCTTTCGCCCCGCTCTCACGATACAGCTCTTGAAATTTATAAATACGGAGACGATTTAAATAACTGCGGAAGCTCTCACCCATATAAAAATTAAATACCTGGGAGCAGTATTCCTTGGTATAACCAAGGGTTTTCGCCAATTCCTTTACCGTCACCTTCTCACGATAATTTTTCTCTAAATAATTGAGGATATCCAAAATTACCGATTGATTGTCATGCTTTTGTCTTGTCACCGTGCCGTAAGCGTTTTTGATCATCAAGAACAAGCGGTTTGCATCCACGAAAATTTCGTACGCATCCTCTACGTAGCATTCCTTACGGTACTGCCCCTTCCATTCTTTGATAAAGGATATAATTTCCGCATTCTTTTCCTTGTCTCGCATCACACGAGGAAAACGTTGGTTTTCAAAAAGCTTTTGGAAACAGTTTAAATACCAAAGACTAACCACCAAAACATAGCCTTCCACATCGGGATCAGCGGCGAAGGAATGGGGTTCAAAGGTATCCACGTATAAAATGTCCCCTGCCTCGGCGGTGATTTTTTCGCCCGCAATCATCGCGTGCTGTACGCCTTTGGTTACGAATAGAAACTCCACGTTTTTATGAAAGTGCGGGCGGCAAGCAATTTCGTGTACCATCCCTGCAACCGACGGCTCATTTGCCTTTATAAAGTAGCAATATTTATCCACGTCGGCATATTTTTCATAGTATTCCATACACTTTCTCCCCAAATAAAATGTCTCAATAACTAAGATTATTGTAGCATACGTTTATACGCTTGTCAATAGTCTATTTTTGGCAATTGGCTTAGGTTGAGCAAGGGAGACAGCGATTGCCATCCCCCGCCCTTTGTTTCATTTTATAAAATTGTTATTCAGCTCAACGCACCGAAACGTTTACGCCCTGCGCTGCCACAAACACAGTTACCGTTTTCGTCGCAGTATCCACGGTGTAGCCCGTTTCTACCAGCTTATTGTTGATATATACCTTGGGAGTTTCCCCTTTATACGAAAGGGTTACCGCAATCTTTGTATCCCTCGAAGCCGCCCCATCGGACAATTCTTCTACATTACAAATCACAACGAATTCATTGCCAACAGCAATATCCATCGTCAAGCCTGCATAACGCACCTGTTCCATCTTCCAGGTACCGATTTCTTCAGGAAGGTTGGGGGCAATTTCCATCACCAACCCTTCCTCATCATAGTAGGTATCCAAACCGAAGAAAATATTAGGTACAGCGGCATAAAGAATTGCATTTTCAATAAATTCCGCATGCAAACCAAGCGCGCCTTCCTGTCCTCTACCCTGCAAGATTTCGCTATCATAATAGGTCTCGAACAACTTTTCTGCATCCGTTTCGCCTGACGCCTTGAACGCAGCTTCTACATCCGCAAACCAATCCATAATCGTCGACAATCTTGCATACGCATTATCCGCACCGTAAACTTTTGCCCTTGCAAGCAGGTCATAGTAGCTTACAAACAAGATTGCACCACCGTTTTGACAGGATACACCATACCCCTTCGCAACGTATGCCCAACAATATTGATCAGCCAAATCTTCCGTATTCGTCTTGGGGGCAAACACATACTCATATAAGTTATCGATGCTGGAAATCCAATTCAGCACCATTTCTTCCTGCTCTGCCGTTGCTACACCCGATTCCAAAATCATCAGGTTGAGTGCTACCGCGCCAAAGTCGATTTGCTCGCCATTATAGTACCCTTCGATAAATCTACCGGCCGTTTTCGTTTCCCCATTTACCGTCACGGTAAAGGTCTTAAAATAACCCGTTTTCGCGCCCTCATTTAAGGTTGCGGATACCGTAGCTTTCACCATTTCCGCCATTGAACGAAGCTCGCTTGCCGTATAATTATATGCAACATCAGCCCCTTCCAGGGTTGTTTTTACCGTAGGTTTCGCTACGTTTATGTTATTTTTCGATACAGCATCTTCCAAATACGCCATATTTTGCAATGCCTTATAGTACAATGCATTTACGTAAGAGGAGTTGGGTGCAAGGGAAATGATATCCCAATAGGTACTGATAAACGAGGTTGCAAAGCCTTGCGCGGAACCATTATGCCCCACCAAATTTTCAAGGTTAATAAGCCCGTTATCCGCCATGTAATTGGTAAGGAACATCATTGCCTTTCTGTAATTGGTGATATTTGCCGTAAGGAACGCAACGTCGCCCGTATTCTCAAAATGCTGTTTGCCTGCACTGATAAACGAAGTATTACTGTCAATCATGCGGGTATCATAGCTACCACGTACGAAATCAAGGTAGCAATACGCCGTGAAGTCACCTTCCACCTTGATACGCAATCCCTTTATCGTTCCCGTCCACTTCGAATGTTCGAACATAGGCACGTAAAGATGCAAAGTATTGGTAACCTTCGTAAAATCAATCTCTGTCGTTGCCCACGTCGATAAAGGTATAGAGGTATAACCCGACAAATATCCAGTTTTAAACTCCAAATAAATCTCATCGATATTGCCAGAGAGAATTGCCCATTCTAACCCGATTTCAATAAAGGGCGAATGGTCCGCCTGCAATACGCCGTTGTTTGTACTGCTCTCTAACGAGAAGGTCATATACGTGGAGTTTTGACCATGCCCCAAGAAATAACCATTGCCGTTGTTTCTACTCGAGTCCGTCGCACTTGCAAAGGTTCCGTCACCAGTTATTTTCCATTCCGTCTCACAAGCGCCCAATTTACCCGAAGCACCGCTGTCTACTGCCAAAATGGAGCTGTTCTTCCTGCCGTCCTTAAATTCCCAACCATCGGAAAGATAAGGATCGTTGGTTGTCGCACGGCTTTGCATATAGCTCGGCGTGTTCCAACCCTGACCAAAGTAAGAATCCCCTTCCCAAACGTAGCCGTATTTGTCTACGTTCGCATTGGCAATATCCTTGTTGAATTGATCGTCGTTGCCGTTTAAGTGAAGGCTGTCAATGAAAAGAATACTTTCCGCTTCCCAATCCTTCCAGGTCATAGATGCATTGCCGACAACCGTATCGGTTACATAATCGCCCGTCTCGGCAAAGTTTTTATAATAGTAAACAAATCTGTCCGCGTACGCATCAAAGAATTTATTTACCTCTGCGTTATCACTCGCCATTAAGAAATTGCCATCCGACTCATTCACGAACTTATAAACGCCGTCAGAAAGCAACACCACATCCGTCACGAAACTTGCCAAAACATCGCGTTCGTCCACCGTATAAGGGGAATATTGCGTTTTGCCTTCCCAAAGAATTTCGTAGGGATGTTTAACCGCATCGTAATCTTCACGGATGTCCGTGTATGCCTTGTAGGCAACCTCGCTGATACTTCTCGTTTGCGATACGCTATCGGTGTAAATCTTATTCACCGAGCCGTTCGCATCGGTGATTTCGATATAGGGCTTTGCCGTGTACTCAAGAGAGTAGGAGCTTTCCTTTAAATTCACGACCGCTACGTTATACACGATATATCCGTCTTCTTCGTAGAATTTCGTGCAATCCATATAAGCCGTTTTATCAGAGTTTTCACGGTTGATTTGCATCATCAGTTTGTACGAGCTACCAGCAGCCGTCAACCCGTCTAAATACGCCTTGGAAACCTTTGCGGTGAAGCGGATACCCGTCGATTCGCTGGTGATACGCACAGATGCGCCTTCCAACATTTCAAACACACCGCTGGGGGCAGACGAAGTGAATCCTTCCGTGGTATAATCTTCTACCGAGGCGTCCTTCGTATAGGTAACTTCGTCACTCAACACGTACATGGTACCGTTGTTTGTGATATAATAGTGTGGCAAGACGCTTATCTTCAAGCCATTTTCCTTGATGGAATTCCAATAATTTTCGTGCATACGCACTTCCATCGAACCACTATTGATAAGGGTTACAAAAGGCTTTTGATAGGTCGCCCCTGCCGTCGAAGGGAATGCCTTCCACTCCCAACCGCTCACGTTCGTATTCTTGTTAATCTCCGACATTTTTACGCCGTTGATTGTGATCATGTTGGCAATATACGCGTAGGACGCAACGTCCATCATTTTATAATCCAATTGAGGAAATGCAGAATATTTAATATCGAAATATTTTAAACCGCTAACAGGTTGCCAACGAGAAACGGAAACCGTATTTGCCGCAATCACGGTAGGCTCAATGAATACCCCTGAGGAATTCTGCACCAAAAGTGCGCCCTCTCTCGCAATACAACCGTTTAACTGGAAATTTTTATCTACGGAAATTTCGAGGGCACCATATTCCGCAATGATTTGATCGTAAAAATTCTTATGGAAACGAAGCTGCAATCTCCCCGTACCCTCCGTGTAGGTAAGGATCGGTTTACAATATTTTGCATCGGCTGTTTGAGGGAATTTTTCCCATGTCCAACCGCTTACGTCCGTATTTTTGTTGATATCATAGATTGACGTGCCGTTAATTTTAATACTCTTTAACACGTAATCACTATTTGCTTCCCCTTCGTACTCGTCTTTAACGTTAAAACCGTTAAAGTTAAGGTAACAATAGTAAAGTTGCGAGGCTCCGGGAAACAAATTCCACGTATCAACCGTGATATCCCCCGAAGGCATCGTCATCAATTCAAACGTCGTTTCCTCATCCACGATATAACCGTTTAACGCGAACCCTTCACACACGGTTAATCTTACAAAACCATCACGAAGAAGCAATTGATTGGAGAAATTTTTGTGGATACGCAGCTGAATTCTACCCTGCGTGTCCTTAATGTAGCCCATAACAGGTTTTCTATATTGCTCAATGGGGTTATAATCCACCTGTGGGAATGTATCCCATTCCCAACCGCTTACGTCGGTATTTTTATTAATATCGTAGATGGAAACGCCGTTTAATTTAATATTTTGGAACACGTAATCGCTGTTTGAATTGCCATTGTAGTCATCCTTTGTCGTAAAACCTGCAAATTTCACATACAAGTAATCAAGGGTGGTAGATCCATCATACGTCCCGCGCCAATCTATCGTAACGCTTGTTACCGTTTCAGCCTTTGCCTCTACCCTATCTGTTTGTACCGCAACGGCGCCAAAGGCACAAAAGCCAAACAAAACAAGACATATAGAAAGTATTATTTTTTTCATTGTCGATAAAGCTCTCATTTTAACCTCCCTATCTTACTCGAAAAAGCTATCATCAAGGGTATTATCCCATTGCCCCGTGCTAAAAGTGATAATGTCCATATCCGTGAAGGATATTACTTGTAATATGGGCTCTGCATAGCTTCGTTTCACAGCGCTTTTCTCCTATTTATGAAATGAATTTTCTTTTTTTGTTTCATTATATCATTTACGCAGCCCAAAAACCACCAAGTATTCTAATATATTTGTATCAAAAAGTAAGAAAATGGCTCAAATTTTATACAAAAAAAGACAGCCTTTCGCTGTCTCTCCTATATACAGTATTATTAAGGTAAAACTAATAATGTCAATTATTAAGAAAACGGTGCGATATAAAAAACTATCGCGTTACGTTAAATTGCGAGGTAAAGACTTTACCGTTAAGATAGGATAAGTCGCCGTCAAGATCAAAACTTAAAAGTTTTGCCACCAGGCATTGCCTTGCCGTTTTTTGTTCCTTATTCACCGCCGTATTGCCATATTTCATATCCCCGACAATCGGACAGCCAATATGGGATAAGTGTGCGCGGATTTGATGGGTTTTTCCCGTATGTAAAATGACCTCCACCGACGTAAAACCGTCCGTTTGCGACAAAACCTTGTACTCCGTCACAATCCGCTCCGCGCCAGGTTTTGGTGTGTCGAATACCTTCACCTGCGATTTTTCCGCATCCTTCTTTAAATACGCCGTCAAAACATCCTCTTTTTTAGGAAAAGCCCCACTACAAAGAGCGTGATATCTCTTTTCAACCTTCTTATCCTTAAACGCCTGCAAGAGCGTTTTCTCCGTTTTCTCATTGAGTGCAAACGCCATCAAGCCTTGGGTATTGCGGTCTAATCGGTGGATAAAATAACACTCCCGCGTCCTCGATAATGCAGCATAGACCGCCTCGGAGTTTACACCGCTTTCCTTATCGATAATCAAGATATTTTCGTCTTCGTAAACGGTAAAAAAGGCTGGTTTTTCTTCCTGCTTTTTGGTAAGGAAGTAACACACCTCATCCCCTTTACAAAGGGGCATGTCCGTGTTGACACGCTTTCCATTGACCTTTATTTCTTTATTTTTTAAAAGGTAATGCCAAAAAAACGCACCTTGTGCGTAGTGGTTTTCCGTGAACTCCTTCAATCCTTGATTTTCCTCTACCATCAAACGAAGCATACACATCTCTCCTTTTTTATATTGTAGCAAATTAAATTGGAAAAGGCAAGCACTTTTTCTTATTTCCCTATTGACATTTCCCCTCATTTTCGCTATAATGTTAAAAACACTCAAAAAACGGAGGAAATTATGGAAAAGTACGCTTGGATGGCAAAAATTAAACCTGGCATGAAAGACGAATACGTACGTCGTCACGATGAAATTTGGCCCGAACTCGTAGAATTGTTAAAATCCGCAGGGATTTGCAATTACACCATTTGGACGGACGGCGAAACCTTGTTCGGTTACTATGAATGTGAAAAAGGCATCGACTACGCCGCAAAAACGCAGGCACAAAGCCCTATCGTGGATAAGTGGAACGAATATATGAAGGACGTCATGGAAATGCCCCTCGATCCTATAACGGGCGCTCAACCTAAACTCGTAAACGTATTCACTTTGGACTAATTACCATAAAATAAGCGCACCATGTACGCGTTGAAATGAAAAAACCGAGCTTTGAACACTCTCAAAGCTCGGTTTTATTTTATTGTACAATATCTAAAACAAGAGGCATTTGTTGAGGTTTTTCTTGACCGATACGGGTAGCGGCAAGCAACCTTGTTTCCGCTCCGTCAAAGCCGCTTTCCTTATCCGAATAAAGCACCGCAATCACATCGTCCTTCTTCACAAAGTCGCCCGTTTTTGCCTTCAACATAATGCCTGCGGCAAAATCAATCACGTCTTCCTTCGTATTTCTACCTGCGCCAAGCAACAAGCTTGCCACGCCGTAGCCTTCCGTATCCACGCCCACAATATATCCATCCTCTTGCGCGGTAACCACACGAGAATATTTCGCTGTGGGGAATTTTTCAGGATGCAAAATCCAATCCTTGTTGCCACCTTGCGCCTTTACCATTGTCGCAAGCATATCCAAACCCGAGCCGTCAGCAATGGTATCACGCACCATTTTCTCGCAGGTTGCGTAGTCACCCTTTTCAGCAAGTTCCAAAATATGCGAAGCCAATGCAACGCAAAGCTCCGTCAAATCGGCAGGGCCTTTCCCCTGCAAGGTATGAATTGCCTCCACCACCTCTAACGAGTTGCCAATCGCGTAGCCGAGAGGTCTGTCCATATCCGTAATGAGTGCGCGCATACGTTTGCCTGCCTTTTGACCGATGGCAACCATCCATTCGGCGAGCTCACGGCTCTTTTCTTGCGTTTTCATAAACGAGCCGCTGCCCGTTTTTACATCCAAAACAATGCAATCGTCATCCGCGGCAAGCTTTTTACCCATAATACTTGAAACAATAAGCGGTAAGCTGTCTACCGTTGCCGTTACGTCGCGGAGGGCATACAGTAATTTATCCGCAGGCGCAAGCTCGGCATTTTGCCCAACAATGGCAATACCGATATCGTTGACAATCGCCTTGAACTCTTCCACGGGTAAATCCGTCTTAAAGCCTGGGATTGCCTCCAACTTATCAATCGTTCCTCCCGTATGACCAAGCCCACGACCACTCATTTTCGCAACCTTAACACCAAGACGCGCCACGATGGGGGTGACAATTAAGCTCGTCTTATCCCCTACGCCACCCGTAGAATGTTTGTCTACTCGCAAACCTTTTATATCGGAAAAATCTAAACGGTCACCCGAGTCACGAATCGCAAAGGTCAACGCCGTCGTTTCTTCCAAATTCATACCGCGGAAGTAAAGCGCCATACACAAAGCCGCCATTTGATAATCGGGAATTTCCCCTGCAACGTAGCCTTCGATAAACCACTTGATTTCCGCTTCACTCAACGCGCCGCCATCACGTTTCTTTTGTATAATATCGTACATTCTCATGATAGTTAATTACTCCAAATCATTCTTACCAAAGCCATAAGGTAAAATATCCTTAAACGCAAAAGCCTGCGGTTTTTCAGGTGTACCTAAAACCACACGGAAATCGGGGGTGCAAAACTCCGCCAAAACCTGACGGCATACCCCACAAGGAGCGCAGAAATCAGCAATAGTCTCGTCCATGCCCCCCACGATTGCAATCGCAGTGAATTCTCTCTCTCCTTCGCTAACCGCCTTAAACACCGCCGTACGCTCTGCACAATTGGTCGGAGAATAAGCCGCATTTTCTACGTTGCAGCCCTTGTAAATTTTACCGCTTTTCCCCACGAGGGCCGCGCCTACACGAAAGCCCGAATAAGGTGCGTAAGCCATCTCACGCGCTTCCACAGCGTATTGTAACAATTCACGATCAGTCACCTAAAATTTCCTCCAAGAAACTGTTTCCATGCACCTCGTCCGTGGGCAAACCAAACCACGATAATACGGTGGAACCGATATCAGCAAAACTGTCGCGCGTACCAAGATTGATACCCTTTTTCAACTTATCGCCATAAGCGATCATCGGGGTATATTCTCTCGAGTGGTCGGTAGAAGGCGTAGCAGGATCGCAACCGTGATCAGCAGTGATAATCAGCATATCGTCTTCCTTCAATTGCGGTAAAAACTCGCCAAGCCAAGCATCGAACGCCGACAAAGCACGGGCATAACCACCAATGTCGTTTCTATGCCCATATACCATATCAAAGTCAACCAAATTCACAAAACAAAGCCCGTTAAAGTCACGTTTTGCAATACCCATGGCCGTGTTCATACCTTCGTCATTATTGCCCGTAGGATAACTTTCCGTGAAGCCTCTCCCTGCGAAAATATCAAAAATCTTACCTACGGAAATCACGTCATAGCCTTCTTTTTTTAAGATATCAGGCACCGTCATTGCAGGAGGTTGCAAGGAATAATCGTGACGGCGGGGGGTACGCTTGAAGGGATATTCTCCGTTGAACGGACGAGCAATAATACGGCCTACGCCGTGTTCACCCTTCAAAAGCTCTCTCGCAATTTCACAATAGCGGTATAACTCCGCCACGGGCACGTAATCCTCGTGCGCGGCAACTTGGAACACACTATCCGCCGAGGTGTAAACGATAAGCTTACCCGTTTTGATATGCTCTTCACCGAAGTCTTTAATAACCTCCGTACCCGAATAGGGACGATTGCACAAGGTTCCTCTACCCGTCAAGCGTTCAAACTCCTTAATTACATCTTGGGGGAAACCATTAGGATAGGTAGGAAGGGGTTTCGGAGAGTAGATACCTGCGATTTCCCAATGCCCTATCGTGGTATCCTTACCCTTTGACGCTTCCGTCATACGAGCATAGCAGGTACGCGTTGAATCGATTTTTTCGCCCATTCCATCAATGGCGAAAAGCCCCATCTTTTCCAAGTTAGGGCAATGAAAATCGGGATGTTTACGAATGGACGCAACCGTGTTGCTACCCTCGTCTCCCCATTCGTGAGCGTCAGGCATTTCACCGATACCCACGCTGTCTAATACAATTAAAAATGCTCTTTTAGCCATAAAACTCCATTATTCTTCTGCCAAATTCAAGGCAATTTCCATCATCTTCGTGAAGGAAACTTGGCGTTCTTCCGCCGTAGTGTTTTCTTCTGGATAAATGAAGGAATCACTTACCGTACAAATGCACAATGCCTTCTTACCAGCGCGCGCCGCATTGCAATAAGGCGCAGCGGTCTCCTTTTCTACGCCAAGCACACCGATCTTCGCCCATTGCATACCCGAATCAGCATCATCGTAGAACATATCCGAGGACAAAATGTTACCCACACGATAGGTTACTCCGATTTTTCCCCATTCTTCCGCCGCGCGACGAACCAA
>JAZRFV010000062.1:0-54282 GCA_045643825.1 Candidatus Scatosoma sp.
TATCCAACTGAGCTACAGGCGCATGTCTTGCGCCTACTCGGATAGTAAGGGTGGAGCGGGTGATGGGAATCGGACCCACGCGGCCAGCTTGGAAGGCTGGAATTCTACCATTGAACTACACCCGCATTCATCGCACTTCACCGTCGCATCGACAACGCTTGTATATAATAGCACTTATTCATTTAATTGTCAAACATTTTTTCATACTTTTTACAAAAAAGTTTAAAATTTTTTTTCTTTTCGTTTTTTCAAAAAATGTGACAAAATTTCGTTCTAAAAACAATAAAAACAATGCCTTCGTTTTCTTGCTTTATTAAAAAAGGATATGCTATAATAATATTGTAAGGAATTGCCTTATCGGATTAGTAAGAAACCGAAGCCTGATTTAAACAGCAGAACGAAAAGGTAGACGTTTAAAACTCCGAGAATGGGCATTAAGACCATTAACAATAAATCGCTGCGTTTATATTTTAGGATAAACATACATGTGTAAATGGTGATTGCGCCGCCAAGGGCCCCTGCGATACATAATTTGCCGAGATATTTATCTGTATTCGGCTGTGTAGGGGTGGTTCCGCTTTGTGTTGCGTTGAGAAGGGGTTGGGCTTGTCGCTCGGCTTCCGTTTGCCGTTCTTTATCCCGTAACCCTTTCACAAGTAAAAATGAGTAAAAATTGATGGCGACAATATACGCCGTTAGTAAGATATACAATAATACCATATAAGTATTATGCCCAAAAACGAAAAAATAATAATAGAGGTATACATTTATGAAAAAGAGAGCGTTGGTTAGTGTTTCTGACAAAGCAGGCATCGTAGAGTTTTGTCAACGTTTGGTTGCGTGTGGTTATGAGATCATTTCCACGGGCGGTACGGCAAAGGCTTTGACGGATGCAGGGCTTCCCGTAATCGGTATTAGCGATATCACGGGTTTTCCCGAATGTTTGGATGGTCGTGTAAAAACTTTGCATCCTAACGTGCATGCAGGCTTACTTGCAATGCGTTCCAATCCCGAACATATGGCACAGCTTGAAAGGTTGAACGTTAACACGATTGATATCGTGGCTGTAAACCTCTATCCCTTCAAAGCTACCATTTCTAAACCTGGCGTATCCTTTGAGGATGCGGTGGAAAACATCGACATCGGCGGTCCTACGATGATTCGTGCTGCGGCAAAGAACTACCAAGACGTTGCTGTGGTAGTGGACCCCAAAGACTACGAACGCGTTTTGTCGGAGTTGGAGGCAGGTGAAATCTCTTTGGAAACGAAAAAATACCTTCAATATAAGGTATTTGCGCATACGGCTGTATACGACAGTATGATTTCCAACTACTTGGCGGAAAAGCTTGGTATCCGTTATCCTGACAGCATTACCTTTGCGTATGAAAAGACACAGGATATGCGTTATGGTGAAAATCCTCACCAGGGTGCAAGCTATTACAGTGAAGAATTTATCCGTGCAGGCTCGCTTTCCAAGGCAAAACAGCTTTGGGGTAAGGAGCTTTCCTACAACAATATCAACGATGCAAACGGTGCGTTAGAGCTTGTAAAAGAGTTTGACGAGCCCTGCGTTGTTGCTTGTAAGCACGCAAATCCTTGCGGGGTAGGCGTGGGTAAAAATATTTATGAAGCATATATAAAAGCGTATGAATCTGATCCTGTATCCGTATTCGGTGGCATTTTGGCTATTAATGGTACGGTGGATGAAGCAACGGCAACGGAAATCAACAAAATTTTCATTGAAATCGTTATTGCAGAAGCATTCACGGAAGGCGCTCTTGAGATTTTGAAGCAAAAAAAGAACATTCGTCTTTTGGAATTGCCTGACATCAAGGCAAAGCGTGAGGCAACGGCTTATGATATGAAGAAGGTATATGGTGGTTTGCTTGTGCAAGATTACGACAATACCTTATTTGCGCCCGAAAACCTTAAGGTTGTAACGAAACGCGCGCCTACGGAAGAAGAAATGGCTGCGATGATGTTCAACTGGAAGGTTGTAAAGCATACGAAGTCGAATGCAATCGTTGTTGGTAAAGCGGATAGAACGACGGGTATCGGTATGGGACAAACCAACCGTATTTGGGCGGCACAGCAAGCCATTGCGCATGCAGGTGAAGAAGTAAAGGGCTCGGTTATGGCAAGCGATGCGTTCTTCCCCTTCCCTGATTGCGTAGAGGAATGTGTAAAGGCAGGTATCACCGCAATTATTCAGCCGGGTGGTAGCATTAAAGACCAACTTTCCATCGATGCTTGCGACGAAGCTGGTATTGCGATGATTTTCGTTGGCGATAGACACTTTAAGCACTAATTAAGGCGTATAAATGAAAGAAAACCGCGAGGAGAAATCCTCGCGGTTTTAATGTTTTTATCATAAATCAATAGGGCAGGTATGAGATGAATGCTTATACCTGTGCATTTTTCTCCGCTTTATATGCGGTGATTGCTTGCGAAAGCTGGTCGGGGCAAGAGGTGTTACCTTTACAACGTACACCTGCCAAGAGTTTTTCAATTTCGTCAATATCCTTTCCTTCAACAAGGCGAGAAATACCTTGCAGGTTGCCGCTGCAACCGCCGATAAAACGTACGCCACGAAGCTTGTTATCTTCGTCTACGTTGAAAAGAATTTGTCTAGAGCAAGTACCTTTAGGTGCGTAAGTAAACATAATAAAAACCTTCCTTAAATGATATAGTTGCTGTTGGTGGAATTAGTCAACCAACGTTTCGTAGATTGCCGAATAGAGGTCAGGCGCTTTGCTTTCCCAATTCTTATAGATGTGTTGTGCAGTTTTTTTGTCGGGCACGACAAACTTCAGCTCTAACATCGGTTGAACGGGGGCGAGAATTTTCAAGAATACGGTATAGGTGCCGTCTACGTTTTGAAAGTAGTCCGACTTGCATTCCTGACGGTTACGAAGCTTTCCGCTGTTGTTTTTTACAAAGGTGGTAATTTCGTTGCGGATACTTTTAGGAATGTTGATGTAGAAGTTGTTCAAGCTTTCTCTGCCTTCGCCCGTAATCACGTAGAGCGGCTCCTCCTCGGGGGAGGATGCAAGACAAAGGAACCCATCGTCGATAAGGCGGGGCAACAATTCTTTACAGTCCATATAATTCAACCAATTATTCCCCGATGAGCACATTTCAAGAACGGTGCGTTCGGAAAGTGCGGCTTCCATTTTATCGAAAACAAACAAAATAATCAGCTTGTTAACGGATGTTTCCCCTTGGATTTGCATAAGTACCTCAATTCTTCCTTTAAGTTTTTACTATTATACATAAAAATATTGTAAAAATCAAGGTATTTCTTCAAAAAAATCTTTATTATTTTGTTTTTTTGTGCTATAATGATAAAAATATGTTATAATCTTATATAGATTGTCTATTTCGAAAGGAGTATATATGGATTACGTGGAAAAAACAGTAAAAAAGAATTACGTGTATAACGGTAAAATCATCAACCTTCGTTCGGACGATGCGCTTTTGCCGAATGGTCAACCTTGCAAGAGGGAAATTATCGAGCATTCGGGCGGATCTTGTGTGCTGTACGTCGAGGACGGGAAGGTGTTGTTTGTAAGACAGTATCGCTATGCTTATGGCGAAAGTCTTTATGAGATCCCTGCAGGGAAATTGAATAAGGGGGAAGATCCTATTCTTGCGGCGGCGAGAGAACTAGAAGAAGAGGCAGGGATAAAGGCAAACTCTTTAGAATTGTTGTTTATTATGTATCCTACCCCTGGATACACGGATGAAAAAATCTATATTTACCGTGCGAATGGTGGAAAAAAGGTTAAGGCGCATCTTGACGAGGATGAGTTTTTGGACGTGGAATATATCCCAGTAGAAACGGTAAAGGAAATGCTGAATAAGGGCGAAATTCGTGATGGGAAGACGATTATTGCCTTACAGTCGTTTTTGCTTACGGAAAAGTAAATGAATAGGGCATGTGCGCGTTGAAATCGTAAAAAAGCGAGAAAACCGAGGTCAAACGACCTCGGTTTTTCAATGAGAAAAGGAGAGAAAGAAGAAATTAATGGCAGCAACCACAGCCGCAAGGCGGGGTTAACAATGTAGACAGCGTTCCGTTTTTGTAAAGGCAGAAAAGGAGTGCCGCTACGATGGGTAATCCACAGCCGTTAAAGATGCCCGAACAAAACGTGCCGTCTTTCGTACCGAGAACAAGCAAAGCAATGAGAATCCAAAGGGTTACGTTTCCCTGGGAACAACAGTTCATAAATACCTCCTGTGTTTTCCGCAGGATGTATGTATATCCTTTCTTCCTTCGCATTTGCGTCGGTATCCTGCGGTTGTTCTTTCTAATATATCATATTCCAAGGCGTGCTTTTTTTGTGTGTAAAAGGTGGGCGTCTTTGAAAAAATACCGCTTTCTTATTATTTATACTGCGGATTTTGTTGCTAAAATTAAAAAAAAGCGGTATAATGATATTATCTTGAGGTACGCCCTTGGCAAATATGCGATGCAATTTGACCGTGAATGGGGGAGTGCATAAGGAAATAATTTTTATCTACGGGTACCGATTGGGCCCGATGGAGGTATTTATGAAAAAGGAAAAGTTCTTTTCCGCAAAGCGGATTACGGGCATTGCTGTATTATTGGCTGTCGTAATCGTTTTACAGCTGTTTGGCAGTTATATTCGTATTGGCGCAACGCCGATTAGTCTTGTTCTTGTCCCGATTGTGCTTGCGGGTATCGTTTACGGGCCTGTGGCTGGTGCATTGCTTGGTTTTGCATTCGGGTTGGTTGTTTTGATACAAGGTATTATCGGGGTTGATGGTTTTACAATGATTTTGTTTAATGATCATCCGCTTTGGACAACACTTTTGTGCTTGGGGAAAGGTGCTGCGGCCGGCTTTTTGGCAGGCTTGACATATAAATTGGTTGCAAAGAAGAATTCTTACGTTGCTACGTTTGCGGCATCTGTTGTTGCTCCTGTGACCAATACGGGTTTGTTTATTCTTGGGGCGCTTTGCTTTTTACAGGATACTTTACAGGCAAATTTCGTGAGCGGTACTTCTGTTGTTTATTTCTTGGTGATTGTGTGTGCAGGTATTAACTTTTTGGTAGAGCTTGCTATTAACCTCTTGGTTGCGCCAGGTCTTCATACGGTCTATACCGCGGTTGAAAAACAGTTTAAAAAGAGAAGGTAAAGATTATGATTATTTGTATCGACGTTGGGAACACAAACGTTAAATATGCAATCTTTGACAAGGATGATTTAAAATTTTCCTTCCGTGTGGCTTCCGATTTTAAGAAAACCTCGGATGAATTCGGGGCACAATTGACGGGTATGCTGGCGGCAAACGGTGTCAGCGTACAAGAAATCGAAGGGGGGATCATTTCTTCGGTTGTACCTTCCTTGGATTATACCATCGACAAAATGTGCGATGTGTATTTGCATATCAAACCTTTGCACATTGCTCCTGGGTTGAAGAGTGGCTTGAACATCCGTTGCGACGATGCTCGTGAAGTGGGTGCTGACCGTATCGTAAACTGCGTGTCCGCAATTGTAGGCTACGGCGATGGTACGCCTATGATTGTTATCGACTTTGGTACAGCTACTACCTTTAATATTATCAATGCAAATAACGAATTTATCGGCGGTGTAATTGCCCCCGGTATCAAGGGTTCGCTCGATTCCCTTGTAAATGGTACTGCAAAATTGCCTCGCGTGGAAATTGAAGCCCCTGCGAGTGTTATTGCAAAGAATACTGTAACCAATATGCAGGCAGGTATCGTATTCGGCTTTGCAGGTTTGGTAGAGCATATTGTAAAGCGTATCAAGAAGGAGTTGAAATGCCCTTCGGTGAAAACGATTGCTACGGGTGGGTTCAGTAACGTAATTTCCAAGGAAATCGAATGTATTGATGTGGTGGATAAGCTGTTGACGTTGAAGGGTTTGAAGTATCTTTACGACTTGAACGCCCAATAAATGAAGGGGGCAGGTATGCGAGGAATCGTTATTATCAACGGTTTTCCAAGTGCGGAAAAGTTCTACACACAGGGTGAAAAAATCCGTAATGCCATTGAAATGGAAGGGGTAGAATGCGACCTTATTAAGAATGGGGATGCGTATGCTCTTTTGACGGAAAACGGTGAAGTAAAAACACCACTTGCGGGATATAATTTCGCCGTTTATTTAGACAAGGATAAATATTTAGGGAGAATGCTGGAAAAAAGCGGTATGCGTCTTTTCAACTCGGCGGAAGCGATTGAAACCTGCGACGATAAGATGCTTACATATTTGGCATTAGAAGGGAGTGGCTTGCGTTTGGCGAAAACAATTCCCTCGCCGTTGTGTTATACGAAGGGAGCAACACCCAATACGGCATTTTTGCAAAGTGTTGCCGAAAAATTGGGTTTCCCCATGGTAGTAAAAAAGAGCTATGGTTCATTTGGTGCAGGCGTTCAACTCGTACACGGTATGGACGAATTGCAAAAAATTGCACAAGAATGGTTACACGAGCCACATTTTTACCAGGAATATATTGCGGATACCAAGGGAAAAGATATCCGTGTAATCGTGGTTGGCGGTAAGGCCATTGGCTGTATGGAGCGTGTCGCACAAGACGGTGAATTCCGCTCGAATATCGAGCTTGGTGGCGTTGGACAAAAAATCAATCCGCCCAAGGCATATATTGAGGCTGCTGAAAGGGCTGCAAAGCTGCTTGGTTTGGATTACTGTGGGGTGGATTTACTCGAAGCCGAGGACGGCCCCGTGCTTTGCGAGGTGAATTCCAACGCGTTCTTTGAAGGCTTTGAAAAGGTGGCGGGGATCAATGTTGCCAAGGCGTATGCTCGCCATATCATCGGGGATATGCGTCTTTTAGAGATTTAAAGGTGAAAATACCCTTAAATACGCGCGATCGTATTTAAAATTAGGACAATAAATACTTATTTGGGGGCAGAAATGTCTGTTTTGGATTGTTTACGTAAAAATCGTACCTTACTTCGTTGTATCGTGTATATTATTGATGCGGCGCTTGTTATACTTGCGGCACTTTGCTCGTTTACGGTATTAACATGGGGTGAAAAATTTGAATATTTAAACAGTACGGCGTTTTGGGTTTGGTTAATCGTCAACGTTGCACTTGTTCTTATATTGTTCACGGGGCTTGGGATGTATTCCGTCGGTTTTTCCTCCGTCGGTATGCCTGAAGCAATGCGTGTAGTGGTGTTAAGTGCTCTTATGGGCGGCTTAAACATAATTTTTGTGTTTGTTTCCAATATTTTCGATGCCGCTTGGGTTACTGCCAATAAATTCTCTTATACCGCAATGGGCGTTTATGCGGTGTTGATGATGGGATTTATTGGGTGTTTCCGCTTCTCAAAGCGTTTTATGCGTTCGGCAAAACACTTCGTTGATTCGATGATGCGTAAGGACGAAAAGAATGTATTGATTATCGGCTACAACGACGATGCGTTTACCTTGATTAGAAGCATTACGGGTAGGGTAAACAGCCCCTATAAACCTGTTTGTATGCTGGAAATGGACGAAAGCTACATAGGGAAGCGTCTTGGCGACGTGCGTGTCGTTGGTACGGTGAAGGATGTGAAGCTGTTCGTAAAGCGTTACAATGTTGACGAAATTTTCATTGTAATATCTTCCGCTGAAAAGGGCTTAATTCGTGATATTTTACAACACTGTAAGGAATGTAACTGTAAAATTAAGCTCATGCCGGAATTGAACGAGTTGACGGGCGGTGAATTGTCCGTTGCGAAGCTTCGTCCCGTTGATGTAGCGGACTTGCTTGGTAGAGAGCAAAAGAACGTCAATTTGGATGAGATTATGGGCTATATCGAGCATAAGCGTGTCCTCGTTACGGGTGGCGGTGGCTCTATCGGTAGCGAGCTGTGTCGCCAAATCGCTTCGCACAACCCTGCGGAATTGATTATTTTGGATATTTATGAAAATAATGCGTACGATATCGAGCAGGAATTGAAGGAAAAATACCCTCGTTTGAACTTGGTTACCTTGATTGCGAGCATTCGTGATAAGGGTAAAGTGCGTAATGTTTTTGAAACCTACCGTCCGCAAATTGTCTTCAATGCAGCTGCACATAAACACGTACCTTTGATGGAAACCAGTCCTAATGAAGCGGTGAAAAACAACGTTTTCGGTACGCTGAACGTGGCAAGAGCGGCTGAAGAATTCAAGGTGGATACCTTTGTGCAAATTTCCACGGATAAAGCGGTAAATCCCACCAATATCATGGGTGCAACCAAGCGTATTTGTGAAATGATTATCCAAACGATTGGCCGTCACAGTCAGCATACCAACTTTGTTGCCGTACGTTTTGGTAACGTGCTTGGATCCAACGGATCGGTAATTCCGTTGTTTAAAAAGCAAATCGCACACGGCGGTCCCGTAACGGTTACCCATAAGGATATTATCCGTTACTTTATGACCATTCCCGAGGCGGTTTCCCTCGTTTTGCAGGCAGGTGCATACGCAAAGAGTGGACAAATTTTCGTCTTGGATATGGGCGAGCCTGTAAAAATTTACGACCTCGCTTACAACCTCATCAAGATGTCGGGGTTGGAGCCGAACGTGGATATTCAAATCGTTTGTACGGGGTTAAGACCTGGTGAAAAGCTGTTTGAGGAGCGTTTGATGGCGGAGGAAGGCTTGCAAAAGACGGCAAACGGCTTGATCAATATCGCAAAGCCTTTGGCACTTGACGAGGAAAATCTTTGGACAACCCTCGACAGCCTTTACGAAGCGGCTTACAGCGAAACGGACAGCATGAAGGAATGGGTAAAGCGTTTGGTGCCTACCTATACGATTGACAAACGCAATGGCGTGAAAGAAATTTTAGAAAAGCAGGCGGAAGAAACAGCCACGGAAACGGCGAAAACGCTGGCTTAAATACTTCATTTGTAATCTTGAATGGTGCAAATGAGAAAGAAGGATAGTTATTGATATGGTTTTAGCGAATACTTTATTGTTTTCGATTGCCGACATATCGCAACGGGTGGTATCGGCCCTTGATGGTGCATTAGGGAAGGGGTATCCCCTTCTTTTTAATGCGATAGGGGTGATATCCATCTTCTTACAGTTTATGATTTTCCAAATGGAAAACAAAAAGAAAATTGTTTTCGTAGGGATTTTAAGCGATATCGGTTGGTTGTCTTATTTTTGTTTGCAGGGGGATTTTATCAGCTCCACGGCAAATATTATCGGTATAATGAGCAAGCTTGTGATTACGCAACAAGGGAAACACCGTTGGGCGGAAAGTAAACTGTGGAATATTTTCTTCGTCGTGTTTGCGGCGGCGTTCTCTATTTTGACGTTCAAGCAATGGATGGATATCTTTGCCTTGATGGCTTGCACCTTATCGATCCTTGCCTTCTTTATGACGAAGGAAAGCAACATCCGTAAGGTGGCGTTGCTTGCGTATTGTGCCTTTGCCTGCAATAGCATCTCCAAGCTGTACGTCGTTGCGCTGATTGCGGATATTACCGCATTGATTTCTTGTGGATTGGCGTTGTATCGTTATAGAAATCAAGAAGTGAAAGAGAATAAGGAGTAATATATTGCATTTAATATAAAGATAAAGACGGCAATGTGCCGTCTTTATTTTTTTAGATAAGCTATATTTTTGCGCGAGTGCGAGGGCGTCGTCGCACCGTTGAGGTGGCGTAAGAAATAAGTGCCGTACTGCGGATGCTCCTCGCGCGAACCGCTGATAATTCAGCGTTTCTCACGATTATCAACAAAAAAAGGACACGCCATAAGGCGTGCCGTTTTTTTTGTGGAGATAAGCTATATTCTCGCTTTTAGCGAGGGCGTCGTCGCACCGTTGAGGTTATGTAAGAAATAAGTGCCGTACTGCGGATGCTCCTCGCGCGAACCGCTGATAATTCAGCGTTTCTCACGATTATCGACAAAAAAAGGGCACGCCATAAGGCGTGCCGTTTTTTGGTGGAGATAAGCGGATTCGAACCGCTGGCCTTCTCGTTGCGAACGAGACGCTCTACCAACTGAGCCATATCCCCAAAGCATTTTTATTATAATCCTTTTTTCGTTGCTTGTCAATAATTTTTTAAAAAATATCCAAAATTTTCTTGAAAAAACACGCCCACAAGCTGTGGGCGCATTCTACTTACATTTCTTCGTCAAATTTGTTTTCCAGGAATTTCTTCACGTCGTAGCTGCTCTTATACACAAGATAGGTGGTAATATTCGGCACCGAGAAATCCTTCAATTTTACTTCTTCCAACAACCCTGCTTCAATCTTTTCCTTTACAAGGTGGTAGGGAAGGAAGGAGTAACCAAGTCCGCTCTTCAAATAGGGCAACAGCTTGGATGAGTTATCTACGTCCAAACGGAAGAGGTGGTTTTTCGGGAAGAGGGAACGGATAAACACGCCTGCTTCCGAAAGGTTAAAATCGCACATCAAATAGGGGATTTTTGCCAGTTGATCCTTGTAGATACCATTCGGGTATTCATTCATACCCTTTTTGCATACCAAAGCCACTCGGTCAACGTCGTGCACGTCGCAGTTATATCCCAAACGCTTCAAGGGAATCGCCGAGAAGACCATATCGAGCATGTTATCCTGCAACTGCTGAAGTAAATCCAACGAATGGCCAAGGATTACCTTGATAGAGGTGATAGAGTTATTCTTCAAGCATTCGCTGATGAAGGGTTTGAGGTACACTTCGTAGCAGGTGTTGATTGCGCCGATGGAGAATTTACGGCTGTGGCTGGACAACGCGTTCATTTCCTCGATAGAGGTGTTTTGCAATTCCAAAATACGCTCTGCATAGCGCAAGAAGATTTCACCTGCTTCCGTCAACTTTACCGTTTTCGAGCCACGGGTAAACAGCTTTTTACCAACTTCCTTTTCAAGCTCGCTGATACGGTTCGTAACGGTAGATTGTGCGATATATAATTGTTCCGCCGCAAGGGTGAAATTCTTTACTTTTGACAAAAATATAAATGTTTTCAGTTCTTCAGTATTCATAGAAAAAATTGATTATCCTCGCCGTATTGATTTATCATTTCTATTATAGCTTGTAAAAATGAAAAAATCAACTGTTCGACCTATAAAAAATTCCGAAAAAACAAACTTTTTTTATTTTTACTGCGTAAGGTTGACAAATCGCCTGAAAAAGTATATACTTAATGGTAGAATTCTTGCAGGGAGGGCCCGTGATGCCACTCGACGAAATTAAACAACGTGTACAGCAAATCAAAACAGAAATAGCCAAAGGCAATCCCTTTGGTGAAAAGGTCTTGCTTGTTGCGGCGACGAAAACGCAAACGGTGGAGGCGATTAACACCGCAATTTCGGCGGGCGCGGATGCTGTTGCGGAGAATAAACCGCAGGAATTCCGTGATAAAAATGACTTTTTGTTGCCTTGTCCCAGACATTTTATTGGGCATTTGCAAACGAATAAGGTCAAGTATTTGATAGGGAAAGTGGAGCTTTATCATTCTTGTGATCGCGACGAGTTGGTAGAGGAAATCGCCCGTCGTTCGAAAAATGCAGGCATTTGCTCTAACCTGTTGATACAAATCAACATCGGGGATGAGGAAACGAAGGGCGGTTACGCATACGAAACCGCAAAGGAAACCTTTGCCCGTATTTCCAAAACGGAAGGGCTGTGTGTAAAAGGCTTTATGGCGATGCTTCCTGCAGAGAAGGACGAAGAAACCCTTCGAACATTGACAAGAAAGATGCGTGCTTTATTCGATTGGGCAAAAACGCAATCAAGCGAGGTGGAATATCTCTCTATGGGTATGAGTGGCGACTATGCATTGTGTATTGAAGAGGGGAGCAACGTGATTCGCGTAGGCTCTACGATTTTTGGCGCGAGGAATTATGCAAACGGATAAAAAAGAGAAGAGAAAAAAGAATAAAAAACGCAGGATTGCGATTTGGTTATCCGTTTTGACCTTCGTTGTTGCGGTGCTTTCATTCTTGCAAATCGGTTGTGTTTACGCGGATAAGAGCTGGACGCACTTTTACCCTGATTATGAAAAGGTGGAGATTGGTACACTTTTAGGGAAGACGGAACTTACCGAGTCTGATTACGAGCTTATTTATCGTCAAACGGGTTTAACAAAGTTAGGCGTTGACGGGCTGTTGGAAAAAGGGAAGGCGAAACGCATTTTAGAAATCCAAGAGGCATTTTTTAAAAAGCAGGATATAATCGTTGACAATTTCAATCCGTACACCTATTCGGAGGAAATCAACGATATTATCCCTATGGCACAGTTGGAACCTGGTGACATTTTGGTGACGGCAACGGTACGTGTTTCGTGGCTTCGTTACGGACATGCTGCCTTGGTTGTGGATCCTGATGAGGGGTTGGCGCTCGAATCTATGTCTCCAGGGACGAGCAGTACCTATAACAGCGTAACGGATTTTGCAAAGCTCGCAAACTTTATGATTTTGCGTCCAAAGGTGGACAAGGAAACGAAGGCGGAAATTTTGGATTACGCGCACGCAAACTTATACGGGATACCGTATCGTTTTACGGTGGGGATATTCTACAAGAAATATCCCGAAACCTTGCGTGTATCTCAATGTGCGCATTTGGTTTGGTATGCGTACAATAAGTTTGGGTATGATTTAGACAGTGATGGCGGTGGCATTGTTAAACCGCAGGATATGGTATGTTCTGACCACGTAGAGGTGGTGCAGGCGTATGGGTTTGATTTAGATTGGTTGTGGGGTAAAAATGAGTAAGAGTTACGCATTGACAACGGGTGCTACGGGCGGCTTGGGTAAGGCGTTTGTTTATACGCTCGCGAGCCGTGGTGATAATTTGCTTTTGACGGGTAGAAATGAAGAAAAGTTGACCATCTTAAAGATGGATTTGGAAGAAAAATATCCAGGGATAGATATACGCGTATATGCCGCGGATTTGTCAAATGAGGGTAGCAGGTACGAGATGATGGAAAAAATTGCCTCGGACGGCGTAAGAATTTCCACCCTCGTAAACGTAGCGGGTGCGGACGTACAAAAGGGCTTGATAGAATACACACAGGACAAGATTGCTTTTCAATGTCGTGTGAATTTTGAGGCGGCTGCATCGATGTGCCGTTTTGCCATTGGGCGCAAAGCAACCCGTTTAGAAATTGTAAACGTTTCCTCCGTATCGGGGATATATCCGATGCCGTATTTTGCGATTTACAGCGCAACGAAAGGGGCATTGACCTCCTTTTCACAAGCCCTGCGTATGGAAATGATGGGGCAAAACGTTGCTGTAACGGCGATTTTACCTGGCGCAATGCCCACACGTGAGGATATTAAGGAACAAATTAAGGGACAGGGCCTGTGGGGAAAACTTGCGGCAAAATCGCCCGAGTCGGTTGCAAAAGCATCCTTGAAGGCAGTACGGAAGAATAAGAGTAAGGTGATTGTTGGTTTTTGGAATAAGATGATGCGTATTTTCACCTGCTGGTTACCAACTTCGTGGCGCTTGAAATTTATTGCCAATCGTTGGAGTAAGATATCCAAGGACGCATTTTAACCTTCATAAAAATCGTAAAAATACACATACTTTTTTGTGAATAAGCTCCCTCATAGAGGGAGTTTTCATTTTTTCGACAGCTTTTTTTCACAAAACACTTTACACGGCATTTTTTTTATGTTATACTGCTAAATAGAGGGTACATACTATGAAATATACGATACAAACAAGTAAATATATCTTCAAAAATTTCTTCTATGTGGTATTGTTTGCGATTATACCTGCATTCGCCTTGTCGTTGTCCTTGGCGGAGGAGGAAATTATAAGGGTTTTGAACGCAGTATTTGTCGGGGATTTCTCCACGTGGACGTTTTCCGACTTATTCCGTGCGATATCCGTGTTAAACTTCGGTTCTTGGCACTCCATTCTTTCAGGTATGGCGGGTTTGATTGCGCTCGTGCCGTGTGTGGCACTTTTGATGGCGTTTTTAGACAAGCACTTGCGTTTTGGTAAGCGTACCTTCAACGGCTTGTGGCCGAAACTCAACGACAACTTCATTTCCACCTTTGGTTATGTGGTACTCTTCTTGTTGATTTACGAGGTATGGGCGGTACTTTTGTCGGCGTTACTATTTTTTGCTTCGCTGATCCCTAATGCGATTGCGGTGTATATCATTGCAGGTTGTATTTTTGTGGCGATGCATATCGCCTTGCTTGCGGCGATAGGGGCGATATATCTTTGGTTGCCTTGTATGCAAATCACGGGTTTCCATGCGGTAGAGGCGTTGCAGTATTCCCACCAGCTAGTTACCACGGTAAGATGGAGAATTTTACTCGGACAATTGTTATTCCTCTTCGCGACGGAGGCGCTTTTGGTGGTTTGCGCGTGGTTCTTGCCTAATGTTGTTATCTTCACGGTATGGACGACGGCGTTGTTTACGGTATTATTGTTGTTCTATTGCGTACGAATGATGATTGCGTATTTTGAACGCGACCAAATCGAACGCGCGGATTTAAGAAAGTATTATTGAGGTGGAAAAGTATGAGATTTTCAAACAGTATTCGTTTATTGATGGAAAATTTTAAGCAAACCTTTAAATTGCTTTTATACCGTGTGGTTATGACGGTAATCGTGGTGGCGCTGTGTAGTGCGTTTGTATTGCCTGAAATTATGGAAATCGTCAGCGAGCCCGTTACGAAGGAAATGGCGGAAAATTTCAAGAATATCTTCGCCTCATTCGTGGATCCCAGCTTGGAGGTTCCCAGCCATTATGCTGAACTCGTATTTGGTGAAAACGGCAATTTGAAGCAGTTTTTTAACTTCATCGTTTCTATGAAGTTAGAATTGATTCTGGTGTTCTTCGGTTGTGTTTTGGTTTACCTGATCAAGCGTTTCGTGGATACATTGGTCTATTTCACCTTGGGGACGATTGTCAACGATAAAATGTCCACCTATACCGATACGCCTTTCTTCACGGCGTTCGTGGCAAACCTCGGCAAATCAAGTAGATACGCGGCGTTATACGTGCCTATCGTTTTCTTATTCGATGTATGCACGTTTACGGTTTGTTTCGTTTTATTGCGTTTCTTGCCCTTATTTACGGCATTATTCCTTTCAATGACTTTGATAGTGGCTGTGCAGTCGCTTAAATTGACCTTTACCAGTCAATGGATGCCTGCGATGTCTACGGATGGGAAAACATTGCGACAAGCACTTCGTTTTACCAATGACCGTGAAAAAAGACAGGTTAGAAAAACCTTCTGCTTGTACGTAGTTACCGTTTACTTGATTATTATTGTGAATATGATGGCAGGGCTTTTCACCTTCGGCAGCGCATTATTGATTACGATACCTACCTCTTATTTGTTATTGATTTGCGAACAGTACGTAAATTATTACACGATTAAGGGTAAAAAATATTTCATTACCTATGAAACCATTGCAACCAACCCCGATTACGGCGATAGCGAGCATTTCTTCGAATATATTGAGGAAATCGAAAAGGCTACGGAAGAAACGGCTACGGTTGAAGAAGATAATGGAAATAAAGGTATATAATATATATGGAGGGAGCAATGGATTATCAGGCGAATTATCAAGAATGGTTAAACAATCCCGTTTTATGTGAAGAAGGTAAGGCAGAACTGATTGCATTACAGGGGAATGAGAAGGAATTAGAATATCGTTTTGGCGGTGAAATGGAATTTGGTACGGCAGGTATGCGCGGTGTAATCGGCTATGGTATCAATATGATGAACATTTACACCGTAATGCGCGCAACACAAGGCTTGGCAGAATGGATTAAAACGCTTTCTGCGGAAGAACAAGCGCAAGGCGTCGTTATTTCCTATGATACGAGAAGAAAATCGGAGGAATTTGCAAAGGTAGCCGCAGGTGTTTTGGCGAAGAACGGTATTAAGGCATACCTTTTTGACGATGTACATCCCGTACCGATGCTTTCGTATGCAGTGCGTTATTTGGGTACAATTGCAGGTATTATGATTACTGCAAGTCACAACCCCAAGGAATATAATGGTTATAAGGTATATGGGGCGGACGGCGCACAAATGTCCCCCGAGGATACGGCAAAGGTTGTTTCCTATATCAACCAAATCAAAGATTATCTTTCCGTGACAGCGGATGAAGATAGTTCTTTGATTGTACCTGTGCCCAAAAAATTGGATGAGGATTATATCGAGGAATTATCCAAACTCACTCTTTCCAAGAAAGCGGTAGAGGAATGCGGTAAGGATTTGAAGTTAGTGTATACCCCCGTTCATGGTAGCGGTTATGTGCCCGTAACGACCATTTTGAAAAAACTTGGTATCAATACCACGGTGGTAGAGGCGCAAACGACGAAAGATACAGAATTCTCTACTGTAAAAGTGCCTAATCCCGAGTACAAGGAAACCCTTTCAATGGGTATTGCCCTTGCAAATGAGATCAATGCGGACGTTGTATTTGGTACGGATCCCGACTCCGACCGTCTTGGTGTAGCTTTGAAGGACGAAAATGGCGAATTTGTCGCTCTTTCGGGCAACCAAGTAGGTATTTTGTTGCTTGATTATATTTTGACTAGACTGTCTGAAGATAACGCAATGCCGAGCAATGCCGCTGTGGTAAAATCCTTCGTAACGACGGGTATGGCGAAGGCGCTTTGCGATGATTACGGGGTGACCTTGTACGAAACACCCGTAGGCTTTAAATTTATCGGCGAGAAAATTAAGCAATGGGAACGCGATAACAAGCATACCTACATATTCGGCTTTGAAGAATCGTGTGGGTATTTACGCGGTACGCATGCAAGGGATAAGGATGCCGTGGTTGCCTCGATGCTTTGTGCAGAAATGGTTTGCTACTACACCTATATCGGCAAAACCGTTTATGGAAGATTGCAAGAAATCTATGCAAAATACGGCTACGTATTGGATAAAAACGTTTCCATTCAATATTCGGGCTTGAATGCCATGAAGGAAATGAATGCGGTGGTGGATGCATTGAAGAGTATGAGGCCGACCGACTTCGCAGGGATTACGGTAGAGGCAATCCGTGATTACAGCGCGGCAAAGCGTACTGTTTTGGCAAATGGTACGGTAGAGGCTATGGATATTCCGAAATGCAACTGTGTATATTACGAGCTGGCAGGCGGTTCCTTTGTGTGTGTTCGTCCCAGCGGTACCGAGCCGAAGTTGAAGATTTATTATTCGTTAAAGGCGAAGGACGAATCTGCGGCAAATGCAAAGCTTGTTGAATTGCAAAAGGATGTCAACGCAATGCTTGAAAAAGCGAAAAACTAACTTTTTGAAACAAAACTTATCCACAATAAAACCCTCAAAAATGTGCAAAACTCATTTTTTTGAGGGTTATTTTTTACAAAAAAATAGCGTATTTTTGTGCAAATTAACAAAATTTTCGTATAAAAAATATTTTTTAAGTCAAAAGCTTGACAAAAGTTTGATAATATATATAATATATAACACTATCAAATACTGCATTATTGTCGATTATTGTACACAAAACAATCAATATTTTCGATTACTATTATCGATTTTAGTGTAGAAATGATGCAGTTGGCTGTGCCAATGTAAATAAAATGACAGGGTTTGAAAATGTTGAGAGGCGTTTTCTAAAAATATGGAAAAAGGAGGTACTTCTTTTGAAATTTTTTGACAAAATGAGAAAATGTGGAATTCGTATTGCAGCGATTATTTTTTGCTGCTGTGTATCCATGCTCTTTGCGGTGAATATTAGATATGCTGTTACCGCAGAGGAAGCGGCTGGCGAAGGGACGGAGACGGTGGAACCCGTTGGACATAGATGCGCGTTTTTTACCTCGACGAGCGACTATGCCGTAGACCTTGGCGGTGTAGACAGTCAAGCTTGGGCGGTTTTGGTTGGAAATTATGCGAACGCTCCAGAGGACTACTTCGTTGCGGATTATCCTGCATGCGCTTATTTGTGCTTGACGGAAAACATCACTTGGGATGAAACGGTGTATATTCCTCAAAACTTGCATATTGGTATCTGCTTGAATGGGTATAGCCTTGATTGTGATTTCCAATACTCGACGAAGGGTGAATGTGGCGTCTATGTGTTTGACTGTTCTGATATTCACGCTTGTGAGGTTGTTGCGGAAGATACCATCTATATGCCTGCATTAAACCAGGATATCGTTGATTTTATGCCGTATTGGGCAATGGCTCGTGCTGGTGTACCCTCGATGTCGAATATGTACGTTGCATTGAGTGAAGACGTTACGTTTGGCAAATATTGGAAGGGATTCATGAGTGATGGCGACAATTTGACCATTTGCTTGAACGGGAATAGGGTAATTAATTCGGAAACGCTTACGATAAATGGTGGCAATTTGACGCTTATTGATTGTCAGCCGGATAAACCTTGCAATTATTTCGTGGGTAACGATTCGGAGGATAGTCGTGCAATTGATCTTGGTACCTATACCGCTTCGGAATTTGCTGATTTCGTGGCATCTATCAATGCGTTTGATACCGAATTGACGGAAAAGTATGCGGTACATTTCAGCTTGAAGGGTAGCGTAACTTCTTCGGAAACGATTGTTATCCCTGAAAACGTATACTTGGCGGTATGTACTAATGGGTATAAAATGAATGCGAAGGTGCAATTGCCTGAAAGTGGCAATGGCGGTTTCTATACGCTTGACTGCGCAAGCACGCATGATTGTAAGAGTGCCTTCACTACTGTACCTTATATATCGCAGGATTTGATTGACTTCTTGCCCATTTGGTCGGCATGTGGTGGCGCAATGGGTACTGCGTTCAATACTACGGCGGTTGCTCTTGCCAGTGACGTAACGTTTGGTAGCGCTTGGCAGGGCTACGGCGAAGGGATGAACATTAGCATTTGTACCTGCGGCTTTGAAGTGTCGAATACCAATATTTTTGCGGGGAGTGTAGCAATTGTAAATTGTTCGAACGATGAGGTTTGTCGTGTTTGCAATCCTCTTAGTGGCGTAAAGAGCATTTCTTTGTTCGAATTGCCTGACGATACCGAAGGTCTCTATGTGGAAGAAATCTTGCAAAAGGGCTCCAGCACGGAGGTTATTACGAAGAAGGCAATTGACTGCTTCACCTCGTATACGGATGAAAACGGCGTATTTATCGGCGACGGCTCGGGCAATACGAAGTATATGTTCACCTTGCAAAGTGATATTAAGCTTGCAAAAACGTTGGTGATTCCTGAAGGGATGGAGGTACATATTTGTTTGAACGGTTATTCCTTGGAAGGACCTCGCATTATTTTCTATAAGGAAAAACCTGACGTTATTGGCGTATTTACCATTGAATATGGCGGAAGCTTGTCTATCCACGATTGTTCTGCTGCTGGTACGGGTACGATTATTACCGGTATAAAGGATGCAATTGCGGAAACGGAAGAAGGTTGGGATTTCTCGGGTTTAAGCGTTTTGGTGGCGTTTAGCGTAACAAACGCTGGCTCGTTTACGATGAACGGCGGCAATATGGCGTCGATGATTGGGGTGCTTAACCTTGGCGACGTAACCATTAACGGCGGTAACATTGGTGGTGCACTTGCAGGTATCGTAGATGCGACTTCCATTGGTTACACTGGAGTTGTAGATGTCGCTTCAACCCCCACGGTGACGATGAATGGTGGCTCTGTTTCCAGTGCGTTGGCGGGGATTGCAATGTCGACTGGTGAGGTTGTATTAAACGGCGGTGAAATCAGAAGCTTATACACAGGGGTTGCCCTGGGCGTTAATCTTAATGAGGAGTCGGTTAAAGATGCCGATGCAAGTTTAACGATTAACGGCGGTACGATCAACTATAGCGAATCGGTTGCAGAAGTCTTTATTGCCACGGGTTTGACCGATGCTTTAAAAGTTGATATTCAGAACATGAAGGATACCTTGGTTGTTGAGGATACCATTGCTATTTATGTAAACGGTACTGTGGAAATGAACGGCGACTTCGAAGTCGTGTATTCGGAACTTTTCTTGGAGGCACAGGAAAGAGCTGCCGCGGAGGATACGCAGAAACGTCAAGACGCGGCGGATGCTAACCTTGCGGAAGGGGAAGAATCTACCCCCGTAGAACCTACCGAGTATCTTTCTATGGATTTCATGCTCATAGATGGTGCAACGATTGACGTATCGGAAAATGCAAATCTTGAAGACGAATACCTTGTATCAACAAATAAATCGGGTCTAGTAATCGCAACGGGTGCTGAATCGGGTACCTTTGTTGCACCCAAAGGGTATGCTACGGTTTTCAATGCCAATGACGAATTGATTTTTGTTAATTTAAGCGAATTTGGCTTGACTGCACTTCCTGCAAAGGTTGCAGGTGCAACAGCAAGCACCAGTGGTTTGATTATGTTGAACTTCTACGTGCAGTTTGATGCGATGTTTCTTAACAATCCTGATGCAAGGGTGCTTATCAAAACGCCTACGAAAACCTATTCTTATACGGTTGCACAAGGCACCAAGAGTGGCTCCTATTATATTTATAGTATTGGTATCAGTGCGAAGGATTACAAGCAGAAGGTAACGTGTGCATTCTCGATGCCTGTTCAATTGTCTAACGATTCGCCTGCGCAAACCTTTACCTGGCATGGTTATGATTGCAGTATCGAATATTACCTTAACTACTTGTTATCTCAATCCAATGAAAAGGTAAGAAATGTTGCAGCGGCGATGTTGGATTACTGTATGACGGCAAGCGTTCACTTTGGTACCTCGGAAGAATATTCTTATACGGAAGGAATGCAAGAGGTTGTTGCGGACGTTGATTTGGAGGCATTGGCACCTTATAAACCTTTACGTGATACGGAAAGAGGTGAGCACGCGAAGATTGCTGGTACGACCTTGTTCTTGCAATCGGCGACGACGCTTCGTATTTATTTCGTGGTGGATGCTGGAGTAGACATTAGTATGGTGTCCTGTACGATTGATGGGAAATCGATTACACCTACGCATTACTCTGGGTATTATTATTACGTTGAAATTACAAATATTTCTGCAAAGGATTTGGGCACGGCGCACGAAATCAATATCGATGGAGATATTATGGTGTATAGCGCGATGAGTTACACTTATCAAGCATTGGCAAAAAGGGTGGAAAGCACGGAGCTTACCGCGGCAAAGATGTTGTACCTCTATTATAAAGCTGCAGTTGCGTACAGCAATCGATAAGGAGGTGTATTATGAAAAAATATTTTGAAATAGAAATAGACATCTTTATGCTTCCAACCGAGGATATTATACGTACCTCGCCAGACGGTGGTGATGATCCTTGGAATCCTGGTGGCGACCTTGGTGAAGATGAATTACCGTTCATGCCCGCCGATTAATATTCAACTAAACAGTATTTAAATATAAGTACCTCAAAGGCCGTTTGGTTTTTGAGGTACTTATCCGTTAACAGCAAAAAAAGAACAATTAATACTTTTATAAGATATTGTAAGGACGCAGAAATGCGTCTTTTTCTTTGGGGACAGTAAAAAAACTCTTTCATATTTCTCTATGCTTCTTCCAAAATATTATATAAACGGTGAAGAAGAGTAAAAAATATCGAAAATGGGTAGATTCGGGGGAAAATTGGTTATCAATGAACAATTTTGCTTATTTTGTAACAAATTTTATAAATAAGAAGAACATTTTTTGTATTGTAATCATTTTTTAAATAAGGTAAAATAGTATTATGAAATTATTATAGGCAATTTCTACACGATTTTAACAAATCTAATTTCACAAGGAGGAAATTATGAAAAGAAAACTTTTTAACAAAATTACCGCAACTGCAATGTCTTTGTTTGCTTGTGCGACTTGTTTAGGTGTGGCTACGTTGAGCAATGTGGATGGCCTAGCAGAGGATAATGCAAACGTAACGTTAGGCTATACGTTGACGGCAAGAACGCACAACAGTGGGGCTTCTGGACTTGCTGGCGATGTTCATGCGGAAGAGGTTTGTTATCCGGATAAGGGTTTAACGGGTATTGAATTAATGTCGAATATGACATATAGCAATACGACGACCGATACAAACTATACACCTGTTGGCGGTTATGGCATACATTATCAACAATCGCTTACGTTGAAGGTCGATGATGTGATTGACATGAGCGAACCTGTAGAATTTTATTTCTCGCCTTATATATCTACATATCACGAATCGCATCGTTTCGTAATGGGCGTTTCAGATGATCCCAAAACGGAAGTTGCACCAAAAGTTGGGGGTTGGGCAAAACGTGGTTTTAACGCTTCTTCTGACGCAAACTATATTTATTGGGATATGGCATTGAACACGCGTTGGAACGTTGATGAAATCAACCAAGCGGTAGGTCCTGCGTTTCAAACGATCTATTCCAATGAAGCTATGAATACGAATAAAGAGGACTACTCGTTAAATAGTATTAGTTCCTACAAATCGTCGGCTCGTCTTGGTGGCGGTATACTTGCTCGTGCTTTTTATGGCGCTACATATAACAATAAAACGAATACTCCGTTAATTAAGGCAACCATTGAATTTACGGAAGAAACGATGATTTTATGTTTGGAAGATGTCTATGCGGAAGATATTACAAAATGCGCTTGTGGCGGAACGCACGACTTAACTGTAGATACTGGGATGGATACGGGCGCTAAATGTTATTATAGACAAACGATGAACCTTGAGGATATTGGCTTTACTTATGGTGAAAGCAAATTGAATTTGTATTTTGGTTATTATAACGCGTATGCTGAAAACTCTTCAGCGGCAGCGCAAGCAAATGGCACGCTTCCCATGAGCTTAAAGTTGTATAACTACAAGAACGGCGAATTCAAGAATTTCGGCGTAAAAGCTGGTAAGGAAGAAATGTCGATTACGGCTAACGACGAAATTGTACTCGCTGACGTGATGGACATCCAATATTTCGATGGCGTGGCTACTCCTACGGCTACCATTTCCTATGCAAGCTCCAACGAAGCAATCGCAACCATCGTTGATGGTAAGGTTGTACCTACGGCAAACACCTTTGGCGGCGAGGTAACGATTACGGCAACTGCTTCCACGGGCGAAACCGCAAGCTTTAAGGTAATCGTTGATGCAAACACCGTAACCTTGAACGGTGAAGTGATTGCCGCAGGCGATACCTATACCATTTTGGAAGGCTTGTACGCAGGCAATAAGGTTTTGGTTGGGTATATGATGGATGGTGAGTTGTACGCAGTTGGCGATACCATCACGCTTACGAAAGACGTTGTTTTGGAAGAAGTAACCATCGATTTCACGATGCTTTATGGTGCAAGCGTTCGTTTGGATGCAACCGCAAGTATTCGTTTTACGGCGATCATTAACACGGCTGACTTTGCTGCATTGGAAACTTTGGTTGGTGCAAACAACGTAAGCTATGGCATGATGCTTGCTGCAGCAGGGAAGACCTACGATATCAACAGTAAGAACGATAACTTCAAAACGTCTACCTATGAAAACAGCTACACCTTGTATAGTGCTGTTATGAAGGGTATCCCTGAAGCGGATTACACGACGGAGTTGATTGCACAGGCATACCTTAAGGTGACCTATGCGGATGGTGACGAAGCTACCATTTCTTCGCTCCTCGCTGATAAGAAAGCTGGAGACGTAAAGGAATCCAACGTACGTTCTCTTGCAGACGTTGCAACGGCTGCTTACAACGATAGACAAGCAACGGAAGGCGGTCTTTATCTTTATGAAATTAGCGAAGGCTCGTACAGCCCTTATACGGCGGAACAGTTGGCTGAACTCGTAAAATATATCCCTGCAAACTAATGCATAGTCGGTCTATATAAGGAGAATCTTATGAAAAAGAAATGGATTGCATTATTGATGACGGTCATGGCGACTTGTCTTGTTTGCTCTTGTATGAATAAAGGCGGAGAGAACTCCGAGGTGGAAAGTCAGCAGTATTCTTCCGTACAATCTACCGAAAAGGAAAGCTCTTCGATAAAGAATGAAAGCTCCTCTCAAAAACCCGAGGAATCTACCTCGCAAGGCGGTGAAAACTCGGAAACGCCTGACAGTTCTTCTTCCTCTTCTACCAGTTTAAACGGCGGTAGATTGGAAGGTGACAACGACATTGATTGGTCGGCTGCTCAAAACTAAATAATCGAAATATCCCTGCCGAAAATCCTTCGGCAGGGGTAGAACACGTATTAAAAAGGTATAAAAATGACGATTAAGAACAAGAAAAAATGTTTATTAGCGACGGGCTTGGGGCTTGCGATGAGTATCGCAACGGCTTTTTCGGTTGCTAACTTTTCGGCGGTAGCGGAAGAATCGGTTGTGGTAAAACACGGACCGTCTACTTTAACGGCTACGGCGGAAAATGGGGAATATACGTTGACTGGTACCCTTGGAAGAGAGCGTGCCGGCTTTATCATTCCTACGCCTATTAACCATAGATACGAGCTGTCGTTTGATTATTCTGTGCTTGTAGATAGCGGTGAAGAACTTGGTAACGGTAACCCTCAAAACCGCGCGTATTTGATTACGTTAAACGAATATCCCGATTCTGAAAATCCTTATTCGGGGAATAATACGCACGTGTCTTCTTCGGTAAACGGGTTGCAGTTAGAAATTAGAACAAATCCTTGGGAGAAAACGGTATACGTAGGTGCAATGGCGCACGGCAGTCGTATTTACGAGGAAAATTCCTCCTTTACGTGGCAGGGCGGTCTTGCTTACGGTAAACTCAACGATAAGCAAAATGAGTTATACAACTACTTGTATTCCGCATTCTACCAAGAAGAATATAACGGTGTAACGGCGTTGGAAGAGATCAACGTGCGTTTCTACACCTCTGATGTAAACGGCAATAAGGTTACGGATGGCTCGGATACGCATTATGCGTTCGCTTTGACGCCTTACGTTGCGGCAACGGGTGAGTTGTACGAAAAGTCCTTGATTGTTACGGCAAACAAGAGCAACGTTTCGGATAAGGGCGACTTTACCAAAACCCCTAACCTTGGCGTATATGTCATTAACGAGCCTTCAACCACGAAGGAAATTAACGTAGACTTTGGCATTAAAAATATTGACAATGGGCGTGTACGTAGCGTTTCGGCGAACTATACGGATATCCCTGCGTTGAAGCATGGTGAACCCGTGCAATTAGAGGTGTCTTTAACACCCCACAAGGCAGGGGATACGCTTTCCGACGTAACCTATACCTTCCGTTCGATGAATGAAAGCCTCGTTTCGGTTAGCGAGACGGGTTTGGTGACGGCAGTAGCTCAAAGAGGCGGTACGTCTATTTTGATTACTACCTCGGAAGGGAATACTTTAAGTATTCCTGTACGTCTTTTCGACGACGTTGTACCTGTAATTACCTTGGAGGAGGGGATTCCTTTCCCTGAAACTGCAAATCAATATGATGAAGTGGTTATCCCCAACTTTACGGCGACGGACGACTCGGGTGAGGTGGAAATTTCGTTAAAAATGCTTTCCCCGACGGGTAAAACCTTCGATTTGTCGCAGGAAACCTTGACGTTTATGCCTACCAACGGTGGCGAGTACATTTTTGAATATGCGGCGGTCGATCCTTCAGGAAATAGAGCGTTTGAAATGAAAACGGTAAATGTAACGCCTGGCGCAGAATTGGTGGATTGGGTAAAATACGAAAGCTTTAATGCTTCGGCAAAATTGATTGAAAATGAAGACGGATCCGTTTCCTTTAGCGGTGAAGTTGGTACAATGGAAGAACAAATCGCGCATCAATCGGTAGCTTGGTATAATAACCCGATCATTTTTACCAAGCTTGCAGATGGGTCCTACACGACGGTAGAATTCTCTTATAAGGTAAACTATTCCTTGGGTACGCCGATTGCAGATGCGACGGGTAACTCGCCTGAAAGATCCCGTTATTTCGGTATGTATTTGATTGAAGCAACGTCGGATAACTCGATCGGCGCAGAGCGCTTTGATTGGAATACCCCTGGCATCCAGTTGATTGTCGGTAAGCGTGCAATCAAGTCGGATGACGCCTTGGTGTGGTACGAGCTTCGTAGCGGTACAACCCAGCTTTCCCGTCAGCACACCACGGTAATCGATGCGGGGGAAAATGGTACGGCGGAGGCAAAAGCAACTGCGAAGGTACAACGTGATGGTGCGTACAGCAAGGGCTTGACCTATATGCCTTGGTTTGAAGAAGGTGATGCACGTAACTTTGCAACGAAATTCTCTACGGGCGAATCGATTAACGTAAAAATCGAATACGTAGATAAAAATTCGCCTAACTATGAAAGTGAATGGGGAGAAAATTACTTCATTTTGACTTTGGATGGGTGGTCTTTCCGTATCCCTGCAAAAATGATTGCAGGCGACGACAACGGCTTTACTCGTCAAGCATATTTGGGCTTTAAGCAGTTCAGCGACAACGGTATTATTCCCTTTGATGTTGAAATTTCCAAGATTACCAATGGTAGCATTCGTAAGGTAGGATTCACGGGTGGCAGTTCTACCGTTAAAAAACTCGGTGACGAATTTATCTTGGATGCAGTTTCCTATGACAACGACGGCAACGTAGTTTCCGATACCTTTACCTATGTATCGGGCAATGAAAATATTGTCAGCGTGGATGCAAATGGTAAGGCGGTAGTAAAAGCAATCGGCTCGACGAAGATCGTTGTTACCAGCAATACCACGGGTAAGGTAGGCGTTTATACCGTCAACGTAGACATTGATTCCTTCTCTCTTGCGCAAAAGGAAATCGTGATGTACTTGGGACAAGATAAGCAAATGGAATTGACTGTTTCGCCTAATGTTTCCGTTCCTTTCACCTTTGTTTCGGACAATCCCAGGATTGTTGCAGCGTTAAGCACGGGTAGATTGCAGGCGGTTAAATTAGGGGAAGCAACGGTTACCGTTTCCTACTTTGGTCACGTAGAAACCTGCTTGGTGCGTGTCGTAACGAAAGAAGAGTACGTTTCGCTTGGCTATGAAATTCCTGAAGAAGTAACGCAAGAGCCTGAACAATCGGGCAAAGGCTGTAAGAGTGCGGTTGCAAGTGTTTACGGCGGTATGATTTTAGTTTTCGTGGCTTTTGGCGGCTTGTGTTTCAAAAAACGCAAAGAGCAGTAATGCAAATATAATAGGGAAAGGATAAGGTAGAACGATGAAAGAAAAAGCGATCAATTTATTGGATGCGTTTCCATACATTCGCCACGTGGCATTGGTGGATAGTGCAAACGATAAATGCTTTACGCCATGGCGTGTGTTGTACGATTTTGAGCTTATCTTCGTTTTAGACGGCGAATTGATTGTTCGTGAACGGGGAAAAGAGGTATACACCTTAAAGAAAAACGACGTGCACTTTATGAAACCAAACGTTTGGCATACAAGATGTTTGTCGAAGGGCGGTTATTGTCGTTATTACAACGTACATTTTGAGTTTTTATCGAAGAGTAGCGAGCCTGTTCCTTATATCGATATCACCAAGGTGTATATCAACCCGATTTTAGAGGACCAAAAAGTCAGCAAAATAGACAAGGCGTTGAGTCAGCGTTCTTACTGTGTGTTAGACAATATAGACATACCGAGAAAGGTGCATATTAATTCACCGCAACAAATTCTTTCCTGTTTTGAAACAATGGTTGAGAATTTCGGCGAGTTGAATATATTTTCCGAATATCAATTGCGTGGCATTTTCTCGTATTTGCTTGGTATAGTCTTAAAGGAAATGCAGGAAAAGGATTTTAAATTTTCCATTGATAACGTCATTGAGAAATTTAAAAGCGAGTGCGCACATTCGACCGTGAAAATAAAAGCGGAGGAATTTGCCAAACAGCACGGGTACAGTTACGTGTATTTCCGCAATAAATTCAAGGAGAAGGTTGGGGAATCGCCCAGCTCCTACGCACAGAAGGAAAGATTGTTGTTGGCGCTTCAATATTTAGAGAGTGGTTACTACAACGTATCCGAGGTTGCTTCAATGATTGGGTTTGACAACGTATATCATTTCTCTTCGGCGTTCAAAAAGCAGTTTGGCGATGCGCCGAGCAATTACCTTAAAAAAGCGAAAAAGAAATAATAATGATTAGGTAGTAGTATGGAAAAAATTAATTTTAGCGATTATAAAAATTCGGTACTTGGTTGCTGGTGGGGGAAATACGCCGGCGGCGTAATGGGTTTACCCTTCGAGTGTCACCGTGGCGTACGCGAAATTACCTGGTACACACAGGATAATTTAAGCGGCATCTATAATGACGACGTGGATTTACAGCTCGTATTTTTGCGTGCTTGTGAAAAATACGGCAATAAGGTTGACAGCCAAATCCTTGCGGAATTTTGGCTCAACTACATATCGATGAGTTGTAGTGAATACGGCGCAGCAAAAGCGAACTTGCGTGCGGGTATCGCACCTCCTATGTCGGGTAGCTATGCAAATGATAACAAGGATAGCTGTGGGGCGTTTATTCGTAGCGAGCTTTGGGCTTGTCTTTGCGCGGGTAACCCTGATATTGCCGTGCGCTATGCATTGGAAGATTCGATGGTAGACCATGGTGAAGAAGGTGTTTATGGTGAAGTTTTCTTTGCCGCAATGCAAGCAGAAGCGTTCGTTGAAAAAGATATCAATAAGCTGATTGAAAAGGGGCTTTCTTATATTCCCGATGATTGTGGCATTACCCGTGGGGTACGTTGTGCAATCGAATGCTATAAGAGTGGTAAAACTTGGCAAGAAGCAAGAAAGGCAATTTTGCAAACGGTACCTGGTAGCTTTGGTATGATGTGTGGCTACTTGGACGGCGATCCCGTAGAAGAGGATATCCCTGTTGGAAAACACGGCTACGATGCACCCAGCAACGTTGCGATTTCCGTTATGAGTATGCTTTACGGTCAATACGACTTATTAAAAACTCTTTGCATTGCAACGGGTTGTATGGAGGACGCTGACTGTACCGCTGGCTCGGCTGCTGCTACCCTCGGTATTATCTTGGGTTATGATAAGCTTCCTCAAGAGGTTTTGGCTCCCTTGGAAGATAAAATCACCGTAGGCAGTTTGCGTGATGACGGTGACTTATATAAGCCTACGACGATTGCAGAATTAACCGAGCGCATTTTACGATTAACGCCTACCTTCTTGGGCGGGGCTATCGTAGATACCTTGTACGCGGGGGAAGGCTACACGATTGAAGCACACGTAAAGGGCAATGACTTGTTGCGTGTATATGCAATCGACCAGTACAAAGCGCCCGATTTTAAGGCGCTGCTTGCCCGTATTCCTTACACGGCTCGTTACCGCAATATGCTTTACGACGTGTTTGTAGAATTTGAAAAAGTACCTGTAATCGCTGTTGGCGAGAGTTTGAAGATTACCTTCAAATTCTGGAATGGTTTCTACGATCGTCAATGGTTAGAATGCAAGTGGCATCTTGTGGAAGGTGTTGAGGTTGAAGGTGGTGCATTCTCGTCTATATGCTTGGAGCAAAAGCATGGCGAATATAATATCGCTGAAAAGGAATACACCTTGCAGTTGACTTCGGCAAACAGATCGAGGATTGATCTTTGCTTGGAAATTATTTCGACGGGTAGATATTATCGTACGGACATCCCTGTTACCATTAACGTGAAATAAGGAGGGCGCAGGTAAAATGATTAAAAAATGGAAGCAAAAAGCAAGCTTTCTCTTTGCGTTTATGCTTGCCTTGACGCCTCTTTCCGCTTGTAAAGACACTCCTACCGAATCTTCTATTTCGGCAACCGAGGAAGAATTTCAGTTGGTAGGCGAAAACGAGCGTCCCAAGGACGAGGATTTCAACGTATATGCGTATTATTTCCCGAACTCGGGCACGCAAAACGTCGATAAGCCTTGGGATCCTGTAAACGATTGCGAGTGGGGGCTTGTTCAACGTGCAATTCCTCGTTTTGAAGGACACATGCAACCCAAAGTGCCCTTGTGGGGCTATGAAAATCACTCCGATCCTGAGGTTATGTCAAACGTTATTGAAACCGCAAGTAGCTACGGTGTGGACGCGTTTATTTTCGACTGGTATTGGTATAGAGAAATCCGTCTTTCCGGCAAGGGTAACGGCACTTATTTGGAAAAAGAACTCGAAAACGGTTTCTTGAAGGCGACAAACGACAATGCGTTAGACTTTGCTATTTGTTGGTGTAACCACGACGCCGCAGGCAACAAAGGTATCTACGAGACACCTGAAGAATTTGAAATTATGACCGATTACATCATTGATAACTATTTCTCGAAGGATAGTTATTTGCGTGAGGATGGCAAATTGTATTTCGGTATTTGGGATATGAGCGCATTTGTTGAAATGTATAAAAACGAATGGGGTATTACCGATATTCGTTTGGCAAAGGCGGCTTTGGACGGGTTCAGACAAAAGGTTCGTGACAAAGGCCTTGGCGAGTTGTACATTTCCGCAATGGAATATTATGTTACGGCGGTAGACGCTTCGTCTGCATGGCCTGGCGGTATTCCACCCGCTGATTGGAATACGGCAGTATATTTAGGCGTTGATGACGTTACCGATTACAAATTAACGATTGCGAAGGACGATGCGTATATCCGTTACGACCTTGATACAAAAGGTGGCGTTTACGAGTATTCGGAATGGTCTAAAAAGCAAATCGAGGCAATGCGTAAGATGAAGACGTCGTATAATGCGTTGAATATCAATTACGTGCCTTGTTTATTGATGGGCTACGACGTAACCCCTCGTGTAGGGCCTTATAAGGATTGGGACGTAACGATTGGCGTATATCCTCAAAGCCCAGTATATTACAACAATAATCCTTCCGTGGTTGGTAGCTACGCAATGAATATTAGAAAAATTCTTGAAGAAAACAATCAAGATACCGTTTATATTTATGCGTGGAACGAATGGGCTGAAGGCTCGTATTTGGAACCTGATACGCAGTACGGATACGATTATTTGAGAATGGTACAATCGGTATTTGGCTCTTAAACTTACAAAAAAATAAAATAATAAGGAGATAAGGAAATGAAAAACATTTTTAAAAGGGCATTGACGTTGTCGTTGGGCGCAGTTATGTCGTTTGGTATGGTTGCTTGCGGTGATAAAGGCGGCAATGGCGGTGGTAACAGCACCACTAATGTGGATGGAAAAGTAAAAATTATCGTGCCTGATTTGATTACGAGCTCGGAAGGTATTAACGAATGGACGTTGGCTCGTCAAGCGGCGTTTAAAGAAGCATATCCCAATATTGAGGTTGAGTATAAGAGCAATCCTACGACGGATCCTGCAAAGAATATGCAGGCGATTATTACCAACTTGAGTAACCAAGAAATGGCGTACACTTTGTTGGTAGCAAACTCCAATACCTACGCTCGTACGGTATATCAATCGAAATTAACCTGCGATATGTCCGATTACTTCACGGCTGAAGAGCTTGCTGTATACGATTCGAAGGTGCTTTCCGGCTACTACGATGGTGACGAATTGGTTGGTATTCCTTACAGACAAGAATTCCCTTTGCTTGGCTTCAATCGTAAGCACTTGCGTTCCACCTATGTAAAAGAACAGCTTGGTGTAGATCCCAACGCTCCTGATGCAAACGCACAAGTAGATGCTATTATTGATAGCATTAAGACTTGGGATGATTTCTTGGCTGTTGCGAAAAAGCTGTCAGGTACGTATGCGGTAGAGGGTAGCAATGTAACGGTTTCTGGTTACGGTGGTTATTTGACCGACTACTATATCGGGCTTGGCGTTTGGAACGTTGCAAACGGTTACAATACGGTAACGCAGCATGAATCGGGTAAGATGGACGTTGATATGACCAACCTTCAAACAGTAGAAACATTAGAATTCTTGCAAAGAATGAAAAATGAAGGCGCATTGACGCACGACACCAACCTTGGTTATACCGATTTCTTCAACCAAATTTTCGCGAAGAAAATCGCAAGCTTTATCTATTACCCTACGTGGTCGACCTCTTGGTTTGAACCCAATGGTATCTATGCGGAAGAAATCAAGGTTATCAATATCCCTTATGGCCCTTCGATTGCAGCGTTGAAAGAACAAGCAAAGACGGATCCTTCGGTTGAGGTGCCTTCCACCAACGTAAACTTCTCGTTGAGCTACGTTTTGAACGCTCGTGCAACGGAAGAACAAAAGAAGGCTGCTATCACCTACATCAATTTCATGAATAATGAAGAAGCGGTTCGTGAGAAGTTCGATTATGCAAAGGAAGAAATGATCCCTATGGTTACCGTACCTGCATATTCGTTTGACGACGAGTATTTGACGAATACGGTATTCGCAAGCATTCCTAACGACTGGAAGAGCGCATTGACGAATTCTATCCGTGATTATTATGTATTTGACCAAAATAGTGACGCATTCATTCAATACATTGCAACGGCTGTACCTGGTATTGTAAAAGGTGAAGATGGCTCTGGTAAATACAACACGAGAGAATTGCTCATCAATAGATTGACCTCTTTGAACGGTACGATTAAATCGCAATTTTTGGATGGTTACAACTCGAACTTTAATTAAGGAGAACACAAATGAACGAGGTTTCTAAAGGAAAAAGAGAGCGCCAAATAAAAGATTTTTTAGTTGCCGCTGCGTTTATTTTTCCCGGTATGCTTTGCGTATTCATTTTTAAGTACGTAATGTCGGCGCAATCGCTGATATATTCGTTCTATAATTATGACTATTTATCGCCCCCGGGGGTATTCGTTGGCTTCAAAAACTATATGGCGGTCCTTGCAAAAGACAGCTTGTTTTGGCCTCAATTAAAAAACACGCTGATCTTGTGGGCGTATAGCCTTTGCTTTGGCTTTATTACGCCGATTATCCAAGCTTTACTCTTAAACGAGTTGAAGGGGAAGGGAAGATCTCTTGCTCGTTATTTGTACGTGTTACCTGCCGCTGTTCCTGGCGTTGCAGGTTTGGCAGTTTGGCGTTATATTTGGAATCCTGATTCGGGTATCGCCAACATGCTCATTGGCGCGTTTGGTATCAAACCCCAAACGTGGCTTTACGATGAAAAATTGATTAAATTGACCTTGTCTCTGCCTGGTTTGTTGGGCGGTGGCTTGACCTTGCTTGTATATTTGATTGCAATTGAAGGTGTAAATCCGGAATTGTACGAAGCTGCAGCCTTGGACGGGGCTACTCGCTTTAAAATGATGCTGTTTATTACGCTTCCTCAAATTGCGTATATGATTAGTATTCAGTTGTTGTTAAGTATTTCCGGCTCGCTTTTGGCATTCGATACGCCGTATATTATGACGGACGGCTCGGGTGGGCCTAACGGCGCTGCTACGACAATTGTATTCGGTATTTACACGAAAGCGTATACAGAATTGCAGTACGGACAAGCAATGGCAACTTCTATCATTTTGCTTTGCATTACGTTGACGATGACGTTGATTAAGCAAGGCTTTGAAAAGAAGTTCGGTGATGATTAAGGAGGTAAGCAAATGTTTGTAAATGATGCATTGTACAAATTTAAACAACATTGGCTGAAACTCCTTGCGGCGGCGATGACCATTCTTTGGATTGTCGTGTTGCTTTTCCCTTTGTATTGGTTGGTAGTTTCTTCTACCAAGGATTCGTCCGAGGCTATGAGAAACCCTCCCAAGCTTGGGGTTGTTTTGCCGAAGGATTACACCGTGTATTTGGATACGACGGGTATTGAAAATTACGACGAGGACGACTTTAAGTACGAAGCGTTGGTTTTACAATGGCTGCTTTCGGTTGAAAACCAAGATAAAACCTTAAACTTGAACAGCATCACGGTTGCTCGCGTAGAAAACGATAAGGTGATTGCTACGGCAAAGCTGAACTATTCGACGTATAGAGAAGACAAGGATACCGTATTTAAGGGTAGAATTACGGAGGAAAGAATTCAAACCTACCGTGATAAAGGGCATGAAAGATATCAAACCTTGTTGTCCTTTATGGAAGAGGATGGGTATGAAACGGGTTTAAACCGTAAACCGAACTTAACGCAGGAATCGGAAAGCATTACCAAATTGCTTACGCATTTGAGAGAGGCTACCAACCCTAATTCGCAAGAAATGGGTGCGACTAAGCAAATGTTGTCCGTGCAGGGTAAGGTGATCGGCGTTTCCCATAAAAACAACTTCGGCGGTATGTTCAACAACTATGTAGAGGCATACCAAAATAGAACGGGTAAGTTTAAGTTTACGAAGTATATGTTGAACAGTACCTTCGTTGCGATTATGGCTGTATTGTTGCAGTTTGTATTCTCGGCGTGTGTTGCGTACGGTTTAAGCTTCTTGGTTAGCAAAGCAATGGCAAGAAAATTGTTGTTGTTCTTCATCGTTACGATTATGTTGCCTGGTATCGTAGAGCAAATTCCGCTTTACACGACCTTGGTACGCTTAAACCTTGACAACTATTGGGGTGTATTGCTGCCTGGTGCTACCAGTGCTACATTTATCGTGCTATTTAAGGGCTTCTTCGATCAATTGCCTCGTGAATTGCGAGAGGCCGCAAAATTGGACGGCGCAGGGGAGCTGTACGTTTACTTTAAGCTGGCAATTCCTTTGTCGATGCCCGTATTTGGCGCGGTTGGTATTATGACCTTCCTCGGTCAATGGAATGCATTCTTCTGGCCGAATATGTTGTTGTCCAACGAAAAATTATACACATTCCCGATGATTATTCAACGTGCAATGAGTATCACGGAAGGTGGTGCAAGAAATTATTCGATTTCGCTCGCAATGAGTGTTATCGCAACTATTCCTACCTTCTTCATGTTCGCATTTATGCAAAAACAAATGCGTGCAGGTTTGGTATTGGGTAGTTTGAAGGGCTAAAGCTGTTTGTCGTCCGAGGGAAATTACCTCGGACGACAAAAAATAAGGATGAGGTGAAAGGATGAGAATTGGTTTAGAATCTTCCGCTTATTTCGGATTGTACGATTATGATGAGGGTTTTAAGAAGTTAAAAGCACACGGCTACGATTGTATCGACTATGCCGAGCTTTGCAAACGCCACAGCGATTTGTACACCTTCAGCAATGATAAATATCGTGGATTTTTAATGGATATTGGGGAATCTGCCGATAAACACGGGGTGGAAATTACCCAATTGCACGGTCTTTGGGCGACGGACGATAAAACTCGCGCACAAAGAGAGGAAAGTATCTCTTATTTCATTAAAGAAATTGAGGGGGCGCACTATATGGGCTGTAAAAACGTGGCGATTCATCCGTTTTTGCCGTTCGGTTGGGGTGCAGAGATTGATAAAGACAAAATTTGGGACGTAAATATAGATTTATTCACCCGTTTAATGCCGTATGCGGAAAAGTATGACGTTACGATTTGCGCGGAAAACCAACCGTTTACCGCTATTGCAATGAGTACGGTCAAAGAAGTGAAAAAGTTGATTAGAGAAATCAATCACCCGAAATTCAAGGCTTGCTTGGATACGGGGCATGCCAACGTTTTTCACGATAATATAGCGGAAGACGTGCGTTTACTCGGTGACGATCTTGCTACTTTACACGTGCACGACAATAAAGGCAATTGGGACCAGCACTTGATTCCTTATATGGGGAATATTAAGTGGGAAGAATTCCTTGCCGCATTAAAAGAAATTGGATACAAAGGGGCGTTTACCTTGGAAACGATGATTTCCACCACAATGCCTCAACCCATTATGGAGGAAATGCAACGCTCGCTTGCTTGCTTGGCAAGGCAAATGGCGGATAAAATCGTGTAAGGGGTAGGATATGCAAGAAAAATATTTGATTGTATATGAGGACGGTCGTTTTTACGAAAGTGAGTCGATGGATTTTACAGCTTTTCAACCCCAGGGAAAGCTGTGTGTGCATTTTCTTTTTAAAACGGAAGGCTATAAGCCTTATTCGGATATTGAATTGTACGATACGGATGGGGAATTTATCGATTCCTGCTTCGTTTCCTACAAATGGGAAAACGTAAATGCGGAAACGGTTTCTTATGAGGAAAATGGAGTGCATTTTGTGGTATTAAAGGTACAAAATGCATCCGGGGAAAAGTATGCCTTGAAATCCGTTGTCTTTAACCAACCGATGGGGAACTTATTCGACGGTGGCGTTTTATATCAAATTGCACCGCAAAAAGCACAAATTATGGGCTATGTCTATGTGACCAAGACAGGTCAAGTGCTTGCCTTTGACGGTGGCATGGACGGCGATAAAGAGGAATTGCTCCGTATTATTCAAAAACATGGTGGCGTTGTCCATCATTGGTTTATTACCCATTATCACAACGATCATATTGGTGCAATTATCGAATTGTTTAAGGATAATTCCATTAAGGCAGAAAAGCTATATTTTGATTTTCCTTCACCAGAGTTGTTGCTTGATCGTGGTGACGGTGACAATCCTTTGGTAGAGAAATGGCTTTCGCTTATTCCCCAAGAAACGCAGGTTATCACGCCAAAGCAAGGGGACGTGTATGCGTTGAATGGGGCAAGCGTGACCGTATTAAACAATGCGGCGTTTGATATTTTACACGATTTTTCCAACAATAGTAGCGTTGTTTACAAGTTGGATACTGGTAAAACAAAGGTGTTGTTTACGGGTGATTTGGAAAGAAAGGGTGACGACTATTTAGAAAACCCCTGGTTTATTGAACAGCTTTCCGATTGTACGGTTGTACAAATGTCCCACCATGGACAAAAAGGCGTAAGCAAGAAATTTTACGATGCAACGGCGGTAGAGGTATGTTTATATCCCACCCCTTTATGGCTTTGGAACAACGATAGGGGCGGTGGTAAAAATTCTTCTTTTTGGACGACCTTGTACACACGAGAGTGGATGAGAGAACGAAATGTGAAGAAGAGTTATACCTCCATTCAAAATAAGACGGTAGAAATTTATTGAGGTAGTTATGAATTACGAGTTTAATACGGAAAAAGGTACGGTTACTTTATACGATTTAGAGATTGGCAAGGATTGGAGTAATCACCTTTTTAACAAGATGGGCTATATCACCAGCGTGACGCATTATGGCGCTACGTTCTCCCGCTATTTAAACAAAGATGCTGTGCTTGTTACTTATAACAATCAGGTGTCCGTTTTATATTTACGTGATGTAAAAACGAAAAAATATTGGAATATTGGTGGTTTCCCTTCGATGAATCCTATTGAGGATTATCAATGTACGCACGGCCAAAATTTCAGCCGTGTTTCTTCGGTTGCAGAAGGGATTAAGGGTAGTATCGAGTATATGATTTCGCCCGAGGATACCCGTGAGATTTGGAAGGTTACTTTGAAGAATCAAACGGAAGAAGAAAGAGAAATTGACCTTTTTGCGGCAACTTCTTTTGATATGGGCGGTTTCTCGCAACCCTTCTATTACAATATGCCTACGACCTCCGCAACGGAATTCGTGGAAGAAGCAAACGGCGTATTTTGTGAAAATAGAAACCCGTTCCGCCCTCACGAAAATTGCTCGGCGTACATACTTTCTTCGATGCCAATTAAGGCGTACGATGGTAGCTATGAAAAGTTTACGGGTTTTGTAGGCTGTATGGCAAAGCCTTATACCTTGGAAAAGGGTTTGGATTGCGGCAATTCTCTTGCAACGGTAAGAGGGCGTGGCGGCGTATTGCAAAACCGTATTTCCTTGTCCGCAGGGGAAGAAAAGACCGTTTATTTCGTTTTGGGTATGACGACGGACAAGCAAAAGGTGATTGACCGTTATACCAATGTGGAAATGGAATGCGAGGATATTTTCGCGAAAGGTGAGGAAGAAATCCCTTATGGTAGTGTTCGCGTTCGCTGTCCCGAACCTCAAATCAATCGTGTTTTAAATTATTGGGCGGAACATCAGGTTCGTTATTGTATGCTCGGTAAGAAAGCAGTGCGTGACAACGCTCAGCTTGCGATGGCAATGCTTAACTGCGATCCGGGCCGTGCGAGAGAAACTATTGAGGAGTGTATTGTACATCAATACTCCGATGGACATTCGGTATTGTTGTGGTACCCGATTGTAGAGAATACGGTGTATTCTGATCCTTCTACTTGGCTTACCTTTGCGATTTGCGAATATATCAAGGAAAGTGGCGACGTTGCGTATTTGGATAAGAAATTCGCTTATTTAGACGGTGGTGAAGGCACGGTATACGAGCATTTGCAAAAAGCGGTGGAATGGTTTACAGCAAAGGAAAATAGAGGACCCAACGGTTTGCCTAAAATTTATCACGCGGACTGGAACGATGCCTTGAATATTCCTGACGACAATGCAGAATCCGTTTTGATGGCGATGCTCATCTGTAAAGCGTATAAGCAAATTGCCGAGGTGGCTCGTTTTATCGGCGACGAAAGCTATGCGGTAGAGGTAGATGGCTACTACGAAGCATTGAAAACGCAAACGAATAAGGTTGCTTATAACGGTGAGTATTATGTAAGAGCATTCTCCAAGTTCGGTACGGTAGGCGATAAAAACTGCGAAAATGGCGGCAAAATTTACGTTAATCCCCAAAGTTGGTCGATTTTGTCCGAGGTTTGCCCTGAAGAATATTTGCCTTCCGTGTTAAATGCGGTTGCGGATATGGAAACGGACGAAGGTGTGCCTATGTGTACGCCCGCTTATGAAAAGTACGATGAAAGCGTAGGCCGTATGAGCGGTATGTTGCCTGGCGTATATGAAAACGGTGGTATTTACAACCACGCAGGTTGCTTTAAGGTAATGTCCGATTGTAAGCTTGGTCGTGGCAAAAATGCTGTGGATACTTTCTTAAAAATCCTTCCCGATGGGAAATGCAATCCTACCGAGAAAACAACGGCGGAGCCTTACGTATTCACTAATTGCTATTTAAAGCATCCTACCGTGGATATGATGGTTGGTTTTACTTGGCAAACAGGTACGTCGGCGTGGGGTATTATGTGCCTTTACGAAGGGATTTTGGGCTTAAAACGTGGCTTTGACGGACTTACCATTCAACCTGCATTCCCTCCTGAATGGAAACATGTAGAGGCGGAACGTACGTTCCGTGGAAACAAGTTGTATATCACCTATGAAAATGTAGGGGGTGGCGAGGTTTCCTTGGTGGTTGACGGTAAGGAAGTGAAAGGAAATAAAGTTCCTTTGTTCAGCGATGATAACTCGCACCAAATTATTGTGAAATTCTAAGAAGGTAGACGATTATTTCATTGACTTATACGCATATTAGTGATATTATTATTTATCTAAAAGTGTATAAGATATGAGGTATAATTATGAAAGCAAAAAATAGCATGTGGTTGATATGGCTTTGTTGGTTGGTCTACACCTGCTCTTACATAGGGAAAGTAAACTATGCGGCGAATATCAACCAAGTAATGGCTTTTTATAACGTTGACCATTCGTCGGCAGGGCTTGTTAGCACGTTTTTCTTCTTCGCCTATGGTGTTGGGCAAATCGTACATGGTTTACTTTGTAAAAAGTATAATATTAAATGGGTGGTCCTTGTAAGCTTAACGGTTTCCGCGGTGGTAAACTTAATTGTAGGCATCACAACCAATTTCACCTTGATTAAATTCTTGTGGATGTTGAATGGCTTCGCTATGTCGGTTTTATGGCCTTGCTTAATTCGTCTTTTGTCGGAAACCCTTGCAAAAAAAGAAATGTCAAGGGCGACCTTGGTTATGGGTACGACGGTGGGGGTTGGTACATTCTTCGTTTATGCGACGAGTGCAGCCTTTGTAAAGATTAACTTCCGTTTTTCCTTCTATACGGCTACGGCTGTCTTCATTGTAGTAGCTATTCTTTGGGTTTTGTTCTCTTCTTCGCTTATTAAAAAGGCGAGCGAGGAAGGGGAACGAGAGGATGCTCTTTCAAATGCAGGGGCGGTTGCTGGTGGTAATAGTTTTAACAAATCGCTTATTTTATTAAGCATTGTAGTGCTTTGTTTCTACGGTGTCGCAACCAATTTAATCAAAGACGGCTTAACTACTTGGGTACCTTCCATTTTGAAGGAAGAATATAATCTGGGTGATTCGTTGTCTATCATTTTGACGTTGGCTTTGCCCATTGTTGCCATTTTTGGTAATGCGTTCGCTGTTTCTATCAATAAAAAAATTCCCGATTACGTTTTGCAATGTGCGATAACCTTCTTCTGTGCAGGGATTATTATCGTTGGGGTAATTTTTGGTATGCAATCCCAGCAATTGGTTTTGACTTTGCTTGGCTTTGTCGTTGTGTGCTTATTGGCGTCCTCGTGCAACAGTGTTATTACCAGTATTTTCCCGTTATATATGAAGGGAAAGGTGAATTCTGGACGTATCGCAGGGATATTGAACGGTTTTTGTTATGTTGGTAGTACAATCAGCTCTTACGGGTTGGGGTGGATTGCTGACAATCACGGTTGGCTTCCCGTATTTTGGGTGTTGTGCACCGTTTGTGGTGTAGCATGTGTTGGCGCAGGAATTTATCTTATTATTAAGGAAAAATTAAAAGAAACTAAAATTGAAAATGCAGTGTAGATGTTTCTACATGCAAAAAAGGAAGGGAAAATGAAACCTTATCAAGAACTTGAAATAAACGTAATATCATTTGTTTTGCAGGATATTGTCACCTTTTCCGTAGGAACGGAAAGTGTGGACGATTTAGGGAGCTGGAATCAGGAATGGTTCCCTGCTAACAACAAAGATGGGCAATAAGGAGGGGAATATGAGAAGAATTATTAAATATGCTCTTGTAGTATTTGCATTGGCATTGCTTCCTTTTGCGATGGACAAATCGTCAAAGTCTGTTCAGGTAAGCGCTTCCGAATCCTCGATGTTATACGTTTCTTCGTCAGGGAGCGATGAGAATAATGGTAGCGAGCAAAATCCTTATCAAACCTTGGATGCGGCGTTGTCCAACGCGGAGAACGGTTCCACAATTATTTTGAAGGATACGGTTACTGTTAACGGATGGACTGCACACGGCAAGACCGTAACGATTTCGGGCGGTGTATTAGATGGAAGCGTCTCGTCGAGGCTGATTATCAACGACAACGTAACCTTTACTGACGTAACGATTAAGGCCACAGAGATTTATGCCAACGGTAACACAGTTGTTATGGGTGAAAATGTAACGACTTCGGGTAGTGGTGTTTATTTATATGGTGGAGGCGAAGAAGGCTCGACCTTGGATAGTACCAATTTAACGGTGCTTTCGGGTACTTACGGGTACATATTTGGTGGCAGTCATGGCGAAAAAGGTAATGCTGCAACTATTAACTATGATACTAAACTTACCATTGGTGGGACGACGCATGCACAGTTTGTTTTTGGTGGAGCGAACGGCTCGTCGGATATTTTCGGCACGACATATCTTAAAATTACAGATGGCACCTTTGAAGGCGTATACGGAGGGAATCATTCAACCAACGCGGGCAACGACGTCGACTTTGAGATTACGGGTGGCACCTTTGAACAAGTATTTGGCGCGAGTATCCATTCCTATTTGACGGGGAAGGTGAATGTGCGTTTATTGGGCGGTACGGTTACTCGCCGTGTGTACGGCGGTTGTTATAATGAGGCTTCCGAGACAACTTTTAAATTTACTCAATCTTTTTATGTGAATGGTAAAATTTATCTTTCGATTGGTGGTGACGCCAACATAACTATGGTGAATTCAATCGATAGAGCGATTTACGCTCGTTCTCGCCAAAGTACAAAAGGTGCGGGAGAAACTTCGACATTAACATTTGTAGACGAAACCGCTTATAATAAGTATAGTACTAAATTAGGCGCCCAAGATATTTTTGGGAAGGGACTAATGGGTAATATCGCGCCTGCGGATGAAATGCATTATTACTATTGTGAGGGGAATGGTGCAACGCTTACGCAAAAGTGTGCGTACTGTGACGATTTCTCGGCGAGCATTACAATGCAGTTGGATGAAAACGCATCCTTACGTTATACTGGGGACGCAATTGAACCCGTTATCGTTAACTATAATGGCGAGTGGGTAGGCGAAAAGCCGCAAGTTGTATATAAAAACAACGTAGAAGCCGGCAAGGGTGTTTGCTCAATTACAGCAGGGCAGGTATCCGCTGAATTGGATTTTATTATCGTTGATGCGCCCGTTGTATTGGGCGGTAGCGTTCGTTTGTCCAATCCTTCGGGGCTTCGTTTTCAATCGATCGTGCCTTCTGGCTTAAAGGATTCAGGGGCGGTATTTGGCACGTTGATTATCCCCAAAGCTGTGCTTGGCGATAACGAGTTAACGCACGCAACGCCTATGGTGGAGGATATTCAACAAACGCAATGGGCAACGGAAACGGTAAAGGCGACGTACCCTCAAGATTATAAGGAAGGTTACGAATATTTCAACGCAGTAATGACGGGTATCCCCGAAGATCATTTTGGTACGGAGCTTGTTGCAAGAAGCTACGTTTATGCGAATGGTCAATATTATTACGCGGAAGAGATTGATCGCTCTATTGCACAGGTAGCGGCGTTTGCATTGGAAGATGGTTACAGCAATGAAATCTTATACGATTACGTTGACAAGGCGGTAGAAGGCACCCCCTTAACCATGGAGACTGAAGTGGAACTTTGGGAGAATGAAACGGCTTATCAGCTCACTTTAGAGGGGAATCCTAATGGGTATGCGGTAATTTGGACCAGCTCCAACGAAGAAATCGTAAGCGTAGACAAAAACGGTTATATTACGGCGGGTAGATTGCAAGGGCGTGTAACGATTACGGCTCAATTGGGAAGTCAAATCGTACAATGTACCGTTGTTTCGATGCGTAGATGGTCGAATTATTATTAATTTGCATGTCCTCGTATACGTCTGCCTCAAAATTTAGTTTTTGCCTCAAGAAAAATTAAATTCTATCTTGACAAATGCTATCATATGATATAAAATATAAGAATATCATAGGAATGAGGATATTATATGAGCGGATTTGAAATGTTATTGCCGTTGCTTATGTCCATTATTTTTGGTTTTGCAATTGGCTTGGAAAGAAAATATCGTTTAAAAGAAGCAGGCGTTCGTACGCATACAATTGTGTGCTTTGGTGCAGCGTTGATGATGGTGGTATCGAAGAATGCGTTTAGCGGCGCGGACGAGGCTCGTGTGGCGGCGCAAATCGTGTCTGGTATCGGTTTTATCGGCGCAGGTATGATTGTATATCGTCAGCACGAGGTGCGTGGTTTGACGACGGCGGCTGGCGTATGGGCAACGGCGGGCATTGGTATGGCTTGCGGCAGTGGTAAGGTGGAGATGTACCACGTTGCATTTGGCGCAACTGTACTTATGATTATCGTGCAATGTGTTTTGCATTTGCCATATCGTCTTTTCAGTAATCCTAAAACCTATTCGGTTAAGATTGAATTCGTGCAAAAGGTTGACGAAAATTTGCAGATTAAGGAATTGTTTGGTACCGATCGCTTTAACAAGTTAGTGATTACCCGTGAAAACGGTCAAACCATTTATAGTGCGACCTTGAATACGGAAAGGGAGTATTCTTCTACACGTCTTAATGAAATTATGCAGGAGCATGCCTTTATTCGTTCTTTGGAACGCTGTGATAATGACTAAATGATAAAAGCCGCAGTAAACCTGCGGCTTTTTAGATATTACGATAAAAAAGTTATTTAAAACTATTGCTTATTTAGGTAAATTATATTATAATATTCCCAATACAACAAGGGAACTGGTTTTGTTGCGCAAGAAGGTTTTACTTAAATTTGTATAAGCTTGAATAAAAAAATACGCCCCAACGCAATTTATTGCATTGAAACGTATTTTGGCAGGGGCTATAAGAATTGAACTCATCTCATTGGTTTTGAAGAACAAGGCACAACCACTATACCAAACCCCTAAAGAACGAAGCTATTATATAACAAAAAAAGAGATTTGTCAATTGTTTTGCACAGTATCTTCGTGAAAATTTTTCATTTTAACAAAAATATTTTGGTGAGAAACTATGGAACAAAAAAAGAAAGTAATTTTATATACCGACGGCGCTTGTTCAGGGAACCCTGGGCTTGGTGGATATGCAGGGATTTTGATTTACGGTGAACATCGACTTGAGTATAGTGCCGCGGAAAAGCAAACGACCAACAACCGTATGGAGGTGCTGGCTGTTATTGCTGGCTTGAAACGGCTCAAATATCCCTGTATCGTCGATGTATACAGCGATTCGGCTTACACGGTGAACGCCTTCCTCAATGGTTGGATCTATGCTTGGAGAAAGAATGGATGGAAAAAGGCGGATAAAAAAGCGGTTTCCAACGTGGATTTATGGGAGGAATTGTATTCCCTTGTGCAAAAACACGAGGTGACGTTCCATAAGGTTGCAGGGCATGCTGATAACGAGTTGAATAATCGCTGTGACGAGCTTGCTCGTGCGGCGATTGTGGACTTGAGGGCAACTTTACCGTTAGAGGAATTGAAAGAATTGGAAAAAGTTTCTCAAAAAACGGAAGAAGATAGCTGATACGGTTATAGAGTATGGATGAATTTGCTATAATGATATTATGGCAAATAAGAAGAAATTAAAAATAAGACGAAATGGGGATGAAAAGTGGTTGATATTAACCACTTTTTTCTCATTAACGATGGCGGATATTGTGTTTTCGGTGTTATGTTTGGCCAATTCTCGTCTATCCTTTATTAGAGAATATTATACGCTGTGGGTGATAATTTTCGCAGGTTTCTTTTGTGTCTTGTGCTGTGTGGGGATTTGTATAGCGCTCTACCACAAAGAAACGGCGGTAAAAATGTTATTCAGCGTATATTTTTTTACGCTTTTTTGCCTCGTGCTTATTTTTATCTTTCAAAAAACGGGATTTTTTGATTTGGTGAAATCCTCCGAAGGATTACAGCAATATTTAGAGAAGGCAGGGATATGGATGCCGATTTTATATATAGCATTGCAGTTTTTGCAGGTAATCATTTTGCCTATACCCGGGATTGTGAGTACGATGGCAGGGGTAACACTTTTCGGGCCGTTTAAAACCTTGATATATAGCTTGATTGGTATTTTGCTTGGCTCTTTAACGGCGTTTTTTATAGGGAGAAAGCTTGGGAATAAAGCGGTGGAATGGATTGTCGGGAAGGAAACCCTGAAAAAGTGGCAAAAGAAGTTGAAAGGGAAGGATAATTTGGCATTGACCATGATGTTTTTGTTTCCGCTATTTCCTGACGACGTGCTTTGTTTTCTTGCGGGACTGTCTTCGATGTCCAACCGATATTTTATCACGATGATTATGGTTACACGGTTTATTGGGATCGCGGGGACGTGCTATTCTTTTAATTTCATTCCGTGGAATCGATGGTGGGGATTGGGTATTTGGGCAATTTTACTCATCGGTATCGTTCTTATCTTTATCTTTGCATATAAAAATATGGATAATGTGCAAGCTTTTTTTCAGAAATTTTGCAAAAAGAAATGAAAGACAAGCAAAGTGGGCGTGATGGCTGTTTTTTTTTCTTAAAAATGGAAAAAATTTTTTGTGGAGTGCTTGCAATTTAAAATTGTTTGTTGTATAATGATACTTGGTAAGAAATTTTCAAAATTTTAGATAAGGGTTTTGAAATATATATCGTAACAAACGAAAATTTTGAAGGAGAAAATATGGATAAAATTCAGTTGTTACAAGAAAGAAAAGCGCAGGTTGAAGCTGCAGGAAAGGATATCCGCGCGCAAATTTCGGCATTGATTGATGCGGATAGCTTTGTTGAATTGGCGGCTTTTAGCTTTTCGAGAAATGAGTTTTACGGTGAAAATGCCGAAGGGGAAGGTGTTGTGACGGGGTTTGCGACGGTGGACGGTTATCCGTTCTATATTGTTGCGCAAAACTATGCGGTGATGAACGGCGGTATGTCGAAAGCAAATTGCGAAAAGATTGCAAAATGTTTAGACGCCGCTGAAAAGAATTATACGCCCGTAATCTATTTACTTAATACCCAAGGCGTACAAATTGGTGAAGGCGTTTCCGTATTGGAAGGCTTGGGCAAGCTCTTGATGCGTAGTACGCAGTTGAAGGGTGTTGTTGCACAGTATGTTGTTGTAAATGGTGACGTATTTGGTTCGGCTGCTATGCTTGCAGCGATTGCGGATTTCACCTTCTTTATTGAAAAGAAGAGCGTGCTTTCCGTGAATAGCCCCTTCGTTTTGTCTGCAAAGGCGAATAAAAACCTTTCCAAGGAAGAGGTCGGCAATGCGAAAGCATTGGCAAAATCGGGCATTCCTGCCTTTGAATTGGCTGATATGGACGCTGTGCGTGAAAAAATTGTGGCGATCAACGACTTAATTTCCGTACCCATGGTAGATGCGGAACTCAATCAAAGCGCGCCTGCGTTAAACGTAGAAATATCCACGGATAATTTGCTGTCGATTTTCGAGAATGTAATTGAAATCGGCGCAATGAATGAACCCGAGGTGAAAACAGTTATCGGTCGTATCGGTGGTATTGCAGTCTCGGCTGTAATTTTCGACGGCGGGGATAAGGGCGTGGAATTAACGGCTGAAAAGATGGCGAAGATTAAGGCTTTTGCTGAACTTGCTTGTTGCTATGGATTGCCCTTTATTACCTTTACCGACGTGAAGGGGATTTGCCCTTGTATGCAGGTAAATAACAGCCGTGTTATGAAAGAAATTTCCGAATATCTTTCGATGCTTGATACGATTGACACCGCTAAAATTGCGGTTGTGTATAAAAAGGCGATCGGTTTGGGCTATTCCTTGTTTGCATCCAAATCGGTTGGGTTTGATTATACTTGCGCATTCGCAAATGCGAAAATTGCGTTGTTTGACGACGTACAAGGCGCGCAAATCGAGCTTGGCAATGAAAAAATGGACAAATCGGCGCTTGCGGCTCGTTATGCGGAAGAAAACTCCGACCCCATTCATGCAGCAAAGAATGGCTATATCGATGCGATTATCGAGCCGCAGTTTGTAAAACAATATTTGATTGCATCCTTACAAATGCTTGCAAAATAAGAGGTGCGTATGTTGATGAATTTATTGACAAATGCAAACCTGCCAGAGGGATACAAAAAGGTAGGCGTAGGCGAGGCGGCGTTGAACGCTTTGATTGGCTATGCTGTTGTATTTGCAGGTATTGCGTTTTTGATTTTAGTCGTATGGTTTGTGGGTAAAATTGTGTCGAAATCACAATCCACGCCGAAAAAGACTGCTGTTTTAGATAAAACCTCGGTAAATACACCTGTTCAAAGCACTACCACGAACGATGAGGTGGATGAGGAAACGGTAGCGGTTATTATGGCCGCATTGATGGCGTATTATCAAACGAACAATCCGAAATGTGAATTTACGGTTAAGAGAATTAAGAGAATTTAAGGAGAGAAAAATATGCGTAATTTTGTAATCACAGTAAATGGTAAATCTTATCAAGTAGGCGTTGAAGAAGTAGGTGCGACGGCAGCTACTCCTGTTGTTGCTGCGGCACCCGTGGCGGCTCCCGTAGCTGTGGCTGCTGCTCCTAAAGCGGCTCCTGCAAACGGCGAAAAAGTAAAAGCTCCTTTCCCTGGCCTTATCAAAAATCTTTTGGTGGCAGAAGGTACGGCTGTAAAGAAGGATCAACCTATTTTGGTGTTGGAAGCAATGAAGATGGACAACGATATCGTTGCTCCTTGCGATGGTGTTGTAAGCTTCCAGGTTGTAAAGGGTGCTAACGTAGAATCCGACGCTGTTTTGGCGGTTATCGGTTAAGAAATTCCTAAAGGAGTACGATTATGTTGAATAACTTACTCGTGGACTTCGGTGGGATTTTCCGCGGTTTGTGGGAATCATCGGGGCTGTATAGCGGCGGATGGCAAAACTATGTTATGATTGCCATTTCCCTTGTTCTGATGTATCTTGCAATTGTGAAGAAGTTCGAACCGTTGTTACTTTTACCGATTGCCTTCGGTATGTTTTTGATTAACCTTCCCGGTGCGTATAAAATCCTTTGGGGGACCTACCCGGAAGGCTCGCATGCCTATGAGGACGTGCAAAATAGGGGGTTGCTTTGGTATTTGTTCTTTGGCGTACAAAACGTTATCTATCCGCCACTTATTTTCCTTGGAATTGGTGCGATGACGGACTTTGGCCCGTTGATTTCCAACCCTAAAAGCATGTTGATTGGTGCTGCGGCACAGCTTGGCATTTTCTTGACGTTAATTGGCGCCGTTGCACTTGGCTTTGACCTTGCGGCGGCTTGCTCGATTGCTATTATGGGTGGCGCGGACGGTCCTACCGCGATTTACTTAACGCAAACCTTGTCAAAATTCACACCTGACGATTTACTTTCGGCGATTGCGATTGCGGCATATTCCTATATGGCGTTGATTCCGATTATTCAAAAGCCGATTATGAAGTTGATTGTTCCTAAAAAAGAACGCCAAATCAAGATGAAACCCCTTCGTACGGTAAGTAAGCTTGAAAAGATTATCTTCCCGATCGTGGTAACCTTGGTTGTAGGCTTATTGTTGCCTGTTGCCGTGCCTTTGCTTGGTATGTTGATGCTTGGTAACCTTTTGAAAGAATCGGGGGTATGTGATAGACTTTCTTCGCAGGCACAAAACGGCTTGATGAACACCATTACCATCTTCCTTGGCGTTTCCGTTGGTTGTAAAGCTTATGGCGGAAACTTCTTGCAGGTACAGACGTTGATGATTATCGGGCTTGGCTTGGTTGCATTTATGTTTGGTACGATGGGTGGCTTGCTTGTGGCTCGTCTTATGTGTAAGCTTTCGGGTGGTAAAATCAACCCTCTTATCGGTAGTGCAGGTGTATCGGCTGTTCCTATGGCGGCACGTATTTCCGAGGATGTAGGGCGTGAAGAAGATCCTAATAACCATCTTTTGATGCATGCAATGGGGCCGAATGTTGCAGGTGTTATTGGTTCGGCGATTGCCGCAGGTTTCTTAATTTCTTTATTTTAAAGTGTAGGGGTAATGAGAAGTATGGATATCAAATTTGATAATAGAAAAGTAATGCTCACGGAAACAATTTTGCGTGACGCACATCAGTCGCAAGCGGCTACGAGAATGCGTATCGACGAAATGTTGCCCGTTTTAGAGCAGTTGGATGAGATTGGTTATTATTCGATTGAGGCGTGGGGCGGTGCTACCTTTGACAGCTGCTTACGTTTCTTAAACGAAGATCCTTGGGAAAGATTGCGTACGTTAAAATCCCATTTAAAGACGCCTATTCAGATGCTTTTGCGTGGCCAAAACTTGCTTGGCTATCGTCATTATGCTGATGATGTTGTTGAAAAATTCGTAGCAAAATCCATTGAAAATGGTGTAGGCGTTATTCGTGTATTCGATGCATTGAACGATCCGAGAAACCTTGAGGTTTCTATGCAGGCCATTAAAAAGTATGGTGGTATTTGTGAAGCTACCATTTGTTATACCAGTGCAGTTGTAGACGGTCAAGAGGTATTTACCAACGAATATTTCGTTGCTTTGGCGAAGAGCTTGGAAGAACGCGGCGCGGACAATATCTGTTTGAAGGATATGGCAAACTTGTTGTTGCCTTTTAAGGCGTACGAGCTTGTAAAGGCGTTAAAGGCAGCGTTAAAGCCGACGACGAAGCTTCACCTTCATACCCACAATACGACGGGTACGGGCGATATGGTGTACTTAATGGCGATTTTGGCGGGTGTAGATATCGTGGATACGGCGCTTTCGCCTCTTGGCAACGGTACTTCGCAACCCGCGACCGAACCTTTGGTTGCAACGCTTCAAGGCACGCCTTATGATACGGGTATTGATATTAATAAGCTTTTGCCGATTGTAAAACACTTCAAAACGGTTGAAAAACGTTTGGTTGACGACAAGATTCTTAATCAAAAATCGAAAGGAATTGACGTTAATACGTTGTTGTATCAGGTTCCCGGCGGTATGCTTTCCAACCTTATCAATCAGCTTGAAAAAGCGGGTAAGGCTGATAAATTGATGGAATGTTTGGCGGAAGTTCCCAACGTAAGAAGAGATTGCGGCTATCCTCCTTTGGTTACGCCTTCTTCTCAAATCGTTGGTACGCAAGCTGTATTGAACGTTGTTATGAATGAACGTTATAAAATGGTTACCAAAGAAACGCGTGACTTGTTTGCTGGTAAATATGGTACTTTGCCCATGCCTTTGAATGAAGAGGTTGCTCCTAAAGTTTTGGCGGGGGCTGAAAGAATTACCTGCCGTCCTGCGGATTTGCTTCAACCTGAATACGAAGATATTAAGAAGAAGGTAATCGAACTTGGTTATTACGAAAAGGAAGAAGACGTACTTTCCTATGCTGTATTTGAGCAAGTTGCTGAAAACTTCTTCAAATGGAGAGAGGCACAAAAAAACTCCGTTGATCGTGATATGGCAAAAACGGAAGTTTATCCCGTATAATATATTTGTGAAACATTTAATGTGAAACGCATTTACGCAACCGCTTTGCTGGTTGCGTAAATTTATACATTTTTGAAAAAAAGCCTTTTTATGAGAAAAACGAGAAAATTGTCTTTTAATTTTTTAAAAGGCGAATGCGTTTATTCAAAAATATATCAACCGTGAAACTTATTTCGTGAAACATTTGTATAAATTATTTTCAATGAGGGAATGGTTGTCTTTGAAAAATAGGGAAAAATAGAAATGAAAGCAGTATGTGTAATAGGCGGTGGTGCAGCTGGATTGATGGCTGCTTATGCTGCTGGCAAAAATGGACACAACGTTACGTTGATTGAGAAAAATGAGAAACTTGGTAAAAAGATTTATATAACGGGTAAAGGGCGTTGCAATTTTACAAATGATACGGCTCCTGAAGATTTTTTGCAAAGCGTAGTGCGTGGTAAAAAGTTTTTAACGGGGGTTTTGTATGCCTTTCCGCCTCAAAAAGTGATTGATTTGCTTGAAAATTACGGTTTATCGGTAAAAGTGGAGCGCGGAAATAGAGCTTTTCCTGTATCCGATCATGCCAGTGATGTTACCAAAACCCTTGAAAAAGCCTGCAAATCTGTAGGGGTAGAGGTAAAATTAAGGGAAAAAGTATTAAAAATAAGTAAAACTATGCCAGATATAATACCTATGTGTGACATAGGTGGTGATACTTCGCCTGATATAATGCCTATGTGTGACAAAGTAGTTGTAGATACGGATCAAAATTCCTATCAGTTTGACGAGGTAATTGTGGCAACAGGTGGTATCAGCTACCCTTCGACGGGTTCAACGGGGGACGGGTATGCGTTTGCGCAGGGCTTTGGCCACACGATAACCGATTTAAAACCTGGCCTTTGTGGGCTAAATTTAGAAGGTGCGTGGTTTAAGGATTTACAAGGTTTAACCTTAAAAAATGTCACGTTTTCCGTGAAAAATCAAGGGAAAATCGTTTATGAAGAATTTGGTGAAATGCTTTTTACTCATTTTGGGGTATCGGGGCCTATCGTCTTATCCGCATCGTCGATGATTAACCGTTTGCCGCTGTCTTCTTTGGTTGCAACATTAGATTTGAAGCCTGCATTAGACGCGCAGACATTGGATAAACGTCTTTTGCGTGATTTTGATAAGTATAAGAATAAACAAATTGCCAATGCTTTGGTGGAGGTTCTACCTCAAAAATTAATTGCGCCAATTCTTTCCTTTGCTGGGATTTCCGCCTCGAAGAGTGTAAACGCAATCACCAAAGAAGAGCGTTTGAGATTGGTACAATTTATGAAGGCGTTGCCTTTAAAATTGCGCAGTTTAAGGGCTTATGAGGAAGCGATTATCACATCTGGCGGTATTAATTTGAATGAAATTAACCCTAAAACAATGGAAAGCAAAAAGGTGAAGGGGATTCGTTTTTGTGGCGAAGTCTTGGACGTGGATGCATTTACCGGTGGTTTTAATATGCAAATTGCATTCTCAACGGGTTATGCGGCAGGCAGTAGTATTAAGGACGAATAACTAAATTTACGGCGTTTTTCAATATGCGCCTATAAAGACTTGACGAAATTATTTTTTTGCGATATAATATAAAATATTATAAGCAAAAGACGCAGGGGTACAAGATGACGATTATTCGTGGCGCGACAACCATTCAATATGATTGTCAAGAGGAAATTTCTACGGCGGTGCAGGAACTGTTGTTGGAGGTTTTCACCGAAAATAAACTGAAAAAGGAAGAGGTGAAGGGCTTTTTATTTTCCTTAACCTCGGATATTCATTCGTATCACCCTGCAAAAGCGGCGAGGGAGTGCGGGTATGATTTTGCACCGCTCTTCGCGGCGGTAGAACCAGATATTGTCGACGGTTTAAAATTATGCATTCGTTTAATGCTATTTACTGATCTATTGAGTGAACGAACTGTGAAACATATTTATCAAAGAGGTGCAAAGGTGTTGAGAAAGGATATTACTGAAAAATTAAACATTGCTTTAGATGGCCCTGCGGGAAGCGGCAAGAGTACGATTGCGAAGGTTTTGGCGAAGGATTATAATATTCTATACTTGGATACGGGCGCAATGTATCGTGCTTGCGGTTTAAAAGCGTTGCGCATGGGTGTTGATCCGAAAGATAGGGCAGGCGTTGAGGGGATATTACATCTCATGAACGTTAAGGTGGAGTATAGGGACGGTAAGCAATGTACGATGCTGGACGGGGAAGACGTTTCTCTTGCAATTCGTGAAAATGCAGTATCTATGGCTGCGTCTGACATTTCCGCGCATCCTTGCATTCGTGTGAAAATGGTAGAAATGCAAAGACAAATCGCAAACGATATGTCGTGTGTATTAGATGGCAGGGATATCGGCTCGAAGGTTTTGCCCGATGCGAAATTTAAATTTTTCATTACCGCAGATAGTAAAGTGAGGGCGACTCGTCGCTATAAAGAACTTGTTCAGGCAGGGAAAACGGTGGATTTTGATGCTTTGCATCAAGAAATCATTTTACGCGATAAACAGGATAGCGAACGTGAGCATTCTCCGTTGGTATGCGCGGAGGATGCTGTTGTTGTAGATACGTCGGATATGACGGTAGAGCAGGTTGTTGCAACGATTAAATCGTGTATTCAATCGAAAATTTAACATGGCTTTAAGGAAGTGAAGATGTCAAACAATAAGGCTGAAAATATGCCTAAAAAAGAAAATTCAAAAAAGAGCCAGCCGATTACGGTCAAGGCAAATAAAAGAGGGCGGCACGTGATAAGCTTTATCAACTTTTTGCGTGTCTTGGTTTTACCTGTTTTTTACCTTCTTCGTCCATTCCGTTACTATGGTAAACGAAAGGTAATGGATGGTGCTTGTATTTACGTGAGTAACCATTATGGCTTAATGGATCCTGCCTATGTGGCGGCGACAACCTGGGAGGGGATACACTTCGTTGGTAAAAAAGAAATCTTTGAAGCACCGTTGTTAGGCGACGTTGCAAGAAATGCGAAGGCGATTAGTGTTAATCGTGATGGTAAAGACGTTCGTGGACTGTTGGATTGTTTAAAATGCTTGAAAAACGGGGAGAAAATTTGTATTTACCCTGAAGGCACTCGTAATAAGACGGATGCGGAATTGTTACCCTTCCATCACGGTGCGGCAATGCTGTCGATTAAATGTAAGGTGCCCGTTATCCCTGTTGTGATTTATTCCAAGCCGAAATATTTTCGTTGCACGCATATTTTAGTTGGCGAGCCGTTAGAATTTACCGAATATTACGACAAAAAACTGTCTGATGAAGAAATGGGGCAGGTGGACGAACAGCTCCGCCAACACATGTTGGGTATGCGTAGAGAGCATACCGAATATTTGGCAAGCAGAAAGAGAAAGAAGGCGTAGTATGGAAATCATCGTGGCGAAAAGCGGTGGATTTTGTCGAGGTGTAAAAAAAGCCGTGGATACGGCAATGACAATCTCCCCGAAAAATACATATATTTATGGTGAAATCATTCACAACGCTGACGTTGTGCGAGAAATTACGGATCGTGGTGTTACGATGGTGGAGGATTTATCGCTTATTCCTGATGGGGCAACTTTAATCATCCGATCGCACGGCGTGGGGAAAGATATTTACGACTTGTGTCAAAAACGCAATATCAACGTTGTGGATTGCACTTGCGAATTTGTTCGTCGTACACAACGCATTGTGGACGAGAAATACAAAGAGGGGAAGACGATTGTTATCATTGGTGAAAAGTCTCACCCCGAGGTCGTGGGGATCAATGGTTGGTGTAACAACAGTGCGTATATTTTTTCATCAGCGGATGAGGATTTTTCGGTTTTACCCCCTAATGATGGCTGTATAGTGGTGCAAACGACCTTTTCCAAGGAAAAATTTGAAAGAATTCTTAAAAATCTTGATAATAAGTATTTAAAAACAGTTGAAATTTTTAAAACAATTTGCTATACTACTATGGAGAGGCAAAATGAGGCACGAGAATTGTCGAAACAATGCGATGCGATTTTGGTGATCGGAGGCTTAAA
>JAZRFV010000063.1:0-5366 GCA_045643825.1 Candidatus Scatosoma sp.
TTATGCGTTAAAAAATACAAACCTTGATTTCCTTGTATTGGATTGCACGTGCGGGGATTATGAAGGTGATTATCGTATTGGAGAACACAATTCAATCCCCATGATACGATTAATGTTGCCTTCCTTGAAAAAATGGGGCGCCATTACTGAAAAAACGCAGGTATATGCTTCGCATTTGGCTCCGTCCTTGCATAAATCTCATGAAGAAACGGTGGAAATTTTGCAAAAAGACGGCGTTTATGTAGCTTATGATGGTTTAAGTTTACAGTTATAAAATTGCATCATAAATGGAGTGTCGGCGCAAATGTTAATTTGCGTCGATATTCAAAAGAATTATAAATTTCATAAGGAGTAAAAAATGAAATATTTGATTAACCCAAACAAAACGCAATTTAAGGCGAATTTACATTGTCATACCAACTTATCGGATGGGCATTGGACGCCTGAGCAGGTGAAAGAGGAATATAAAAAGCGCGGATATTCGGTAGTTGCCATTACCGATCACGAGCGTTTGGTTTCGCATAACGACTTAACGGACGATAGCATCTTGTTCCTGACGGCGTATGAGGTTTATATCAAAAATTTCCCGTTTGATGCGGTGACAGACGCGCAGTCGCATATCAATCTTTACTCGAAAACGCCTGAAAATAAAATGCTGTATTTTACGCCTAACCATACAAAATATATTCCCAAAGAGGATTGGGAAAACGTAGAATATCACTACCTTGTAGAGAATCGGGAAATCTCTGTTCCCTTTATACAAAAGCTGATTGATGATGCGCGTAAACACGGCTTTTTAACGTGCCACAATCATCCTACTTGGTCGTTTGAAGATGAAAGTATTGCGGATGCTTACGAAAATTGCTTTGCGATGGAAATATACAATCATTCGGCGTATATGGTCGGCCATAACGAGCATAACGAACATTTTTACGACTATCAATTAAACAAAGGCAGAAAAATGGCTTTGATTGCGGCGGACGATAATCACAATTCCCGCGCGGTGGATGACCCTCGGTGCGATTCCTTTGGCGGCGTAACGTATATTTTGGCGGACAAGCTGGACTACGCTTCCGTAATAGACGCGCTTGAAAAACAAAACTTCTATGCTTCGTGCGGGCCACAAATTTTTTCTTTGACCATCGATAACGGCGTATTAAACGTAAAAACTTCCCCTGCAAAACGTATCTGCTTTGTGACGAATTGCCATAAGCGCGGCGTATTTGTTGCTACGCAAGGCGAAACGCTTATGCAGGGAGAATTTACCCTTAGCGAAAAAGTAAAATGGGTATACGTAGAAGTTATGGATGAGGTTGGAAATAAAGCTTATTCTCGTGCTTTCTTTAAGGAAGAGTTGGAGAATGCGTAAGAAAGCATGGTGAATAATTTATTGTTTTCCATTGCCGACATTTCAGAAAAAATGGTAAAAATACTCGATGGCGCAATGGGGATTTGGTATCCCATACTGTTTAATGCCATAGGGGTTATATCGATATTTTTGCAGTTTATGATTTTTCAAATGAAACGCAAAAAACAGATTGTTTTTGTGGGGATTTTGAGTGATATAGGCTGGCTTTCATATTTTGCATTACAAGGCGATTTTATTAGTGGTACGGCAAATATAATCGGCATTATGAGCAAGATTATCATTTTGTTGCAAAACAAATATCATTGGGCGGAAAGCAAGCTGTGGAATATATTTTTCGTAGTGTTTGCGGCGGTATTTTCCGTATTGACGTTTAAGGTATGGATGGATATTTTTGCATTGATAGCGTGTACGCTGTCGATACTTGCTTTCTTTATGACGAAAGAAAACAATATTCGAAAAGTCGCTTTATTCGCCTATTGTGCCTTCGCCTGCAACAGCATTTCAAAGCTGTATGTGGTGGCATTGATTGCGGATATTACCGCATTGATTTCTTGCATGCTCGCGTTGATTCGATATAAAAATGAGGACGTTGGTTGATTAGGGGTTTATTATGAAGAAATATGAAATGCTTGAATTGAAAGTAATTTTCTTTTATGAACAGGATATTATTACAAATTCAACAGGTGAAAGTGCCGATGATTTGGGCGGCTGGAATAATGATTGGTTCGCGCAAGGCAACGGTTAAGGAGGTATTATGAAAAAGAATACGATAAAAAAAGTAGTCGTTTTATCTTTATGTGGCTTGATGACATTGGCTTTTCACATCGGTATAAAAGCATTAGACGTAACAGCAGATTCTCCTACGACCGTATATGTTTCGAAAAACGGTAGTAATTCTAATTCAGGGACGAATACAGCGCCTTACGCGACCTTTCAATATGCGCTTAGCAAAGTAGAGAACGGTGGTACGATTATTTTGCAAGACAGTGTAGCCGTGGGTGCTTGGACGGAGCACGATAAGACGGTTATGGTTAAGGGCGGCAGCTTGAACGCAACGTCAGTTCCGTCCTTGCAAATCAAAGACAATGTAACGTTTGTCAATACGAATATCCTTGTAAATACAGGCAGTTATATCTGCGCAAACGGCTATACAGTGGTTATAGACGAGGGCGTTTCTTTGAGCAACGCAGTAGACATATTTGCAGGTGGCGATGAAGGTACGACGGTAGCAGGTACGAGTTTAACCTTGCTTTCAGGTACTTATAAAGGGGTGTACGGCGGTAGCCGAATGGGAACTGTCAATGGAGATACGCACCTTACGGTAGGCGGCAGCGTCAATGCAGCCCTTGACGTTTCCGATCATAAGGGAACGGCCATTTTCTTTGGCGGTGGTGCAAAAGATACGATTACGGGCGATACCTATCTGACGTTTGGAGAGAATGCAAAATCAACGCATCTGTTTGGCGGTTCGTACGGTAGCGGAGCGACGATTGGCGGCGAAGCAAATCTGATCGTGACGGGTGGCGAGTCCATGAGTATGTTTGGCGGCAGTAAAGGCATTGATACGGGTTGTGACGTAAACGTAAAGGTTACGGGTGGTACGTTCGAGCAAATTTTCGGCGGTAGCGAGAGCGCAGTATTGACTGGTGATGTGGATTTACACGTGCTTGGCGGTACGATTACCCGCCGCATTTACGGTGGCTGTTATAACGATTACGGCATTGGATGGGATACGTCGCATTCTGTAAACGGAAGCGTTCGACTTATCATCGGCGGGGAAACGAATATTACCTTCGGTTACAGTGGCGACGATAAGAGTATTTACGGACACTCTCGCTATAAAACGAATTCAGCAACGGAAAATTCCCAAATTATTTTTGCGGACGAAACGGCTTATAACAAGTATAAAGATAAGCTGGGTGCGCAGGATAGTACGATGCAATGGATTTTGGGTAGCCTTTCCGAGGCGGATGCCGTGCATTATTATTCTTATTCGGTAGACGGGAACGTAATCACGCAAAATTGCGTTTATCACCCGCTTGCGGCTACGGCAACAGTAAATCTTGATAATAATGCATTAAAATACACGGGCGTAGAAGTTACCCCTGTAAGTATTGCATACAGTGATGATTGGGAATATGAAGAACTTGCGCTTTCCTATGTAAATAACGTTGAAGAGGGTACAGCGACTTATACAATCGGCGCGGAAAATACGATATTGACGAATACTTTTGAAATTAAAAAAGCGCCCGTTGTTTTGGGCGGTAGCGTACGTCTTTCTGCACCTGCGGGGCTTCGTTTCCAATCGAAAGTAGAAGAATCGCTTGTGAGCGAAGGCGCTACGTTTGGAACGTTGGTAATTCCCAAAGCCGTGCTTGGCGAAGCGGAGCTTACCTATGCAACGGCATCTGTACGTAATATTCCGCAAACGAAATGGGCAACGGATAGCGTAAAAGAGAATAATCCACAAGATTATGAAGAAGGTTATGCATATTTTAATGCTGTTTTGACGGATATACCTCAGGAATATTACGATAAAGTGATTGTTGCGCGTAGTTATGCCTATCTAAACGGAGTATATTATTATTCTGATCCAATGGAACGTTCTATTGCGCAGGTTGCGGCGTATGCATTTCAAGACGGTTATACGGAAAGTGTATTGTTTACATACGTGGATACGGCGTTGGCGAACGAAGCGCTTTCGTTGGACAGTAGGGTTGAAGTGAAGGAGGGACTTTCCTATCAATTAAAACTTACGGGCAATAAGGGCTACGTTGCGATTTGGCAATCGTCCGATGAACGCATTGCAAAAGTGGATAAAGATGGAAAGGTAACGGCTCTTCGCCCTGGTGAGGTAACGATAACGGCAAAAATCGGTAATAAAACGGTGGAATGTATCCTTGTTGTAAAGCAAAACTGGTCGGGGACGTATTAATATACTAAAAGCGGAATTGATTGCAAAAGAAGGGGGCATGTCCTTGACAAACGTGACGAAGAATGGAAAAGGTACGCCTTCGAGGTGATGTAAAGAATCAATGCAACTACGTGCAAAGCACCGGTTGCACTTGGTGAATTCTGGTAGAGAATATTTTCGATGACGTAAATTTGATTATTACTGGTAATTTTAAGAGGTTGATATGAAAGATTATTATGGTAAAGATGCAACAAGGTTAAAGGATAAAAAGCTCTTTTTGTTTGATATGGACGGTACGATTTATCTTGGTGATAATCTCTTTGAAGGGGTGCCCGAATTATTACAAAAAATAGAAAATAAGGGGGGCAGGTACGTGTTCATTACGAACAATGCTTCCAAATCTGTATCCGATTACGTGGCAAAATTGCACCGCCTTGGCTTGACAAAGGTAACGGTAGAGCATTTCTTTACTTCCGCACAAGCAATGTTGATGTTACTCAAAGAAAAGCATGCAAACGATTTGATTTATTTGCAAGGCACGAAATCTTTGGTTACAGAATACAAAGCGAGCGGTTTGAATATCACAACGGAATATACGGATAAAGCAGGGGCAATCGTCGTTGCGTTTGACACCGAATTGACGGGAGAAAAGATGTATAACACTTCCAAAATGCTGACCTTGCACGATTTGCCTTATTATGCAACCAATCCCGATTGGGTGTGTCCTGTGGAATTTGGCTACATTCCCGATTGCGGTTCGATGTGTCAAAGCTACGAGCGCGCAACAGGAAAAAAACCGATGTTTATTGGCAAACCGCAACCGACGATGATTTTTGAAGTAATGAAAAAATTTGGTGCAGCGCCCGAAGAAACGGTGGTAATCGGGGATAGATGTTATACGGATATTGCTTCGGGAAACAATGCAGGCGTGGATACGGTATGCGTTTTAAGCGGTGAAGTGACGCTTGAAGAAGTGAACGAAGCGCAAGGCGTTGAAAAGCCTACGTTTTTATTGAATCATGTAAAAGAAATTGAATTATAACAGTGGAATAAATAATGGAAAGAATTTTAGAATATTTGAAC
>JAZRFV010000064.1:0-4467 GCA_045643825.1 Candidatus Scatosoma sp.
CTTGATCGGTGCTGGTAACAACCCCATGGTTGGTATGACGGTTGCTTGCGCAGTTGCTATCGAAGAAGCTATGAAATAAGCCTTTGTTTATAAGGCTTTCAGCGATTTTATAAGTTCTTGTAGAGCATTGTAAAAATCAAATCGCGAAAATGAAATACGAAAAAGTTAGACACATCATTTTAGAGAAATTCTCTTATGATGTGTCTAATTTTTTGATGAAAAAATTTCTTGAAATGCTTGCGTTTTAGCAAAATTCGTGGTATGATATTGCTAACGAAAAAAGGGGATTGATAGGATGATTATTGGTGTATTAAAAGAAATAAAACCGAATGAATACCGTGTTGCGGCGACGCCTGCTACGGTTATGGAAATCGTTTCACGTGGTCATAAGGTGTTGGTGCAAAAAGACGCAGGTTTTGGCTGTGGTTATACCGATGTTGATTACGAAAAGGCAGGGGCAACGGTGCTGGAAACGGCGAAAGAGGTTTACGAGGGTGCCGACCTTTTCTACAAGGTAAAGGAAATGTTCCCCGAGGAATGGCAATATATGAACGAGAATAAAATCGTTTATACGTATATTCATTCCAATGCTCATCCCGAGGAAACGGACGCCATTTTGTCGAGCAAAGTAACTGCGATTGCCTATGAGGATATAACGGATAACGAAGGCAATTTCCCGTTGTTAAAGCCTATGAGCATTCTTGCGGGCAAAGGCGGTATGTTGGCGGCAATGCACCATCTGCAATCGGTGTTTGGTGGTGGAGGTGTGCTTCTTGCGAACGTTTGCGGTATAGAAGCCCCCGTGGTGACGATTATCGGTGCGGGTAACTCGGGCGTGGCGGCTGCGGAGATTGCCGCAGGCTTGGGTAATACCGTAAGAATTTTAGACGTTAACGTAAAAGCGTTGGAAAAAGCAAAGGCGAGCCTTCCTTCCAACGTATCGTATATGTACTCTAATAGAGAAAACCTCGTAAAATGCTTGAAAGAAAGCGACGTTATTTTGAACTGTATTTTATGGCCCAAGCATAGAAAGGACCACCTTATCAATAGGGAAGACCTGAAGATGATGAAACCGTCGGCGATGATTGTGGACGTTGCTTGTGACGACGAAGGTGCGGTGGAAACCTGCCGTTCAACCACTCACGACGATCCCGTTTATTACGAAGAAGGGATTTTGCATTACTGCGTAGATAATATTCCTTCGGCGTTTGCAAAAACTGCATCGATTATGTTGTCGAATTCCACGCTTCCCATCTTGTTGGAAATCGCAAATAAGGGCGTAAAGCAAGCCCTTAAAGACAACGTGCATTTGAGAAATGGTTTAACGGCGTACGATGGTAAGCTGACCTTAAAAGAAACAGCGCTCAAACAAAATAGACCATTAACGGATGTAAACGAATTGGTGCGTAGTTTTTAAAGTAAAGTTGTATTTTACAATAAAACAACAAAATAAGAGGCATTAAGAAAAACGGCTCAATCCCTTATAAATAAAGGAGTGTAGCCGTTTTATTTTATGCGCAAATCTGCATGTATTTTTCACGTGAAACATTTAAAGGATGAAATAATCCCCACCCGAAGGTGGGGATGTTTGGTTATTTATTTGCGGTTTCATTCATCGAGAACATACGATAGAATGCCACGAAAATCAGCATATTTGCCAAATAAATTACAGGGATTACGACGTAAGAAAGCAACTGTTTCGGATCGGAAACCTGTGCCTTCAAATATACGGCAATCATACTCACAACAATTATGCTAATCACAAAGATAATTGTGGTAGAAAGGATATACGTGGAGTGTTTTTTACGTCTTACGTTCGTACGGTAGCCGCGCGCGTTAAGGCTTGCGCAGATGATAAATACCATAAACCCAATCCCGAACGGAATCGCAGGATAGAAAGCAGGGATGCCTAAATAATCCTTCATAAAGAAGACAATCAAGCTCTCGAACGCTACGAAGCAAAGCATAATCATTGCCGCTTTAAACAAGGTCGCGCCTACGTTGTAGGTATTCGTTCTACGGGTAGGAGTGCTTGCGGTAGCTGTCGAGGGATAGCTTTGTTGCGCTGTATAAGGGGTAGAGCCTGCGGTGAAAAGTATCACGCCGTCGTCGTGTGCACGTTCGCGTAATGCCTGGTAGGGATCATTCGGCATTGCATTCAACGGATGGCTTTGAGGGTAATGCGTTTGGTTGTAAATTTGCTCCAAGGAAGGGGTGGCAGGGGAGGGGGCTACGGAACTTGTCGCAAATTCTTGGATTTGCGCGTTCAAGGCGTTTTCACGTTGCGCCAATATTTTTTCCTTTTCGTCCAACTCCTGCATCCGTGCCTTAAATGCGGTATCGTTGTCGTGTGCCTTTTCTTGGGTTGCCATTAAAACGGCTTTTTCTTCTTCGAATTTCGTCTTTTCCGCTTCAAATTCTTCTACTTTCTTGTCGAAATCAGCGCGTTCTTCAAGCCAAGCATTGCGTTCCGCCTCAAACTTTTCAAGATTTTCGTTGAAGAGCTTCGTTTGTGCGTTGTATGCTGCAATTTTTTCGGTGTATTCAAAGTGTTGGGAAGCAAAAGCGTTTTTGCGAGCCGCAAAGTCAAGCTGTTGTTGGTTATAAATGGCTTGTCTTGTGATAAGCTCTCGTTCTTGCTGTTGCAAGAAGCTTAAATCCTCTTGCAATTTAAACATATTTTTCGCAAGCTCTTCTTCACGGGCTTTTAAATCGTCGCTTTGGCGTTGCATTTCCTCGGATGATGCGGTTGCTTCCGTTTCCTTGGAAGCCAAATCACGCACTTTTTCTTCCACGGCGTATTCCTGACGGGTTAAATCGTAGGTTTTCTTGTCAAGTTGCGCGCGTTCTTCCTGCAAAGATTCTTGCAAAATTCTTAAATTTTCTCTTTCTTGGATGAGGTCGAGCTTTACCTGCTCCAAAGCGTCGTTGTCGGAACGCAAGGTGTCGCGTTCCACCTCAAGGATTTGCAGTTTGTTTTCAAGCTCTTCGCGTTGTTCCGCCAAGGCCTTGCGTTCTTCTTCCAATTCCGCAAGAGAGGAAGTGAGAATTTCAGAATCTTTCATGGATTGAGAGAGTTCGCTCAATTCCATTTCACGTGCGGAAAGCAAAGATTCCTTTTCTTGCAATTGACGTTCAAGCTCTTCGTTTTTTGTCGTTTGCGCCTCAATTGCTCGTTTATCGCTCTCAATCTTCTCACGCAAAGCCTCGATTTGCGCCTGCTGTGCGCGAAGCTCAAGGCTGCGGTTATAGAATTCCGTGTTTTTTCCTTCGTATTCGTCTTTGAGGGTACGAATAGTGTTTTCCTGGGTGGTAACAGCGGTGTTCAAGGATGCGATAATCGACTTTTTGTCGTCAAGCTCTGCTTGCATAGAGGCAAGCTCTTCTTTTGCTTGTGCCAACTCTTCATTGCTTGCCGTGTTGTTGGCGAGTAGGGTAGCCTGTTCTTGTAATTCGTTGTTTTTTGCTTCAAGCTCCGCATTCAACTGCTGTAAAGAGGACAAATCTTCTTTTGCATTGATAAGCTCGGTTTCTTGCGTTGCAAAAGCGGCTTGCTGTGCCTCGAGTAAAGCTTTCAATTCACGGATTTCCGCGGTTTTCAGCTCTAATTCAGTTTTAGCGTCGCCAATTTCACGTTCTTTTTCAAGGAGCTCTAATTCCTTGGCGTCAATTTCGCCTTGTTTTTCATGTAAAGCCTGTTCTTTGGCTTCCAATTCCGCCGTTTGCGTTTCTACCTTTTCACGGAGCTCTAAAAAGTCAGTCTTTTGCGAGGATAAAGAGGAGCTTTGTGCGGACAAAAGGGAACGTTCGCGTTGCAGCTCGTTCTTTAAATTGTGTAAAGCAATTTTCTCGTCTTCCAAAGCCTGCTCGCGCGAAGCAAGGGCTTTTTTCAGTTCGGTAAGCTCGTTTTGCTTATCCGTAATAAAAGAGAAGTCGTAGTGCGCGTTACCGTCGGAAATCAAGCTATCGATAATCGTTCTCGAATATTCCCATTCGGAAAGGTTTTGTTCGGTAACCTGTCTGCCAAGGTCGGTGAGGGCAAAGTATTTTCTTCTACCGCCGTTTGAGAACTCGCCAGAGTAGGAGGTTACGTACTTTAACGATTCCAAACGCTTTAAGGCGCTGTAAAGGGTGGGCTGCTTTAAGGTATACAGCCCGCCGCTCTTCTTTTCGATTTCGTTCATAATGTCGTAGCCGTATTTATCCCCGTCGTATAAACATCTTAAGATAATGGTATTAATGTGTCCACGGATTAAATCAGCGCTGATACCAAGGTTTTGCTCTTCGCCGCCGGTGAGGGTATCGTTTTCCAACACGGTTTCGTTTTCGCTCATAACCTGCTCCTTTCTTACTGTTTTTGTCTGACATAGTAGTGCTATGCCAGATGTAATCGCTTTATCGCAAACCTCTAAAAGCCTTTAAAAACCAGGAGATTTTGCGCATTTATACTTTACATAGAGTATTATA
>JAZRFV010000065.1:0-31796 GCA_045643825.1 Candidatus Scatosoma sp.
AAAAAATACTTGCAAATTTCACAAAAATAGTTTATACTTATTTCATTAATAATCAATGAGAGTAATTTCTTTATGAAAGTTTGGCAATTAAGTTACCCCCACAATTTACAACACGTAACTGCGCCTGATTTAAAGCGTACGGGTAATCAGGTGAAAATTAAGGTCACCAAAGCGCTCGTTTCCGAGTCGGACGTTGCGGTATATTCGGGCGCCATGAAGGTGCCTACTCCATTCATCCCCGGGCGTTTTGCTATCGGCCAGGTGACGGATTCCGGTGACGAAAGTTTCGTTAAAAAAGGCGCCAAGGTTTACCTTGCCGGTACGACGGAGGACGAATGCGCGCCCGACGGCTTACGCATCGCAGGGGAAACCTCCGATGGTTTTTACCGTGATTTCGTGGTGGCGGGTATAGACGATATTTATCCCCTTCCCCCTTCCGTAACCGATGATGCGGCGTTCTTGATCGATGCCATCGCCCTTGCGGAAAAAGTGGTGGATGAGCTGCACATTGACGTCGGCCAGCACGTTTTGGTAATGGGCGGGGGCTTATATGGGAACATTTTGTGCCAAATCTTAATCTATCACCGTGCGGTGCCCATCCTCGCGGATAACAATGCGGAACGCCTTGCCCGTGCAAAGCGCAGCGGTATCTATTACACCTTCCCCAACGACGATACCTTGAAAGCGAAGGTGTTGGAGGTAACGGGTGGAAAGCTTGCGGATGCGGCGGTGTATTTGGCATCTATGAACCGTTGCGAACCTTCGGTTTTATTCCCCCTCGTAAAACGTGACGCGTACGTAGCGTTCTGCGCACTTGCATCAAAGCCTTTGCACGTGAACCTTGAAAATGCAATCAAGAACAACATTACCGTGAAGGGTATCACGGAAAATAGAGAGTTTGTCTCTACCGCCATTAACCTTTTGGCGAATAAGGCGGTAAACTTCTCAGAGTTTACCTTCCGTAGTTATCGTGAGGAGGAGCTTGGTAACTTGTTGCAAAAATACGCAGAGCTGTATGAAAGCAATTCTTATCTCCCTGAACAGTTCGACATCGTAAAATTCATCTTCTAACCCCAACCTGACGTTGGACGCAGTAAGGTGTCTTTGTCTTCATGTTTGTAGTCTATCTCGTTCTTACCCGAAGATAATAGGCAGTTTGTTTCGCGCTTTCACTAATATAAATATATTTGTAGGTAGTTTATGCAAAAAATAATCATCGCATCGGATATCCACGGCTCGGCACATTGGTGTGCGGAGCTTTTATCCGCCTTTGAAAATGAACAAGCCGACCGCCTCGTGCTTCTCGGCGATCTTTTGTATCACGGCCCTCGCAATGATTTCCCCGACGAGTATTCCCCACGTAAGGTGTTCGATATGCTCAACGCCATGAAGGAAAAAATCACCGCTGTGCGTGGGAATTGCGACAGCGAGGTCGACCAAATGGTGTTGGAATTCCCCATGATGGCGGATTACGCCTTGATGACGGTGAATTCTAAAACGCTGTTTTTAACCCATGGGCACCTCTTCAACTCGACCATGCCCCCCTTATTAAAGGCAGGCGACCTGCTTTTGAACGGGCATTTTCATACGCCTGAATGTCGTGAAATGGAAAATGGCGCCATCTACGTGAACTGTGGCTCGGTTTCCCTACCCAAAGAGGGGACGCCGCACTCCTATATCCTCATCGATGGCAATACGTTGTACTTAAAAGACCTGGAAACGGGTGGAATTTTCGATTGCATCGACCTTTAAAATTCGACAAACTATGCAAAAACACTTGGGGTTGCCCCCAAGTGTTTTTTTGTGCAATTTTTCCTCGTGCTCGGTAGGGGAATTTGCCCAATATATGCGGTTCAACGCATACCTGCCCCCCTATTTCACCCCTTTTTGACGTATGCGGGTTCCGAGATATGCGGACATACGCATACGGGTGAAATCGACAAAACCCGACCGTCGTTTTTTGTCTTATGCCCCAACGGGCATACGTTTTTACCATAAAACAGAGGCGTAATCCTACGCCCTGTATTTTACTTCACCAAAAGAAGAATAATCAATGCCAACAAGCAAATACCCGTCAATATCCAACGGATTTTCCGTTGCTGTCTTGCATCCATCGGCGTATACATCGTGCGACCGCAGGAAGGGCATTTTCCGTTCTCCATCAACACCTTACACTTATGGCAATGGATTTGCATTTCCTCACCTTCGGCAGGTTGAGCCTCCCCTTCCGTTTCTTTTTCCGCCTTTTGCTCCTGCAACGCCTCTTCCATTTGTGCAATGATTTCTCTTTCTAATTCCTTTTTCTTTTTACTCATTAGTAGCTCCTAAAATAACGTTTCAAACACACGCAGTAGTGAGTCGAAAAAACGCCCCACAAGCGTACGCCTTAAATCCTTTTCCGTACACAATTTCGACACCGCAAAGGTTTCTTCCGCATCCCGCTTCACCTCGAAAACGGCATCACAGTTTGCAAAATACACCGCATTTTCAAAATGGTGGTAAAGGCTGCGGTAGTCGAAATTAATCGTCCCCACCACCGCACAAGTATCGTCCGCAACAATACTCTTTGCGTGGATAAACCCCGGGGCATATTCGTAAATCTTCACCCCCGCCTTCATCAATATATCGTAATTCGCCCTCGTTAAACGGAAGGTGATTTTCTTGTCGGGGATCCCCGGCGTTACAATCCGCACGTCCACCCCACGCACAGCCGCCTGCATCAAAACCGTACGCATATAATCGTCCAAAACCAAATACGGTGTGAAGATATATACATACTTCGTTGCCCGTTGAATGATATCCAAATACACCGATTCCCCCACGCTTACCTTATCTAAGGGCGAATCGTCGTAAGGCTGTACAACCAGCCCCTTCCTACTATTCAACGCATACATGGTGCCTTCTTTTGCAGGTAAAAGGTAGTCAGTCAACCTTTCTTTATCCGTGCGGAAGGCATTCCACACGTCAAAAAACATCTTGGTAAAGGAGGCAACCGCCACCCCTTCCACGCGAATACCCGAATCCTTCCAATGTCCAAACCGCACCTTCTCCCCGATATATTCGTCCGCAAGGTTGACACCGCCCGTAAAGGCAATCTTACCGTCTATCACCATAATTTTCCGATGGTCACGGTTGTTCATGCGCACGGCAAACACGGGGATTACTTCGTTGAAAATCATACAACGGATATTCTTGTGCAAACCTTCTAAATAGCGATTGTATCTAGGCGGCAAGGTCATCATACAGCCAAAGCCGTCGTAGATAATGCGGATTTGTACGCCAAGCTCCGCCTTTTCCAACAAAATCGTCAGGATTTCCTTCCACATTTTGCCGTAGGAAATGATAAAGTAGTCAAGCAAGATAAACCGCTCCGCGCGGCGAAGCGCATCCTTCATTGCCAAAAACATTTCCTCGCCACTCTTGTAATATCGCAAATCCCCTTCGTTGTAGGTCGGATAGGAGCCGTATTTTGCAAGGTAGTAGCCAATCGACTGCTCACGCGCCTGCGGTAAAGCCAAGGGATCCTCACCGTAAAAAGCGGAAAAGAGCCGATTGTTTTCCTGCCTGGATAACTCCATCCGTTTTTTCATTGCACGGGTAGGGCGCCCCTCACCATACAAAAGATACGCAGGTACCCCCACAATGGGGAGGATAAGCATCAATAAAATCCAGTTTAGCTTGATAGACGGGCGCTCGTTTTTGTTGATAAGGTATAACACCGCCAAAAAAGACAAACCGCCGACCGCAAGCTGTATCAATACCCCTATTTTCGTATTGTGGATAAACAAATGCGCCAAAAAGGCAAACCCGACCAGTTGACCAAGCACCAACAATAAAAAGGTCAAAAATCGGTTGTACAAGTACAGCTTGTAGCTTCGGTTGTTGGCAACCGTCCGCTCAATATTCCGTTTTTTTCGTGCGCTTAACTTCTTCATGCTTCTTTACAGTATGCGTTTTTCGGTGAAAATATTGTAACAACTTTTACCTATTTTGTCAATATATTCGCATAAACTTTCACAATACTTCCATATAATATACACACGTACGTGCACACGCGCGCGTAGAAAAAATTTTTAAATTTTTCCAATTTTTTTTAAAAAAACTATTGACAAATGCTATTTTTTATATTATACTATATATAGTTATTGAAACTAAATCCTATTAATAAAACAACAAGAGGTAAAATTATGAAGAAATTTGAATGTTCGATTTGTCACTATACGGCTGAAGGCAGCGCACCTGAAGTATGCCCCGTTTGCAAGCAGAGCGGTAAATTTGTAGCGGTTAACCCTTTGAAGGGTACGAAGACGGAAGCTAACCTTCAAGCAGCGTTCGCAGGCGAATCCCAGGCAAGAAATAAATACACCTACTTTGCAAGCAAGGCAAAGAAGGAAGGCTTCGTTCAGATCGCGGCTATCTTTGAAGAAACGGCGAAAAACGAACAAGAACACGCTAAAATTTGGTTCAAGCTTTTGAACGGTGGTGAAATTTCCTCTACCGCTGAAAACCTTTTGGCTGCTGCTGAAGGCGAAAACTACGAATGGACGGATATGTACTACGAATTCGCAAAGGTTGCTCGTGAAGAAGGCTTTGAAGATATCGCAAAATTGTTTGACGGTGTTGCGGCTATCGAAAAAGAACACGAAGACAGATATAGAAAGCTCCTTGCGAACGTTAAGGGTGACTTGGTATTCTCCAAGGACGGCGACGCTGTATGGCAATGCTCCAACTGCGGTCATATCGTAGTTGGCAAGAAAGCTCCTGAAGTATGCCCTATCTGTGCACATCCTCAAGCTTACTTCCAGGTTCGTGCTGAAAACTATTAATTTGCTTATCCATCCCTTATTATTTTAAGTTGTGATTCCTATGTCCAACTTACACCCGACGGGCCCTCCCCCGTCGGGTGTTTCCTTTTATACCCTATTTATAGCATTCCCCCACCCAGGTATGCGTTGAAATGAAAAAAGAGCCGTCAAAACGACTCTTTTTTATTGTATTAATTCAATTAAAGGTTTTTCTCTACGAAGGCTTCCAACATTGCCCCAGGAACAAAGCCAAGGTTGTTGGCTACGGGTTTACCACCTTTGAAGGCGATGATGTTGGGGATAGAGGTGATGCCGTATTTGATGGCAGCCGCCTCGCTATCCTCTTCGTCAATGTTGATTTTTACAAAAATCGCCTTTTCCTCGTACTTGTCGGAAATTTCCTCAAACACGGGTGCAAGCATACGGCAAGGACCGCACCAGCTTGCCCAAAAGTCGCAATACACCGTCTTATCCGTACTGGAAATTACTTCTTCAAGCGCTTCCGCATTCACATATTTAACCATATATATCCTCCTTATTTGCTTTGAAAATAGGCAACCATATCATCAAAAGCAACCGACTCACTTTCACCGTTTTCCATGCATTTTACGTTGGCTTTGCCTTCCGCAAGCTCGTTACCGCCGATTACCGCCACGTATTTTGCGCCGATTTTATCCGCATACTTGAACTGAGCCTTTACCGAGCGTTCCATAAGGTCCACCTCGGCATTTACACCATTTTCACGAAGCGCCGCCGCCAAAGCAAACGCCTTTTTACGGCAATCCGCATCCATACCCGCAATGTATACGGTGGGAACGGGAGCCGCAGGGATTTCTACGCCCGTTTGCTCCATTACCATGAGCAAACGTTCGATACCTGCCGCATAGCCAACGGCAGGGGTGGGCTTACCGCCGATCTGTTCAATCAAGCCGTCGTATCTACCGCCACCGCACACCGTACCTTGGGCACCGATGGAGGTGGAAACGAACTCGAACACCGTTCTCGTATAGTAATCCAAACCACGCACGATGCGAGGGTTGATTTCATATTCCACACCCGAAAGGGTAAGGCATTCCTTCACCTCTTCAAAGTGCGCACCGCAATCTTCACAAAGATAATCTAAAATCTTCGGTGCATCCGTATTGATTTTTTTGCAATTTTCTTCCTTACAATCGAGAAGTCGCAAGGGGTTTTTCTCAAAACGGGTTTTACAATCGCCGCAAAGCTCGTCCAAGTGGGGTGCGAAGAAATCCTTCAACGCCTTGTTGTATGCCGCACGGCAGGTGGGACAACCGATCGAGTTAATGTAGAGCTTGATTTGTAAGCCAAGCTTTTTCAAGAGGGTTGCCGCCGTCAAAATTACCTCTGCATCCGTTTGTGCCGCGGCGGAGCCGTACACTTCCACACCAAATTGATGGAATTCACGCAAACGACCTGCTTGAGGGCGTTCGTAACGGAACGCAGGAATGATATAGTACATCTTTGCAGGCAACACACCGTTCCCCATACCATTTTCGAGGAAGGAACGGGCAACACCTGCCGTACCTTCTGGTTTCAAGGTGATGGAACGATCGCCCTTGTCCTTGAAGGTGTACATTTCCTTCGTTACGATATCGGTGGTATCCCCCACACCGCGTTGAAACAGTTCGGTGTGTTCAAACACGGGCGTACGGATTTCTTTGATGTTGAAGAGGGAGGCCATTTCACGGGCAACGCCTTCTACATATTGCCATTTGTAAGAATCTTGGGGCAAAACGTCTTTTGTCCCTTTGGGAATGTTAATCATATTTTCTTCCTATTTTTGGTTTTTTATTCAGTAGGTCTTAAATCTTAAAACAATGTAGATGCGAGCAAGACAAGGAAAGTGCGGCTTTTCCGCAGGGAGCGTACGTGGGTGTACGTGACCAAGGGGAAACGCAAGCTTGACGAAGTATTGCGACGCATATCCATACCGCAGACACTTAAAACAATGCAGATGCGAGCAAGACAAGGAAAGTGCGGCTTTTCCGCAGGGAGCGTACGTGGGTGTACGTGACCAAGGGGAAACGCAAGCTTGACACAGTATTGCGACGCATATCCATTGTTTTCTTTACAAAATGTATTTCTTCAAGTTTCTATCGCCTGTAAGTTTTTGTAAATGCTCATCCACATACTTACGGTCGATATTCAAGGTAAAGGTGGGATAATCACCGCCTGCGTTGAAGGAAATATCTTCAAGCAAGTATTCCATCACCGTATGCAATCTTCTTGCGCCGATGTCCTCGGAGGTCGCATTTAACTCCACCGAAACCTCCGCAATGCGTTCGATTGCGCCTTCGTCAAATTGCAAGTCAATATTGTCCACACTGAGCAATTGGCTGTACTGGAACACAAGCGAATTTTCCGTTACCGTTAAAATTTTTACAAAATCCTCTTTCGTTAAGCTACTCAACTCCACCGAAACGGGGAAACGGCCTTGCAATTCGGGGATCAAATCCTCAATCGCCGCCACGTGGAACGCACCTGCCGCAATAAACAAAATGAAGTCCGTCTTAATCGGGCCGTATTTCGTTACCACTGTGCAACCTTCCACGATGGGCAAAATATCACGCTGAACCCCTTCACGGGAAACGTCCGCACCATTGCGATTGCCCTTGCCTGCGATTTTGTCGATTTCGTCGATAAAGATAATACCATCGTTTTCCGCACGGTAGAGTGCCTCCGATTTAATCGCATCCTCGTCCACAAGCTTGTCCGATTCTTCCATAAGTGCAAGCTGGAAGGCTTCCTTCACGGACAAACGGCGTTTTTTCTTCTTTTGAGGGAACATATCCCCGAAGATACTGCCGATAGAGATCGCCGCACCACCAGGCATCAGTTCCATAGGCTGTTGAGGGATATCCACAACCTCCATCTCGATCATAAAGTTATCATACGCGCCGCGACGTAAGCCGTTTAAAAGCTCCGCCTCGAACACTTCCTTCGCCGTATCGCCTCTTTCTTCCTTTTTCGCATCTACAAGGATACGCAAAAGGCGTTTTTCAGCGGCGGAGGTAGCACGCGCCTTTACTTCTTCTTCCTTTTCCGCTTTTACCAAGCGGTAAGCGCATTCCGCCAAGTCACGGACCATACCCTCAACGTCTTTCCCCACGTAGCCGACCTCGGTGTACTTGGTCGCCTCTACCTTCACGAAAGGCGCTTTTACAAGCTTTGCAAGTCGACGGGCAATTTCCGTCTTACCAACCCCCGTAGGGCCTTTCATGATGATGTTTTTGGGTGTGATTTCTTCACGGATTTCTTGAGGGAGCTGTGCCCTTCTGTAACGGTTACGAAGGGCGATTGCAACCGCCTTTTTCGCTTCGTCCTGACCGATAATATATTTGTCTAATCTATATACGATTTGTTTGGGGGATAAATCCATTTTAATCCTCCTTTTTTACGCGCTTTGCACGAGGTTTTACCTCTTTTACAGGGGGCAGGGTTGCGTTGAGCGTATTTTTGCCCACCGTTTCACAACGGATATTATCGTTGGTGAAAACGCAGATTTCCGAAGCGATTTTCAACGCTTTTCTTGCGATGGTTTCCGCATCGTAGTCCGTTTCCTTATATAATGCTCTTGCAGCCGCAAGGGCATAATTACCGCCGCTACCAATTGCACAAACCCCTTCGTCGGGTTCAATCACCTCGCCTGTACCCGAAAGGATCAGCAAGGTATTTTCGTCCGCCGTAATCATCATCGCATCCAGCTTTCTACCAATTTTGTCACTACGCCAAAGTTCGGCAAGCTCCACAGCGGAACGCATAAGGTTACCGCCGAATTTATTCAGCATCCCTTCAAAGCGTTCGGTCAAGGCAAACGCATCCGTTACCGAACCCGCAAAGCCCAAAATAACCTTACCGCCGAAGATACGGCGTACCTTTACCGCCGTGTTTTTAAAAATAACCGATTCGCCCATCGTTACCTGACCGTCGCCGGCAATCGCCGTCACGCCGTCACGCTTTACAGCGCAAATGGTCGTACCTCTAAATTCCATACTTTAACTCCTCATTTCTTCTATCGTTTGCAACGCCCTTTCCGCTAACGCATGGTATCTTTCCTTCTTATCCCGTATCCGCACGGACATCGGCGCAAGGATACCGAAATTGGCGTTCATCGGTTGAAAATCCTTCGTAGGGGTGGAAATGTGTGTTTCCAAAGCACCGCAAACGGTGCGTTCATCAAATACATGGGTAGGTCTTTCCAAAATTTCGTCCGCAATATGGATCGCCGCAAGCAAGCCGCTTGCCGCACTTTCCACATAGCCTTCCACACCCGTGATTTGCCCTGCGAAAAACAACCTTTGATTATTCTTAACCGAAAAATTACGATTTAAAACATCGGGGGACTGAATATAGGTATTTCTATGCATTACGCCGTAACGCAAAAACTCTGCATTTTTCAAGGCAGGGATCATAGAAAACACCCGCTTTTGTTCGGGGAATTTCAAATTCGTTTGGAATCCTACAAGATTGTAGGTACTGCCTGCCGTATTTTCCTTACGGAGCTGTAACACCGCATAAGGGCGTTTTCCATCCTCGTCAAAGAGACCTACGGGCTTCAAGGTGCCGTAACGCAAGGTATCTCTACCACGCGATGCCATGACCTCAATAGGCATACACCCCTCAAAAATTTCACCTTTTTCAAACTCGTGCAGGTGCGCTTTTTCCGCCGCAAGCAGTTCGTCTACGAAGGCGTAATATTCTTCCTTGTTCATCGGACAGTTGATATAATCGCCCGTACCCTTGCCGTAGCGATCGCCCGTGAAGGCGCAGGACATATCCACGCTTTCCGCCGAAATGATGGGTGCGGACGCATCGTAGAAATGCAAACCGCCGCCAAACATACGCGCGATATCCTCGCTTAAAGCATCCGAGGTAAGGGGCCCCGTAGCAATGATCACGTACCTGCCCCCCTCCTCTTCCGTATCAGGTACGGAAACCACCTCATCCGAGACGAGGGTAAGGTTGGGGCAAGCCTTCAATTTTTCCGTGATATACGCCGTAAATTGTTCTCTATCCACGGCAAGCGCGGCGCCTGCGGGTACCTTCGTTGCATCCGCCGCCTCGATAATCATCGAGCCAAGCCTACGCATTTCTTCCTTCAAGAGCCCGCAAGCATTTGCGTAAAAATCGTTACTCTTTAACGAGTTGGAGCAAACCAGCTCGCCATAGCCCTCGCTTTCGTGTGCGGGGGTAAATTTTTTCGGCTTCATTTCAACGAGGGTGGTTTCGATACCGCGAGAGGCAAGATAATATGCCGCCTCGCTACCTGCCAAGCCACCGCCGACAATCAGCACTTTTTTCGCCTTCATACTCAATCCTCAAAATCCTCGGGGAAGTAAGCCGCATCGTTGTAATCGAAGTAGATAGGCTCTTCCAAAGGAGGTGCTTCAAAACCGTCGTCCATCTGGGGCATCATCTTCTTCGTTTCGGATTTTTCCGTCTTTACTTTATAATCGCAGTCCTTGTTACTGCACTTGATACTGCCACGAGCCGTCTTTACGAGAGCGGTAGCGCATACGGGGCACTTTTCACCCGTAGGCATATCCCAGCTCATAAACTTACAATCGGGATACCCCAAGCAGCTGTAATATACCTTACCGCGCTTCGATTTTCTCACGCTCATTGCCGAGCCACAATCGGGACAAAGACCAGCAAGCTTGGGTTCTTCATCCGTAGGCATCGACATCGTGGATTTACAGTCAGGATAACTGGGGCAAGCCAAGAAACGGCCGAATTTACCGCTCTTGTACACCATATTTTCCCCACATTTCGGGCAACGAACAGCGGAAATTTCTTCCTTGCTCTCGCTTAAAATATTTTGACATTCGGGATAGTTCGAGCAAGCGAGATAGCTGCCGAATTTACCCATTCTACGAAGCATGAAATGTCCACACTTACCGCACACCTCTTGGGTGAGCTTGTCACCGTAAGCGGAGGCCTTCCTCAAATTGTTTTCAAACCCAGGGTAAAAGCTGCCGATAACGTCACGCCATTCTACACCGCCGTCTTCGATATCGTCCAAACGGGTTTCCATATCCGCCGTGAAGCCGATGTCCATAACGTCCACAAAGCACGCCGTCAACATATCCACAACGTCGTACGCAATGGGGGTGGGGATCATATATTTCCCGTCTTTCTTGACGTATTTTTGCATCAATTTCGAGATAATGGTTGCATAGGTGGAAGGTCTGCCAATCCCCTTTTCTTCCATCGTTTTAACAAGGGAAGCATCCGTATAACGGAGGGGCGGTTTCGTGAATTTTTGTTCCTTTTTCATGGAAACAAGGTCCAAAATATCCCCTTCGTTCAAATCGGGTAAGAGCTTTTCTGCGCTGATTTCGTCCTCGTCGTCCTTCTTTGCACTCACGTCCTGATATACCGCCGTGAAGCCTGCAAACAACATTACCTTACCGCTTGCCTTGAAGATATAACCGCTGTTGTCAATCTCCATTTGCATGCTGTTGTATCTTGCCTCTGCCATTTGCGAAGCAAGGAAGCGTTCATACACCAATTTATAGAGTGCGTAGTGCTTCTTATCGAGCAATTTTTTCGCCTCGTCGGGCGTCATTGCAAGGTCGATGGGACGGATGGCTTCGTGGGCATCCTGCGCACCCTTCTTCGATGCGTAGAAGTTGGGCTTTTCAGGTGCGTATTCTTCGCCATAAACCGCACGGATACGTTCAAGAGCCTTCGCCTGCGCTTCCTTGGAAACGCGTACGGAGTCCGTTCTCATATAGGTAATAAACGCGATATGTTCGCCGTTTTCCGTCGCCATACCTTCATAGAGGTGTTGTGCAAGCGTCATCGTTTCAGGCGCGGTAAAGCCAAGCTTTGTCGAAGCATCCTGTTGAAGGGAGCTGGTCGTAAACGGAGCAGGTGCGTGTGCTTTTACGATGGATTTTTTCGTCTTGGAAACGATGAATTTACCGTTGTCGATTGCGGAAAGCACCGCCGCCGTTTCTTCCGCGGAGGAGGGCTTAAATTTACGCGTACCCTTCTTTTCGAGCATTGCCTTGAAGGGAGCGTACTGCTTGGGTAAATCCTGCAAATCCGCCGTCAAATTCCAATATTCTTGGGGTACGAACGCCGTAATTTCGCGCTCGCGCTCTACCACCAAGCGGAGCGCAACGGATTGAACACGCCCACCCGAAAGATTACGCTTACCCGTACCGTTTTTATCCTCGATTTTATGGTTTAAAAGGGTGGAAAGCTTATACCCCACCAATCTATCCAACACACGGCGTGCCTGCTGTGCATCTACGAGGCTGTAATTGATCTGACGAGGAGTTTTCAAAGCCGCCTCGATGGCGTTTTTGGAAACTTCGTTAAACTCGATACGGTTTAAACCCTTTTCATCCAAACCAAGTACCGTTTGTAAGTGCCAAGCAATCGCCTCCCCTTCTCTATCAGGGTCGGTTGCGAGGTAAACGCGATCAGCCTTTTTCGTCGCGTCTACCAAACGGCGGATAACGTCTTCTTTCCCTTCGGAATTGACGTACTTGGGTTCGTAATTGTTCTTTACGTCAACACCCAAGGTGTGCACGGGCAAATCGCGGATGTGCCCTGCGGACGCATCTACACGGTATTGACCTTTGAGGTACTTGGAAATGGTTTTCGCCTTGGAAGGCGACTCTACGATAATTAAATCCATTCTATATATCCTTATAAATTTTTTGCAAAGTTAGATAGGGTAAATCCCTTACACGGGGGCAAAACGGTTTCCGCCCAAGGCGGTTACCAAGCCCTTCACCTCCAAAGCGGACAACACAGCCCTTACCTTGAAGGGTGGAATCCCCGCCGCCGCGGCAAGCTCGCTCGCGTGCCCTTCCGCCATATTTTTTAAAGCCGTCAGTAGTTTTTCTTCATCCGCCGTCAAGGTGATGGTGCGGACTTTTTCTTCAGACTTTATACCCATTCGGGCGGTGATATCTGACGAATTTTCCGTCAAAATGCCACCCGTTTTTAACAATTTATTACACCCCTCGCCTGCCGTACTGCCAGGGAAATAAGGCAGGGCAAACACAGGTTTTTGTTGTGCCATCGCATATTTTGCGGTAATCAATGCACCGCTCTTTTCCGCTGCCCCCAACACCAAGACTCCTTCGCCAAGGACTGCAAGCAGTTTGTTTCTGTACTCGTAAGAAAACGCTCTCACTTCTGTATCATTCGGATAAGGGGAAAGCACAAGCCCCCTTTTTGATACCTCTTGGAGTAGCTTTACGCTCGTTTGCGGTAAGGCGGAAAAACCGCCCGCCAACACGCAAATCACGTTGCCACTTCCTAAAAGCGCGCCCTCAATCGCCGCTCCGTCACCGCCGTCCGCCGTACCCGTGACAATTGCCACCGACTCCGACAGCTCCTTACAAATCCTTGCGCCAAGCTTTAAGGCTGGGGCAGGTGTGCGCCGAGCGCCCACAACCGTAAATTTTCTACCCTTCAAAAGCGCAAGGTTCCCCCTTGCGTAAATCACCTGCGGTGCATCGGGCAAAGCCCTCCACTCCACGGGATAATCAGGGTGGGAAATGGAGATTTCCGCAATCGGTTGTGCCTTTTCTACAAAGTTCAATGCGTTTCCTCTCTTACAATATATTCCGACTGACAAGCAAATACGCCAACAAGGTCAATTGCCAAGCCAAACCGAGCAGGTTTACGAAATGAAAATACCACTTTCTCGTTTTATGGCGTACCATATACATCGCACAATAACCACCTGCGGCTCCACCGAACAAGGACAAAAGGAGCAAGGCTTTTTCCGAAACACGCCAAGCGCCACGCTTCGCCCTTTGTTTATCAATGGTATACACGAGAAAGGTAAGAAAGCCGACCGTCAGCAAAATAACAAGCCACGCCTTCCACAGCATCAGTCAATCTCCGACAAGGTTGCCCCGTAGGTACGGTAGGAAATTGCCTCATAGAGGTGTTCTATGGTGATATTTTCCGACAACTCCAAATCCGCAATCGTACGCGCTACCTTTAAAATACGCGAACGAGCGCGCGCGGAAAGGTGCAGGGTTTCAAACGCTTCACGCAGTGCGTTTTCGCAATCCGCATCCAGCTGACAATATTCTCTCGTTTCTCTTTCCCCCATTTCCGCATTCGTGTTGACTGCGCTACCTTCAAAACGGGTACGTTGAATCTTTCTCGCCACGTCTGCACGTGCCTTCACCTCGGCGCTGCTTTCCTCTTTCACGTCGGAAACAAGATCGTCGTATTCCACACCGTCCACCTCGACCTGAATGTCAATTCGGTCAAGGAGCGGCCCTGATACGCGGGCGCGGTATTTGCGAATATCGTTGGGGGTACAAGCGCAACGGCGTTTTGCGCTGCCGTAGTTGCCACACGGGCATGGGTTCATACTGGCGCATAACATGAAGGAAGCAGGATACGTCACCGTACCGCCTGCGCGGGAAATGGTGATTACGCCATCTTCCAAGGGTTGACGAAGGGACTCGAGTGCGGAACGCTTATATTCGGGCAATTCGTCCAAGAACAACACCCCACCGTGCGCCAAGCTGATTTCACCAGGGTGTACGGTTTTGTTACCGCCGCCGCACAAAGATACGGTGGTTGCCGTGTGGTGAGGGGTACGGAACGGGCGTTCCGTCACAATACCCGCATCGCCAAGCGTACCTGCCACCGAGTGTATTTTTGTGATTTCTAACGCTTCCTCAAACGCCATATCGGGCATTACCGAAGGTAAACATCTTGCAAGCATCGTTTTACCGCTACCGGGAGGGCCTACGAAAAGGACGTTGTGCCCGCCTGCAACCGCCACCTCCAACGCGCGCTTTGCAATCGCCTGACCTTTTACAAAGGCAAGGTCGCCACTGCTACGCTTTTCACCGCCTTCCTTGGCAAAGGAGCCGGCAGGTACGGGTTGTAAGGGTGCAAACCCCGAAAGGTGGTCGAAAACTTCTTTTAAATTGCTCGCCGCGTACACGCTTACGCCTTTGATAAAGCTCGCTTCACGGGCGTTATCCTTGGGGATAACAAATTTGGTAAAGCCCTTATCCCGCGCGGAAATAATCGAAGGTAAAACGCCTGATACGGGGCGCAAGTCCCCGTTTAAAGCAAGCTCACCCAAGAAAATCGTACCCTCTACGTTCGCTTCCAGTGTACCGTAACCGAGCAGTAGGCTGATTGCCACAGGCAGGTCGAAGGAAGATCCTTCCTTTTTCACGTAGGCAGGGGCGAAGTTGACGGTGATTTTGTGCATGGGGAATTCCAGCGCGCTGTTTTTAATTGCGCTTCTCACACGCTCCTTCGATTCCTTCACGGCGGCGTCGGGCAAGCCTACCATCTCGTACGAGGGTACGCCACGCGAAATATCCGCCTCCACCGTTACACATACGCCTTCCAAACCCGACAGGGCATAGCTTTGTACTCTTGCAATCATAGTCGTTCGCTCCTAAAAAGCAATGCCGCAAGGGGGTACCTTGCGGATTGTAGACTTACTTAAAAAAGCCGTTTGTGGTAAAGCTCATCCAACCGAAAAGGTTGACACGGCTTGCCGTTACCACGGAGCCGTACATAACGGGCAACGCCAACATAAACATGAACGCGAATACCACAACCACAGCGAGACATACCACGTTAATGAGGGCTTTCTCCTGCAGCGTTTCCCCTTCGGGAAGCATCGTTGCCGCCAAGGGCAAGAAGGCAAGGTAGAATACGTGGAAGAGCATACCCGACAAAGCGGATACATTGCCGCGGATAAGCCCTGCGCCGAGCGTCAATACCATACCGCCAAGCAATACGATATACGCTCTTCTCATACGAAGCGCCATTTTGTCGTTTTTCTTTTGTACGAAATCAAGGATTACCTTTACTGTACAACCGAGGAACGCGATTGCAGAAGCAATCGACACCGCGAGGTTGGGTAAAACGTGCCAACCAACGTACGTGCCGTCCCCTGCCGTTACAACGCCCGTAAACAAGGTTGCAGGCTTCACGGGTAAAATCCAGGAAAGTACGGATGCATTTGCCGCCGCGAAGGAGGTAACGCCATTGTCACGGGCGGAAGCAGCAATCCCCTTCCACAATACCGTGAGGAAATTAATTTCCGTGGTATTTACCGCACGAACGAATGCGGAGTAGCAAAGCACCGCCGAGAACAAGATAAGCACGAGCGTACCCATACCGAAGCCCAAGGTTGCAAAACCATAGGAAAGACGGTTTTTCGTTGCGTACGCATCCTTTTCACGAAGGATTGCTTTCTCGTTTGTTGCCTTTTCAAGGGCAACCTTATGTGCCAATTTTTGTCTTCTCAAACCAAATACGTAAATCGCACCAACACCTGCGATAGGCAAAAGCGCCGTGATATCCATTGCCACGGCAACTGCACCGAACAAACCCGAAATGAGGATATTCGTTGCCCCACCGAGCATATTGCTTGTGGAAATGCCGTGCGCGAAGAAACGATACATGAAGTATGCGCTGCCCATCACCGCACATGCAACCATCATGTAAGGCGCACCAAAACGCCCTACCGTCGTAACAAGACCTCCTACCATCAACACAAGGCTGAAATAGAAGGCAACCTGTTCACGTTTAGTCAATTCTTTTACGAGCAAGTATGCAAATACGAGCATCATGCAGGTCGCAATAAACGCAGGGAGACGGAGCGCAAACGCACTGTTTCCGAACAATACCACCGAAGGAGCCATCAAAATGGTCGCAAGGTAGTTAAAGTTACCGTCCAAGGTATATACCGCATCGTATTTCGCGTTACCTGCAAGAAGGTTCTGCACAGAACTCATGTAGTAGCCTTCTTCTTGCGCAAGGTTGTCCATTGCGCTGTTGCTTAAGGTTACCTCGCCCTTCTCATTCATAAACCGAGCAAAGCTGTCTTGTGCATCGTAGGTTGCTTCTACGTCCGCAGGGACGTATTGCGTACCGGTGGTGTAACCCTTCAAGGTAACCATTTCACCTGCCTTGTTGATGGCTACGATTTCGTTCAAATCCAACGCCACGTTCGAGGTGAGGGAGATTTTATAGGCACTCTTGCTCAAACCCGAGGCTACGTTCACCCAATTGTACAATACGCTGTTCGTCGTTTGGTCGTCCTTTACGTTGCGGAGTTTAAGCGAACTGCCAAATGCAGACCAGCTTGCCTTCGCGGGGGCAACGGACGAGGAAGAATTACTGGTTTTCACTGTAATCGTCGCCTCCGTACCAAGCTCGGCGTGGATAGCGCCGACGTTGACGTAAATCGCTTGGATGGTTTCATTCTTTTCCAATTCGTAATAAACGGTTTCGTTTTGTAAAACCGTCATCGCTTTACCCGTCGACTTCGTCGAACCGAGGGTGAACATCCCTACGGTGAAGAAGGCGATGATAACGAGGATAAACGCCCAAGTGTATGCGGTTATCTTTTTCATAGTGCTCCTTCGGAAATTCCCCTTAAAAGGGGAGTTTTTCCTTCCTTATATATTACCTGTCCTCTATTGTAACCGAAAAAACGAAAAAAGTAAACAGAATTACGGAAAAAAATTCGTTTTTTTTCTAAAAAGTTAAAAACCGCCCAACCAAACGGCAGGCGGTAAGGTGAAGTTGTGGCGTAGGGAAGTTTTTACTTCGTAAAAGTTGTGGCTGTTATTAAATATAGCAATAACTTTTTGCGAAACGCAAAAAACTTCACTTTGCGTTAGCAAAACTTCGCTTATGGAATAAACTTCACTTTCGCTTCTGCGAAAACTTCACTTTTTTGCCCCAAAGGGCAAAAAAAATAGGTCCGCCGTTGACTTTGGGCAGACCTACTCTTTTCTCAAATTATTTTCGAGACTTAAATTTTTTCCTTAACTTTTGCCGCTTTACCGGTAAGACCACGCAAGTAGTACAACTTCGCTCTTCTTACTTTACCCTTTCTAACAACCGTAATGGATGCAATTTTGGGCGAATGAAGAGGGTACGTTTTTTCTACGCCTACGCCATAGGAAATGTGGCGTACGGTGAAAGTTTCGGAAATACCGCCGTTTCTCTTTGCGATTACGACGCCTTCGAAGTTCTGAACACGTTCCTTACCGCCTTCGATAATCTTGTAGCCAACCTTAACCGTGTCACCTACGTTGAATGCGGGAACTTCAGCCTTCATGCTTTCAGCGTTGATAGCTTCGATGATTCCTTTCATTTTAGACTTTACCTCCGTAATTTACGAAACGTTCATAACCCGCTGCGTGATTCCTCATCACGCCCAAATAAAAGGCAGCGGAACGCTCGAAGTCATGGTATATTATATCCTTTTTTCTACCCTTTGGCAAGCGTTTTTGCACGACTTTGACAAAGTTTTTTCATTTTTTACAAGGTTTTTTAGAGCTGTGTAGCGAACAAATATACGTAGTATGCAACGAACGAAGCGAGCATTACGAAACCACCCCAACGCTTCACCTTATGGTCCTTCATATACCCAAACAACGCCAACAACCCCGCCGCACCAAGGGCAATCAACCCGTCTACAATAAAGGAGGAATGGAACGCAAGCGGTAAAATCGCCGTGGATAAACCAAGCGTACGCAAGACGTTAAACACGTTACTGCCAATGATATCGCCTACGGCGATGTCCGTTTCACCCTTCTTTGCCGCAACCACGCAGGTCACCAATTCAGGCAACGAGGTGCCGATAGCTACCACCGTCAAACCGATTACGTTTTCGGGGATGTGCAATTCGTAGGCTATTACCTTCGCTGCGGGGATTACGCCAAACAACGCCCCTACAACAACGAGTGCCAAGCCCACGAAGGTGATAACGCCCAAAAACCAGCCGTACGCCTTCATTTTTTCGTACCACGCGCCGAATTTCGTCTTCGGTTCCTTCTCACCGCCTTCCTCAAATACGGCAATCGGGTGAGAAGTGTCAATGCCTTCAAATTTCGGTTGCTTTTTGCTCTCACGTACAGCAAACCAGATCAAGAAAAGCATATACGCAAGGGACAAGATAAACATCATCCAACCGTCTAACATGCTCAACTTTCCATCAATACCGCCAAGCAATAAAACGAGTACGCTCGTTCCCAACAGCACGGGCAGGTCGAATTTTAACGCGCTCTTTTGCACCGTCAAGGGACAAATTACTGCCGCCAAGCCCAAAATCAGTAAAATGTTGGTGATATTACTCCCCAACACGTTGCCGATGGCAATATCGCCACTACCTTGCACCGAAGAAATTATAGACGTAGCAAGCTCGGGCGCACTCGTACCAAACGACACGATGGTAAGCCCGATGATTAAGGTGGGCACGTGTAATTTTTCCGCGATACCAGCCGCACCGTCCACAAACCAGTCCGCCCCCTTTACCAAAAAGATAAATCCGATAAGAAGGGCAGGGATAGCCACCCAAATACTCTGAATCCAATCCATATTCAGCCTCCTGAAAATTTTACACCCCTTTATTTTACCATATCCAACAAAAAAATCAAAGCGTTTTATCCCCCTCGTTTCGTTTTTTCTTGACATTCCCGCGCGCCTTACCGTATAATGAGAATGTATCGTGCGTACACATACCATACTACCACGCGCGAAGGAGTTTTATGACAAATTTCCTTATCCGACTGTTCGTCGGTAAAAATCAAGATCCCACCGACCAAAAAATACGTGGAAAATACGCCTCGCTTGCTGGATTTACGGGGATTTTACTTAACGTCTTGCTCTTTGCGGGAAAGCTCGTTTTAGGTATCCTTGCAGGCTCGGTGGCAATCATCGCCGACGCCTTTAACAACATCTCGGACGCAGGATCCTCCATCATCGCCCTTATCGGTTTCCGCCTTGCCAATAAACCTGTGGACAAGGAACATCCCTTGGGGCACGGCAGGTTAGAGTACGTAACGGGCTTTATCGTGGATATGCTGATTATCTTGGTTGGGTTCGAGCTCCTCACCTCGTCCATTGACAAAATCAGAAACCCCGCCCTTCCTAACGTTGGCAATATCACCCTGATTATTTTGGGGGTAGCCATCTTGGTGAAGCTTTGGCTGTTCTTCTTCTACAACAAAATCGGCAACACCATTTCCTCGTCCTCAATCAAGGCGTCGGGCTTTGACAGTCTTTGTGACTGCGTAGCAACCACCCTCGTTATGCTGGCGGCAATCGTTGCCCGTGTATGGAATATCGGTATCGACGGGTACGCAGGCGTATTGGTTGCGGCGTTTATCCTTTTCACAGGTGTCAAAGCCGCCAAGGAAACCATCGACCTCTTACTCGGCTCTCCCCCCTCGCAGGAATTTATCGACGATATTTATGCTTTTGTCGAAGCCTACCCCTCCGTAATCGGTATCCACGACGTAATGGTACACGACTACGGCCCTGGTAGACAAATCGTTTCCTTCCACGCCGAGGTACCTGCCGATTCCGACATCAACGTGGCGCATGAGGAAGTCGATCAGTTGGAAAGAGACATGCACGCGAAATTCGGTTGTATCGTCACCGTCCACCTCGATCCCATCGTCACGAACGACCCCCTCGTCAATGAAATGCACGAAATCGCCGTAAAAGCGGTAAAAAGCATTGACGAAAGCTATCACCTGCACGATTTTCGTATGACCATCGGGGAAACGAATATCAATTTGATTTTCGACCTCGTTATCCCCACCGATTGTAAGCAATGTGCCGAAGAAGTGGAAAGAGCGGTGAAAGCGGAAATCCAAAAACAGCGTGACAACTGCTTCTGCGTAATCCGTGTAGAGCATCCCTTTGTGTAAAGCCCCAAAAAAAGCACGACCGTAAAACGGAAAAGATAAAGACAACACATGAAAAAGAAACTGAAAAAGCCGTTGCTTTGGGTGCGCCTTGACAACGCGGCAAAAATTTACCCCGCGGCAAGACGAAGAAACTGGAGCAACGTATATAGACAATCGGTAACCCTCTTTGAGGAGGTGGACGTAGGCACCTTAAAATCCGCCCTGCGTGTAACGGTAAAACGTTTCCCCACCATTGCAGCCCGCTTACGAAAAGGGCTGTTTTGGTATTATTTACAGCAGGTGGAATCCACCCCCGATATCAAAGAGGAATACAGCTATCCCATCGTATATATGCCCAAGGAAGAAATCCGCAAATGTGCCTTCCGTGTTATTGCTTATAAAAACCGTATCGCTGTGGAATTTTTCCACGCCTTAACGGATGGAAACGGGGCTTTGGTTTTCCTTAAAAACCTCGTTGCGGAATACCTTGAACAAAGACATGGTATCGCCATTCCCTTTGAAAACGGCATTGTGGATAGAAAAGAACCGCCTCAAAAAGAGGAGTTAGAGGACTGTTTCCCGAAATATGCAGGCAAGGTGTTGGCAAGCCGAAAGGATACCAACGCTTGGCACATGTACGGCACCCCCAACAAAGGCGGCTACCTCAACGTAACCTGCTTTCAGATTCCTGTTCAGGATGCATTGGAAATGGCGCACCGTTACAACGTTACCTTAACCGCTTTCTTTAGTGCGGTGACCATGTTGGCACTACTCAACCTCCAAAACGAGAAGACACCCAACGTGAAAAAACAAAAGCTGATTAAACTGCTTATCCCCATCAATTTAAGACAATTATTCCCCAGCAAAACCCTTCGCAACTTCGCGATGTACACCATCCCCGAAATCGATCCTCGCCTTGGCGAATACACGTTAGAGGAAATTTGCAAAATCGTACACCACAAAATGGGGTTGGATTTTACCGCAAAGCACATGAGCAGTGTAATCGCAACCAACGTCCACGACGAACAAAACCCCTTGGTACGTTTAATCCCCTTACCCTTGAAAAATGCGGTGATGAAAGCCATTTTCGACTCGGTTGGGGAGAAAAAAGCCTGCCTCGCGTTATCTAACCTTGGCAAAATCGCTATCCCTGAAAATATGGCGGCATACATTCAACGGTTCGACTTTATTTTGGGCGTACAAGCAGCCGCGCCCTACAATTGCGCTATGCTCTCTTTTAAGGATACGCTGTATATCAACTTTATCCGTGATATTAAAGAGGCAGAGCTGGAAAGACATTTCCACGCGGTATTGCAACAATTAGGCCTTCCCGTCAGCGTAGAAGGGAATGAAAATGTGAGGTAAGTAAAATGTATTGTATCAATTGCGGCGTAAAACTCGCCGATAATATGGACGCGTGTCCTTTGTGCAACACCGTTGTCCCCATCCCCAACCCCAACGCCGAGGAAAAATTGTACCCCAGCAATAAACGCCCGAAGATTATGGCAAAATCCAAGGCACTCAGCGGTTCCCTTCTCATTATTTTGTTTATTCCGCTGATTCTTACCTTTTTCTCGGATATCCACGACAACAAACAATTAGACTGGTTTGGCTTTGTGGTAGGTGCAATTCTCTTGGCTTATATCATCATTGCCCTCCCCATTTGGTTTAGAAATCCCAACCCCGTTATCTTTATCCCTTGCGACTTCGCCGCATCCCTGCCCTACCTCTTTTATATAAATTGGCAACTTGGTGGCAACTGGTTCTTCCCCTTTGCCCTGCCTGCTGTCGGTGGCTTCGCGTTGATTATTTGCGCGCTTATCACGCTACTGCACTATTTAAAGAGGGGCCGTTTGTTTATCATCGGCGGTTTCTTTATGGTACTGGGTGCGTTTATGTCGTTGGTAGAATTTTTGATTATGAACACCTTCCAACGCCCCTTCAGTGGCTGGTCGCTTTACCCCTTGGTAACGTTGGCGCTCATCGGTGGCATGATCCTTTATTTGGCAATCAATAAATCTGCACGTGAAACCGCAAAAAGAAAATTGTTTTTCTAAAATTTCTACAATCGGCAAAAAACTGTTTCTTAACATAGTTAAATTAAAACTGGTGTTATTAACAAAAAAGAGTTAGGATAAAAATCCTAACTCTTTTTTTATTTGCTTATGCCATGAAAGGTCCTTGCCCTATTTAGTTTATTTTTTTAATTTTTATTTATCACTAACCATATTTCTTTTAAAGGCTACCATGGTTAAGATTATACTACCAAACATAAATATAAAGATAGGAATTAAACCTAAAAATGCAATATTATTAAAAGAATAAGTTACTCCTAATGCGTTTGTTGACTTTGTAATGATTCTACCCATATAAACTGCCGGGTAGAATGGCAAAAATCTACAAAATGTTTCAAAAGCACCCATAGTTTCAAGTGGCATCCAGCAACCACCAAGTATCCCAGACAAGCTTATAAATACGGAACAAATACCAGGTGCTGATTTATCATTAAATATAGTTCCAAACAATACTCCTAAAAAGATATTTGTGATAAGTATTGGTAATTGAGCAACAATTAAAAGCAAAATATTTCCAATAGATACAAAACCAACATTAGATATCAGAGTAATTATAAACCCGGTTATAATACAAACCATTGTTTGTAATAACCCAATAAACAAACCAACAAAGGAATATCCCAATATAAAATGATAGGATTTCATTGGAGAGGAATATAATCTTTTTAAGAAAAAGGTTTGTTTGTCTTTTGATACAATAATGGCAAGCGTTAACATAACAAAAGAATAGGAAAATACAATGATTCCAGGAAGTAAGGACGGTACTTCAAAGGTGGGGGTATTTCCATTTGAAAACTTATTGATTATATAAAACAGAAAAAACATAGCAATAGGAAACCCTAAACAAAAAATATAAATAATAGGATCTCTTAAAACTTCTTTTAGATTTCTTTTATAAAAATTTGTAACCTTATTCATTCTTTGCCTCCACTAATTTTATAAAAGCATCTTCAAAGTTTTGCGCATTTGTTATTTGCTTTAATTCTTCAATTGTTCCTGTTTTTAACAATTTCCCATTGGATAGTATAGCAACCCTATCGCATAAGTTTTCAATTTCTTCTAAATAATGTGAGGTTAAAATGATTGTAATATCTTTTTTCAATTTTCTAATGATATTCCAAAGTTCACGCCTTGCAAAAACATCTAAACCAAGTGTAGGCTCATCTAAGAATAAGATTTTTGGTTTTGAAATTAAGGCAATTGCAATAGATAATCTTCTTTTATAACCACCAGATAGGGTTTTTGCTCGTTGATTTATTACCTCATTTAGATTAAAGATATCAACAATTTCATTTATCGTATCAGCATTATTATTGTTATATATATTTGCAAAAAACTCTAAATTCTCTTTTACCGTTAGATTGTTTGCTACCGATGTTTCTTGTGGTGAGATGTCTATAATTTCTTTAATTTTATCAATCTCTTTATCTAAACTAAAATTATTGATCGTTATGGTTCCACTTGTTTTATTCGTCAAACCACAAAGAATTTTAATTAGAGTTGTTTTCCCAGCACCATTTACACCCAAAAGCCCAAACAATTCGCCTTCTTTAATGGTTAGAGAAACGTTATCTAATGCCTTTTTCGTTTTATAGTTCTTGCAAACGTTTTCAATCGTTATAACATTCATACAATAAACCCCTTATTGTTTCAATACCTTATTTGTTAAACTATCAATAATGTCTGCTTTTAATAAAGCAATACCTTTGTCTTTATCGCAAAGAACAATAACAGAATCCCCTGGATTGATATCAAACATATTTCTTATCTCTTTGGGTATAACAATTTGACCTTTTTCCCCCACTTTGCAAATACCAACATATTTGTTTTTTTCAGTTTTAATTTTTTCCATACCAAGCTCCTTTTGTATAACAAGTTATACTTTTCATACTTATTATACTATTGTATGATGGCTTTGTCAACTGATTCATATAAAAAAACACCTTATCAATTATGATAAAGTGTCTTTATAATTGTTACCCTGGTTTCAAACGTTAGTGATTAAGGTGCAGGACTTTTTTTTATTTTTCCTCAAAGGTCAAATACACAGCAGGATCCACCGCCTTTCCATCCTTCTTGATTTCAAAATGCAGGTGCGCACCGTCCTTGTATTCCTCCCCCGTCGCCTCCGCAACCGTAGCAATACAGGTACCCCGTTTCACACTCGCACCCACCGTAAGGTTTTCGTTCGCTGTGACGAAACGATAGGTCGTCTTCAACCCATCACCGTGATCCACCGTGATTTCCGTACCCGTCAAGATATCGTCCGTAAAAATGCTCTCCACCACGCCATCCTGTGCAACCAAAACCTCCGCACCTACCTCTGCGGCAAAATCCATGCCCTGATGCTCGTAGTAGTTGTTCAAGGTTTTGTTATGGTAAAAACCGTAATCGTTGGCGATCGTCACCGCTTCTAAAGGCATAACCATCCCTTGGGGCGTATTTACTACGGGCTCATCCACACCGCTATCCTGATCCCCGTTCGTTTCCACGTCCTCGGTGGGGGCGGAGCTTTGCGGAGCGTTTAAGGTAGGCTCGTCCACCACGTTCTTGTTGGGTAAAAGCGCCGCCAATAAGATAATCCCCGTCAAGGTCAAGGCGCAACCAATGGCGGTGGCGAGGTAAAATTTCTTTTCCCTGCTCATCCCCTGCTTTTTCGTTCCATTTTGTTCATTCATTGTTTCAATCCTCCGAAAAATTGTTTTGTATGTAAAGGATTGCCCGCTTTTACTTGGTTTATACCTCGCTATGGTAAAATTTTTCACCCTCAAAAACCGTCAAAAATAATCGGCGTCCCCACCGCCAAGCAATTTTCGCGAAGGGCAATATGCAGATTGACCTTCACCCCTTGGATATATACGCCGTCCCGCCATTGGGGTGTATGTGCGTAATAAGAGGTAACACCGTCGATTTTCTCTTGAAATAGGATTTTTGCGCCGTATTTTATGGTAATTTCCTCTATTATTTCCTCACTCGTCAAATACCTGCCCCCATCGTATGTGGAAATGTCGGTAAAAACACACTCCCCCTTCACCCTCGTTAAATCGGATACGGACAACCCTTCCTTTCGTAGTCCCTGCGAGGAGGCGCTGCCTAAAAAGTAGGTCCGCCTCCCCTCAATATCCGAAAGGCGGGTTACGGTGCTTGCCTTTACCCCCACTGCAAAGAATAAGCAAAAAATAACGGCGAGTACAACGCAAATGAAATTCTTCACCCGATAGAAAAACAAAATAATCCCTCCCACAAGCAACCTGTGAAAGGGATTATTGACCATTTTTTATTTTTTATACGAGAAAATTAAAAATCGCGAAGCTTTTCACCGCCCAACAAATGCACGTGAAGGTGATGTACAGCCTGACCACCGTTGTCGCCTTGGTTGATGATAACACGATAACCGCCTTCAAGCCCCAATTCCTTTTCCAAGGTGGGGATGGTTTGGAAGATGTGCTTCACCGCCTCCGCACCTGCCTCGTCCATTTCGGAAAGGAATGCAAAGTGCATTTTAGGAAGGCAAAGGTAATGCAATTTCGCCTTCGGCTCGATATCACGGATGATAATCATTTGATCGTCTTCGTACAATCTGGGGGAAGGGATTTCGCCTGCGATGATTTTACAAAAAATACAATTTTCCATACTATTTTACTCCTTTTTGGCGATTACGCCGTCTTTAAATAAAGCTTCAACGCGTACCTGGGTAGGGTATTTTTCCATTTCACCTTCCACGTACACACGCATATAGTTCTCCGAGTACCCCTCGGTAAAGCCGTCAAAACAGTTTTCGGGTACAAGCTCTACCACCTGACCGATGAAGCGCTCCATGTACTTTTTCTTCTCTTCCGCACCTTTTTGAAGCAAGCGTTCCACACGTTCCTTCTTCAAGGCGAAGGGAAGCTCCTTATACCGCTTGTAGGCGTTTGTACCCTCTCGGGGGGAATACGGGAAGGCGTGGATTTGCGCAAAACCCGCCTCTTCGACGATACGGAGAGAATCCTCAAAATCCGCTTCCGTTTCCGTGGGGAAACCCACGATAATATCCGTGGTGATCGCGGCATTAGGGAACGCCTCGTAAATCATACGGCATTTTTCCAAATATTCCGCACGGGTGTAATGGCGATTCATCGAACGAAGCACGGTGTCGGAACCACTTTGCAAGGAAAGATGGAATTGCGGTGCGAAGTGTTTCACTTCCTTCAACGCCGCCAAAAATCTCGGTGTGATTAAGCTAACCTCTAACGAGCCCAAGCGGATACGGGTTTTTGCATCCTTTACGGCAAGCATCAAATCAGCAAGGTCTCGCCCCTTTTCATCCTTATACTCTGATACGTCAATCCCCGTCACCACCGTTTCCTGCGCGGTGCTTTGTAAAATTTCCTCCGCCGCACTTTCCAGCATACGCGAACGGCTTCTACCACGCAAATACGGGATCACGCAATAGGAACAAAAACGGTTGCAACCGTCCTGAATTTTGACAAAGTTACGGGTTTTTAAACATTCGGGCAAGGGCATTTCCTCATAGGTTTTTTCCGCCTCCAAGCATATCCCTTTTGCCTCTTTTTCCAAACCGTCGGCAACGATTTCAAGCACCTTATTTTTGCGCTGTGCGCCCGTCACCGCATACACGGTATGCCCCTTTTCAATAAAAGCCGTCGGAGATTTTTCCGAAGCGCAACCGCATACGATGATTTTCGCACTCGGATTACACTTGATTGCCTTGCCCACCGTTTGACGGCTTTTACGTTCCGCCTCCGCCGTTACGGCGCAGGTGTTGATCACGTATAAATCCGCTTCGACAAGCTCTCGAGCGACCTCATAACCGAGCCCTTCAAGGCCACGGATGATAGAGCCGCTTTCTACGTCGTTCACCTTACAACCAAGGGTATAAACCACCGCCCTCATCGTAACTCTCCCAAGGAAAACATCACGACGCTGGTTAAGGCAACCGCCGCCGTTTCCGCACGCAAAATTCGTTTACCAAGGGTGATGGAGGCAAAGCCCTTGTCGTTTGCCATCACTTCCTCCTCACGGGAGAAACCGCCTTCGCTACCGATTACGATGGCAACGCTGCCTTGCAGGTTTGCAATATCACACTTACTCTCGGTGGCAAATTCGCAGGCAAATACCTTGTTGGTATAGCCTTCCGCCGCATTCAACGCCGCGTCGAAATTGTCGTAATACACAACCTCAGGGGCCGTCGCACGAAGGCATTGCTTTGCCGCTTCCTTGGACACCTTGTTCAGGCGTTCTAACTTATTCGCATTCATATACGCGGAAGAATATTCGGAAGAGAATACGCAAATGCGTTTCACACCAAGTTCCACCGCCTTTTGCACGATAAACTCGTTCTTGTCTGCATTTTTAAGATAGCCGAACAAAAGACATACGTCCGCATTCGCCTCGCGCGTACCCACTTCACAGCGTACCACGTTCAAGAGCATACGCTTCTTTTCTACGGTGGCGATTACGGCGGTATATTCGTTACCGCTGTTATCAAGCAAAATCACCTCGTCGCCGTTGCCAAGGCGCAACACGTTTTTTGCATGCTCGAACTCCTCGCCAACAAGCTCTACCGTATCTTCAATTTTATCCACAAAAAACCGCTTCAACGCAGACATGGTACCCTCTTTTCTTAATTATGCTTCAAAACAAGGGCAAACCATTCCCCCTTGCGTTTCTCAAATACAACCTTCATACCCACAGCTTCATAGGCCGCTTTTACCATCTCAAGACGGCTCTCAATGATACCACTCAAAATCAACACGCCGTCTTTTTTCAGGTTTTTAGGAATAGAGGGAGCGAGCATTTTTAAAACCTCGCCCGTGATGTTTGCCATCATAATATCGCCCTGCACCTCGGTGTTTTCAAGCAGGTTCGAGTGCGCAACCACCGTTTTTTCCGCAACGCCGTTCAACTCTGCATTATGCAAAGAGCTTTCTACCGCAATGGGATCGATATCGGTCAGGTATGCCTTTTCGGCACCGAGCTTGATGGCGGAGATACCCAAAATACCGCTGCCGCAACCCACGTCAATACATACGGACGAAGGGGTAATATATTCCTGCATCAGCTCCACACACATCGAGGTCGTTTCGTGTTCACCCGTACCGAAAGCCATGTTCGAATCGAGCAAAACAACCTGTTCGTGGGGGGCAGGTGTGTATTCAATCCATTCCGGCACGACTACAATGGCACCCAAATGAATGGGACGGAAGTGTTTTTTCCACACGTCAATCCAATCGTCGCCGTCCACCAAACGTTTCGTATCCTCTAACGTACCGAAGGGGATAAAACCCTCGCTACGCTCCTTCGCATCGGAAATATCACGCAAAATTGCACCCACAATTTCCCCTGCAACGTCCTCGGCAACGTAGCATTTCACCAAAACATCCGAGGGCTTGTCAGCGGTTAAATCGTCGTCCATATAATCCCAAAAGGTGCTTTCTTTTGCGGTTTGCAGGGCGATGATATCCGCACGGTCGCAAATCGTCACGCCGTAGTCGGTGTAATTCCACATAATATCGGAGATAATTTCACTTGCCTCCGTGGTGGTATGGATAGTTAATTCGATATATTTCATAGTAGTTTACCTCACCCCTCTATTATAGCACGCCCACCGCCTTTTTGCAAGTGTTTCTAAAACAAAAAGCTATGCGAAATACGTGTGAACACGCAATGAATTGCAAGTACATACTTGCATGAATTGCACCTATCGGTGCATTATTGCAAATGATTATAAAAACAAGAGCAAGAATAGAAGGAAGTATCCTTTCATTCTTGCTCTTTTAATTATTATTTCAATTCAGTACGAACCCGTAAACACGAAGATGCGCGCCAGCGTTCCGCTGGACCTTGTCGAGAGTGTTATCACTCACTTTTTTGACAGCTTCTCATATCACCGATACAGTACGAAGCCGTAAACACGGAGATGCAAGCAGTTCAAGGAGCTGTGAGCATGCTGACAGGAGCGTACAAACCGTACGTGACTGAATGCCAACGCTATTCGATACAACACGCATCTCGTCGTAAACACGGAGATGCAAGCAGTTCAAGGCGAAGCGGGGGAGCGAACAAGTAGTACGAGCCCGCGCGACAACGCCGAAATGCGACGCATATACGTGTTTACATTATTTAATGTTTTTGTACATAGGCCCGTAAGCAGCACAAGCACGATAATCCTGCCCTTCCTTATCCATACCGAATGCATTCCAAGCAGCGGGACGATAGATATCGTCTTCGGATACGTTGTGCATGCATACGGGGATACGAAGCATCGAACACATGGTGATAAGGACAGCACCGATGTGACCGTAGGAAATTGCACCGTGGTTAGCGCCCCAGTTGTTCATAACTTCATACGCCGTCTTGAAGGGGCTGCCTTCCTTGCCATCACAACGTGGAGCAAACCAAGTACAAGGCCAGGTGTAGTCTGTTCTCTTCCAAAGCTTATGCGTTACTTCGTCGGGTACGTTTACCGTCCAGCCTTCCGCAATTTGCATCACAGGGCCAAGACCTTTTACCATGTTCAAACGGATCATGGTGCAAGGCATTTCCGCACGGGTAACGAATCTCGAGGAGTAACCACCGCCACGGAAGTAACCAAGGTCAGCATACGGCCAGGTCGTTGCCTTCATGCAAGCGTCGATGTCTTCTTCCGTCATGTTCCACCATTGCTTCATCACAGCATTGCCGTTTTCGTCCTTCACTTCACCGCAAGCGTCTACGCAAGCCGCACCAGAGTTGATAAGGTGGATAAAGCCGTTTGCTTCTTTCGCTTTGCCTTCGATGTCGTAATCGGTTACGCGCTTAATCGCTTCACCACTCCAGTAGGTACGAACGTCCGCAAAGATTTGTGCTCTGCCCGTCAATAATTTCATGAACAACATACAAACGCCGTTCAAGGTATCGTTTTCGGTTGCAAGGATGTAGGGTTCTCTTGCGCCGTTCCAGTCGAAGGTGGAGTTCAAGATGGATTCGGGGAAGTCACAGTTGGGGTAGAAATCCGTCCATTGTCTTTGACCTTGGAAACCAGCCGCAATTGCATTGTGACCAACCATTTCTTCTTCCGCACCTGCAGGGAGGTTGGGGTTACCATTCATCAAATCCTTGATGATGCACGCCATTTTAGCCGTAAATTCCCAATCCTTTGCCTTTTCTTCGGGGGTTCTTTGCATTTCCGTAGGGTTCTTATCGAAGTCGGAATTGCACTTCGCTTTTACCCAAGCGAGCGCCTTTTCATATTCCTTCGCATCGTAGATGCCTTCGGTCATACGACGGATAATTTCCACTTCGTCTACCGATTCCACGCGCATACCGAGGTATTCTTCGAACATTTCCACATCCACGATAGAGCCTGCGATACCCATACAGATAGAACCGATTTGAAGGTACGATTTACCACGCATCGTAGCAACGGCAACCGCTGCTCTTGCGAAACGCAAAATCTTTTCGGAAACGTCCGCAGGGATGGTCGTATCGTCCAAATCCTGTACGTCGTGGCCGTAAATACCAAACGCAGGCAAACCCTTTTGTGCGTGACCTGCAAGCACCGCCGCAAGGTAAACCGCACCAGGTCTTTCCGTACCGTTAAAGCCCCAAACCGCCTTAATCGTCATGGGATCCATATCCATCGTTTCACTGCCGTAGCACCAGCAAGGGGTTACGGTAAGGGTAATGTCAACGCCCTCTTTCTTAAATTTATCCGCACAAGCAGCCGCTTCCGCACCACGACGAATGGTGGTGACAGCGATAACAACCTTTACGGGTTCGCCGTTGGAATAGAACACGTTCTTGGAAATGAGTTCCGCCGCATTCTTCGCCATGTTCATCGTTTGAACTTCCAAGCTTTCGCGTACCTTCAAAGGTCCGCGTCTGCCGTCAATCGTAGGTCTGATACCGATTACAGGGTAGCTACCGATCAATCTTGATTCTGCCATATGTAATTTTCCTCCTAAAAGGTTTATTTTATTTACTGGTTTCCAGTTATTTGTTATTATATACCAACTTACTTGATAAATCAAGTACCTTTTGAAAAAAATCTATTACATTTTCCTACTTTTTCTTCTCCTGTCACAAGAAAAAAGAGCCTCACGGCTCTTTTTTATCTTAATATCATATTTTACACGCCCACACAGTCGTTTCTCGCTTAAAGATCGTCGAAAAGACGTAAGACTGCCTCAAAGCTCAGCTTTGCCGTCGCTGCAAACGACTTCCGTCGCAGGCACACCAGA